>DAHUYG010000028.1 GCA_027315315.1 Acidimicrobiaceae bacterium | reverse complement strand
AGAGGCCCTCCTGCTGGCTCCCATCGCGCAGCGTGGTGTCGAAGATGTCGACCCGGTCGGGAAGTGCCGGGAGCCGGTGGTCGTGGGCCGCCGCGCCGTGGCGGTGGGCGCCGGCGCGGCGGACGGCGTCGTCGGTCGTGGACACTGCAGGTCCTGCCCTTCTTCCGGTCCGGTGCTGCCGCCCCTACGGTAGCGAAGGCCGGCGCCCCCGTCTCTCCAGGTGCAGTGGGCCGGCAACCAACGGGCTAGCGTTGCGCATGGAGCTCCGACGCATCAACGATCTCCCGCCGTACGTGTTCTCCGCGATGAACGCCTTGAAGGAGGAGTCCCGCCGGAGGGGCGCCGACATCGTGGATTTCGGGTTCGGGAACCCGGACCTCCCCTCGCCGGCCGTGGCGGTCGAGAAGCTGGCCGAGGCGGTGCGCAACCCGCGGAACCACCGCTATTCGGCGTCCCGGGGCATTCCCAACCTCCGCCAGGCCGTCTGCGAGGTGTACCAGCGGAACTGGGGCGTGGAGCTGGACGCCGACCGGGAGGTGGTGACGACCATCGGGGCCAAGGAGGGCCTGTCCCATGTGATGTGGGTCCTGGTGTCACCGGGGGACTCGGCCCTCGTTCCCGCCCCCTCGTACCCGATCCACATCTACGCTCCGCTCTTTGCCGGGGCCGAGGTGCACCAGATCCCCCTGGGGACACCCGAGCGCGCCGGGGCCGGAGGGCAGGGCGGGGGACCGGGGGAGGCGTTCTTCGCATCGCTCGTGGAGACCTGGGACGCGACGTGGCCCAAGCCCCGGGTGATCGTCGTCTCGTTCCCCCACAACCCGACGACCACCTGCGTTGACCTGGCGTTCATGGCGCGCCTGGTGGACTTCGCCCGGGAGCACGAGGTCGTGCTCGTGCACGACTTCGCCTATGCGGACCTGGGCTTCGACGGCTACCGGCCTCCCTCGATCCTCCAGGTTCCCGGGGCCAAGGACGTGGCGGTGGAGCTCTACACCCTGACCAAGTCCTTCTCCATGGCCGGGTGGCGGGTCGGCTTCCTGGTCGGGAACGCCCAGATCGTCCAGGCCCTCACGAAGCTCAAGAGCTACCTGGACTACGGCACCTTCCAGCCCATCCAGATCGCCGCCATCGTGGCCCTGAACGAGGCGCCCGACTACCCCAAGGAGATCAACGAGACCTACCAGGCGCGCCGCAACGCGCTCTGCGACGGGCTCAACCGGATCGGTTGGGAGCTGGAGCGTCCCCGGGGGACCATGTTCGTCTGGGCGCCCATCCCCGAGCCCTATCGCGAGATGGGCTCGCTCGAGTTCTCGAAGTTCCTCGTGCGCGACGCCGAGGTGGCCGTCTCCCCGGGGATGGGGTTCGGGCCCGGCGGTGACGGCCATGTCCGCTTCGCCCTGATCGAGAACGAGAAGCGCATCGGCCAGGCCGTGCGCAACCTCAGGCGGAGCCTGACCAAGCTCGCCTGAGCGGGGGATCCACCGGCCGACCTGCGCGCCTCGGCAACGGTCGCGCCCCGACGACGGGGGGGCGTCGAAGGGCACGGAGCCCAAGGAGCCATGGACCGATCCACCCCGGCGGCCCGGCCATCGGCGCCCGGGGAAGGGACAGCCACCCAGCGTGGGCTGCCGGCGCGCCACCTTTGCCATTCGCCCAGCGTCACCTCGGGCACCAGGGGTACCGTTTGGCCGTGGCCTACTGGGCCGTGAAGGCCCTCCTCGCGCCGTTGCTCCGGCTCTTGTTCAAGGTGCGCGTCCAGGGCCGCGCCAACGTCCCGCGCTCGGGCCCAGCGATCCTGGCCGCGAACCACCAGTCCTTCTGCGACTCGCTCTTCCTCCCGCTCGTCGTCCGGCGTCGGGTCACGTTCCTCGCCAAGGCGGAGTACTTCGACGCCAGACGCACCTCGTGGTTCTTCCGGGCGGTCGGGCAGATCCCGATCCAGCGCGGCGGCGGCGATGCGTCGGCGCGTGCGCTCGCGACCGCCAGGGGCGTGCTCGAGGCGGGCGGTGTCGTCGCCCTCTACCCCGAGGGGACGCGCTCGACCGATGGGAAGGTGCATCGGGGGCGCACCGGCGTCGCCCGGTTGGCGCTCGAGTGTGGCGTGCCGGTCGTCCCGGTCGGCATCGACGGGACCGACGCGATCCAGCCCCGCGGTGCACGGATGCTCCGCCCCTTCCGACCGGTCGCGATCCGCTTCGGCGCCCCGCTCAGCTTCGACTCAGCCGGGCTGGTCGACGCCGAGACCGGTCGCACCTCGAGTGAGCGTCTGCGGAGCTTCACCGACGGCCTCATGGTGCAGATCGCGGCGCTCGCCGGGCGACCCTACGTCGACCAGCTGGTCGAACGCGGGGAGCCGGTCGAGGACCTCGGCGCGGCCGAGGCGTCGGCCTCCTAGTCCCCGGCCCAGCGCATCGACCGCTCGACGGCGCGGCGCCACGCCGCGTACTGGGCATCGCCGAGCGTCTTGTCCCCGCTCGGCTCGAACTCCCGATCGAGGGACCACAACGACGCCAGCTCGTCGAGCGAGCCCCAGACCCCCGAGCTCAGCCCGGCCAGCATCGCCGCGCCGAGGGCCGTGGTCTCGACCGAGGTGGGCCGGGCGACGGGGATGCCGAGCTGGTCCGCCTGGAGCTCGAGCAGGAGGTCCATCGCCGAGGCCCCGCCGTCGGCCCGCAGCGTCTCGGGGGCCGGCCCGGCCCCGTCCATTGCCTCCACCATCGCCCGCACGCTGTACGCGATGGACTCGACGACGGCACGGGCGAGCTGCGCCCGACCGGCTCCCCGGGTCAGCCCGAAGACCGCACCCCGGGCCGTCGGGTCCCACCACGGGCTCCCGAGCCCACTCAGGGCGGCCACGAAGGCGACCCCGCCGGCGTCTGGCACCGAGCGGGCGAGCGGTCCGATGTCCTCGGCCGCCTCGATGACGCGGAGCTCGTCGCGCAGCCACTGGATCGCCGCGCCAGACACGAACGTCGACCCCTCGAGCGCGTAGGTCGGCCCGCTGCCCGTTGCGAGGTCCCAGGCGATCGTCGTGACCAGGCCGTCGACGGGAACGGGGCAGTCCTGACCGACGTTCGTGAGCACGAAGGTCCCGGTCCCGTAGGTGGCCTTGGCCATGCCCGGCTCGAAGCAGGCCTGGCCGAAGAGGGCCGCCTGCTGGTCGCCCGCCATCCCGCCGATCGGCGCGCCGGCGACGCCCGGGATGTCCTCGGAGGCCAGCCCGAAGCGGCCGCACGTCGCCAGCACGTCTGGGAGCGCCTCGGGGGGGACGCCGAAGACGCCGGCCAGCTCCTCGGACCATCGGCCCTCGACGATGTCGTAGAGGAGGGTGCGGCTCGCGTTGGAGGGATCGGTGGCGAACACCCCACCCCTCGGACCTCCGGTCAGCTTCCAGAGCACCCAGGCGTCGACGGTCCCGAGCGCAAGCCGGTCCGCCGGGACGGCCGCGAGGCCCCCGTGTCGGAGGAGCCACTCCATCTTGGTGGCGGAGAAGTAGGGATCGAGGACGAGCCCGGTCCGCTGGCGCACCGCGTCGAGGTGCCCGGCCTCGTCCAGCTCTCGGCAGCGGGCGGCCGTCCGGCGGTCCTGCCAGACGATGGCGGCGTGAAGGGGTTCGCCGGTGCGGCGGTCCCACGCGACGACGGTCTCGCGTTGGTTCGTGATCCCGATGGCGGCCGGTCGCCCGCGGCCGGACCGCTCTACCACCTCGGCGACCGTCGAACGCACGTGTCCCCAGATCTCCGTTGCATCGTGCTCCACCCAGCCCGGCCGCGGGTAGTGCTGGGTCAGCTCCCGGTAGGCGATGTCGGTGATCTCGCCGCCCTCGTCGACGGCGAGGGCGCGCACCCCCGTGGTGCCGGCATCGACCGCGACGACCCCGCCCATCGGGGGCCGACCATAGAGGACCCGCCCCGAACGCTCGGCGAATTCGAGCGAGGGTGACCGACCGGGGCGTGGGCTCGGGGTGGCTGCGTCTTCGATGCGTGGCCGCGCCCGGTCGGTGGGGTCGGGGGAGTCGTCTCGGGGCGTCGTTGGCGACCGACCGTCTCTTGCGTCACACTTCGCCGAGTGGCGCCCCGCCGATCGGCCTCGGACCCCGGCTACGGCCTCGCCCGGGGCAGGATCTTCCCGGTCGAGCGAGCCGGATCGCTGCTCAACCCGCTGCGACGGATCGTGCAGCCGCCATCGCGGACGGTGGGGCGCCTCGGGTTGTCGGGCGGGGAGACGGTGCTCGAGATCGGTTGCGGCCCGGGGTACTTCACGGGTGCCCTCGCCGCAGGCGTCGGGGACGACGGACTGGTCGTCGCTCTCGACCTCCAGGCCGGGATGCTGCAGCTCGCCCGTGCCCGCACGAGGTCCCGCCGGGTGCGCTACGTCCAGGGTGACGCCACCGGGCTGCCCGTCGGTGGGGGGTCCATCGACGTGGCGGTCGTCGTCCTCATGCTGGGCGAGGTGCCCGAGCGGGCCCGATGCGTCGCCGAGCTGGCCCGGGTGGTGCGGGTCGGGGGCCGCGCCATCTTCTGCGAGTCACGGCGGGACAGCGACTTCATCCGGTTGGGTGCGCTGGTGGCGCTCGTCGAGCCCTCCGGCTTCCGCCTGGAGTCCCGGCGGGGCGCCGCCTGGGAGTACACCGCCTCCTTCCTCAAGGGTTGAGGTGCGCCGTCCCGGCTCGCGCCTCGGGCCGGACAATTTCCGACCTTTCTCCGAAGATGGTTCTCACCTCGGTCGACGCGAGCGGGTGGCGGGCCGCTGTCGTTGACAGCCGTGTAACTACAATGCTGTAATGACCCCAGCATCTCGTGCCTCATGGGGAATGCGACCACAATATGTTGTGGTTGGGGGGAACACCCTGGTCCCTCGAGGCGCCCAACCAAGCAGTGCGGCCGAGGCATTGGCCGCTCTAGAGGCCGGGGGCAACAGCCCGGCGAAGAGGGGAGCACACCGCAGATGGCCATCGCCCCGCAGCAAGTAGCAATCGGGATTCGCCGGCGCTTCACCACCGAGGGGATTCACCCCTACGACGAGGTCCGATGGGAGCTGCGGGACGCTCGCATCATCGACTATCGGGACGGCTCGATCGTCTTCGAACAGCTGGGCGTCGAGGTGCCCGAGTTCTGGAGCGTCAACGCCACCAACATCTTGGCTCAGAAGTACTTCCGCGGGACGCTCGGGACCCCCGAGCGCGAGCACTCCCTCAAGCAGGTCATCGATCGCGTCGTTGACACCATCACGACCTGGGGGCTGCGCGACGGGTACTTCGACGACGACGAGGGGCGCATCTTCAGCGACGAGCTGAAGCATCTCATCTTGCACCAGAAGGCCGCCTTCAACTCACCCGTGTGGTTCAACATCGGCGTCGCCGGGGTTCCCCAGCAGGCCTCGGCCTGCTTCATCTTGTCGGTCGACGACTCGATGGACTCGATCCTCAACTGGTACACCGAGGAGGGGACGATCTTCAAGGGCGGGTCCGGATCGGGAGTGAACCTTTCCCGGATCCGTTCCTCCCACGAACTGCTGAAGGGCGGCGGGACCGCATCGGGTCCGGTGAGCTTCATGCGTGGGGCGGACGCGTCGGCCGGCACGATCAAGTCCGGCGGCAAGACCCGCCGGGCCGCCAAGATGGTGATCCTCGACTCGGACCACCCCGACATCGAGGACTTCATCTGGTGCAAGGCGCTCGAGGAGCGCAAGGCCCGCGTCCTGCGCGACGCCGGGTTCGACATGGACCTCGACGGCACCGACAGCTACTCGATCCAATACCAGAATGCCAACAACTCGGTCCGGGTGACCGACGAGTTCATGCAGGCGATCATCGACGACGCCGAATGGGCGCTCACCGCCCGCACCGACGGGACGAGCATCAAGACCGTGCGGGCCCGTGACCTTTTCCGCCAGATCGCCCACGCCGCCTGGGAGTGCGCCGACCCCGGGATGCAGTTCGACACCACCATCAACAAGTGGCACACCGCACCCAACGAGGGTCGCATCAACGGTTCGAACCCCTGCAGCGAGTACATGCACCTCGACAACTCGGCGTGCAACCTCGCGAGCCTGAACCTGCTCAAGTTCCTCGACGAGGACGACTCATTCGACACCGAGGCGTTCAAGTCGGCCGTCGAGGTCCTCTTCACGGGGCAAGAGATCCTGGTCGGCAACGCCGACTACCCGACGGCGAGCATCGCCGACACCTCGCGGTTGTTCCGCCAGCTGGGCATCGGGTATGCCAACCTGGGCGCGCTGCTCATGGCCAAGGGGCTTCCCTATGACTCCGACGAGGGACGCGCCTGGGCCGGGGCCATCACCGCCCTCATGACCGGCCACTCCTATGCCACCTCGGCCCGCACGGCGGCGCGGATGGGTCCCTTCGTGGGCTACCACAACAACGTGGACGCCATGCTCGGGGTCCTCCGCATGCACCAGGCGGCGGCCGCCCGGATCGACGAGGAACTCGTTCCCTTCGAGCTTCTCTCCGCCGCCCAGGAGGCGTGGGACGTCGCTGTCGAGGAGGCCGAGCGCTCGGGGGTGCGCAACTCCCAGGCGAGCGTGCTCGCGCCGACCGGCACCATCGCGCTCCTCATGGACTGCGACACGACGGGCGTCGAGCCCGATCTCGGGCTGGTGAAGACCAAGAAGCTGGTCGGTGGGGGATCGATGTCCATCGTCAACCAGACCGTGCCGAGGGCGCTCCGCCAGCTCGGGTACGACGAGGCCCAGGTGGCCGACATCATCGCCCATATCGACGAGCACAAGACGATCGTCGGAGCGCCCCACCTCTCGGTGAGTCACCTGGCGGTGTTCGCCTGTTCCATGGGTGACAACACGATCCATTACTCGGGCCACATCAAGATGATGGCGGCCGTCCAGCCGTTCATCAGCGGGGCGATCTCCAAGACGGTGAACCTCCCCGAAGAGGTGACCGTCGAGGACGTCGAGCAGCTGCACATCGACGCCTGGCGTCTCGGCCTGAAGGCGATCGCCATCTACCGGGACAACTGCAAGGTGGCCCAGCCGCTGTCCACGACGAAGAAGGCGAGCGGCGACACGGCCCCTGCCGGCTCGGAGGCCGAGGCGCACAGCCGGGAGCTGAACGACAAGATCGCCCAGCTGGAACTGGCCCTCGCGCACGAGCGCAGCGTGAAGTCCGACCCGGTGGTCGTCGGGGCGATCCGAGAGCGCCTTCCGAGGCGCCGCCAGTCCCGGACCTCGGCCTTCCGGGTGGCCGACTGCGAGGGCTACGTCACCGTCGGCGAGTACGAGGACGGCCGTCCGGGCGAGGTGTTCATCAAGGTGTCGAAGCAGGGATCGACGCTCGCCGGCATCATGGACGCCTTCTCCATCTCGATCAGCCTGGGACTCCAGCACGGCGTACCGCTGGCGACGTACGTCCAGAAGTACTCGGCCATGAAGTTCGAGCCGGCGGGGCTCACCGACGACCCGGATCTCCGGCTGGCCTCGAGCCTGGTCGACTACATCTTCCGGCGCCTTGCCCTCGACTACCTCACCTACGAGGAGCGGCTCGACCTCGGCGTGCTCTCGGTGTCCGAGCGCACGCAGCCGACCCTTCCCGGAGTGGAGGAGAGCGCCACGCCGTCGGTCGGGCTGGTCGAGGACCGGATCACGTCGGCTTCGGCGGTCAACCCGCCGACGCTGGCCAGACCCGAGCAGCGCGACGCCCCGTTCTGCTACAGCTGCGGGGACGCGATGCAGCGTGCCGGATCGTGCTACGTCTGCACGACCTGCGGCACCACCAGCGGGTGTTCGTAGCGAAGCTGCGTCGCCCTCGAGCACCCGGCGCGCGTTGATGAGGCTCCCCCGCCTTCGGGGGAGGCCGAACTTTCGACGCCGCCCCGATGCCGGATTGGAGGAAGCCGCTGCACCTGCCGGTCGGGCGGAGGGACCCGGTTTGGACCCGGGTCCCTCCGAGGTCCCGCTCGACGGTGCGGCGGCTGACGCTCAGCCGCCGCGCTGGAGGGAGGGGAGCAGCGAGAGGATCTCGTTCGAGGGGATCGAGAAGCCGATGTTCTCCGAGGTCGTCCCGCTCGAGCTCTGCCCGGCCCCGGCCGTGTTCATGGCGATCACGTCGCCGGCGGAGTCGACCAGCGGCCCGCCGGAGTTCCCGGGGTTGATTGCGGCGTCGGTCTGGAACATGCCATAGAGGGTCTCGGTGCTGCCCGAGGCGTCGTTGGCTGCCGTGATCGTGCGGTTCTCCGCGGAGATGATCCCGGTGGTCACCGTCGGGCTTGAGCCGAGGCCAAGCGCGTTGCCGATGGCCACGACCGAGTCACCGACGGCCACGTGCGCCGAATTCCCGAAGGTGACCGTGGGGAGCCCGCTCACGCCCTCGATCTGGAGGAGCGCGACGTCGTCGGTGGCGTTCGCTCCGACGAGCCTCGCCGCGTAGGACCTGGACGATCCGTTGAGCGTGACGGAGATCGATCGCGCTCCGCTCACGACGTGGTCGTTGGTGATGACCTCCCCCGAGGAGGTCACGATCATGCCCGTGCCCTCGAGTGTCGCGCTGGCCTGATAGCTGCCGTAGCCGAATGGGCCGGCCTGGTTGACGACGACCTGCGAGGTGACCGACACGACGGCGGGCTCGACCTTGCTCACGACCGAAGCCACCCCGTTGTGGGTGTCGCTCGTCAGGTTGGCGCTCGGGGCGACGTGCACCACGGCGTCCCCGGACCCGGTTCCTCCGAGGGCGGCCGCGATGCCCCCGCCCAGCCCTCCGCCCACGAGGGCGGCGGTGGCGACGAGCACGGCCACCCGGGGGGAACGCCGCCGAGCCCGGTTGGGCGGGGCACCGCCCGTGCCGGCCGGATGGTCACCGATCGGCGTGTAGGGATGAGCGGCCACGGCGAAGACGGGCCAGGGGTCACCGGCCCCGCGATCCGCGGAGCCCTCCGGCGACCCAGCCGGCGCCGGGGGGACGTCGTCGCCGGCTGGGTCGCGGATCGTCGCGGGCGGGGGATCCGCAACGGTGGGGTCTGCGGGGTCCGCAGGGCTGTGGGGAGGGCGAGGGTTCGACTCTTCGGGGGGGTTCTGCTCGTGCATGGCTCCATCGTGAGCCCCGACTCTGAGAACCCGAGAAGAGCGCGGTAAATCTCTCCTATGAACCCGACGGGTCGAAGGTCCCTGGTCAGGCAGCCGTCCCAGGCCGAGAACCGCGCCGGCTTTCTCGCCCGCCCCCTGCTCCTCGTAGATTGAGAGTGGTGATTGTCCAATGTTGAGCTTCGAGGAGGCCGTCGCCCGGGTGACCGGACCCGGCCAACCGCTCGAGATCGTCGACCAGACGATCGACGGCGTCGAGTACAAGGTGTTCAAGCACGCGCCCCGGACCCTGCGTGAGATCTTCGCCACGGCCAGGGGTCGGGGGGACGAGACCTTCCTCGTCTATGAGGGCGAGCGCTGGAGCTTCGGGAAGGTCATGACCCACGTGGACGCCCTCGGGGCGGCGCTGGTGGAGCGCTACGGGGTGAAGGTCGGCGACCGGGTGGCCATCGGGATGCGCAACCTCCCGGAGTGGATCGTCTCGTTCGCCGCCATCCTCTCGGTGGGAGCCATCTCCGTCTCGCTCAACGGCTGGTGGACCGAGGACGAGCTCGCGTACGCGCTCGACGATTCGGGCGCATCGCTGGTGTTGGCCGATCCCGAGCGGGTTGCCAGGATGCATGCGATCTGCGAGGAGCGGGGCATCCCGATCATCGCCGTGCGCAGCCCGGGCGACCAGGAGGGAGTCGACCGCTACGAGGACGTCGTCGTGCTCGGAACCCCGCTTCCCGAGGTCGCCTTCGGTCCCGAGGACGACGCCACGATCCTTTACACCTCGGGCACGACTGGGATTCCGAAGGGGGCCGTCTCCACCCATCGAGCGGTCATCCATGCGTTGATGGCCTTCGGGTGTCGCCAGGTGGTCGAGATGGCCCGAATCGAGCCCGGGGACCCGGTTCCTCCCTCCGCAGCGTCGGTCAACCCGCCGGCGCTCATCCTCACGGTGCCCCTCTTCCACGTGACCGGGTGCGTGCCGGTGATGCTGTCGGCCTTCGCCAGCGGCATGAAGCTCGTGATCATGTACCGCTGGGATGCGGACAAGGCGTTGCAGCTCATCGAGAGCGAGCACGTGACCACGTTCGTCGGAGTGCCGACCCAGAGTTGGGACCTCCTCGAGTCTCCCAACTTCCACAAGTACGACACCTCCTCCCTGGTGGCGATCGCCGGGGGCGGCGCGCCGGCGCCCCCCACGCTCGTGCGCCGCGTCGATGAGGAGTTCGCCGGCGGCAGGCCGGCGATCGGCTACGGCATGACCGAGACCAACGGGTACGGACCGGGGAACTCGGGCGACGATTACATCTCGCACCCCTCAAGCGCGGGCCGCTGCGTCCCGATCATGGAGCTCGAGATCCGGGGCGACGACGACAAGGCGGTACCGACCGGTGATCGCGGCGAGATCTGGTTCAAGGGTCCCAACCTGATCCGGGGCTACTGGAACAAGCCCGAGGAGACGGCCGAGGTCCTGGTCGCCGGCTGGCTCCGAAGTGGCGACATCGGGCACCTCGACGAAGACGGCTTCATCTACGTCGAGGACCGCGCCAAGGACATGGTGCTGCGAGGTGGCGAGAACATCTACTGCGCGGAGGTCGAGGCGGCCATCTACGAGCATCCCGCCGTCTACGAGGCCGCCGTGTTCGGGGTGCCCGACGAGCGGCTCGGCGAACAGGTGGCCGCAGCGGTCGTCCTCAAGCCCGGGGCCCATCTGAGCGCCGAGGAGCTCCAACGCCACGTCGGGGCGCGGCTCGCGACGTTCAAGGTGCCGACGCTCATCACGTTCTCGACCCAGCGACTCCCTCGGGGCGCCACCGGCAAGATCTTGAAGCGCGAGCTGCGTTCGACGCTCTATCCGGAGGCCGGGACCGCCAGCTAGGGTTCCCGCCACCCACGCTCTTCGATCGCGAGGCGAGCCACCACCTGCTGCTCGGTGATCGCGCGTTCGGCGCGCCCGCGCCCGACGAAGCTCACGGTCCAGTGCAACAAGGCCGACACCCGGTTCTTGAAGCCGGTGAGGAAGGTCAGGTGCACGACCAACCAGGCGAGCCAGCCGGGTAGGCCGCTCAAGCGGAGCCGGCCGATCTTGGCCACCCCCCGGAACCGGGCGATGGTCGCCATCGAGCCGAGGTCGCGGTACCTGAACGGCCGGCCCGGGATCTCCTCGGCGCCGCGGGCCCGGCGCCCGATCACCCGGGCGGCATGCGCACCGGATTGCATGGCCACCTCGGCGACCCCGGGAAGGTCGTCGAGCGCCATGAGGTCCCCGACCACGAAGACCTCGGGGTGACCGGGGAGCGAGCAGTCGGGGAGGACGTCGATCCGGCCGTTTTTGTGCAGCGTGGCGCCCGTCTGCTCGGCGAGCGTGACCCCGAGGGGCGAGGCCCTGACGCCGGCGGCCCAGATCTTGGTCCGGGCGTTGTACCGCCTGGCCGATCCGTCTGCGAAGCGGACCTCGAGCCCGTGGTCGTCGAGGTCGGTGACCATCGCGTCGAGGTGCACCTCGATCCCGAGCCGCTCGAGGTCGCGCCGGGTCTTGGCGGCCAGCCGGGGCCCGAAATCGGGCAGCACGCTCGATCCTCCGTCAAAGAGGAGGACCTTGGCCCTCCGAGGGTCGATCCGGCGGAAGTTGCCACGAAGCGAGCGGCGGGCGAGCTCGACGATCTGGCCCGCCATCTCGACCCCGGTCGGTCCGGCCCCGACCACGGCGAAGGTGAGCCACTCGTCGCGCCGCGCCGGCTCGGGGTCCGATTCGGCCATCTCGAAGGCACCGAAGATCCGGCCGCGCAGCTCGAGCGCGTCGTCGATCGACTTCATCCCCGGCGCCCAGCGGCTCAGCTCGTCGCTTCCGAAGTACGAGGTCTCGGACCCGGCAGCCACGATGAGGCTGTCGTATCCGAGCGAGTGGCTCGAGTCGCCCTGGTGGACCGTCAGGCGGCGCGTCCCAAGGTCGATCGCCGTGACCTCGCCCAGCAGGACGGTCGTGTGGGGTTGCCCGCGCACGATGTCGCGTATGGGCGGCGCGATCTCCCCAGAGGAGAGGATGCCCGTCGCCACCTGGTAGAGGAGGGGCTGGAAGAGGTGATGATTGGTCCGGTCGACGACGGTGACCTCGACGGGTGCCCGCCGCAGCGCACGCAGTGCGAACAGCCCGCCGAAGCCGCCACCGATCACGACGACCCGATGGGTCCGGGCGGGCTCCACGCAGGCTTCTCCCTTCAGCTCCTCGAGGGCGGGCTGACCGTGAGCGCCGGGTCGTCGACGACGATCGGGGCGAGTGCGTCATCGATCGCTCGGACCAGGTCGTCGCTCAGCTCGACGTCGAGCGCCTTCACGTTCTCGCTCACCTGCTCGGGCCGGGTCGCACCGATGATCGCCGAGGCGACGTTCTCGTTGCGCAGCACCCATGCGAGAGCGACTGCGGCCGGCGTGTAACCGGCCTCCTGACACACCGTCGCGTACTTCGCCACGTGCTCGAGCACGTCGTCGCGCATGAATCGCCGGATGACATTGGACCCCGAATCCGACGCCGCCCGGCTCTCGGCCGGGGGTGGGGCTCCGGGCCGGTACTTGCCCGTCAGGACGCCCTGGGCGAGCGGGGACCAGACGATCTGGCTCACGCCGCCCTTTGCGCACACCGGGACGACCTCGGACTCGATGACCCTCCAGAGGAGCGAGTACTGGGGCTGGTTGGAGACGATCCGATCCAGCCCCATGTCGTCCGCGATCTTGAGGGCGTCGGAGATCTGCGCTGCGGTCCACTCCGAGACGCCGATGTAGTGGACCTTGCCCATGCGGACGAGGTCATCGAAGGCCCGCAGGGTCTCCTCAAGCGGCGTGTCCACGTCGTAGCGGTGCGCCTGGAGGAGGTCGAGGTGGTCGGTCTGCAGATGACGAAGCGATCGGTCCACCGACTCGACGATGTGCTTACGCGACAGCCCGCGGTTGTTGGGATTGGGACCCGTCGGCCAGAAGACCTTCGTGAAGATCTCGATCGAGTCCCTTCGCACGCTCCGGAGGGCGTTCCCGAGGACCTTCTCGGCGGCACCTCCGGCGTAGACGTCGGCGGTGTCGAACGTGGTCACCCCGGCGTCGAGAGCGGCGCGCACACACGCCGTCGCCGCCTCCTCCTCTATCTGGCCCCCGTGGGTGATCCAGTTCCCATAGGAGATGGCCGATACGAGCATGCCGCTGCGTCCGAGGTGGCGATATTCCATGAGCCGAGCGTAACGGGGGCCGTCCTCGGGGCACCCATCGGTACCCGGGTCGGCCCTACGCTCGGCTCATGGCGGGGGGAAGAAGCGGACCGCGCGTCGAGGAGGGCCCGGGTGGGTCACGCCTGCGGGTCGGCAGGAGCCTCTCGATCCCGATCGAGGAGATCGAGTGGCGCGCCACCACGTCGGGCGGCCCCGGTGGCCAACACGCCAACCGCTCGAACACGCGGGTGGAGGTGCGCTTCGACGTGCTCGTGTCGCCCAGCCTTGGTCCCCGCCAACGGGCCCGGCTCCTCGAGCGCCTGGGCCCGGTCGTGCGCGCTGGAGCGGGCGAGAGCCGCTCCCAGGCCGTCAATCGTCGGGTGGCGCTCGACCGGCTGGTGAGCAGGTTGGCCGAGGGGCTTCGCCAGCAGACGCCCCGGCGCCCGACGACCCCGACCAAGGCCGCCAATGAACGCCGCCTCGGATCCAAGCACTCGCGGGCGGAGATCAAGCGGGCACGAGGTCGCCCCGGGCCCGAGGACTGAGCCACTCAGCCCGCAGCGGCGTCCCGCCCACGAAGCTCGACCACAAGCGCCTCGCGGCTGGCGCGACCGGTCTCCCAGGCGCCATCTAAGAATTCGATGATCTCGGCCGTGAGGCGCGCCGGGCGGAGGCGCAGCTCGAGGATCGAACGTGCCTCGACGAAGCGGGCGTTGGGCAGCTGGGTCGCCAGGCGACTGGCGTCGCCGAGCGGGTGCAATCCGTCGGAGGGATGACCGATGACGAGCGCCGGGGTCGCCATGGAGGCCCGCTCCGAAACCGTGGGTGCCACCGGTCCGACCATGACCCCCTTCAAGATGGCTGCGATGTGGTCGGGGTCGAGCTCGACGATGCCGAGCGCGGAACCCACGACCCCGAGTCGGTGGCGGGGAATTCGGCGCACGAGTCGCATCCACGCACGCAGCACCGGCGCGGCGTAGCTGGCGGCGAAGAGCACCGGACCGAAGATCAAGAGCGCTGCCGGCACGGCCTGCTCGAGGACGGGCATCTCGAGCAGCAAGGCCGTCAATCGCTCGGGCGCGAACAACGCGAGCTGGAGCGCGACGTCGGCACCGAGGGACGCCCCCCCGACGGCGGCGCGTTCGACCCCGAGCTCGTCGAGCAGGCGTACGACCCGGCGCGCATAGGAGTCCATCCGGTGCGAGGCGATCGACTGGGGCTTGTCGGATCGGCCGTGGCCCGGCAGATCGAGGAGGACGACCCTGTAGCCGGCCGCCGCGAGATCCTGGGCGAGCCGGTGGTTCAGATGCGAGTCGAGCAGGATGCCGTGCAGGTAGACGACGGTCCGCTCACCGTGGCCGAAGATCTCGTAGGACAACGTCACCCCGTCGTCGACGAAGGTCCGATGGTGCTGAGACATGTGTGCAGATGATGGCATCCCGCCGCCTGGAGGCATGGTCTTGCTCGGATGTACCCAGTTCAGCGCGCGGTGAGGTATTCGACGGCCCGCAGCGCCCGATCGACGACCGCCTGGGCTGCGGGAAGCCGGTCCTCGCCCACCCCATGGAGGGCGGTGAGCGAGGCGTATCCCGCCCCCACGAGCCCAGCATCGGTGGACTCTTCGCCGCTCGTGTCGCCGAGCGAGGGGATCGCAGTCCCGAGCGCGAGGCGAACAGTGCCGGTGTCGCCGCGCATCTCCACCTCGGCACCCTTGATGATGCCGGCGTCGCTGATGCCGGCGGGGACGACGCCGCGAAGCTCGTGCAAGGGGAGGTTGGGGACGTTCAAGTTGAGCACCGTGCGCGAAGGCGACTCGCTCAACACGGGCAGGATGCCGAGCGCGACGGCGGTCGCGGTGTCCCAATGGTGGGGGGTCGGCTGGGAGCGAAGCGACACCGCGAGTCCTCGGAAGCCGTGCAGAGCGGCCGTGAGGGCGGCACCGACGGTGCCCGAGTGCAGGACCGACCGCCCGACGTTCACCCCGAGGTTGATCCCCGAGAGGACCACGTCGGGTCTCGGCCCGAAGGCACCGAAGGCACCGATGATGACCGTGAGCGCCGGAGGAGCATCGATGCCGTAGGCGGCGATCGCTTCTGCACCCTCGATCCGCACCTGCCGGCACCCGACGGCCTCACGCTCGTAGACGGTGCCGACGGCCGAGGAGGCCCCCGAGTAGTTGGCAAGCGGCGCCACCACGACGACCTCCCGGTCCTCGCCCTCCTCGCACCAGCGGGCGAGCCCGCGGACGAGGGCGCCTAGTCCTGGCGCGTGCACACCATCGTCGTTGGTGACCAGGACGCGCACTCGCCCAGTACGATACCGCCGGCGCCCCGGTCCGATTCCCGGCGGTCGCCCGCTGCGACCCCACAATGTCCCAACCTCCAATCCGTCCGAACCCTCCCCCGGGTCGCCACGCGAGGCCCCGCTCGGCGACCGGCGGCCAGTGGGAGATCGCGCACGGTCGACAACGCGCAATCGTCACCGAGGTCGGAGCGACACTGCGGTCCTACACCGTCGAGGGCCGCGCGATCGTCGCCGGATTCGGGCCCGAGGAGTGGGCCCACGCCGGGCGCGGCCAGGTGCTCGCGCCTTGGCCGAACCGTCTCGGCGATGGTCGCTACGAGTTTGGCGGGATCGACGCACAGGCGGCGCTCGACGAGCCCGAGCGGAACAACGCCATCCACGGGCTCGTCCGCTGGCTCCCGTGGGAGCTCGAGGTGAAGGCGCAGAACCTCGTGGCCGTTCTCTGCCACGTCTTCCCGACACCGGGGTACCCGTTCAACCTCGAGCTGCGGGTCGAGTACCGACTCGGTCGCGACGGGCTCACCGTTGCCACGCAGGCCACGAACGTCGGATCCGAGACACTGCCGTTCGGGCTCGGATTCCACCCCTACCTGAAGCCCCTGGGCGAGCTCATCGATACCGCCCTGCTCCGCCTCCCCGCACACGAGCGGCTCGTGCTCGACGAGCGGGCGCTGCCCACGGGCGAGGTGCGGGCCGTGGAGGGCACTGAATACGACTTCACCCAGACCCGCCCGATCGGGGCCACGAAGCTGGACACCGCGTACACCGGCCTCGAGCGCGGGTCGGATCGCCTCGCCTGGGTGGAGCTCGCCGAGCCGGGTGGCGAGGGGGCGACGCGCATGTGGATGGACGAGGGATTCGGGTATCTCATGTGCTTCACTGGTGACAACCTCGGGCCCGAAGATCGGCGGCGCGCGGTCGCGGTGGAACCGATGACCTGCCCACCCGACGCCTTCCGTTCCGAGCGGGGGCTCATCATCTTGGAGCCGGGCCAACACTGGGAAGGGGCGTGGGGGATGGGCGTGCGATGAGCGGTGAGGCGACGAGCGGGACCCCCGATCGCTGGAAGGGGCGAGTCGTGCTGATCACCGGGTCCTCGAGCGGGATCGGCAAGGTGGTCGCGCAGCGATTCGGAGCGCTCGGTGCTTCGGTCCTCGTCAATTCGTTCCGATCGGCCGAGGCCGGCCAGGCGGTCGCCGATGCTTTGCCCGACGCGCTCTACGTGCAGGCCGACGTGGCCGACGAAGGGGAGTGTGGGCGCCTGGTGCAGGCCGCACTCGACCGTTGGGGCCGTCTCGACGTGCTGATCAACAACGCCGGCACCGGGCCGGTGATTGCGCACTCCGACTTGGCATCCGCGACGCTCGAGGTCTGGCGGGAGGTGTTCGGCGTCAACGTCTTTGGCACCTGGGCACTCTGTGTCGCGGCCATGCCCGAGTTGACGAGGGCCAAGGGGTGTGTCGTGAACATCACCTCGCTCGCCGGTATCCGGGAGCTTGGCAGTTCGGTTCCCTACGCGTGCTCCAAGGCAGCCACGAACCACATGACCGAGTTGCTCGCCAAGGTGGTCGGACCCGACGTTCGGGTGAACGCGGTGGCCCCCGGGCTCGTCGACACGCCTCGGACCGAGGGATGGGTGGGCAGCTTCGAGGCCTACGGGCGGTTGGCACCCATGCGGCGTGCCGCCACGTCCGACGACGTCGCCGATGTGGTGATGTTCCTGTGCGAATCGGCGTACATGACCGGCGAGGTTGTGCTGGTCGACGGGGGCTTCAGCCTGACGGCCTGAGTCAGGTCCTGGGCGGTACCGCCCAGCGCAGCGCGACGCAGAGCATCCTGGCGGCCGGCGTGACGACCCCCGCGTCGACGAGCGTCAGCGTCGGCAGCCTCATCTTCGAGCGGGCCCAGCGCGGCAGCAGGCTGATCCCGGCCGCCGCGATGAGCGAATAGACGAGCTTGTCCTCGGGCTTCCGAGCGACGCCCCGCAGCAGGAAGTCCCGGGCCACCAGTGCCTGTGGCCCCCCGTAGAGGTCCTTGCGCACGTGCAGGAAGTACGCGTCGACCTCCTCGAGCGAACGCGGGACCCACTCGGCTCCGAGCTCGATTGCGACCGGCGCCGTCTCCTTGTAGTAGCGATCGCACTCCTCGCGGGTGAGCCGACGGGCCCCGAAGCGCTGGGTCGCCTGCAAGAAGCAGTACATCTCGGCCGTGTGCACCCACGTGAGCAGGTCGGGGTCGTCGGCCGAGTACGGACGACCGTCGGGTGCGACGCCGCGGACTCGCCGATGCACCGCCTGTACATGGCGGATTGCCGCCCTCGCCTCCTCGGTCGTCCCGAAGGTCGTGGTGCCGACGAAGTTGGCGGTGCGACGGAGCCGCCCGATCGGATCGTTCTCGTAGCCCGAATGGTCGGCGACGCCCGCCATCGCCAGCGGGTGGAGCGCCTGGAGCATGAGGGCGGCCACTCCGCCGATCATCATCGTGCCGATGTCGCTGTGCACCACCCGGACGATGCTGCCGGGATGAACGTACGCGAGGTCGGGATCCGAGACCCGGGCGCTCGGATGCTCCCCGGAGACCCCGAATGTGCGCCGGACGCTGCGACCGATGTCATCCCGGATCGGGTGGGCGAGGCTGGAGAGCATGCGCAGCGGCGCCAGGGCGAGGTCCTCGCCGGCACGCAGCGCCCTGTCGATGGGGTCGACCCTGGATGGCGCATCCATGGGTCCAGCTTCGTCTCCCTCTCACCCTCGGGGCAAGGCACCCGTGAACGGACCCCGACCGCACCGCTAGCGTCGAGACCGTGACCGTGGTCGAACTTCGGAGCGTGAGCGGGTCCGACGAGCGCTTGCTCGGCTCGGGCGGGGCCGGAGGCTGGGACGGCGTTGACGACGAGTCCGGCGAGCCTTGGGGTTGGTCCGACGAGCCCGACGACGAGGAGGAGCCCTACGAGCGGCCGCGGATCATTCGGGTGTTCTCGATCGTGCTAGTGCTCTTCGTGATCACCGGCACGGTCGGCGCCTACGTGGCGGTCGTCAGCGTCGGCGCAAGTCCACAGTTCCAGGTGAGTGACGTGGTGACGGCGATCTCTCGGACCCCTGGCGGGTCGTCGAGCGCCACGGTTCGCTTCGCAATCTCGAACGAGGCCGACCGCCCGGGGCGCGCCCGATGCAGGGCCAGCCTCGAGGGCGCCCGGGGCCCAGCGGCTTCTGCCAGCACGATCACGGCCAGCGTGCCGGCCGACGGGAGAGCGTCCCGCACCCTGCGGGTGCCGATCGCCGGTCCCTTCGAGGGTCCCGCGGCCGCCGAGGTGACCTGCGTGCCGGTGCGGTCCGTTCAAAGCTGAGCGGGTCGTTCCACCCGGCACGGCGTCCACGGCGCCGATACCCTGATGCGCATTGGCGGCCACGGGGTCGAAGCGAGGGGAGGATCGAGTGCGGCACGAGATCAAGGGCTCGGTGCTCCAGGTGCTCGAGATCGGGCTCGACCCCGGTGAGAGCGTCCTCGCCGAAGACGGCGAGTTCTCCTGGATGACCGACAGCATCCAGATGACCACGGGCATGGGGGGAGGCTCCGGCGGTAAGGGGCTGCTCGGTGCGGTGAAGCGCATGGCCGGAGGGAGCACCTTCTTGTTCAACACGTTCAGCGCCGAGGGCGCCCCCGGGACCGTGGCGTTCGCCGCCAAGATGCCCGGGGCGATCTTCCCGATCGATCTGTCCCAGGAGTACTTCGCGCATCGTCACGGGTTCCTGGCGGGAACCCTCGGCGTCGAGATCTCGGTCGCGCTGCAACAGACGTTCCGTGGCGGGATCTTCGGCGGGGAGGGGTTCCTGCTGCAGAAGATCGGTGGGTCGGGGCAGGCGTGGATCGAACTCTCCGGGGAGGTGATGACTTACGACCTCCAGGCGGGGCAGACGATGCGGGTGCATCCGGGGCATGTCGGGCTGTTCCAATCGTCGGTCAGCTTCCAGGTCATTCGGGTGCCCGGCCTGGCGAACCGGTACCTTGGCGCCGATGGGCACCACTGGGTGGTGCTGAGTGGTCCGGGTCGGGTGTGGTTGCAGTCGATGCCGATCCCCATCCTCGCTGGAGCGATGCAGCCCTACCTCGGTGACGCTCGGCCGGCGGCGGCTGGTGCGGCCGGCGGTGCGGTGGCGAGTGCGCTCGGCAACATCCTCGGCGGACGCTGAGCATCCGTCCGTCGCAGGCCGTTAGCCGCCGCCACCACCCGTGCCGGCGTAGACGGGGCTCACCCGGAGCCCGGAGCAGCCGGGCACCTGGGCCGTCAACTGCACCGACTGGAAGGCGTTCGGAGGGGTGACGAGGAGCGCCGAGTAGGTCGTACAGGAGGGCGCCGACCCGACGGGCACGTCTGAACCGAACACGGTGGCCGAGGCCGTTGGCCCGTCGCGAGCGTCACCGTCGGCAGCGACGCCGTGGAGCCCGTGAACGCGGCCCCGTTGAGCTCGCGGGTGGCCTGGGCGACCTGGTGGCCCGCGCTGTCGAGACCGGCGACGCCGGGGAACCCGTGGAGGAGACAGCTCGACGAGCTCGTGTTCTCGAAGAGGACGACCTGCCCGATCGTGCCGGCCGCACCGGAGCTCGGGCCTGCGCTCACCTGCAGCTCTGCGGTCGTGCAGTTGTGCGGTCCGCTGGCCGTGGTCGTGGTGCTCGACGAGGTCGTCGTCGTCCTGGGCGAGGTCGTCGAGGTGGTGGGCGGACTCGCCGAGGGAGAGCCGCTGCATCCAGCGAAGCCGAGGGCCCCGGCTACGACGACGGCGACCCCAGCGACGCGCCGATTGAGAAGCCCGACGTGCATGGACTGCCTCCGCCTGGAGAACGGTCAGACGCAACCGCCCGTAAGCTCGACCCTACCGGGCTGGGGGATCCGAGCCTCGTACCCCCAGGACCTACCGGCGCGGCCGGTCTGCACGAGACCGGCGGAGGTGCGCCCCGGGGGATTCGAACCCCCAACCTGCGGATTAAGAGTCCGTTGCTCTGCCGTTGAGCTAGAGGCGCGCCTCAGTGTAGGTCAACGGCATGGCGCCACTGCGGGCCAGGCCAGGCTGCGGTTCAGCGCTGGAGCGACTTGGTCTCGAGGAATTCCTCGAAGCCGAACTCACCGCGCTCACGGCCGATCCCGGACTGCTTGTAGCCGCCGAAGGGAGCGCCCGGATTGAAGGCGCCGCCGTTGATGTCCACCTGACCCGTGCGGATCTTGCGCGCGACCTGCTCGGCGTGCGCCTTGTCGGCGCTCCACACACCACCGGCCAGCCCGTAGATCGAGTCGTTGGCGATGGCGATGGCCTCTTCCTCGGTGTCGTAGGGAAGGATCGAGAGCACCGGCCCGAAGATCTCCTCCTGGGCGATCGTCATGTCCGTCTTCACCTCGGAGAACACGGTCGGACGGACGAAGTAGCCCTTCTCCAGGCCCTCGGGGGCCTCGGCGCCTCCGGTGACGAGCTTGGCCCCCTCGGCGATCCCCTTCTCGATGTAGCTGCGGACGCGGTCGCGTTGCACGGCCGACGCTAGCGGCCCGAGGTTCGTCGTCGGCTCGAGGGAATTGCCCGGCACGAAGCTCTCCGCGGCGGCCTTTGCCTTCTCCTCGACCTCGGCGAGGCGCGAGCGTGGCACCACCATTCGGGTGAGGGCCGAACAGGTCTGGCCCGAGTTCAGGTAGCAAGCGAAGAGGCCCGCCGGGATGGCGGCGTCGAGGTCGGCATCCTCCAAGATGACGTTCGCCGACTTCCCTCCGAGCTCGAGTGCGACCTTCTTCACGGTCTCGGCAGCCAGCGCCATGACCCTCTTGCCGGCCCGGGTCGACCCGGTGAAGGACACCATGTCGACCTTCGGGTTGCTCGCGATCGCCTCGCCGACAACATTGCCGAACCCGGTTACCAGGTTGAAGACGCCCGGCGGGAATCCCACGTCGTGGAGTACGTCGGCGAGGGCGAACGCGTTGAGCGGGGCGATCTCGCTCGGCTTGAGCACCACCGTGCATCCTGCGGCGAGCGCCGGGGCGACCTTGAGGGCGATCTGGTAGAGGGGGTAGTTCCAGGGCGTGATCGCACCGACGACGCCGATGGGCTCGCGCACGATCAGCGAGTTGCCCACCTCGCGCTCCCACTGGAAGTCGTTGATCTTGCCCGCCATCTCGGCAAAGACGCCCGTCGGAAGTCCGACCTGAATGATCTTGGCCAAGGAGAGCGGCATGCCGACCTCCTTCGAGACCGTCTCGGCGATCTCGTCGGTCCGGGCGCCCAGTCCCACGGCGGCGCGGGCAAGCAACTTGGAACGCTCCTCGCGGGAGACCGCCGACCACTCGGCGAAGGCCCGGGCCGCTGCGTCGACCGCCTTGTCGGCATCCTCGGCGGTGCCTTCGGGGATGGAGCCGATCACCTCTTCGGTGTTCGAGTCGAAGACCTCGATGGTCCCCTTGCCGGTCGAGGGGACCCACGCCCCGCCGATGTAGAGCTTGTCGCGGACCTCCATGGGATCCTCCAGGTCTATTGCGCCAGGTCGGGACCGTGGCCGCTTTCGGTGTTCGTCTGTACTGACCCTACCCTGGCTGCTCGTCCCAGGCTCCCGCGCCGGGGCCCGGGGCACTACCGTGCCCGACATGGAGACCAGGCGGCTCGGGCGGACGGAGCATCGGTCCTCGGTCGCGATCCTCGGGGCCGCCGCCTACTGGGGGTCTACCCCCGAGGACACCGCGGCGTCCTTCGAGCGGGCGCTCGAGGCAGGGGTGAACCACCTCGACATCGCCCCGCAGTACGGCCTCGCCCAGGAGCTTGTCGGGCCCCTGGTGCCGGAGGTCCGCGACCGGCTCTTCGTCGGTTGCAAGACCCTGCGCAAGAACCCCGAGGGGGTGCGGGCCCAGCTCGAGGAGTCGCTCGGGCTGCTCGGCTGTGACTCCTTTGACCTCTACCAGCTCCACGCGGTCACCGACCTCGACGAGCTCGACGCTCGCGCCCAAGCCGCTGAGACGATCCTGCGGGCACGAGACGAGGGGCTCTGCCGGTTCGTCGGCATCACCGGCCACGGGCTGGGCGCGCCGGCCGCCCACCGGGCGGCGCTCGAGCGCTACGACTTCGACACGGTGATGTTCCCGGTGAACCCCCGCCTCTGGGCCGACGACCGCTACCGCGCCGACGCCGAGGCCCTGCTCGAAGAAGCGCATCGGCGCGACGTCGGCGTGATGGCCATCAAGGCGGGGGCGGCGCGGCCATGGGGAGAACGAGAGCACCACTCGACGACGTGGTACGAGCCCTACACCGACGCTCCGAGTCTGCGGCGGGGGATCGAGTTCTCCCTGTCGACCCCCGGCGTAAGCGCCTTTTGCACCCCCGGTGATGTCGTCGTGCTCGACGAGGCGCTCGAGATCGCCGCCTCACTCGCACCAATGGATGACGAACAGCGACGGCGCGCGATGGAGGAGAGCGCCGACGAAGCGCTCATCTTCCCCATGCCGGGGTAGCTCGTTCAACGAACGTTTGATGGACACGGCGCCGTCGGCGGCGCATGTGTCGCCGGGGATGCGGGAAGGCCCACCACTACAGTGACGGCGTCGGGGCCGGCGCATCCTGGCGCGCCGACGTCGAGTCAAGAGGGAGCCGACGACGAGAACCAAGCCGAATCATCGCCGGCGCGCGATGACGTTCTGGGCGCTGGTCTCGGTCGCAGCGGTGATCGCCGCCGGCTGCTCGAACGCGCCGTCGTCGACGGGCTCGTCGTCCTCGGGCGGATCGAGTGCGCCGGGGGTGAGCACCCACCAGGTGAGCGTCGGCGCGGTGGCGACGCTTTCGGGTGATCTCGCCGCCGACTTTGCCCCGATCGTCCCGGGGGTTCGGGCCTACTTCGACATGATCGATGCCGAGGGCGGCGTCAACGGTCGCAAGATCGTGCTCTCGAAGGCGCTCGACGACGGCACGGTCAACAACGAAGCCGTCACCCGCACGCTGATTCAGCAGGATCACGTGTTCGCGCTCGTCGGCGAGGCGACCGCCTTCTTCACGGGTCAGCCGTTCTTGGTTCAGACGGGGACCCCCACGTTCGGGTTCGCAACGCAGAACGACTGGACTCCGGCGAAGAACCTCTTCGCCGCCTACGGGTCGGTGATCGACTACGCCACCACGGAGCCATTCTTCCCCTTCATCGCCCGCAAGCTCGGCGCGCACTCGGCCGCAGTGGTGGCCTACGGGGTACCCCAATCGGCCGATGAGTGCGGCGACGTCGTCAAGGCGTTGCGGGCCTACGGCGTGCCGGTCGGCTACTCGGACCTCTCGGTGCAACTTGGCGGGTCCTTGAGCTCCGACGTGGTGCACATGAAGCAGGCCGGCGTCGACTTCGTCGTCAGCTGCCTGGACGTGCCAGGCAACCTTGATCTGTCGCGGGCCATCCAACAGAACGGGATGACGGGGGTCAGCCAGCTCTGGCTGGACGGCTATGACCTCCCGACGCTGCGTCGCTATACATCGCTGATGCAGCACACCTACTTCTTGGTGCAGCACGTCCCGTTCCAGGCGGCGACGCAGTTCCCCGGAGCGTTCCCCGGGCTCGAGAACTACATCAAGACGATGAACCGATACGAACCCGGCTACACGTTCAACGAGGTGGCGATGTCGGGCTGGCTCAGCGCGGCCCTCTTCGTCGCCGGCCTGCGAGCATCCGGATCCTCACCGACCCAGCGCAAGCTCATCTCCGCGATCAATCACATCACCAAGTTCACGGGGGGCGGGATCACCCAGCCGGTCAACTGGGAGATCTCCCATGTGCGCACCACCTCCCCGGCGTGTGAGACGTTCGTCGAGGCCGTGGGCGACGATTTCAAGATCGTGTTCAACCACGGCAAGCACCTCTGGGTGTGCTTCCCGACCGGGGGTCACGTGGACCTCTCGCGGCCCGTGTCGGCGCCGGTGGGCACCCCAGGGGCCTAGCGAGTGGCGACGATCGCGTGAGCACCTTCCTCAGCTACGCGGTGCCGGGGATCCCCTTTGGATGCACCTACGCCATCGTTGCAATGGGCCTCGTGCTCACCTACCGAACGACCGGGGTGTTCAACTTCGCATTCGGGGCCCAGGCGTACGTCTCGGCGTTCGTCTACACGGCCCTGACCGGCGACGGCGTCGCGGTGTTCCCGGCCTTCCTCGTCTCGGTGGTGGTACTCGCACCGGCCATCGGGTGGACGCTCGACCGGTTCCTGTTCCGTCGCATCGCCGCCACGAACACGACCGCCAAGCTCGTCTCCGCGGTGGCGATCTTCATCGGCCTCCCCGAGCTCGTCACGCTGATCTTCGGGAGCGCGACGCGTTTTGCACCCCCGACCCTGTTCCTCAACCCGGCCGACGTCTACTTCCACCTGTTCTCGACGCCGGTGAACGGCCTCGAGCTCGAGACGGCCATCGCTGCCGCGGCGGCCGTGGTCGTGGTGAGCGCGGTGCTGCGCTCCAGTTGGCTCGGGCTCACCATCCGGGCGGCGGTCGAGAGCCCGCGCCTCTTGGAGCTCGAGGGGGTGCGCTCGGACCGGGTGCTCTCGGCGGCGTGGATGGGGTCGTCGTGCATGGCCGGCCTGGCCGGTGTCCTGCTCGCACCCCAGTATCCGACCCTGCAGTTCAACGACTACGCCATCCTGCTCGTGGCGGCGCTGGCCGCGGCGGCGCTCGGCGATCTCGCGAACGTGCCCATGGCGCTCCTCGGCGGGGTGCTGCTCGGCGTGGTCGAGGGTCTGGGCTCGGGATACTTCTCGCCTTCGAGCGTGTGGCACACCGGCCTTCTGCCGGCGATCCCCTTCTTGGTCCTCGCCATCCTCCTCGTCACCCGGCCCCGCCTGCGGGCCCTCGAGGATTCCGAGGACCCCCTGGCCGGCAGCGACCCGCCGCCCCCACCGTCGATCGTCGTGACGCGGGGCCCCGAGCTCGACCGGGTCATCAGGGTCGGCGGGCGCGCCCTGGCGCTCGGCGCAGTGGTCTCGGTGCTCACCTGGGTGCCGGGGAATTGGGCCTTCACCCTCACCGCGGGGCTCGTGTACTCGATCATGTTCCTGTCGGTCACGCTCATCACCGGGATGGGCGGCGAGGTGTCGCTCTGCCAGGCCACCTTCGCCGGTGCCGGGGCGTTCATCGCGGGCCAGCTCGCGGTCCACCACGGGGTGCCCATCCTCCTCGGGGCGCTGATCGGGGCCATCGGCTCGCTCGTGATCGGCGCCATCGGAGCGTTGCCGGCGTTGCGCCTGCGCGGCCTCCCCCTCGCGCTCCTGACGCTCGCGCTGGCGCTCCTCGCCGACAACGCCGTGTTCCCGTACTCGTGGGCCGGCGGTCCCGCTGGCGGCCTGCTCGTGCCGCGACCGGTGATCGGCTCGATCAGCCTCGCGACCACGAGCTCCAGGGGATTCTTCGTCCTCGCACTGATCGTCCTCGTGCTCTGCGTCGTCGGCGTCAAGCTGCTCCAGCGCGCCACGGTTGGCCGCTACCTCGACGCCCTCCGCGCCAGTCCGCTCGGCGCCGAGAGCGTGGGCATCAACCCGAGCGCGGCTAAGGTCCTCGTTTTCGCCCTGTCGGCCGGACTCGCCGGCCTCGGCGGCGCGCTCTTCGGCTCGCTCCAACAGAGCATCACGCCCAGCAACTTCAACTACGAGTTCTCGCTGGTCTTCGTCGTGGTGGTGGTGACTACCGGAGTGCGGACGGTGGAGGGGGCGATCCAGGCCGGCATGGGCTTCGTGGTGCTCCAGCAGCTGCTCAGCTACCTGCCGGGGCGCTGGGGGAGCGGTGGCCTCACCATCGTCCTTTTCGCGTTCAGCGCCCTCACCTACGCCTCGCATCCCGAGGGCGTCGTCGAATACCAGAAGCGGCTCTGGACAGAGCGCGTCGAACGGTTGCTGCGCCACGGCGACCCGCCGGCGCTCACGGTGGCGACCGCCGGTCCCCATGAGCACGCGACCGCGGGGAGCGATCGCCTTGGCTGAGGGGCTCGTGGTCGAGGGGCTGTCGGTCACCTTCGGAGGGGTGCGCGCCCTCGACGGTGTCGACCTCGAGGTCACCCCCGGGGAGATCGTGGGGCTGGTCGGCCCCAACGGGGCCGGGAAGTCGACGCTCGTCAACTGCGTCGGCGGCCAGCTCGACGCGGACGCCGGGCGGGTGTGGTTGGACGGGATCCGCCTGGACGGCTTGGCGCCTCACCGGAGGGCGAGGCTCGGGGTCGCGAGGACGTTCCAGCGGATCGCGGTGTTCCCGGAGCTGACCGTGCGCGAGCACCTCTTCGTGGCGTTGCGGGCGAGACGACCCGCCGGCACCCGTTGGTCCGAGCTCGTCGATCGGGCCCAGCCCACGGCCGCCGAGGCGGACCTGCTCGAGGCGACCCTCGAGCGCGTCGGTTTGCAGGCACGGGCCGATGCACCGGTCGGCACGCTCCCGCTCGGCGCGTGCCGCCTGGTCGAGATCGCGCGGGCGCTCGTTGGTGCGCCCCGGGTGCTTCTGGCCGATGAGCCCTCCTCGGGCCTCGACCCGAGGGAGGCGGGAACGCTCGCGACGGTGGTCCGTTCGGTGGCCGAGCGGGACACCGGCGTGCTCCTGATCGAGCACGACCTGGCGCTGGTCGCAGAGGTCTGCGACCGGGTCGTCGTCTTGGACGTGGGGCAGGTGCTCGCGCAGGGGGCGTTCGCCGACGTGATGGCGGACCCTCGGGTCCAGCGGGCCTACCTCGGGCACGTGGCGTGAACGCGATTGAGCTGTGCTCGGTGAGCGCCGCCTACGGCCCCTACCGCGCCCTCGATGCGGTGTCCTTGGCCGTGCCCGACGGGGCGGTGGTGGGGCTCGTCGGGCCCAACGGGGCCGGCAAGTCCACGGTGGCCCGGGTCTGCGCAGGGCTCGTCGCTCCGAGCGCCGGCCAGCTCCTCGTCGGGGGCGAGGACCTGACGGGCGCCCCTCCGTGGCGCATCGCCCGGGCGGGGGTCGCGTCGGTGCCCGAGGGCCGGGGAGTCTTTGCCCGGATGACCGTCGCTGAGAACCTCGAGCTGTCCTTCGGCCGGTGGTTGGGCCGGGGGGCGGTTCCCGAGGCGATCGAGCGCACCTACGCGCGCTTCCCGATGCTGGCGGAGCGTCGCCGCCAACGGGCCGGGACGCTCTCGGGGGGCCAGCAGCGGCTGCTCTCGCTGGCCAAGGTGCTCGGCGACGCGCCCCGGATCGTCGTGGCCGACGAGCTCTCCTTGGGCCTGGCGCCCGCCGCCGTCGACGACGTCTATGGCCAGCTCGCGGCGTTGCACGACGAGGGCACGGCGCTTCTCGTCATCGAGCAGCAGACCGACCGGGTGCTCTCGCTCGCCGACCGGGCGGTCGTCCTCGACCGGGGCACCGTGGTCTACGACGGGGCGCCCGAGGGGGCGGGCCCGCAGCTCGCGCGGGTGCTCGGGGTGGCCACCGGCTAGCGCTCGGCGCGCCGGGTTCGCCGACGGGCCGCCCGGGACGTGAGACGATCGGGTGCGTGCGAGTCCATCGGAGCTTCGCCTTCATCGACCTCTCGGGCTTCACCGCGCTCACCGAGGTCGAGGGGGACGAGCGCGCCGTGGCGATCCTCTCCACGTTCCGCTCGACCGTGCGCGACATCTGCTCCCGGCGCGGCGTGCGGGTGGCCAAGTGGCTGGGCGACGGGGCGATGCTCGTCGGGGTGGAGACGACGCCGCTCGTGGCGGCCACGCTCGAGCTCCAGTTCGCCTCCCGGCGCTCGGCCAACCCCATCGGGGTGCGCTGCGGGCTGACGGCCGACTTCGTCATCCTCCACGAGGGTGACGACTACATCGGCCACGCCGTCAACGTGGCGGCGCGCCTGTGCGACCTCGCACCCGGCGGCGAGGTCTGGGCGGGCCCAAACGTGGTCGAACACCTCCCGCCCTGGGGCTCGGTCCTCTCGGAGGGGGAGTGCGCGATCCGGGGGCTCGAGCACCCGATGTGGGTCGCCCGGCTCGGGCTCTGCACCCTCGAGGGCCCGGTGTCGCCCGACCCGGTCTGCGGCATCCCGCTCACCGCCGCCGTCGCCGACAACGTGGCGCGCGACGCGATGCGCAATGCAGTCCTGTTCTGCTCGGAGAGCTGCCGGGACACCTGGGAGCGCCGGCCCCGGCCGGTGCCCGAGGGGCAGGGCAGCATCAGGATCCCCCTGATCGGCTCCTGAGCTTCACTCGCCGCGGTGCAGGATCGCCGCGACCTCCTCGGCTCGACGCCGCAGCTCGACGCTCGCCGCGTCGGGTCCGAGCACGCCCGCCACGTGCTCGAAGAAGAGCCCGATCAGCGTGGCCCGCAGCATCCGGGCGATCACGTCGGCGCCGACCCCCGCAGCAAGCTCGGGCTGCTCGTCGGCGATCCACTGCTCGAGGGACTGCTGGGTGCCGGCGATCAGCTCGTGGCCGACGCTGAGGGCCGTCTCGTCGCTGCGCATCACCTCGCCCAGCATCAGGCGGATGAAGTCCTCCACCTCGAGCATCGACTGGACCAGCTCGTTCAAGAGGTCGGCCAGCTCGGTCCTGGGCGTGCGGTTCCCGGGGCTCGGTGCGGTAACGGCGATCTCGTCGAGGAAGCCCCGCTCGGCCAGCACCGCGACGAGGAGGTCCTGCTTGGAGGGGAAGTAGTGGTAGAGCGAGGCGACGTTGAGGCCGGTCGCGGCGGCCAGGTCGCGCATCGAGGTGCCCGCCACCCCGCGGGCGGCCATGAGCGACAGGGCGATGTCCAAGATGTGCTGACGCTGTCCGCCAGTCGACGGTGCGCCCCCCGTGGCCATCCCCCCATTGTCGGGTGCCGGGGGCACCGGCGTCGAACCACGTGACAACCATCGGAGCCGGTCGGGCGTCTGTGAGGGTGTGGGGGATGTGGCCCTGGCCCTGGAGTGGCCCGTGAGCGCCGGCTCGGCCCGCCGTGCGGCGGCCGGCCACGAGCTCCTCGAGGCCCTGTTCAAGGAGCATTACGGGGGGCTCTGCCGGTTGGCCGGCATCCTCCTCGACGACCGGGCGGCGGCCGAGGAGGTGGTCCAGGAGGCCTTCTTGCGGACCTTCTCGTCCTGGCGGCGCATCCGACGCCCCGACCGGGCCCAGTTCTACGTGCGCAGCGCCGTGGTCAATCTCTGCCGGAGCCGGCTCCGCCGCCGCGGGCACGAGGAGACCTCCAACCGAGCGAGCTGGCGGGAGCCCGACCAGGCGGGGGACGACTCTCTTGAGGACGCCCTGGCGGTCCTCGACGCCGTGCGGAGCCTGCCCCGTCGCCAGCGAGAGACGGTCGTGCTCCGCTATTACGAGGATCTCTCCGAGCGCGAGGTGGCGCTCGTCCTCGGGTGTTCGGTCGGGACCGTCAAGTCCCAGCTCGCCCGGGCCAGAGCGGCGCTCGCCCGGCGGCTGGGCGAGCCCGAGTCCGGGGGGTGACGATGCCCGCTGATCTCGACACCCGGCTTCGCAAGGCCCTCAGTCGAAGCGACGAGCCGCGAGCCAGCGACGAGGTCCGCTCCTCGGTGCTCGACGCACTGCCGAGCTACCGGGCCCGGCGGCGCCGGCAGGTGCTCGAGACCGCTGTGGCGGCGCTCGTCGCGGCCGGGGTCTCGCTCGGCGCCCTGCTCGCCGGGGCGGGCGGCCAGCCGGCGGTGCCGAGGAGCGCCGCGTCCTTCGCCTCGGGACCGTCGTGCGTCGAGGTCGCGGTCGGTTCCGGTCCGTTTCGATGCGAGGGCTCGCCCCTCGACGCGCCGGCCGCCGCCCAAGGCCAGGGGACCGCGGGTACCGCACTCGGGCCCCCGGCCTACGGGTCCCTCGCCACCGGTGGCCGCTCGAGGTCGCTGGCGGTGGGCAACGGACGATCCGTGTTGGTGTCGTTGCCGGCGGGTGCACTCGCGTGGTCGAGCGTCGACGTGGTGCCCGAGACCGGGGCCGGCCGGCCGGTGACGCTCGGAGTCCATCGCCGCTCGGGCCGGGCGACCGCGCTGATCCGGGCGCTCGCGCCGGGTTCCTACGAGGTCAGCGCCCTCGCAGAGCCGGCATGTCGTGACCACAGCGCGTGCGGGGGTCCGGCGCGTGACTGGTCCCTCACCCTCGTCGTGGGCGGGCCCCGAGGGGGCCAGGGTGGCTGAACGGATCCCGGCGGCGACGAGGCCGCGATTCGGGCCCGGCCACGCGGTCGTTGCGCTGGCCCTCGCCCTCGGGGCGGCCGCCCTCGGGCTCGCCCTCTCGACGGACCCTGGGTCGGCCTCCCCTCCGAGTGCATCGTGTGGGGGCTCGGGGTCGCACCTCACCGTCGACGGCTCGGGCCAGGCGTCGGGGAGTCCCAACCAGCTCGACTTCCAGGCCCAGGTGGACGTGTCGGCGGGCAGCGCCCGATCCGCCCTCGTCGAGGACAGCACGACGAGCGCGGCGGTGGTGCAGGCGATCGAGTCGGCCGGGGTCCCGGCCAGGGACCTCCAGACGACCGGGCTCTCGGTCAGCCCGAACCTCGCCGATGTGCACGGCCAGAGCGTCGTGACCGGCTACGGCGTGAGCAACGACATCTCTGTCACCGTCGGGAAGCTCGCACTGGCCGGGTCGGTCGTCGACGCCGCTAGCGGCGCCGGCGGGGACGCCATCAGCATCGACGGGCTCAGCTTCGTGCGCTCGGACCCTCGTGCCCTCGAGGACAAGGCCCGCCGCGACTCCGTCCGCCAGGCGGTCAGCCATGCGTCCGCCATGGCTCGCGCCGCAGGCGAACGCCTCGCCGGGGTGTGCTCGGTCACCGACGACTCGGCGGCCGCGACCGAGCCGCTGGCCTATGGCACCAGCCGGGGGGTGCTCGGGGCGGCCGGCCCGGCGACACCCCCGCTCGAGGGCGGGGTCGAGCAGGCGAGCGCGCAGGTCACGATCGTCTATGCGCTCGCGCCGCTCGACGGGTGAGCGGAACGGCGCAGGCGATCGAGTCGCATCGCGTCGCCCGCCGGAAGGGTGTCGCGGCCGACCTGCCGGTTGGGCCCGCCGCCGGGCCTCGATCGCCAGCTCGTGGGTCCTCCGCCCGGGGCCGTGCGCGAGCTCGACCACGAGATCCCCTCCACCGTGCTGGCAGCTTCGCCGGCCCCACCGTCCCGGAGCGCTCCGCCGAACGCAGGCACGATGACGTCGCTCCAGCCGTGCGCGGGCTTCTCGGCAACGCCGCCGCGAATGGCTTGTCGGGTCCCCTCCCTGCGCCCTCGACGCAGCGCTGCGGTCAGCGATGCTCCGCCGGCGGGGTCGCGGGGCGCCTGTGCTCGCCCGCAGCGTCGAGGGCGCTCGTCGCCGTCGCGCCCGGGACACGTCCGATCACATAGTCGCTCGCGTCGAAGCGCCGGGTGTGGCGACGGAAGACGGTGGTGTAGTCGGGCCACATGGCGACGTTGCGACCCCGGTCGTTCTGGTACCAGCTGGCGCAGCCCGAGGTCCACACCGTCGTGCGCAGCCGGCGCTGGACGTCTTCGGCGTGGGCGCCGGCCACGCTCGGGAGCACCTCGGCCACAGTCGTCGGCTCGTCGAGCTGCTCCAGGGCGTCGAGCACGTAGTTGAGCTGGCACTCGATCATGAAGAGCTGCGAGGTGTGGCCGGTGCCGGTGTTGGGGCCGCTCAAAAGGAAGAAGTTGGGGAAGTGGGGGAACGTCGTGCCGAGATAGCACGGGAGGTCGCCTGCGAGGGCCTCGGCGAGCACGTGGGAGTCACGCCCCAAGATGCGGGCGCCCATCGGGTTGTCGCTGACCCGAAAGCCGGTGGCGAAGACGATCGCGTCGAAGCGACGGAGCTCGCCGTCGTCGGTGAGGATCCCTTCGGGCTCGATCCGGGCGATCCTCGCGGTGACGAGCTCGACGTTGTCCCGGCAGAGCGCCGGGTAGAAGTCGTTCGACGGCAGGACCCGCTTGCAGCCGATCTCGTAGTCGGGGGTGAGCCTGGCCCGCAGCTCGGGGTCAGGCACCTGGCGGGCCAGGTGCCTGCGCACCCGGCGCTCCAGCAAGGCGCGCAGACCGTCGTACTTGGTGAAGGCGGAGACGACGACGAGCTCGCGCTGCCAATAGGTCGCGGCGCGGACGAGTCGCTGCACGCCGGGGACCATCTGGTAGAGCCGGCGCTTCCATCTGGGGACCCGCCGAAGCCGATGGGGAAGCACCCACCCCGGCGTGCGTTGGAAGACCGCCAGCTGCGCGACCTGTGGCTGCAGGGCCGGGACGATTTGGACCGCCGACGCGCCCGTGCCGATGACCGCCACCCGCAGCCCGTCGAGTTCCGAAGACGGGTCCCACCGTGCAGAGTGCATGGCGATGCCCGCGAACCGGTCGGCTCCGGGGATCGACGGCATCGACGGTTCGGCCAGCGATCCGGTCGCCCCGATCAAGAAGCGGCACCGGTACTCGCCCTGGCTCGTCGTGAGCCGCCAATGACCGGCATCGTCCCAGCGTGCCTCGACCACGTCGTGACCGAACCGGATGTGCGGGGCGACGCCGAACGCATCGGCCACCGAGCCGATGTAGTCCCAGATGTCCTCCCGGGCGGCGTAGGTCTGCTGCCACCTCGCGTTCGGCGCGAAGGAGTAGGAGTAGAGGTTCGAGGGGACGTCGCAGCGGCATCCCGGGTAGCGGTTGTCTCGCCACGTCCCGCCGAGCTCCCCGGCGCGTTCGAGGATCACAAAGTCGCGCTTGCCCGCCTCGAGCAGGCGCGCGCCGGCTCCGATCCCTGCGAAACCGGCTCCGATCACAATGATCTTGGGGTACACGCCGCCGCCCACCCTCATCACCCTATGAGCCGGCGCGGCCGGCTCCCCTGGCCGGGAGGCCGATCGAGGGTGAGCGAGGGGACTTGAACCCCCGACCTCCAGGGCCACAACCTGGCGCTCTAACCACCTGAGCTACGCCCACCGAGACGCCCAGTGTGGCATACGCCCGAGAATGGCTGGCCACGACGGTGGTGCATCGCAGTGGCGCAATGCTGAGCGAGAATCGAGCCGGGCCCCCGTGGCCGAGTGGATCAGGCGACGGACTTCTAATCCGTTCTACGCAGGTTCGAATCCTGCCGGGGGCGCCACTTCGCTGACCAGCGACTTCGAGATGTGTTCTCTGCCAGAGCGCGAACCTCGACGTCGTAATATGGCGATTGTGCAGTTCACGGCCGCAGTCACGCACGAAGATGGGTGGTACGTCGCCCGCGCTCTGGAGGTTGAGGTGACCAGCCAGGGACGCACGGCCGACGACGCTCTCGCCAATCTTC
>DAHUYG010000009.1 GCA_027315315.1 Acidimicrobiaceae bacterium | reverse complement strand
CCGGGTGCTTCTGAGTCCACCGACGCCTGGGCCGGGTTCCTCGCCGACATGAAGTCCCGAGGGCTGCGCCATCGGCTGCTCGTCGTCGCCGATGGGGCACCAGGCATCCCGTCAGCCTGCGAGATCGAACTCGGCCAGAGTCTCCAACAGCGCTGCACCATCCATCGAGCCAGGAATTTGCTCGCCCGGGTGCCCAAGCACGCCCAAGCCGAGGTCAAGGCCGACTACTGGGCCATCTTGGAGGGCATCGAGGCCGCCCCGGGCACCGCCGCGCAGGGGGAGGCCCCCAAGCGGGCCGAGCGTTTCGCCACCAAGTGGCGCCCGCTGTTCCCCGCAGCGGTCGGGTGTCTCGAAGACGGCTTCGAGCACCTGATCACGTACCTGGGGTTCCCGACCGAGCATTGGAAGCGCCGGGCACTCGAACTTCATCGAGCGCACCTTTGGCGAGACTCAGCGGCGCGTCAAGGTCATCGGCCGGCTCCCCGGTGAGCAGAGCTGTCTCTCGCTCCTGTGGGCCGTGCTCGAGCGTGCCTCGCGCGGATGGCGTGGCGTCGAGATGACACCGTCGGTCGTCCGCCAACTGCAGAACCTGCGACGCGAGTTGATCGAACCGCCCAACGAACAGAACGACGAGGAGGTGGTCGACGACGCCGTTACAGCCGCCGCGTAGGAGGACGAACAGGAACTTGCGTCGGTCGGCTTTTACACCGTCAGCGCGACGCCACCGGCGACCTCCCCGCCCGACGGTAAGGTCCATGAGGAGGGTCCGGGTCCCCCTGTCTGTGGCCGGGCGAGAGAAGGTGGCACGCGAGATGCAAGGAATTCCAGTTCGGGCCGCCCTGGTGGCGCTCATCGGGGCCGTCGTGGCCTTCGGAGCACCGACCGTCACCGCGGCCGCCACCGTCTACGGGCCGAGCTGGGGTCGTTTCACCGCCGCCTTTCCCTCGAAGCCCACCAAATCGGGGGATCTCAGCGGGCAGCTGACGGCCGTCCACGGTGCGACCGCCGGATACGGCTACGCGGTCACCAAGGACAAGCACCTGTTCAGCGCGAGCTCCTCGGGTCCGACGGTCCCCACCTACGAGGTCGTGGCGGTCAAATTCACCTCGGCCACCAAGGCGAGCGCGGCGATCAGCGGCGTGCGCACGCAGATCACCCATCCGCTCACCGTGGACGTGAACGGTGCGAAGGGCTTCAAGGCGTTCGGGACGGTTGCTGGAACCGCCAAGACCGAGACGCACGCCGCGACAAGCGGCTACACGCTCGGGGTGATGTTCCTCACGAAGGGATCGACCGGGTATCAGGTCGTCGTGGCGACACGGACCGCGGCGGCCGCCAAGGCGTTCGTGGCATCGGTCAGGCCGGTCCCCTGAGCAGGACTCGGGTCCGTGCGATTCAGCGTCGAGGAGCTGGAGTGGGCGAAGGGGATCGTCGGTCGGTGGGTCACCCCGACGCCCCAGTACGTCTGGCCCCTGCTCGCAGCCAGGGTCGGCGCGGAGGTCTGGGTTAAGCACGAGAACGACACCCCGGTGGGATCCTTCAAGGTGCGCGGCGGTCTCGTGTATGCGGCCCGCCTTAGGGAGCAGCGACCGAAGGTCAACGGCATCGTGTCAGCGACGCGGGGGAACCACGGGCAGAGCCTCGCCTTCGCCGGGAGCTCGGTGGGCATCGGCGTCACGATCGTGGTGCCCTACGGCAACAGCCCGGACAAGAACGAGCTCATGGGTGCGTTCGGGGCCGAGCTCGTGGTGCACGGGCACGACTATCAGGCGGCGCGTGAGCACGCGAGCCGGCTCGGCGAGGAGCGCGGCCTCGAGATTGTGCCCTCGTACCATCCGGACCTTGTGCTCGGTGTCGCGACCTATGCCAGCGAGTTGTTCGCAGCCGCCGGCGAGCTCGACACGCTGTACGTCCCCATCGGGATGGGCTCGGGGATCTGTGCGGTCATGGGGGTCCGGGACCTACTTGGCTTTCAAACCGAGGTTGTCGGCGTGGTGGCCGCCCAGGCCCCGGCCACGGCCCTCTCCTTCGAGGCGGGGCACGTGGTGACCACCGAGAGCGCCGCGACCTTCGCGGACGGGGTCGCCTGCCGGGTGCCCGAGCCCGAGGCGATCGAGGCAATCTGTGCCGGCGCGGCGCGGGTCATCACGGTGTCCGAGGACGAGATCGCCGAGGCGATGCGTGTCCTCTACACGACGACCCACAATCTTTCGGAGCCGGCCGGCGCGCTGGCGACGGCCGGCCTGCTCTCCGAGCGGGACCAGGTGCGCGCCAAGCGGGTCGCGGTGATTCAGACCGGCGGCAACGCCGACGCCGAGCTTCTCGTCGAGGTGCTCTCGGGCCGAACCCCCGCCCCGGCACGCCCGGATCGCTAGGGGTGCCCGCCCACGCCCGCCAGGGCGCCTCGTGATTCCTCCGACACGGGGCGCGGCGCGTCCCGGAGGTCACCGTCATGTTCTGGGTGATCAAGGCCCTCTCCACGGCGATGGGGGAGGCCACCTCCGACTTCATGGTGCACACCATGGCGCCGGCACTCGCCGTCGTGCTCGGGTTCGTGGCATTCGTCGTCGCGCTCGGCCTGCAGTTCGCGCAGGGCCGTTACCGGGCCTGGAGCTACTGGCTCGCGGTGATGATGGTCGGCGTGTTCGGGACGATGGCCGCCGACGTCCTGTACGTGGGGCTGGGGGTGCCCCACACGGAGTCGACGGCGCTCTACGCCGTGATCCTCGCGGCGGTGTTCGTCGTCTGGCAGGTCACCGAGCGAACCCTGTCGATCCACAGCATCGACTCGCCGCGCCGGGAGGTCTTCTACTGGGCGGCGGTCTGCTCGACCTTCGCCATGGGCACCGCCCTTGGCGACCTCACCGCGGTGACGTTCAACCTCGGATATCTGCCCTCGGCGGCCCTCTTCGCCGGCCTGATCGTGCTCCCAGCGGTCGGTTTCCGGTTCCTGCGCTGGAACGGCGTCGCGACGTTCTGGATGGCCTACGTCCTCACGCGCCCCCTCGGGGCGTCGGTCGCCGACGGCCTCGGCAAGCCGGCCCAAGCGAGCGGGCACGGCTGGGGCGACGGTTGGGTGGCCTTCGGCTTCGGCGTGGCCATCGTCGCGCTGGTCGGCTATCTCGTCGCGACCAAGGCGGACGTCCAGTGTAAGCCGCTCGGCGAGGACCAGCGGCGCTAGCCCTGGGAGGGCCGGGAGCCCGGGCTCGCTTAGCTCCGGTTCCGCTGCGCCGCCGGGCGCTCGCCCTGCCAGTCGGGGGCGACCCCGGTCTCGAGCAACGTCTTGAGCTTGGCGATGATGGCCTGCCAGCCACCGGAGATTCCCTTGTACATCTCGGTCTCTCCGCTGAACCCGTCGTGGACCACAATGAGCTCGACCATCGAGCCATGGTCCTCGATCTCGAACCTGACCTTCGAGATCGGCTCCGTCACGAGGTGGGCCATCTGCTGACGTACACGAAGGCAGGCTTGTCCATCGGGGGTTCCTCCAATGCTCTCTTCAGGTCCGACAGGGCCTGGAGGCGGCCCCGCTCGTAGCGGCTGATCCAGCGCTCGGCGATGTCGTTGATCGGGACCGGGTTCAGGTAGTGCAACTTGGCCCGACCGATCCGCACGCTCGTGACCATCCCGCCCGTTCGAGGACGGCGAGGTGCTTGGCCACGGCCTGGCGAGTCATCGGCAATCCCTCGCAGAGCTCCGCAAGTCGTTGGCCGTTGGCCTGATTCAACCTGTCCAACAGCTGGCGGCGACTCGCGTCGGCCAGGGCCCAGAACACCGACTCCACTGCGCCGTCGCCCCTCCGGAGGCGACCTCCGTCACTCCGCCGCCTGAGAGGAGGTCGCTGGCACATCGCTTCGCGCGGCGTCGGCGGGCCGGCCTGGCCCTCGGCAGGTGCGCGTGAAATCGACGCAACCGAGGGCCTTGGATGCGCGCGTCAGAACGTCGCAGCGTGGGTGGGGAAAAGGCCGATGGGGGGCGACTCCATGCTCCCCGGTGGTTGTGCGGTTGCGCCGAGGGGTATCGCGTCATTGCAACTACATCCCGAGGAGGCTGAGTGGCGGCGGGAATCAACCCGACCGAGGACCCTCGGAAGCACCCCTCGGCGAGCCGGCGGGGTGCAGGTGAGGGATGTGCCGCTCCGCCGGAGCGGCACATCGTCGGCGAGCGGTCCTCGGAGGCCGGTGCCGATATGTCGCAGTACCAGATCACCGGCCCGAGCCCCCGTCGTTTTGCGCACGGACCACAAACCATGAGCGAGACCGATTCCCTCATCTCGAGCGCGGTGACGGCGTGTCGAAGATTCTCGCCTCGGGCGATTTCCGTGCGTTCCGCCCGGTCCTTCACTCGAGGCGTGCTCGCACGCCAGGGCATCGAGGCCGCGGACGTCGAGATCGTTGTCGGCGAGCTGGCGGCGAACGCCTATAAGCACGCGCAGACACCGTTCACGGTGGCGTTACGCTGTGCGGCCGGAGGCTGCGGGGTCGAGGTCTTCGACGAGTCGCGGGCCCTCCCCGCCGATGAGGCCAGAGTCGCGGTGACCGACGCGGGTGGACGCGGGCTCATGATGGTCGATGCGCTCGCGTCCGCCTGGGGTGCGCGGCCGGTGTATGGGGGGAAGGTCGTCTGGGCCGAGGTTCGCGCGGTGGCCTGACACGGATGTGCTCGTCACCTGAGAGGGCCGGCCGCGGGTCGGTCCGGTTGGGCGTGCGCTGTCGGTTCCCTGGGTATGCGAAGAGCTTCCTGGGAGGTGAGATCGTGAGAATCGGTAAGACGATGCGCGTGGGCGCGCCCGCGCCGGGATCCGCGGAGCGCAAAGACGGCTCGGCGGCGCCGGACCGGGCCGGCCCTCGGGATCCGGGCCGGATGGCCGGGTACGGCGCGCTCCTGGGCGGGTACAGCGCGTTGACCGGCGTGGTCATCTGGGCACTCCGGCGAAGAAAACTGCAGGTCAGTGAGCTCCGGCCGCTCGAGCTAGTCACCTACGGCCTCGCAACCCAGCACCTGGCCCGGCTCCTCACGAAGGACACGATCACGAGCATCGTGCGATCGCCCTTTACGCGATTCGAAGAGCCGGCGGGCGACGGCGAGGTCAACGAGAAGGTCGTGGGCGCCGGGCCCCGCCACGCCATCGGAGAGCTCCTCACCTGTCCCTTCTGCCTCGGGCAGTGGGTGGCCACCGCCCTCGTGGCCGCACGGGTGGTCGCTCCGTCGTTCACGACGGCGGTCGTGTCCGTCAGCGCGGTGGCCAGGCTGGCGGACTACTTGCAGTTGTTCTATGGGCTCGCGCGTGAGGCACAGTAAGGAGGGGCCCGGTCGGCCCTGCGTCCGAGAGGAAAAGGTCCGGCGGTGTCCTCCAACCCATCGAGATGACTGGCGCCCGAGGAACATCGAGCGGGGGACCGATGGCGGCGAGCCGACGCTTCGAGCCGGGGGCCGCCGAGGTGCGCGCCGCTCGGCGGTTCGCCGTCGGGATCGCGGTCTCGTGGGGCCTCGACCCGTCCGGGGTCGAAACGGTGGTGGGCGAACTTGCGGCCAACGCGTATGCGCACGCGAGGACCCCCTTCACGGTGCGCCTCGGGTTGAACGAGGAGTCGCTGCTCTCAATCGAGGTCGCCGATGAATCCGACACCATGCCGAGGGCTGTGCACGCACCCCCCGACAGCCTCGGGGGGAGGGGCCTCGTCATGGTCGAGGCAGTGGCGGCGACCTGGGGCGTGCGCCGGGTCGACGACGGGAAGGTGGTTTGGGCCGAACTTTCGCCCGTGTCGAACGCCCCGCCCAAGCGCTGATTGCCGCCGGCACGGGACCGACCTCCCCGGCCCGCGCGGGCGCCCCGGCCACCTGGTCCGTAGATCAGCGGGAGCCTTCGCACCTGGTGGCGCTGCGTGCTCGGGGCGCCTCGTCGATCGACTCGTTGGGTGAAACGACGCTTCGTACGCCGGGGCAGCAACCCGGTGTGGAGGAACGGGTGACGGGATCCGGGATGGCGGGCGGCCGTACCGGGGTGCTCTTCGATGTCGACGGCACTCTGGTGGACACCAACTATCTGCACACGGTCGCGTGGCGGCGTGCCCTCGTCTCGACGGGCCACTGGGCACCCATGCACGCGATCCACCGACTGATCGGAACGGGCGGGGAGAGGCTCCTCACAGAGCTCTTGGGTGAGGACGACCCCGAGACCCGACAGGTTCGAAAGGAGGAGTATCGGGGGCTCTTCGACGAGATCCGAGCCTTTCCTTCGGCGGGAGATCTCTTGAGGGCGGCCCACAACCGCGGGCTTGTGGTGGTGCTGGCCTCATCGTCGCCCGCCGACGAGCTCGAGGTGGCTCGGCGGGTGATCGACGCCGACGACGTGATCGACGCCCAGACGACGGCCGACGACGTCGAGCACGCCAAGCCGGCCCCGGAGGTCTTCCTGGGTGCGCTGGAGGCCGGGCGCCTCGAAGCACGGCGATCGGTCGCGGTGGGGGACTCGGTGTGGGACGTGCATGCGGCCCGGGCCGCGGGGATCGCATGCGTCGGGCTCGAGTCGGGCGGGTTCAGCCGGTCGGAGCTCGCCGACGCCGGTGCGTTGCACGTGTATCGCGACGTGGCCGAACTGCTCGCGCTCTTCCTTACGAGCCCGCTCGCCCTCGTGGGGCACGACTAGCTCTCGATCACGGCCTCGACCAGGTCGCCCAGGAGCCGGCGCAGTTCGAGCGTGCTCCGATCGGCTCGCGTGTGCACCTCGGCCCGCGGGTCGAGCGGCAGAGAGAGTTGGTCATAGGCCTCTTGAACGCGCAGGTCCTCTTCGAGCACCTCGACTTCGAACTTGATTGCCACCGCCATCGCATCAGCGTCGCCACCGAGGTCGTTGCGCCAGAGCGTCGTGTAGACGCGACAGCTCTCATCGGTCTCTGGTTGGAGGAAGAAGCCGATCACGTTCGTTCCGCCCGCCTCGACGAAGTCGATGCGGAGCTGAAGATGGAACGGCGCGTCGAGGCGGTAGGTGAGGCGCCGCGACTGCACGAGCGGGCGGATCCCCTGCGCGACGCCCGGGTCCTCACGGTTGGCAAAGGCGTGCTCGCGCCGGGCGATGAACGACCATCCTTGCCGAGTCACCTCGTAAGGCTCGACCTCTGCGGACTCGTCGGCACCGAAGGTCCCCCGGTGGACAAACGGGAAGTGCGCCATATCCAAGAAGTTGTCGGCGAGCAGGCCGGCCGATGCGCGGGCCCGGATCGGGGGGAGCTCGCCGGCCTCGAATTCGGGGTCCTCGCTCTCGAGGATTTTCCCGAGCGGAGCAACGGGCGTCTCGGGTGCAACGAAGACCATGCCGCTGCGTTCCTCGACGGCACCAACAGGGAGGAGCCTTGCCTGGCTGGGGATGGCGGCGCCCTCGCCGAGGGCCGGGAGCGCAACGCAACGGCCAGTGCCGTCGAATCGCCAACCGTGATAGGCGCACTGCAGCATGCCACCGTCGCAGGTGCCGAGCGAGAGCGGCGCGTGCCGATGCGGACATCGGTCGACAAAGCAAGCAACCCTCCCGCCGCTGCGGAAGAGCACGAGGGGGACGCCGAGCAGCGTCGCCCGGAGGGGTTCGGTCGAACGGACCTCGGTGCTTCGTGCCACCGGGTGCCAGCAACGGCGGAGGGCCGGATGTGTGTTGGTGAGGAGAAGATTCGGGTTCATCGGTTGGCCAGCATTCTCATGATTCTGTCGGGCCGTTTTGGTTCGTCTTGGGGCCTTCGGGGCCGAGGTGAAAGGCCAGCCAACTCGTGCCTCGAGTCGTCGACAGGACCCGGTGGCGGACGCCTGGATCGAGCTTGATCCAGTCTCCGCGCCTGAGCACCTCGAGCTCGCCCTCGATTTCCAGCTCCGCAGATCCCTCCAGCACGACGACCCACTCCTCGTGGTCCAGGAGATCCTCCACCGGGCTGCGGAGGACGCCACTCAGGATCTGTTCGGCCCGCCAGGCCTCTCCGACGCTGAGTGTCATGACATCCTCGCCAAACTCGGGCGCGGCGGAGGGTGGACGGAGAATGCCGCGTTCGACGCTCATGTGGCCCTGCACCGACCGGGCGCGGTACCGGGGGTCGGGCTCGAAGCGGTGCTCACAGTGCAGGTTCAGCGGAGCCCGAACGTGCCGCTGGCCACGATCGCCCGGGACCATGGGCGGACCAACGACCGAAGCCGCTCGGCCTCTTCGTCCCTGAGCGCGTTCCATGGGTCGATTGCGGCCCGGTCGGTCGTCTCCTCGATGGTGGCGCGCAGCTCCACGCCGGCCGGACTGAGACCTCCGGCCTCGTAGAGGCCGCGAGCGGTGAGTCGATCCTTCGCCGCCTGCCACTCGCCGTCGGGCCACGCCCTCGAACGCTGCAGGACCTCCTCGGAGACCCCGTTGTCCTCGACGCTGCCGTGGGTGACCAGGGCCTCACAGCCGTCCAGGCCGGACGCGACAAGGGCCGCGATGTGTCCGTCACCCCGGAACTCACGGAGCAACGTGATCGCGTGCCAGAGCACGAGGTGCGGCTCCGTCGGCCACGGCAGTGAAGCATGGGCGGCAAAGAGCGGCCTCCCGATGACGGCGGCCCGTCGTGCCGCTCGCTCAGCGAGCTCGGCGGCCGCGCCCATCTCATCGCTGGCCACCCCATCGCCGATGCAGTCGCGAAGTGCAGCATCTGCGGCACGGAGGCGGGCGCCGAGGATCGCCTCGGGGGAGGATGTCTTCCACACGGCTGGGATCGCGTGATGCACGAGGGAAGGATGAAAGTTGTAGAAGGTCGAGATGACGAGCTCGGCACTCGCCGCGCCGAGGGCGGCGGCACGCGACGCGAAGTAGCCATCGCGACCGTGGATGCCGAGCTTCTCGTACTCCGACGCGGCGTGCGGCGTGAAGTAGACGATGCCGTGATACGGCTCGAGCGTGCGCCACATCTTGCGTGCGAGCTCCGGGTGGGCGCTGAATGTTGCGGTCATGGTCGTGGACCTAGCCTCCTGTCGCGATCCGACCGGACCGCCGCCGCGAATCTAGATCGAGGATTGTCCCTTAGGTCCCGGTGGCCCACCGTCCGAGGGGGAGGTGACGGCTCCATCGTCTCTGAGCCGGCCGCCCGTTACCTTGCGGCGAAGGGCGCGAACCGCAGGTCGGCGACGGTTTTTTTGCGACGGCAGCGTGCCGCTCGCGTGACTTGCTCTGACGAGACGCACCGAATGGAACCAATCGGGCACCGGTGAACACTTGGCGCAGAATCGGGTAGACCGGGATCGGTGCTTTGCAAGATCGGGACCTCAGGCTGGCAATACGACGACTGGTCCGGAGCCTTCTATCCGGAAGGACTCTCGAAGTCGCGTTGGCTCGAGCACTACGGCGCCAGATTTGCAACCGTCGAATCCAACAGCGCCTTCTATCGATTCCCGGCGCACCACACTACGTAGGGGGGACAGAAGAACCGCTTGGGATCGGCTGTCACCAGGCCGTCTTGGGCCCCTGGCGGAGCTGCGCACCAGAGGTGCGCGAACCGGTCCTCGTGGTGACCGTCCATCCAGAGGTGGAGGAACTGCCTCGGGGCGAAGAAGGCGGGGGAGCCGTGGCTCAGCCGTTCGGTCACTTCCGGCAAGGTGAGGCAAAGACGGCGGATCCGGACCTCCATCCCCTCGGACCCGTCGCGGACCACCCCGCTACTCCTTCGCGAGCTCGGCCCGCGCCTGGGCTGCGATATCTGCGGCATCGGCTCGGCTTCGGATCCGGAAGGTGATTCGGTCGATGGTGCCGGTGAAGGGGAAGGGACCTTCGTAGTCCTCGACGACCGGCGAGAGCCCGTCCCGTCCGACGTCGAGACCGGTGGACCCGAGCATCCGCACGATCTTCGGTATCTCGATGGTGGTGAGCTCGGCCCCGTCGACGGCGAGCGTCAGACGTCCCGTGCGGTCCTCGCGGCGGAAGCGGACGGCGAGTTCGTGGCGCCCGGGGGGAAGCTCGAGCGGTGTGCTGGCCCGGAAGTGCGTCCCGAGCGCGTTGTAGTCGAAGTGCAGAGTCCGGTCCTTCACGAAGAAGCTATGGCCGACGTTGTGCCCACCCCGGGCGTAGAGGACGCCCTCGAGCTCCTCGGAGGCCTCGATGTCGGCGATCACCTCCCAGTCGCGCGCTCCGAGCGGGGGTGCCGCGTCTGCGGGGATATGGGTGACGGGCGGGAAGTACACATACTCGCTCCGGGCATGGACGGTCCCGGGTCGAGGGGGTGCCCCGAAGAGTTCGAACGACCGGTCATCAAGGGGAAGGACGCCGTATTGGCCGGCCTCGCTCCACCATGCGTCGATGAGCGCACGCAGCTTCTCAGGGTGCTCCGATGCGAGATCCCGGCACTCCGAGAAGTCCTCGTCGATGTGAAACAGACCCCACTCCGCATCGTCGAAATCCCGACCCGCCTCGTGGTACGTCGTCGCCTTCCATCCGTCGGACCAGATTCCACGGTGCCCCATCTGCTCGAAGTATTGAAGAGCCCTCGGTGCGGGGGCGGCGGCATCGGCGAAGGTGGCCCTGATCGAGGCACCGTGGACGCGGATCTGTGGCACGCCGTTGAATTGCTCGGGGACAGTAGCCCCCGTGATGTCGAGGATCGTCGGAGCGATGTCCACAACGTGGCAGAACTGGCGGCGGAGCCCGCCGCGATCAGCGATGCCCTCGGGCCAATGGATGACAAGGGGGTCGCGCACGCCGCCTCCGTAGGTGTTCTGCTTGTACCAGCGCAGCGGGGTGTTTCCCGCCTGCGCCCAGCCCCAGGGGAAGTTGCTGTGGGAGTGCGGGCCTCCGATGTCGTCCAAGCGGTGGGTGACGATCTCATCGATGTCCTCCCGTTCCGCGTTGAAAAAGCTGAACTCGTCCATGACGCCGTAGGGCCCGCCCTCCCGAGACGCGCCATTGTCCGACAGGACCATGAGCACCGTGTTGTCGAGGAGCCGGCGACGCTCGAGGAAGGACACGAGGCTCCCGATCTGGGCGTCGGTATGCTCGAGCATGGCCGCAAAAGCCTCCTGGAGCCTCGCCGAGAATGCCCTCTGGTTGTCCGTCAACTCGTCCCATGCCGGCACGCCGGGATTCCGAGGGGCGAGCGTGGTCGTTTCGGGGATGATCCCCATCTCGAGTTGCCGCCTGTAGCACCGCTCGCCAACGGCTTCGTATCCCTCATCGAAGCGGCCCCGCCAGCGTTCGCGGTACTCGAGGGGGGACTGGTGCGGCGCATGGGTGGCGCCGAAGGCCAGGTACAAGAAGAAGGGCCGGTCGGGTCGGATCGATTGGAGATCGCCGATCCATCCGGTGGCCCGCTCCACGATGTCCTCCGAGACGTGGTAGCCGTCCGCAGGTCCGCCGGGGGGATCGACGTGGCCGTTGTCCGACGTGAGCTCCGGGTGAAACTGGTCGGTCTCACCCTGGAGGAAACCGTAGAAGCGGTCGAAGCCCTTCTGTAGCGGCCAGTTGGTGTGCGGGCCCGCCGAGCTGCACTCCTCCATGGGTGCGAGGTGCCACTTCCCGGCGGCGTAGGTGGCGTAGCCGTGTGAGCGGAGGAGCTCCGCGATCGTGGCCGCCCGGGGGCTGATCCCACCGCGCATGTGCGGGAACCCGGTGTTCCAGTTGGACACGCCGCGCATCCCCACCGAGTGGGGGTTGCGGCCGGTCAGCAGCGCCGCACGCGAGGGTGAGCACAGCGCGGTGGTATGGAAGCCCGTGTAGCGCAGGCCGCTCGACGCCAGGCGGTCGATGTTGGGTGTGGCGAGCTCCGACCCGTAGCAGCCGAAATGCGCAAAACCGGTGTCGTCGAGGACGATCAGCACGACGTTGGGTCCGCCGAGGCCGGCCGGAGGATCGGGCCACCACGGGGTGGAGTCCTTGTAGGTCCGCCCGATCTGTCCCTGGAAGTCCGGCTCGTTCGGCGTGGCTGGCACGTCGCACCTCCTAAAAGGCAACTACGGTTGACAGAGCCGGTCGGCCCCGCCTTGACCATAATCTGAGCGTCGAGGGCGGCCACGGGCCGACCGAGGACCGGCACCGGAGGAGCAATGGACGTTCTGCGCACGCCCGAGGAGCGATTTGCCTCGCTGCCCGGCTACCCGTTCTCACCCCACTACGCGGAGTTGGGGGACGGGATCCGGGTGCACTACCTCGATGAAGGGAGGGCAGGGGGACCCACCGTCCTCCTCATGCATGGCGAGCCCTCGTGGTCCTATCTCTACCGCAAGATGATCCCGGTCCTGGTCGAGGCGGGCTGTCGGTGCGTGGCGCCGGACCTGGTGGGTCTCGGGCGGTCAGACAAGCCGACCTCGATGGACGACTACACGTACCAGCGCCATGTCGACTGGATGTCCGAGGCGCTTTTCACCAACCTCGGCTTGCGCGACATCACCTTCTTTGGTCAGGACTGGGGCGGCCTCATCGGCCTCCGCCTCGTCGCTGCCGAGCCTGAACGCTTTGCGCGCGTCGTCGTCTCGAACACCGGTCTGCCGACCGGTGATGCCCGGCCGACCGACGCGTTCCTCTCGTGGCAGAAGTTCGCCCGCGAGGCGGACGACTTCCCGGTCGGAAGGATCGTCTCGGGGGGTTGTGTCAATCGGCTCAGCCCCGAGGAGATCGCGGCCTATGACGCCCCGTTCCCCGACGATTCCTACAGGGCCGGTGCCCGCGTGTTCCCGGCGCTCGTGCCCACCTCGCCAGAGGACCCTGCCCATGATGCGAACGTCGCCGCATGGGAGGTGCTCGAGACATTCCATCGCCCGTTCCTGTGCGCATTCAGCGACAGCGATGCGATTACCAAGGGCGGGGAGCGGGCCTTCCTCGGCCGGGTGCCGGGCGCCGAGGGTCAGCCCCACACGACGATCGCCGGGGGCGGCCACTTCCTCCAAGAAGACAAGGGTGAGGAACTCGCGAGGGTCATTGCCGAATTCATGGCGGCGTCATGAGCGAGCCGACGGCGGTCGACTTCCACTTCGACGTGATGTGTCCCTATGCGTACCAGACGTCCATCTGGATGCGAGAGGTGCGTGACCAGCTGGGCATCGATGTGCGCTGGCGGTTCTTCAGTCTCGAGGAGATCAACCACGTCGAGGGGAAGAAGCACTCCTGGGAGCGAGCGTGGTCCTACGGGTGGTCGATGATGCGGGTCGGGGCCCGGCTCCGTCGGATCGACCCGGAGTTGCTCGACCGCTGGTACTGGCTGGCGGCCACGGCGCTCCACGTCGAGGGGATGAAGCCCCACCGGAGGGAGGTGGCCGAGGAGCTCGTCGCCCAGATGGGTCTCGACCCGGCGCTCGTCGGAGAGGCGATCGAGGACCCCACGACGACCGACGAGGTGAGGGCGGAGCACGACCGCGTGGTCGAGCTCGGTGGCTGGGGCGTTCCCACCCTCGTGTTCGAGGGCGACCAGGCCCTGTTCGGGCCGGTCGTGATCGACCCACCGAGGGGCGAGCGGGCGGTCGCGCTCTGGCACCTAGTCACCGGCTGGATCGCCTTCCCGCACCTCTACGAACTGCAGCGGCCCAAGCGGCGCTCGGACCTGCAGGCCATCCAAGACACGTTCCGTCCCTATCTCGAGGCCCGCGATTGGGTGACGATCCAGCACGAAACGCCCTAGCCTTGGGCCGACGTCAGTAGCGGCCGAGCTCCGCTCGCAACTGGTCCAATCCCATCCCTCCGAGGTCGAGCGCGAAGCGATGGAAGTCCTTCAAATCGAAGGATGCCCCCCTGCGCCCCCTTGCCGCATCGCGGCACTCGAGCCAGACCCGCTCGCCGACCTTATAGGAGATCGCCTGGCCCGGGAGGCCGAGGTAGCGATCGACCTCCGAGGCCATGAAGTCAGCCGGGAAGCACGACCGCTCGATTACGAAGGGCAGCGCGAGCTCGGGCGTCCAGCGCTCCCCGCCGTGGTAGCGCTCGGTCTTCGGGATCGTGAACTCAAGGTGCATCCCGATGTCGACGATGACCCGCACCGCGCGCATGGCCTGGGCCGAGAGCATCCCGAGCTCGTACGCTGGATCGTCCAGGTAGCCGAGCTCGCCCATCAGCTGCTCGGCGTAGAGCGCCCAGCCCTCGCCGTGCCCCGAGGTGAACCCGGCGAGGCGCTGGAACCTGGTGAGCACCTCGGAGAGGTAGCGGACCTGGGCCACCTGGAGGTGATGGCCGGGCACGCCCTCGTGGTAGCAGATCGAGACCTCCCGCCAGAGGGGGAAGCGCGTCTTCCCGAGCGTCGGATACCAGGTGCGACCCGGTCGCGAAAAGTCCTCGCTCGGACCCGTGTAGTACATCGCCGCCGCGCCACCGGGCGGGGCGATCATTGCCTCGCAGCGCCGCACCGGAGCCGGGATGTCGAAGTGCTTTCCGTCGAGTTCGGCGACGGTCCGATCGATGAGGTCCTGGTTCCATCGGCGGAAGGCATCGACACCGTCTAGGACTCGAGCCGGATCCGCTTCCAGGTGCTCGACGACCTGGCCCAGCGGGGCGCCGGGGAGAATCCGCTCGCAGACCTCCGACATCCGCTGCTCGATCCGGTACAGCTCGTCCCAGCCGAATGCGTAGGTGTCCTCGAGATCGAGCTCTGCGCCCGTGAAGTAGCGAGCCGCCAGCGCGTACCGCTCGCGCCCGGCGGCATCCTTGGGCGTGGCTCTCTCGAGATACGCGTTCCGCAGCCATGCCGCCAGTTCGAGGTACGCCGTCGAAGCCTCTCGCGCACCGCTGCCGAGCGGCTCCTCGCTCGGGCCGCCGGGATAGCGTCGGACGAGCGTCGCGAAGTAGGAGTCCTCCTGGTCTCCGAGCCCGCCCCAGGTTTCACACTGCGCCGCACAGGCGAGCACCTGGCGTGTCGCGCTCAGCTGGCCCTGCTCGATACCCATTTCAAGGGTTCCCCGCAGCCCCGCCAGGGCGGCCGGCACGGCGTGCATCCGTGCGGCGACGGTCTGCCAGTCCGACTCGGCGTCCAGAGACATGAGATCGAAGCTCCGCCGCACCTGGTCGAGCGGGCTGAAGATGACTCGGAGCGGACGCAGGTCGTCGCCCGAGTCGTGCATCTCCAGGCCAACGGCGAGCCGCTCGGCCATGACGTCGGCAGCGATCCTGTCTCGATCATCCCCTCGTTCGGCGGTTGCGAGCGCGGCGAGCGCCCGTCGCTGAATTTCCGCCCGCTCCTCGAGGCCGGATGGAGACAGGTCCGGTAGGCGGTCGTCGAAGCCGGCCACGCCCCACGCGGTGGCCGCCGCCGGGTCGGCGGCGGCCATTTCCTGGATGTAGCGGGCCGAGATCTCCCCGACGGTGGTCATGGCGCCCTCCCTCGTTCGGCGCCCATTCTCTTCACGACGGGCCCTCGGCGCCCGTCGGAGCTCAACTCGGGGAGATCGGCTGTCCCGCTCCGAGCTCCCTCAGCAGCTCTTCGAGGCGCGTCGTGAAGCGTTCGACGTTGCGTTCCTTAACCGATTCGTAGCCGCGGACCAGGTCGGGAAGCTCGGCCAGCTCGACGATCCGGTCGACCGTGGTGGGGTCGAGGTACGCGAGAGCGGCATCGACGCCGGCTCGATACACCCCGGGGAGTCGACGCTCCAGGCGTCGCACACGCGTGTGCCCGAAGGGATCGATCGGCGACCCCCGCAGCCGGCGCATCGCGCTGAGCAAGCGAAAGATAGACACCGCTGAGCGGCCCAGGTGGATCTTGCGCCGAAGGCCGAGTGCTCGGAGAACGGGTGGGTGCAGGAGCACACGGACGCGCGCCCGCTTCCCGAACTCATCGATCACGCGAGCGCGCTCGGTCGAATCCAAATGGAGGCGCGCCACCTCGTACTCGTCCTTGTACGCCATCAGCTTGAACAAGCCGTTCGCAAACGCCATGGCGACTCGCGCGCGGTCGTCGAGCCGCTCGCGCTCGCGGCGCGCGACGCCGTCGACCGCCGAACGGAACTCCCGGGCGTAGCGCGCATTCTGGTAGTCGGCGAGCTCGCGCGCCCTCGCGTTCAGCAGTTCCTCGAGGGTCTCTGGCGGGGGTGTCACCCGGACTGCAGGTGCGAGCGCGCTGTGGACGAGTCCTGGATCGGCCGCCGCCGCGCGCCCCCATCGAAACGCCCGGACATTGTCCTCCGCTGCCACGCCATTGAGCCTGATCGCCGTTTCGATCGCCGCTGCCGGGACCGGAAGGCAGCCGTGCTGGTAGGCGGCTCCGAGGAGCACCATGTTCGGCGCGAGATGGAGGCGGTTGGCGATCCAGTCCGCATCGAGGAAGAGCCCCTCGTCGGGCCGGCCCTCCCGAGCAATGCGGGCCTCGAGCGTGGCCGAGCGGGGGAACCGGCTCAGAGGATTCTGGGCGAGCGGCACGGTCGGTATCTGCGCGGTGTTGATGACCGGCACGGTGCGGTCCCTGTCGCAGAGCGAGAGGTTGTGTGGGTCCGCCGCACCGTAGAGATCGAACCCGAGGAGGACATCCACCGACCGGCCGGACGCGGCGACCGCCCCCTCGATTGGCTCAGCGGAGATCCGCACATCAGAGACGACCGGACCACCCTTCTGAGCCAGCCCGGTCTGCTCGATCCCCGCCGCGAAACACCCGGCGAGGTGGGCCGACATCTGCACGATGCGCGAGACGGTCACGACCCCGGTGCCACCGATTCCCGGCATCCGGATGAGCGCCGGAAGCGGCACCCTGGCGGCCGGATCGTCCGGCTCGAAGGGCGGGTCCAGGGTGTCGGCCGGTTGCGGCGGAGCGAGCACCTCGACGAAGGAGGGACAGTCCCCCTGCACGCAGGAGTAGTCCAGGTTGCACGAACGCTGATCGACGGCCGTCTTGCGTCCGTACTCCGTGTCGATGGGCACGAGCGACATGCATGTCGCCTTGGTCACACAGTCCCCGCAACCCTCGCACACCCGCTCGTTGATCCAGATCCGGCGGGCCGGCGTGGCGACCGTGCCGCGGCGCCGCAACCTGCGCTCTTCTGCCGCGCACCAGTCGTCGTGCAGGAGCACGCTCACCCCGGACACCGAAGCGAGCTCGCGCTGAACCTCTGGGAGGTCGTCCCGGTGGCGGACATCGGCGATCGGATGCAGGCGGATGCGGCGGTAGGAGTCAGGATCGGCGGTGGTGATCACCACCTTGCGGACCCCCTCGGCCGCGAGCAGATCGACGACGGCGCGGACGTCCATGGACCCCGACGGGCTTTGCCCGCCGGTCATCGCGACGGCGTGGTTGTAGAGCAGTTTGTAGGTGAGGTTGGCGTCGGCCGCGACGGCGGCGCGCACCGCCAAGGAACCCGAGTGGAAGAAGGTCCCGTCGCCCAGGTTTTGGAAGTAGTGAGGGTCGTCGGTGAACGGCTGGAGTCCGATCCATTGGGCCCCTTCTCCGCCCATCTGGGTCATGCCGATCTGATGTCCGCGGCCCTCCTTGTGGAGCGCCACCATGATGTGGCAACCGATTCCGAGTCCGACCAGCTGGTCGTCGTCGGCCCGCGTCGAGATGTTGTGCGGACACCCCGAACAAAAGAAGGGGGAACGCCGTGGCGTTTCCTCCTCCCCGTCGGTCGTGACGTGCAGCCTGAGGCGCTCGCGCCCCGACAACCGCCTCAGCCGTTCCCGGGATCGCTCCGGCAGCTCCAGGCGGCGGCCGAGGACCGATGCCACCATGTCCGCCGTGATCGCTCCCGACGGTGCAAGCAGCGGTCGACCGACCTCGTCGGTGTGCCCGACGATCACGGGCTGATGTGGCTGGCGATAGAGCGCCTCTTTCAGCTGCGATTCGACGAAGGGGACCTTGTCCTCGACGACGAGGACCTGGTCGACTCCGGCAACCAGGTCGCGTAGCGCGAGTGGTTCATTCGGCCAGGCGAGACCGATCCGGACGAGCCGGATTCCCAGTTCCTCCAGCCCATCGGGGCCGAGTCCAAGATCTTCGAGGGCTCGCCGTACGGTGGCAAAGGGCAGCCCGGGCGCCACGATCGCAACGCGTGGTCGTCGCGGCTCGAACTCCACCACGTTGAGTGCTGCGTGGTGTGCGTACTCACCTACCCGCGGCAGCCTGAAGGAGTGCAACCGGTGCTCGGCGTCGAGCGACTGGGGGCCGACGAGGACAGGTTGGTGGATCTCACGCCTGGGATCCGGTGGAGGCACGAACGAGGACGGATCCCCCAACTCGACAATCGCGGAGCCGTCCGCGATGTCCGCAACGATCTTCATGGCGACCCAAGTTCCCGAGAAGCGCGACAGGGCAACGGCGTGCAACCCAAGAGTGATCACGTCGGCCACCGATGTCGGTGTAAGCAAGGGAACGAGCAGGCTCCGAACCATCTGTTCGCAGGACGAGGGCAGTGTGGATGATTTGCACGTCGGATCGTCGCCGACGAAGGCAACCGCGCCCCCGAGCGGTGATGTGCCCGAGAGGTTGCCATGCCGGATGGCGTCAGCCGCCCGATCGAGACCGGGGTTCTTCCCGAACCAGAACGCTGCGACCCCATCGTGGCGGCGCCCCGGGAGCTGGGCCAGGAGTTGGGTTCCGGCGACTGCGGTGGCTGCGAGCTCCTCGTTGACCCCCGGACGGAAGACGATGTTCGCGTCATTCAATAGTGCCGCGTTGCGCTGGAACTCGAGGTCAAGGCCCCCGAGGGGGGAGCCCTCGTAGCCACTTACGAACGCGGCCGTGTTGAGTCCCCGCCCGCGATCGAGTCGGCGTTGGTCGAGCGTCAGGCGGACGATCGCCTCGATGCCCGAGATGAAGACGGGTCCCGTCGTGGCCGTATACTTGTCCGCGAGGGAGACCGAGCGCAGCCCGGCGTCCGCGGGACGCGTCGTTGTGCGGTTAGCAGTCTGCATCCGTTAGTCCGGCACCGATACCCTGCGCCCAACGCGTTCGCTCGCGATTTGCTCGGCGATCTCGAGGGGCGTTCGACCCGATCGGCGCGCCTCGAGGAGCACCTGGCCGACCCGAGTCCCGATCTCCGCGATCGAGGCCGAAGTCCGGCTCGGATCCCAACCGGCCCTCGCGGCGTGGATCGCGATCACGCCGCCCGAGTTGATGAGGAAGTCCGGCACGTAGTCGACGCCCCGGTCCTGGAGGAGCTTGGCGGTCCCACGGTGCGTCAGCACGTCATTGGCCGCACCCGCGATCACCTCGCAATTGAAAACGCCCACCGTCTCGTGATCGACCAGCCGCCCGACGGCGCAAGGGGCGAACACATCGCAGGGGTGCCCGACGACCTCTCGGACCGGGATCACCTTGCCATCGACGCTATCGGCGACGGCTCGTGCGCGCTCCTCGTCGACGTCGGCAACCGTCACCGCGCCACCCGCTTGTGCCAAGCGGGTGGCGAGTGCCGATCCCACGTGACCGGCGCCCTGGATCAATATGCGCTTGTCGGCAAGGCCGTCCCCCCAGCGGATCTCGACCGCCGCTGAGATCCCGGCGAAGACACCGACCGAGGTCTGATCCGAGGGCTCGAGCACGCAGATGTCGGGAGCTTGGGTGGAGAGGATCCGGAGGTCGTCGAGTGTGGTCCCCATGTCGAGGCCGGGCACGTAGCGCCCGTCGAGGCGCCGCACGACCCGACCGAAGGCTTCGATGAGCGACGCCCTCGCCTCCCCCCCGGGCGGATTCGGCCGGAAGATGACCGACTTGGCCCCGCCGCTCGGGATCCCCGCAACGGCGCTCTTGAGCGTCATGACGCGGGCCAGGCGGCGGACCTCGATGATCGCGGTCTCTTCGTCTGGGTACGGGCGCCAGCGGATTCCCCCGATGGCCGGCCCGAGCGTCGTGTCGTCGATGGCGACCGCCGCCCCGAGGCCGCTCGATCGGTCGTGGACGACCACCAGCTCTTCGGTCTGGCTCAGATCCAGACCCGAATCGCTGGTGGTGAGCGTCATCGCGTGTGCGCCTCCTCGATTCCCCAACCCCAACGTGCTGGTCGAGCGAAGTTCACAGAACAGTCCTACTCCGAAGTGCCTATGTCTGCAGGGTATTGGTCCGACGCCCCGGAGCACGCGCCACGTCGACCAGCGGGTCCGCCGGAGGATCCGCAGACCGAGCCCGGTCCGTCGCACACACCTGCGGATGGAAACGCGGTATGCCAAAATGCCTGGAATCGCAGGGCCGATCGCCCGGACCGGCCGGCGGAGCGCGGTCCTCGCTTCGGGGGACCACCCTGCACGATCGCCATCGAGGAGACCCATCCGCCATGTACGCCGCAGAAACCGCCCGGACCGACCCCGAGAAGCCCGCCATCATCATGGCGACCGGCGGCGAGGTTGTGACCTTCGGTGAGTACGAGGCGGCCGCGAACCGCATGGCCCACTTGCTGCGCGACACCGGCATCAAGCGGGGGGACCACATCGCCGTCTTCTCGGACAACAACCCGGCGATGCTGATGACAGAGGGAGCCGGCGAGCGGACGGGCGTCTACTACACCTGCATCAACTCCTATCTCTCTCCAGAAGAGGTCGCGTACATCGTCAACGACTCCCAGTCCCGCGTCGTTGTCGCGAGCGCAGGCAAGGCAGAGGTGGCCCACCTGTTGCCGGCACTCTGCCCGAACGTCGAACGTTGGCTGATGATCGGCGACGGCGAGACCCACGGTGGATTCGAGTCCTGGGCTGACGCGATCGCGCGATACTCCCCTGATCCGATCGCCGACGAGCAGCTCGGCCTTCCGATGCTCTACTCGTCGGGGACGACCGGCCGACCCAAGGGGATCTTCAGGCCGCTTCCCGAGATGACCCCGGCTGAGAACCAGCTCAGCGCAGGGCTTAGGTTGCTGTGGCGCTTTCGGGAGGGAATGGTCTACTTGAACCCAGCGCCGCTGTATCACTCTGCCCCTCAGGCCAGTGTCGGGATCACGATCCGCCTGGGGGCAACGGCCGTCATCATGGAGCACTTCGACGCCGCGCAGTACCTCGAGCTCGTCGGCCGTTACCGAGTGACCCACTCTCAGGTGGTGCCCACCATGTTCTCGAGGCTGCTCAAGCTGCCCAAGGAGGTGCGCGAAGCCGCCGACGTGTCGTCGCTCGAGGTCATCGTGCATGCCGCAGCGCCGTGCCCGATCCCGGTGAAGCAGCAGATGATCGAGTGGTTCGGTCCGATCATCCTCGAGTACTACGCGGCTACCGAGGCTAACGGGTTCACCTTCGTCGACTCTGAGGAGTGGATGGCCCACAAGGGGACGGTGGGTCGCGCGCTCGGGGCGGAGGTCCTGATCCTCGACGAGGAGGGCAACCAGTGCCCGCCCGGGGTGTCGGGCACCGTGTGGTTCAAGGGCGCCACCAACTTCGAGTACTTCAACGACCCGGCCAAGACGGCAGAGTCCCGCAACGCCGCTGGCGACACCAGCACTGTGGGGGACGTCGGGTACCTGGACGAGGAGGGTTACCTCTACCTCACCGACCGCAAGACCTACATGATCATCTCGGGAGGCGTGAACATCTATCCCCAGGAGACCGAGAACCTTCTGATCACCCACCCAAAGGTGATGGACGCGGCGGTGATCGGGGTGCCCGACGAGGACCTCGGTGAGACGGTGAAGGCCATCGTGCAGCCAATGGAGGGGATCGAGGCAGGTCTGGATCTCGAGCGTGAACTCATCGCGTTCTGCCGGGAACACCTGGCGCACTTCAAGTGCCCGCGTAGCGTCGACTTCGAAGACGAGCTCCCGCGCCTTCCGACGGGCAAGCTCTACAAGCGGTTGCTGAGGGACAAGTACTGGCAGGACCACAGCACCTCGATCCTCTGAGGGCTCGGGTCGCATAGCGATCGCGAGGGAGGTCGATCGGCGTCGCGCCGTTCGGGGGTCCGGCGCTCGGCGTCGCTCGAAGCGCTCTGGACGCGAGGATGAGCAGCGCGAGCCCACGCTTGCCCTACGCATCGTCAGGGGCGACGGCCGAGCCGCTCCGGGTCCGACCGGTTGGCGCCGTGATGAGAAGCGAACCGATGACGACCGCCGCTCCCAGTATCTCGATCCAACTCATGTGTTCGCCGAGGAGCACGATGCCGGCGACTAGGGCGACCACCGGGTTCACGTAGGCGTAGGTGGCGACCGTGGTGACCCGCAGGTGACTTAGGGCGTAGCCGTAGGCGCTATATGCGAGGATCGACCCCGGTCCGATCAGGTACCCGAGGGCGGCCCAGGAGGTCGCCGGCACGGCGGCGAGGTGCACCTTCGAGCATTCTCCGGCGGCGGCTCCGACGACGACGAGAACGAACCCGCCCACCAGCATCTCCATCGAGGTGGCCAGCAGGATCTGACGGGGGAGCGCCAGGTCGCGGCCGAGGACCGATCCGAATGCCCACGAGGCTGCCGCTGCGAGGGCCAGAACCATGTAGCCGATGTGGCCCGAGCTCTGGCCTCCCGACAGCGCCGCCACCCCGCCGAGTCCGACGACGAGGCCACCCACCGTCCGGCGGGTGAAGGGCTGGCCCCTCAGGATTCGAGCGAAGACGACCACCCAGAGGGGAACCGTCGCGATCAGCACGGCCGCGAGGCCCGATGGAAGGCGCGTCTCCGCGTAGGTCACCGTGCCGTTGCCCCCAGCGGGCAAAAGGACGCCGACGATCGATGCGGCCAACCATGCCTTGGGAGCCGGCCGGTGACCGACCTCCGCTGGGTCCGCGCTGCGTGACGCCAGCCAACGAGCGAAGGGATAAAGCAACGCACCGGCGACGATGAATCGAACGCCCGCGAAGAGCAGCGGCGGAAGTTCGCGCACGCCGACGCGGATGGACAGGTAGGTCGTGCCCCAGACGAGGTAGACGGTGCCGAGTGCCGCCCAGGCAAGCCACCCCGGCCGACCCTCGACCTCGGTACCGGTGATCATGGCGCCTAGCCGTACCACGGAACCCGACGGCGTCGCGTCGCCGGGCGTAGTGGTGCTCCGGCGCCCGGCTCAAACCGGGCCTTGTCAACGCTTTCGACAACCTGCCAAGGGCGAGCAACTCGAGCCGGTGAACCCGGAAGCCTTCTCGTACCGAGGGCCCGGGCCAAGGTCGACGTGACGTCAAGCCACGAGCGCCCAGTCGGCAGTTGAGCAGGTCATCGCCGCCGCCGCCGGTCGGGCGCTCAAGTGGTGGTGCCGTGGACCAGGGTGACCACCGTTCGAACTTGCCGCAGCGCTCAGCGATTAAGAGCCTGTTCCAGTTGCGCCTTGGACATCTTGGACCGGCCCTCGATCCCTCGCCGCTTCGCCTCGGCATAGAGCTGGTCCTTGGTCCGGCCACCCGGGCCCTTGTGGGACCACAGACCACCTCGGCGACCCGAGGAGATGTCGCGCGTCGAACCTTTGGAACGCTGCTGCGACTCCCCGGATCGAGCTCGCTCCTTGTTGACTGTGCGGGCGGCGATCTCGTCGGCTAACGACTCGGAGCGGCCGTGCTCGACCAATCCCGACTTGATGTGCCGATACTGGCGCTCCCGTTTCGGACTCCAAGACTGTGGCATGTCATCCTCCAACGATCGCGAGGGTCGGCTACTCGATCCGACCCTCGCCCTTCTGGTGCGTTCCGCGCTCAGCCATATCTCGCTCATGCTCGGCGACCGAGGCCCGCTCGGCCTCGGTCTGCGGGTCGAGAGCGGTGTCGGCGGCGGCCTGCTCCTCCTCGGTCGCCGGGCGGTCCGCCGCATGCTCGCTCTTGGTTTGGAGCCTTTCCGCGTCGCGGGTTGCCCGGTCTGGAGATGTGTCCTGTGGCGCCATGGGGTGGCCCTACCCCAGGTCGAGGGCCATGAAACCGCTACGAGTTCTGCTCGATCTCGTCTCGGAGCTTGCGGAGGCTCGCGGTGAGAAGTCGGCTGACGTGCATCTGACTGACGCCGATCCGGGCGGCGATCTCCGACTGGGTCAGACCCGAGACGAAACGGAGTTGCAAGATGACCTGCTCGCGCTCGGGCAGCGAGGCGAAGGCCGGCGTGAGCAGCGCTCGGTTGTCGACGTCTTCGAACGAGCGGTCCTCCACACCGAGAGTGTCGGACCCCGACCGCTCGTCTCGGCTCGGCGCATCGAGGGACGCTGTCCGGTATCCCGAGCCTGCCTCCGTCGCTTCGATGACGGCTTCCACCGTGGCACCGGTGGCCTCGGCCAGTTCGTCCATGGTGGGTGGCCGACCGAGCTTCTGGGCCAGCTCGCCCGTCGCCTGCCCGATCTCGAGATACAGCTCTTGGATCCGACGGGGGGCTCGGACCGCCCAGCCCTTGTCGCGGAAGTGTCGCTTGAGCTCCCCGAGGATGGTGCGGGCTGCGAAGGTTGAGAACTCCACCCCCCGGCCGGGGTCGAAGCGATCGACTGACTTCACGATGCCGATCGACGCCACCTGGACCAGGTCGTCGAGGGGTTCGCCCCGGTTGGCGAAGCGGCGTGCCAGGTGCTGGGCCAGACCGAGATGGGCGGTGATCAGCTCATCACGCAGGACCGGGTCGCGTGTAGCCGCGTATTGGACGAATTTCTCCCGATCGAAGCGAGGCTCGCGGGTCGCCTCGCTCATCCCGTCGACGCGCTCGCGTGCGACTTTCGGAACCAGGTCCGACGAATACCGTCTTCGACCTCGACACCGTGCTCGTCGACCAGCGCCTCGAGAAGCTGTTCGCTCAAACTCGCTGCGATCTCGCTGCGCGTGTTGTCCGGACCCGTGCCGTGTTCATCAGGATCGAAGGTGCAATCGATATGCACGGCTCTCGGGAGCAGCGCGAAGCGCAGGTGTAGCCTCCCTCCGCCTTGCCCTCCGAACGCGGCGAGGCACAATTCCTCGATTGCGAGCCGGATGTCCTCGACCTCCTCCACGTCGAAGCCGGCACGGGCCGCCACTGCCGCAGCGGTCAGCCGTGGGAGGGAAAGCATCTCTGGCAGCGCCGGTATCGACAGCTCGACCAGTTCAGCGTCTTCGGGCTCCCGACGTTCCGCATGCATCTGGCTCGGCGAGGTCAAGGGAGGCTTTCGGTGATCTCGAAGACCGATGTGAGGCCGGTGATCTCGAAGATCTTGAGCAATCGCGACGAGTCGATGACGAGCCGGAACTGGGTGTCGCTCTCCCGGCAGCGGCGCAACGCACCGACGAGCACGCCGAGAGCCGAGGAGTCGAGAAAGGTGACCGAACGGAGATCGACTGCGAGCGAGGGGACGTTCCCGTCGCAGAGTTCGTGGAGGTGGCGGCGCAGCTCGGGTGCGGATGCCACGTCGATCTCCCCCCGGACAACGACTACCGAGGTGCCGTTGTGCTCCTCACGGGTGATCGTGACTTCCTCGTTGATCATCTCGGACCTTCCTCACCCTGCACCGTATGCCCAGTTTGCGAACACTCTCGCACACACTGTGACACCCGTCACACGGCGCAGTGGCAGACGGGTCCGAACCTCATGCTCAGGCCAGGCCGAGCTCGAACCACACCACTTTGCCCCCCTCGATGGGGTCGGAGCCCCATTGGCTGGAAAGCATCTCGACGATGGCGAGCCCCCGCCCGCTCTCGCTGTCGGGATGGGTCACAACGCGAACCGGTGGAGCAGCGCTGTTATCGACCACTTCGACTCGTAGTCTTCCGGCGCTCCGACGAACGGTCAACTCGAAGCGTCCCCTCCCGTATCGGACCGCGTTGGCCACGCACTCGTCGACGAGCAATACCGCGGCGTCGCGGGTCGCTTCGGGTTGGTCTCCCACGCAGCGATCCGCGAGTTCGCGCGCACGACGAATGTCGCGAATGCCGCCGTTCATCTTCCATGTCGTAGTCCCTACGTCTCCGATCGGGGCCTCGACAGGTCCGCCCGAGGTGGGCGACGACGTCGCGGGTGTAGCAGATGGCCCATTGAGCCTGCGGGGCGGACCACCACCGACTGCGCCCGTGGCCACGCCCTACCAGCGATAGAAGCGGTGAGAGCCAGCGTTGGCCCCGCGACCGAGGGCGAAGCCGACGATCCAGAACACGAAGAGCACGACAGCCGCGATCCACAACAGGTGGACGGCGAATCCGAGACCGAAGAACAAGAACACCAACAGCAACGCTAGGACGATAAGCATGTTTCAGGCCTCCCGAGTGAACTCCCGGCCAGATGGGTTCCCTCACCTGGGTCGATCGAAACACTTGATTGCGATTTTTGTCCCTCGGGGTGTCCGCAAGCCCGAAAAGGGGTATCTGCTGGGCGACGGCGGGCGAGAGGTCCTCCACGCCGACCAAGGAAGTTTTCGGGGAGGTGTCACCCAGATGGTCGTAACCACTGCACCAAGCCACGGTCGAAGGTGGTCGCTCAGGCGCCACCGAGTCGAGTCGACGGCTCGCATGACCAACGTGGGCCATTTCGGCCTCGGGACGGTGAGCCTACTGCTCATCGGGATCTCGGCGTGGGGCGGGATCATCCCGTTCGTCGGTCCGACCTTCGGCTACAACGCCGACGGCACCGCTTCGTGGCACTGGAGTCTGACGCACGCCGTCGTGGCTCTGATCCCCGGGGCCATTGGCGTGTTCGTCGGCATGATGGTCCTCGCCGGCTCACGCGGGCTGGTCGTCGGGCGCGGTCGGATGAGCCTCGCTGGGGCCGGCCTGTTGATCGTCGCCTGCGGCGCCTGGTTCGCGATTGCCCCCTGGGCGTGGCCCGTCGTCGACAACGCGCGGAGCTACTTCGTGTTCGCCTCACCGCTGCGCACGCTCGCCAATGTCGGCGGGTATGCACTCGGCCCCGGTGTAATCGCCGCAGGGTGCGGAGCGTTCTTCATGGGCTGGGCGTCGCGGCACCAGAGGAGCGCGGGCACGGTGATGTCCCGCGAAATGGTCACCGAGCCAGCGACGACCGCGGCCCCCGTCGAATAGGCAACCCCGGACGTTTGGCCGCTCCAGCCCGCTGGGTATGAGCGCTTCATGGGCACGGGACCCCCTCTTGTGAGGGGGTCCCGTCGCGCCGGAGCGTCCGAAGGTGATTGGTGTGGGTGAAGAAGACGAGCTCGACGTGATCATCGAGATTCCGGCGGGGACGCGCAACAAGTACGAGTACGACGAGGACATGCGCGTCCTGCGCCTCGACCGTCAGCTGCCGACGAACATGGTCTATCCGGCCGACTATGGATTCGTGCCCCACACGCTTGCCGAGGACGGCGACCCCGTCGACGTGTTGGTCCTTATCGACGAGCCGGCGGTTCCGGGCAGCATGCTGCGGGTGCGCCCACTCGGCATGTTGCTCCTGCGTGATGAGCACGGCCCAGACCCCAAGGTGATCTGTGTGCTTGCGGATCAATCGGAACGAGAGGATTTGAGGGAGCTGGAGGATCTCTCCCGGCGTACCTTGGCCGAGATCGAGCATTTCTTCGACGTCTACAAGGACCTCGAGGAGAGGCGTTGGACCGAGACCGGAGGATTCGCCCCCCGGGCGGCGGCGCTGGAGGAGATCGAGAGAGGCCGCGCCCGGTGGTCGTCGTCGGCCAAGGGGGCTTCCTCCTAGGCGTCGAGCTTCAGGGCGAGCAACGCCACATCGTCGTCGCGCCGGGCGGGAAGGGTGGCCACGACCGCGTCGCATGGGCGTCGGTGTGGACACTGGGGCACGGAGAACTGACCCCGATCAGCGTCGCGACGAGCGCCGGCGATGCCATCGCGCTCGGGAACATGCCCATCGACGGCGACCATCCCGTCGCCCAGATGGCGCGCCGAAACGAGGCGCTGTTCATCAGGGATCCCGACGATGAGGCGCACCGTCTCCCCCTGCTCGCCGCGGCGTTCCCAGACGCCAGCATCGCAGCGGTGCCCATCACGTTCCACCCGCCAAGGGCAGCGAGCGGAGCATGGCGGAGCTGGCGTGTGCTGCGGCCGATTCGGGCCGGAGCAAGATCGACCTCACAGCGCTATGCGGATCCGGCGCCCGGAAACTCCCTCGACGAGCGACTCCGCGAGTGCCCGCGCCACCTCCTCGACGGTGTGCGCCGCTGCCAGGCGTGCCGTCACGGCCTGGGTTCGAAACTGCCTTGCCGCGAGACCTTCAGCCTCGAGCCGAGCCGCTCGCTCCGTCTCGAAGAGCTCAACGCGTTCCACCGCGGCGGAGAGCCGGTCGGCCACCAGTTCGAGGAGGCTGCACTGCCGCCAGGCGCTCGACGTCGAGCCGCCTACGCCTCGACTCGGACCCCGTCATCTCGGGGGGCCGGGCGAGCCTGGCTCGACCGAGCCGGTCACCCGACAAGCATGGCGCTTCTCCCGGCGGGCCGCTCCGGCGAGTGGCGAGCCCCCCTTGTTTCGGCCATCGTCCCCCCCGGGTAGGGGTCCCACATGGCCCGATTGGGGCGCAGCGTCCTCTTGGCGCTGCGACGACTGCGACCCACCCCGACCGAGGTGACGCTGCCCGACGACGAACGGGGCCCCCCGGAGCGAGGTCGGGATGCGACGAAGGAGCCGGCGCCCCAGCCGGTCGACGAGGTCGACGAGTGGGGGTACGAGTCGTTCCCGGCCAGCGATCCGCCCCAGCACTGATCGCCCTTCGCAACCGCTGTAGCGGTTCTGAGCGGGGATCCTCGGCGGGCGATATGGTGACCACTCCCTATGGTCGGCCATCGTCTGGCCGACGAGGACTACCGTCGCCTCTTGGACCTGCGCAACGGCTTGCGACGGTTCCTCCACTGGAGCCAGGAGCAGGCCCGCCTTGCCGGTCTGACCCCCGCGCAGCACCAGCTCCTGTTGGTCGTGCGAGGGGTCGGGAGCGATCCCGGCCGACGATCGGTGATGTGGCCGAAACGCTCATGCTGCGCCATCACAGCGCGGTCGAGCTCGTGCAGCGCGCCGTCGCGGCCGGGCTGCTGACGCGCTGCCCGGACCGCGCCGACGGCAGGGTGGTGCGACTTGCGCTCAGCCGCGAGGGTGGTGCCGCGCTCGAACGCCTCTCGGCGCTGCACGTGGAGGAGCTGCAGCGCCTCGGCCATCCTCGGCATCGGTTGTGGGACGGCCTCGACGAGCCCAAGGGCGCGTCGTCCGAGGACGCTTGAGCAGCGCCCGGGCGGCCGCACCTTCGGCCGGTTGGCTTGCACGCTCGCCGCACTCATCTCTGCTGGTCCCACCTGGGAAACGTCGGCCGACCGCCCAACTTGCGGGCGACTCAGAGCCGGGCCGCGACCGGTTCGGCTGTCAGGTTCGACATCCGACGCACGCTCGGGATGGCGAGCACGGCGGCGATCGTGAGTGCGAGCCACGAGGCGCCGAGCCACAGGGCGCCGGCCACGCCGAGCAAGGACGCGACGGTGCCCTCGATGGCGAACCCGATCGGGAGCAGCACCATCGACCCGAACCAGTCGTAGGCGCTCGCCCGCGAGAGGACCTCGGGCGGGAGCCGTCGCTGCATGGTGGTGTCCCACACCGGCCCGAACACGCCGAACCCGATCCCGCTCAAGAACCCGGCCACCGACATGGCCGGGAGCGACGTGCGCAGCGCCAGCGTGACCAGGATCAACACCCAGCCCAGCATTGCCAGCTCGCCGGCCACCATCGGGCGACGCGGCTGGAAGCGCAGCATCAGCCCGGCCCCGAGCGTCGCCCCGGCGCCCTGGCAGGCAAGCACGGTGCCCCAGCCCACCGCTCCCCCGAGGGACTGTTTGGCCACCACCGCCCCGAGGACGAAGAACGGCGGGAACGAGAGCAGACCAAGCGTGCCGAACTGGGCGACCACGCTCCAGAGCCACGTCCTCGATGCGAAGGCCTGCCAGCCTGCTCGCAACTGGTGGACGAGGGAGCCCGATTCCTCCCCCTCGGCCCCCGACCAACCGACGCGCAGCCTCGCCAGGCACAGGGCGCCCACCGCGTAGGAGATGGCGTCGGAGGCGACCGCCCAACCGCTGCCAACCGTGGCCACGAGCACGCCGGCGATCGCTGGCCCGATCAGCGTCCCTGCCGATTGGGCCGCCCCGTTCAGCGCGTTGGCCTGGTGGAGCGTCTCGGGGGTGGTCACCTGCGGGATGAGACCGGTCATGGCGGGGGTGAAGAACGCGGTGCCGATGCCGACGGTGAACTCGAGGACCATGAAACCCCACAGCGGTGGCCGCCCGAGGAGGAGCCAGCAGGCCAGACCCGCCTGGGCCACGCAGCGCAGCAGGTCGGATCCGAGCATGACCGCCCGCCGGTTGATGCGGTCTGCGATGACGCCGGCGACGAGGAGGAAGATCCCGAGCGGAAACACGTCGGCCGAAAGCACCCAGCCGACCTCGGAGGTCGAGCCGCCACGACCCAAGACGGCGAAGGAGAGCGCCACCGGCAGCATGCCGGTCCCGATGAACGACGTGGCCCGGCCGATGAAATAGAGGCGGAAGTCACGGTGCGCGAGGACGCCGAGCCATCGGTGCGAAGCCATCGTCGCGACGGTATCGGAGTCGGTGTCAGACCCCGCAGGGCGCGAGGATGGACGGACACGAGCGCGATGTCGGAGGCGCAAGGACCGTGAGCCCTGCAAAGCTCGATCCCTACAAGTCGAAACGGGACCCGGCACGGACACCCGAGCCGATGGGCCCCGACCCGAAGAAGCGTTCCTCGCAGGGCCGGTCGGGGGCGTCCTTCGTCGTCCAGGAGCATCACGCGAGGGCCCTGCACTGGGATTTTCGCCTCGAGCGCGACGGCGTCCTCGTGTCTTGGGCGGTCCCCAAGGGGGTACCCCTCGACCCCAAGCGCAACCACCTCGCAGTCGCCGTGGAGGACCATCCGCTCGACTACGCCGACTTTTCGGGGGAGATCCCCAAGGGCGAGTACGGCGGGGGGTCGGTCTCGATCTGGGACAGCGGGACCTACGAGACCGAGAAGTGGTCCGATCGCGAGGTCATGGTCGTCTTGCACGGCTCCCGGGTCACCGGCCGCTACGTCTTGTTCAAGACGGGCGGAAAGAACTGGATGCTGCACCGAATGGATCCCGCCCCAGAAGGCTGGGAGTCGCTCCCGGAACTGGTCCGTCCGATGCTCTGCAGGGCCGGGGCGCTCCCCGCGAGTGGGCGCGGATGGACCTGCGAGTTCAAGTGGGACGGTGTTCGAGCCGTCACCTATGTCGACGGTGGCCGGGTGCAGATCAAGTCGCGCAACGACCTCGAGATCACCGCCGCGTATCCCGAACTTCACGCGCTCGGCCGAGCGCTGGGCTCGAGGGCGGCGATCCTCGACGGGGAGATCGTCGCGTTCGACGAGGCCGGCCGACCGAGCTTCGGTCTTCTCCAGCAACGCATGCACGTCCGGGGGGAGTCGGCAACGCGTCGCCTCGCCCAGAGCATCCCGGTCAGCTATCTCGTGTTCGACGTCATGCACCTCGACGGTCGATCGACCTTGGGGCTGTCGTACCGGGAGCGTCGGGCCCTGCTCAAGTCGCTCCAACTGGCGGGCGAACGTTGGGCGACCCCGGCCTCGTACTCGCAGCGTCCCCAGGCGGTCCTCGACGCAGCGCTCGCTGCGGGGCTCGAGGGGGTCGTCTGCAAGCGCAGCGAAAGCCCCTATGTCCCGGGCCGTCGGAGCGACGACTGGGTGAAGGTGCGGGGGTTTGGCACCCAGGAGGTCGTCGTCGGCGGCTTCACGCCCGGCAAGGGGGGCCGCTCGGGCACGATCGGTGCGCTCGTCTTGGGGATCCCCTCTGCGGAGGGGCTGCGATACGTCGGAAAGGTGGGGACGGGCTTCTCCGACGCACACCTAAAGGAGCTGGCCGCCCGGTTTGCCAAGCTGACCCGCAAGACGAGTCCCTTCGTCGGGCAGCTGCCGCGCAGCCAGGTGGCCGATGCGACCTGGCTGCGCCCCACGCTGGTCGGCGAGGTGCGCTTCAGCGAATGGACACGCGATGGTCGCCTGCGTCAGCCGGCGTGGCGCGGACTACGTCCGGACAAGGACCCCGGTGACGTCGCGGTCGAGTAGCGCGATCAGAGTTTGAGCTGCCGGGTCGGGGCGGCGATCAGCTGGGGGTCGTTCCTCCAGTCCACGCCGGGGACGTCGATGTAGAGCTCCACCTCGTTGCCGTCGGGGTCGGTGATGTACAGGCTGTGGGTCACCGTGTGGTCGGAGGCCCCGAGGATCGTTGCCCCGGCTGCCTCGACGCGGCCGAGCACAGCGCGAAGGTCCTCGTCGCTGTCACCGACGCGCAGCCCGAAGTGGTACATCCCGACTCGCCGACCGGAGGGGATCGGTGCCGCGCCCTCGCCCACCTCGATGAGGAGGAGCTCGTGATGGGTCCTACCGCCCGAGAAGGCGGCGATCGGTCCGACCGGTGCGCCCTCCTCGGGGATGATCTGGTGCCAGCCGAGCACATCGCGGTAGAAGCGCGCCGAGCGGGCAGCGTCTTTGACGTAGAGCACGATGTGGCCGAGTTCGGTCACTCCCATCCCTGGCTCCTTCCTGATCGCCTGATTCGGTCCGGGAGGGTCAACGCCGCCGGGCGTCGGCCTATGCCCCGGGCTCGGCCCCGAGCACGACCCGGACCTCGGGCTCGCCCTTGGTCAGGACCAGCTCGGCGACGTTGCCGGCTTCGAGGAGGTCGGTCTCGGCGGCGCGAATGGCTGCGAGGAGCCCTGCGGACCCAGAGACCTCGAGCCGGGCGACCGGCGCCCGCAGAGATCGCTTCTCGGCCGTCTTGGTCCTGCGCACCGCGGCGAGGGTTCCTGCGACGGCGTCGAGCACCCCTGGGTCGTCGTCCTCGCGGACGCCGAGCTCCTCGGTTTCGGGCCAACGTGATCGGTGGATCGAACCCTCCTGCCACCAGCTCCAGACCTCTTCGGTGACGAAGGGAAGGAACGGTGCGAACAGTCGGAGCTGGACCGAGAGCGCGAGCGCGAGCGCGGCCCGCGCCGAGCTGGTTGCGGCCTCGCTGCGCCCTTCCCCGCCGTAGGCGCGTGACTTGACCAGCTCGAGGTAGTCGTCGCAGAACGACCAGAAGAAGCCCTCGGTCCGCTCGAGGGCCTGCTGGTACTGATAGCCCTCGAACGCCGCGGTGGCGTCGCGGACCACGTCGGCCAGCCGGGCGAGCATCCCGCGATCGATGGGCTCGGTGACCGTCCCGCCCGGCTCGGCGCGCCCGAGGGCGAATTTCGAGGCGTTGAGGATCTTGATGGCCAGGCGTCGCCCCACCCGCATCTGTGCCGGATCGGCTGCGGTGTCCGTGCCGAGGGCGGCGCTGCACGACCAATAGCGGACACCGTCGGCCCCGTGCTCGGTGATCAGCGCCTCGGGTGTAACGACGTTGCCCTTTGACTTGGACATCTTCTTGCGGTCGGGGTCGAGCACCCAGCCGTTGATGCTGGCGTTCGACCACGGCAGGACGCCGTGCTCGAGTTGGCTGCGCAGCAGCGTGCTGAAGAGCCAGGTGCGGATGATCTCGGGTCCCTGGGGACGCAGGTCCATCGGGAACACCCGGCCGAAGAGGTCGGCGTCGTCCGCCCAGCCGCCGGCGATCATCGGGGTGAGCGAGGAGGTCGCCCAGGTGTCCATCACGTCGGGGTCACCCACGAATCCGCCGGGTCGTCCCCGCTGGGCCTCGTCGAACCCGGGAGGCACCTCGGACTGGGGGTCGACCGGCAGCGACGCCTCGTCGGCCACGATCGGCCGGTCGTAGCGGACCTCACCCTCAGCGTCGAGCGGGTACCAGACCGGGAAGGGGATGCCGAAGTACTGCTGGCGACTGACCAGCCAGTCCCCGTTGAGCCCGCCCACCCAGTGCTCGTAGCGGATGCGCATGAACTCGGGGTGCCAGCTGAGTTCGGTGCCCGCACGGAGCAGTTCCCGGCGGCGCTCCTCGTCTCGCGAGCCATTGCGGATGTACCACTGCCTGGAGGTGACGATCTCGAGCGGGCGTTCGCCCCGCTCGTAGTAGCGAACCTCGTGTTCGATCGGCCGCGGCTCCCCGTTCATCTCGCCCGACGCCGCGAGCAGTTCGGCAATGACCCTCCTGGCGGCCTTCGTCGACTTGCCGCCGAGCGAGTCCCAGGACGCTCGCGCCGAGTCGGTCTCGAACCACTCGGGAACCTCCCCGCGGAGGCGCCCGTCTCGTTGGACGATCGAGCGCATCGGGAGTCCGAGCTCCCGCCACCACACCACGTCGGTGCTGTCCCCGAACGTGCAGATCATCGCGACGCCGGTGCCCTTCTCCGGGTCGGCGAGCGGGTGGGCGACGACGGGCACCGGCACCCCGAACAACGGGGTGGTCACCTGCGATCCCACGAGGGGGGAGAAGCGCCCATCTTCGGGGTGCACGACGACCGCCACGCACGCCGCCAGGAGCTCGGGGCGGGTGGTGTCGATTTCGAGATCGGCGCCGTCGGGACGATGAAAGCGCAGCTTGTGGTAGGCGCCCGCGGTGGGACGGTCCTCCATCTCGGCCTGCGCGACAGCGGTCTGCATGTCGACGTCCCACATCGTGGGGGCCTCGCTCAGGTACGCCTCGCCGCGGGCCAGGTTGCGGAGGAAGGCCCGTTGGGAGACCCGCTGGGAAGGCCGCCCGATCGTGGTGTACGTGTGCTCCCAGGCAACGGACAGCCCGACGTGGCGGAACACCTGTTCGAAGACCTTCTCGTCCTCGGCAGTGAGCCGATCGCAGAGTTCCACGAAGTTCCGGCGCGACAGCGGCCGGTCCCCCTTCGAGTCGGGCTCGACGACGAGCCCGGGCTCGTAGGGGAGGGTTGGGTCGCAGCGCACGCCGTAGAGGTTCTGCACCCGCCGGATCGTCGGAAGGCCGTTGTCGTCCCACCCGACCGGGAAGAAGACCTCCCGCCCGCGCATTCGCCAGAAGCGGGCCACGGAGTCGAACTGGACGTAGCCGAACACGGTTCCAAGGTGCAGCGATCCACTCACCGTCGGGGGGGGCGTGTCGATCGCGAAGACGTCTGGCCGGGCCTTTGTGCGGTCGAAGCGATAGGTCCCCTGGTCCGCCCACGCGGGGTCCCACTTGGCCTCGAGACCCTCGAGCGAGGGGCGCTCGGGCACCTCCCGCTTCGTGGTGGGGCCGGAACTGGACGGTTGCATGCCGGGTTACCGTACCTTCGTGCTGCGGCTCTACGACACGGCCACCGGCACCGTCCGGCCGCTCGAGCTGCGCGATCGGGGCCGGGTCTCGATCTACGCGTGCGGGCTCACCGTCTACGACCTGCCCCACATCGGCCATGGTCGGGGTTGGCTCGTCTTCGACGTGCTGCGGCGGTATCTGGCCTTCAGCGGACTCGAGGTCCACTACGTCACGAACGTCACCGACATCGACGACCAGATCATCGGGCGAGCCGCAGCCGAGGGTCGGACGGAGTCCGAGGTTGCGGGCGAGTTCGAGCGAGCCTGGTGGGAGGCGTCAGACGCGCTCGGGGTCCTATCACCCGACGAGGCGCCCCATGCCACCGAGTACGTGGAGAAGATGGTCGCGCTCATCTCGGAGCTGATCCGGATCGGCGCCGCATACGAGACGTCGACGGGGGTCTATCTCAGCGTGGACCGCGTCGAGGGCTACGGGCTGCTCGCGCACCAGTCGCTCGAGTCGCTGAAGGTCGGTGCCCGCGTCGAGGTCGACGCCGAGAAGCGCTCGCCGGTCGACTTCGCTCTCTGGAAGAGGGCCAAGCCCGCCGAGCCCACATGGGAGTCACCGTTCGGCCCGGGCCGTCCCGGCTGGCACACCGAGTGCGTCGTGATGTCGCTCGATCTCCTGGGTGAGGGCTTCGACATCCATGGGGGAGGGATCGACCTGATGTTCCCCCACCATGAGAACGAGCGTGCCCAAGCGGTCGCTGTCGGGAAGCGCTTCGCGCGCCATTGGCTCCACTACGGCTGGGTGATGGCGGGGGGCGCCAAGATGTCGAAGTCGCTTCAGAACTTCGTCACGGTCGCGGACTTGGTGGAGCACGGCGACCCACGTGCCTACCGGCTGCTGGTGCTGCGTTCGCAGTATCGATCCCAGATTGAGGTCACCCCAGAGACGAGCGCGGACGCCGGTAAGGCCCTCGAGCGGCTTGACGGACTGACCCGCCGCTTCGACCTGCGCGCCGACGTCGACCTCGGGCGCACGGCGCTCAACACAGAGCTCGCCGGCGAGGTCCACCCCGATGAGCTCGAGCGCTTCGCTTCACACATGGACGACGACCTCGACACGCCAGGCGCACTGGCCGCCATCTTCGATGCGGTCGGTCGGGCCCATGCGCTCGGTGACCGGGGACGCGACGAGGAGGCTCGCTCGCTCGCCCGGTCGGTCCAGGTGCTCTGCGGTGTCCTTGGGATCCCGCTTCGCGGCGCCGACGAGTTCGCGATCGACGAGGAATCGGCCCGGTTGGTCGCAGAACGCGACGTCGCCCGCTCGGCGCGTGACTTCGCCCGCTCCGACGCGATCCGGGACCGACTGATGACGCTCGGGTGGATCGTCGAGGACGGTCCCACCGGCACGAGGCTTCGCCGTTGAGGCCCCGGAGGGCGCTCACCCCCGTCGGCGGTCGTACCCGTGTTAGCGTCCCGCGAGCGATGGGTGGGTTTCACCCGTCGCTTGGGTACGAGTAGCGGACCCGCGCAGTCAGCATCGGTGTTGCCTTGGCAATGCCTCAAGTAACAGGGAGGATTGCCACAGTGGCATCCGGAACAGTCAAGTGGTTCAACTCCGAGAAGGGCTACGGCTTCATCTCCCAGCCCGACGGCGGGGCAGACGTCTTCGTGCACCACACCGCCATCCAGATGAGCGGTTACCGCGTGCTCGAGGAGGGCCAGCCGGTGGAGTTCGACGTCGAGGAGGGCCCCAAGGGCCTCATGGCCAAGGACGTGCGTCCGGTCGGCTAAGTCCCCGGGGCTCCGGCTCCTTGTTTGCCCAATTGACCGATTGGTAACTTCTACGGTGACCTACGCGCGCGCGATCCCGCGCCCGCTGAGAAAGGAGCACCGTTGAACCAGGGGTTCTGTCCCCAACCGGGCGAGGAGCAGCTTGAGCTCGCCGCGTGGGTTCACGAGTTTGCCGAGCGTGTCATCCGCCCGGCCGCCCAGGAATGGGACGAGCGCGAGGAGGCACCGTGGCCGATCATCCAGGAGGCCGCCAAGGTCGGCCTGTACAGCCTGGAGTTCATGGCCAACAGCCTCACGGACAAGAGCGGGCTGCAACTGGCCCTCGCCGCAGAGGAGCTGAGTTGGGGCGACGCGGGCATCGCGCTGGCGATCCTCGGCACGGGGCTCGCGGTGTCGGCGATCTTCATGTCGGGCACGCCCGAGCAACAAGGGGAGTGGCTGCCCCAGTGCTACGGGACGCCCGATGACGTGAGGCTCGCTGCCTTCGCCGTCTCGGAGCCCGACGCGGGCTCCGACGTGTCATCGCTCAAGACCCGGGCCCTCTACGACGAGGCGAAGGACGAGTGGGTCATCAACGGCACGAAGACCTGGATCACGAACGGCGGGTTGGCCAACACGCACGTGGTCGTGGCGCAGGTCGACCCGGAGCTCGGTTCGCGCGGGCACGCGAGCTTCGTCGTTCCCGAGGGGACGCCGGGGATCTCCCAGGGCCGCAAGTTCAAGAAGCTCGGCATCCGCGCCTCGCACACCGCCGAGGTCATCCTCGACGACTGCCGGGTTCCCAACGCCTGTCTCCTCGGCGGGAAGGAGCGCCTCGACGAGCGGCTGGCCCGGGCGCGCGAGGGGACCCGCACCGCGAGCCAGGTCGCCATGGGGACCTTCGAGGCGTCGCGGCCCTACGTCGCGGCGCAGGCGATCGGCGTCGCCCGGGCCGCCTACGAGTACGCCCTCGACTACGCGAAGGAGCGCAAACAGTTCGGCCGGGCGATCATCGAGAATCAGGCGATCTCCTTTACCCTCGCCGACATGCGGACCCGGATCGACGCGGCGCGGCTGCTCGTCTGGCGAGCTGCGTGGATGGGCCGCAACGGGGGGCACTTCGGCGCCGCCGAGGGGTCTCAGTCCAAGCTCTTTGCGGGCGAGACCGCGGTGTGGGTCACGGAGCACGCCGTGCAGATCCTGGGCGGCGCCGGCTACGTGCACGAGCACCCGGTCGAACGCTGGTACCGGGACTCGAAGATCTTCACCATCTTCGAGGGCACCTCGGAGATCCAGAGACTCGTGATCGCCCGGGCAATCTCGGGTCTCCGCGTCAACTGACCGGTCCGATGCCGGCCGGACTGGCGGCAGGGGAACGATCATGAGCGCTGAGCGAGTCACCATCGTCACGTTGTGCACGGGGAACGCCGCCCGCTCCGTGATGGCCGCCTTCATGCTGGAGCACTGGGGGGGATCCCTCGGACTGGACCTCGAGGTCATCAGCGCCGGCACCCACGTCGTCGAGGGACAGCCGATGGGAATGCGGACGCGCGCTGCGCTGGCGTCGATCCCCGCGATGCAGGCGATGCCCTTCTCGCACCACCGCAGCAAGCAGCTCACGGCCGAGCAGCTTGCCCGGGCCGACCTGGTGGTCGCGATGGAGGCCGACCACGTCCGGTTCGTCCGTCGGCACCATCCCGAGGCGTCCTCGATCTGCGCTACGTTGCGGCGGCTCGCCGAGGCCCCGATTGCCGGTGATGCGCCGCTCGGGGAACGGGTCGCCGCGCTCCACCTCGACGCACTTGCACCGGACCCCTCCGAAGACGTCAGCGATCCAGCAGGTGGTGACGTCGAGGTCTACGTCGAGTGTGCCAGAGAGCTCTGGCGGCTCACCGAGGAGCTGGCGAGCGGTCTCTGAATCATTCGGGCTCGACCGAGCGGAGCCCGGCCCACGCCACGCGGGCCACGCGCTCGGCCAAGATCCGCACGTCGTCTGGGGAGGTCACCGCGTGGTCCTGCCCAGCCGCCTTGGCCTTGTTCTTGGCCCACTCGACCCAGAACCGGGTGCCACCCTCCGCGATGCCGACCATCACGAAGGCAAGGAGTCGCCGGTGCTCCGCGCCTAGGTCCGCCGGCATGGTGCTCTCGAGCGCGTCGAGCACAGCGGTCTGGACCTGGCGTGCCGCCATCGAGAGCTCGGGATCCTCCGGGGCGGCACGGCCGAAAAGCAGCCGGAATGCATCCTCGTGGGTGACGATCAACTCGAAGTAGGCGCGGTACCCGTTCTCGGTCATCTCACGCGGGTTGCTGGCGCGACGGTGGGCGGAGCGCAGCGCGCTGAGCAATTCCGTCGAGACCTGCTGGACGAGCTCGAGGTAGAGGGCCCGCTTCGAGGAAAAGTGTTGGTAGAGCAGCGGTTTGGTCACGCCGGCCGCGTTGGCGATGTCTTCCATGGTCGTCGCCCGGTAGCCGCGCTCGCCGAAGAGTCGCTGCGCGGTCGCCACGAGCTGCTCCCGCCTCTGGGAGGCCCCGAGTCGGCGGGGGCGTGGTGAGGCAGATTCGCCGGGTCCGGTCCTGGCCACTGCGGTCATCTCTGTATCCAACGCTACCTTCCGGCCGGACCCCGGGGGCCGATGTCAACTGCGGTAGATGGGACGATCGCCGGGCGGCATCGTCGAGAGAACCGATGCCAGCCGATCGGGCAGGTCCCGCTCGGAGAAGTGGGCATCAGCGACGGCCCAGTTATGTTCGAGCAGTCCCGGATCGGGACGCTCGAACCAGCGCTCGACCCGATCGAGGTCGCCGAGGGCGAACCACTCGAATCCGAACCCGGCGAGCTCGCGCGCGACGGGGTAGGGACCGATGACGAGCGGACGCCGGTGGACGGCGGACTCGATGGATGGATTGCCGAAGCCCTCCCAGGTCGAAGGGAGGACCACGAGGTCGCACGCGGCATACGCGTCGGCGATGCGCCCGGCGGCCGGGCCCGAGCCGAGCAACACGCGACAGCGGGCGGCTCGCACGAGCCTCGTGAGCTCGTCGTCGTATCCGTCCTCGGGCGGCCCGAGGAGCCAGTAGGTGGCGCCGATGGCGCTGGAGAGCTCGAGGGCGGCCTCGATGTTCTTGCGGGGCAGCGCCCTTGTCGGCTGCATGACCAGCCGCTCGGTGGCCCGGACGCCGAGCGCCTCACGCGTCGCCTCGCGCGTGCCGGCCGGCGCCCGGGTGTCGAACCGGTTGTAGATGGTCGTCGACTCGATTCCTCGTGCCGCGAGCTCGTGCCGGCTGAGCTCGTTGAACGTCACGTGGCGCCACCGGGGATCGACCGGTGGGGGTTCGTCGATGCCGAGGTGCGGTCGTTGCCAGGCGAGATCGTGGTGGTGCAGCAGCGCCGGCCGTCCGGCACACGCGGTGGCGACGGCCCGGGCGGCGCCCGGGTTGAGGGGAAGCGAGCAGAGGTTCTCGACGATCACGAGATCGGCGCCATCGATCGCCTCTTCGACCTCGCCCGGGCCCGGCGGTGAGGGCGCGCCGATGGCGAGGCCGCCCACGTGCCAGTCGACGGGCCCCTCGCCGGCCACGGTCCGCACCGAGAATCCGAGCGCATCGAGCGCCCTCCTCCACTTCGCCGACTCGACCGAGACTCCGTCGTGGCCTCCCAACCGAAACGACAGGATCGTGGCGAGCGGCATCCGGGCACCGTAGGGCAAGCCGCCGGCGGTGGGGCGGGCGTCGGCGGTGGGCTACCGTGACGGCGATGGCGAAGCGTGCGCTCATCACCGGCGTCACGGGCCAGGACGGGTCCTACCTGGCAGAGCTGCTGCTTCAGCAGGGCTACGAGGTGATCGGCATGGTCCGCCGGTCCTCGACGGTCGGATTCGAGCGGATCGCCCACATCCAAGACGACATCACGATCGTGGGTGGGGACCTGCTCGACCAGGCATCGCTCATCACGATGCTCTCGGAGTTCCGGCCCGAAGAGGTCTACAACCTCGCAGCGCAGTCCTTCGTACAGACCTCCTGGAGCCAGCCGGTTCTCACCGGCGAGACGACGGCACTCGCCGTCACCCGGATGCTCGACGCGATCCGGATCGTCGACCCGTCCATTCGCTTCTACCAGGCGAGCAGTTCGGAGATGTTCGGCAAGGTCCTCGAGGTCCCACAGCGAGAGACGACGCCGTTCTATCCCCGGAGCCCCTACGGCGTGGCGAAGGTCTACGGCCACTGGATCACGGTGAACTACCGCGAGAGCTATGGCCTGCATGCCACCTCGGGCATCCTCTTCAACCACGAGTCCCCGCGACGCGGCCTCGAGTTCGCCCCGCGCAAGATCTCCCACGGGGTCGCTCGCATCAAGCTCGGGTTGGACAGCGAGCTGCCGATGGGCAACCTCGACGCCCAGCGCGACTGGGGCTACGCCGCTGACTACGTGCGGGCCATGTGGCTGATGCTCCAGCGGGACACCCCGACGGACTACGTCATCGCGTCGGGGGAGACGCACTCGGTGCGCGAGTTGTGCCAGATCGCCTTCAGCGTCGCCGACCTCGACTGGGAGGAGCACGTCCGGGTCGACGAGCGCTTCATGCGGCCGGCGGAGGTCGATCTGCTCGTCGGGGACCCGGCGAGGGCGACCGAGGAGCTCGGCTGGAAGCGCGATGTCGACTTCCCGGCGCTCGTCGCGATGATGGTCGAGGCCGATCTCGCCCTGGTTCGGCGACAGCTGTCCTGAGGGCGGCGCGAGGCGTCCTTGATCGCCACGCTCACCGCGAGCCCCCTCGGCGTCCTGGTCGCGTTCGGGGCGGGGATCGTCTCGTTCCTCTCGCCCTGCGTCCTGCCCCTCGTGCCCGGCTACCTCTCGGTGGTCTCGGGACTGTCGGTGGCCGAGCTCGAAGCTGGACCCGCTGCGGTCCCGGTGCGTCGGCTGCTGCGCGACATCACCCTCTTCGTTGCCGGGTTCACCGTGGTGTTCGTCGCGCTCGGTGCGGCCGCTTCGGGCGTCGGTCACCTCCTCGGGGGACATCGACGCGTGCTCACGTTCGCCGCCGGGGGCGTCGTCGTGGCGCTGGGGGGCATTCTGCTGGTCTCCGCCCTGCCGGCCGGCGCGTGGGTCCGCGCCGGTGCTCGCACGCGGTGGGTCGCGGCAACGGTCCTGGCCGAGCGCCGACCGCGCATCGCAGCGGGATCGCTCGAAGGCCTCGCGGCGCCGGTGCTCGGGATGGCCTTCGGCTTCGCCTGGACGCCCTGCATCGGCCCGGTGCTCGGTGCCGTCACCGCGCTCGCCGCCTCCCGGGCCACCCTCGGCGGCGGGGTCCTTCTCCTCTTCGCCTATTCCCTCGGCCTGGGGGTGCCCTTCGTCGCCACCGGTCTCGCTTTCGGGCGCCTGACGGCCCTTTTCGCCCGGGCACGGCGGCGCCTCGGGCTCGTCCACCTGGTCGGTGGGGCCATCCTCGTGGCCTTCGGGGTCCTGTTGCTCACGAACCAGCTGGGGTGGCTGGCCAGCGAGATGCAGCAGGTCATGCGCCACATCGGCCTGGGACGCCTGACGACGAGCTGAGGCCGGGCCCCGGGGCACTCGCTTGGCCCCGGCCGCCGGTCGGCTCGTAGCATTGCGGCAATCCCCATGGATCATGTCGTGCTGCTCCGGGGCGCCGTGGCGCTCACCGGTCGTTTCCCCGCCCTCTCGGGCGTCGACCTCTCGGTCGGGCCAGGGGAGGTGGTCTCGGTCGTCGGCGCGAACGGGGCCGGGAAGACGAGCCTGTTGCGCACCTGCGCCGGCCTCGTGCCGGTGCGTTCGGGGGAGGCCGTCGTCCTCGGCATCGACCTCCGGGAGGACCCCCCGTCGGTCCGCCGGCGGGTCGGCCTCCTCGGCCATGCACCGAGCCTCTACGACGAGCTCAATGCGCTCGAGAACGTCCGCTTTGCCCTACGGGCGGCGGGGTCCCCGGCGGACCGGGTCGGCCCTGCGCTCGAGCGGGTGGGCATCACCGGTCGGCTGACGAAGACCCCGGTCGCCGGGCTCTCGGCGGGTCAGCGGCGCCGTGTGGCGCTGGCGGTGCTCGTCGGGCGCGCCCCGGAGCTCTGGCTCCTCGACGAGCCCCACGCCGGGCTCGACCCGGGCGCCCGCGGCCTGCTGGCCGAGCTGGTCGCCGAGGCGGTCGCAGGGGGGGCCTCGGTCGTCTTCTCCTCGCACGAGCCCGAGCTCGCCGGGGCGATGTCGGACCGCCAGGTGGCGATGGCCGGCGGGCGGGTGGCCGACGTCACCGAGGGCTCCCGGCGGGGGAAGCTGTCGGCGGTGGGCGAGGGCGGAACTCATGTGGCGTGACGCCCTGCTCGTCGCGGGCAAGGACCTGCGCATCGAGCTTCGCTCCAGGGTCGCCCTCTGGCAGGTGCTGCCGGTTGCCGTGCTCTCGCTCGTGTTGTACGCATTCGCGCTCGGACCGGTGCGCCACACCTTGGCGGACGCGGCCCCCGGCCTCTTCTGGCTGGCCGTGCTGTTCTCGACCGTGCTCGCCACCCAGCGCAGCTTCGCCATCGAGGCCGGGGAGGGGACCCGCGACGGGCTGCGGGCGTCGGGCATCGACCCGGCTGGCGTGTTCCTCGGCAAGGCGGCGGCGGTGGCCGCCGAGCTCATCGCCCTGCAGGTCGTGCTGTGGGCCGCGATGACGGTGCTCTTCGGGGTGCACGTTCGTGTTCCTTGGCTCGCGCTGGTCGCCTCCGTGCTGGCCACGATCGGGCTCGCCGCGGCGGGGACGCTCTACGGCGCGCTCTCGGCCGGCCTGCGGGTGCGCGAGACGCTGCTCCCGCTGCTCGTGCTTCCGGTGCTCGCGCCGGTGCTGCTCGCCGCCTCGCGGACCTGGGCGGGCGCGTTGAGCGGCTCGGTGTCCGACGGGGTGTCGTGGCTGCGGGTGCTGGGTCCCTTCGCCGCGGTCTACCTGGTGATCGGCATCGTCCTCTACGGCCCGCTCTTGGAGGCAGGATGACGGCGGTTCTCCCGACACGCGACCACGTCGCTCGGCCGCGGTGGATCCGCGTGGTCGGGCTGCTCGCGGTGGTCTCGACCGGGGCCACGGTGTGGCTCGGGCTCTGGGTCACCCCCGAGGACAAGGTGCAGAAGAACCTGGTCCGCCTCGTCTACCTCCACCCGCCGATCGCCTGGGTCGCGCTCTACCTCGCCTTCGGATTGGCCGCCCTGTCGAGCCTCCTCTATCTCTGGCGCCGGACCCGCTCGATGTTCTGGGACCGGCTCGCCGCGGCCTCGGTCGAGGTCGGGGTGATCTTCAACGCCCTCACCCTCGCGACCGGGATGCTCTGGGGCCGGCCCACCTGGGGGGTGTGGTGGACCTGGGATGCCCGGCTCACCTCGACGGCGCTGCTGCTCGTCCTCTTCCTCGGCTACATGGCGTTGCGCCGCGTCCCGGCCGAACCCGAGGTGCGGGCCAAGCGCTGCGCGGTCGCGGCGCTCATCGCGTTCGTCGACGTCCCGATCGTGCACTTCTCGGTGGTCTGGTGGCAGACGCTCCACCAGGGCGCGACGGTCCTGAACGCCAACCTCTCGCCCACGATCCATGGCTCGATGGCCTGGACGCTGTTGCTCGGCTTCGTCGCCCTCACGCTCGTGTTCGTGTGGATGGTGGCGGTGAGGTATCGCATCGAGGTGCTCGCGGATCGCACCGGGGACGAGCAGCTCGAGATCTCGCTCGCCGAGCGCTGGGCTGAGGGCGAGGCGGCCGCCGCCGTGGTCGCACGCAACGGGCACGGCGGCACCTCGGTCCGCACGACGAGCGAGGTGCCGTCGTGAGCTACGTCGACGCCGGCTACACGATCGGTCTCTCGGTCCTCTTCTTGTACTCGATCGGGCTCGTGCTGAGACGCCGCAGCCTCGAGCGACGGGTCGAGCTGTCGCCCCCCGGCGAGGTGCACGAGACCGCCGAGCCGGGCGCCGCGAGCGGGCCGTGACCGGGGCGCCCACGATCGAGCGACCCCGTCCAACCGAGGGTTCCTCGACGAGACGGCGCACCAAGCGGCGGCTGTGGTTCGTCGGGGCGGTCCTCGTCGGCGCGCTGGTCTTCTTGCTGGTGGAAGGCCTCGGGAGCTCGCTCAACTACTTCAACACCGTCGACCAGGCGCTGGCCCAGCGGTCGAGCCTCGGCACCTCGACGTTCCGCCTCGAGGGTCTCGTGGTGCCGGGCAGCATCGAGCGGACCGCGCAGGGCGCCGACTTCGCGGTCTCCGAGGGCTCGAACAGGGTCGTGGTCCACGATGTCGGCTCGCCCCCCGAGCTGTTCCAACAGGACATCCCCGTCGTTGTCGTCGGGCACTTCGCGTCCCCAAGTACGCCGCTGTTCCTCGCGAACCAGGTCATGGTGAAGCATTCGGCGAACTACATCGCCTCCCATCCGGGCCGGGTGCGCGCCCCGAACGGCTCGGTGCGTTGAGCCGGGGGCTTCCTCTTTGAACGCGGCCATCGGATCCATCGGCGTCTGGCTGGCCTTCGCAGGCGCGATCGTCGGGGGGCTCGCCACCGCGGGGTCGCTGCTGCGCGTGCGACGGGGCCATGCCCCCGACCCGCGCCTCGACGGGCGCATGCTCGCCCCGATCGTCCTCGCCGGGATGCTGATCGCCCTCGTCGCGATGGAGCACGCACTCCTCACCCACGACTTCACGATCGCCTTCGTCGCCGACAACAACAGCCGAGCCACCCCGCTGCTCTACTCGATCACCGGGCTGTGGTCGGCGCTCGCCGGGTCCATCTTGCTGTGGGGCTTTCTCCTCTCGGTGTTCGCTTGTGCGGTGGTCTGGAGGTTCCGCCACGAGGCGGGCGACCCGGTGGTTATCTGGGCGACGCTCGTCATGTTCGTGGTCGCGGCGTTCTTCATCGGCCTCATGGTCGGTCCGTCCAACCCCTTCGAGCACGTGATCGGCGCGGCGCCCGCCCAGGGGGCTGGTCCCAATGCGCTGTTGCAGGACAACCCCCTCGTCGCTATCCACCCGCCGTTGCTGTACCTCGGGTTCACCGGCTTCACGGTGCCCTTCGCGTTCGCGATCGGGATGCTCGCGACCGGGCGGGTGGGCGAGCGATGGCAGATCGAGACGCGCCGCTGGACGCTCGTCGCCTGGACCTTTCTCTCGGTCGGGATCGTCCTCGGGGCGTGGTGGTCCTATCAGGTGCTCGGGTGGGGCGGATTCTGGGGGTGGGACCCGGTGGAGAACGCGGCGCTGTTGCCGTGGCTGTGCGGCACCGCCTACCTCCACTCGGTGCTGGTCCAGGAGCGCCGCGGCCTCCTCCGGGTCTGGAACCTCTCGCTTTCGGTCGCGACGTTCTCGCTCACCATCCTCGGGACATTCCTCACCCGCTCGGGGGTGATCGAGTCGGTGCATGCCTTCAGCGACTCCACCCTCGGGCCGGTGCTCATCGGGTTCTTCCTCTTCGTCGTCGTGGCGGGGTTCGGGCTCATCGCCTGGCGCGGCGACCGCATCCGTTCGCCGGGCGGCATCGACGCGCCCCTCGGGCGGGAGGGCGCGTTCTTGGTGAACAACCTTCTCTTCGTCGGCTTCGCCTTCGTCGTGCTGCTCGGGACCCTCTTCCCGCTCCTTTACCAGGCGCTCAAGAACCAGTCGGTGACGGTCGGGGTCCCGTACTTCAACGCAGTGGCGGTTCCGGTCGGGCTCGCCCTGCTAGTGCTGATGGCGCTGGCGCCGGCGCTGTCGTGGCGCGCGCTCGACGCCGGGGTCCTGTGGCTCCGGCTTGCCCCGGCGGCCTGGGCGGCCACGCTCGTCGTCGTCGCCTGTGTCATCGGCGGCGTGCGGGGGTTCGTGCCCCTGGTGGCCTTCGGCCTCGGGTCCTTCGCCGGCGCGTCGGCCGTCCGCTCGATCGTCCTGGCCGTGGTCGCGAGCCGCCGTCACGGGCGCGGTGTCCTGCGGGGGGTCCTCGGCCGGGCCAACGGCGGGATGGTCGTGCACCTCGGCGTGGTCGTGATCGCGGTCGGCATTACGGCCGCCACCTCGTTCGCGCAGCGCACCGAGCTGGCCCTCCGCCTGCACGTGCCGGCGCACTTCGACGGGCACAGCTTCCTCTACGAGGGCACCCGCACCGTCCGCTCACCGTCGCGCACGGCGACCGAGGCCCTCGTGCGGGTCGACGGCGGGGGCGTGTTCCACCCGGCGGTCACCCAGTTTGCCGGCTCCAACTCGGAGGCGGTCGGGACGCCCGCCATCGACTCGGCCTTCACGGGCGACGTCTATCTGACCTTCGACGCGATCGGCGGGTCGGGCGGCGCGACCGCCGCCCAGGCGTTCCCCAACCTGCCCAGCGGCGCCGTGGCGGTGGGCGTCGTCGTCGAGCCGCTGATCGCATGGATGTGGGCCGGTGGCCTCTTGATCGGGCTCGGCGGGCTGCTCGCCCTCGCTCCGGGCCGACGCCGCCGCCCTACCGAGCCGGCGTCCGGCGTGCCGTCCGAGACGATCGCCCCGAGCGAGCCCGAGCCGGCGACCGAGCCGGCGCTCGAGCCCGTCGGGTCGCCGGCGCCATGAGCGCCGCCCCGCCGACCACGAAGCGGCGTCACACCGCCCGCTGGATCGCCGGTGGGGTGCTGGCCGTGCTGGTCGTGGTCGCGCTGATCGTTGCGACCAGGCCCTCGAACCAGGCGACGGCGGTGGCGAGCCCGCTCATCGGCCAGCGGGCGCCGCAGCTCGCGGGACTGGACTTCTCCGGCCAGCGGGTCTCGCTCGCAGCGGACCGCGGGCACTACGTCGTGGTCAACTTCTTCGCGAGCTGGTGCCCGCCGTGCCAGGCCGAGGCGCCCGCCCTGGTGCGCTTCGACTTCGAGCAGCGCCAGCACCGCACCGGGGTCGACATGCTCTCGGTCGACATCGACGACTCGACGGCGGGTGCCCGGCGGTTCGTCTCGGACTTCGCCCTCAGCTGGCCGGCCCTGCCCGACCGGGCCGGGAACGACGCCGCCGCCTTCGGCGTCGGCTCGCCTCCCATGACGTTCCTCGTGAGCCCCCGGGGCACCGTCCTGGCCGCACTGGCCGGTCCGGTGCAGTACGCGCAGCTCAACTCCGTGGTCTCGGCGGCGAGGCGTGGCTGAGGCGCCCTCGCAGGTCGCGGCGCGCCGGTGGCCGAGCGCGTTGGGCGGACGGGTCTCCGCGGTGGCGATGGTCGTCGTGCTCGCCGTGGCACTCTCGATCGGCAGCGGGCTCGGGCGCGGCGGCCCGGCCTCGCTCTCGGGCCGGGCCGCGTCCCTCGAGGCGGCGATCCGGTGCCCGAGCTGTGAGGACGTCTCGGTCGCGCAGTCCCAGGCGTCCTCGGCGGTGGCGGCCCGAAACCAGATCACCCGCATGCTTCGGGCCGGTGACAGCGACGTAGCGATCGAACAGTCCTTCGTCGACCGCTACGGGCCCTCGATCCTGCTCGTCCCGCCGTCGTCGGGTCTGGGTGTCCTCGTGTGGGCACTCCCGGTCGCCGGCGCGGCGATCGCCGTCTTGCTGCTGGCGGCCCTGTTCTGGCGACGCCAGCGGGCGCTCGTCGCGCTGCGGACGGGTGGGTCGTGACGGGACCCTCGGTGGCCGAGCCGACGCCCCTCGAGCGCGAGCGGCGCTGGCGGCTCGAGGACGAGCGCGAGTTCCTCGAGCGGTCCCTCCGGGACCTGCGGGCCGAGCGCGCCGCCGGTGACATCGACCAGCGGGACTTCGAGGTGTTGGTCGCCCGGGACACCGAGCGCCTGGGGGCCGTCCGGGCCGAGCTCGAGCAGCTCGAGGCGGCCGAGCGGGCCAACGTCGCCCCGCCCGAGGACCCCTCGGTGGCACCGCCGCCACGGCGACGGCGACGGCGGTGGCTCGGCGTGGTGGCCCTCGTCGCGCTGAGCGCCGGTACCACGCTGCTCGTCGTCCACCTGGCGGCCCCCCGGCTCCCAGGCCAACCCGAGACGGGGGGCGTGACGTTGAGCACGCCCAAGCGGATCGAGATGCAGCTGGCCGAGGCGTCGATCCTCGTGAACGAGGGCACCCGCCAGTCGCTCGCCCAGGGCCTCACCTTGTACCGGGCGGTGCTGGGCGAGGACCCCCGCCAGCCCCAGGCCCTGGCCGAGACGGGGTGGCTCGAGTGGCAGGCCGGCGAGGCCCAGTCCAACACGGCGCTCGAGGACGCGGGCCGCACGCTCGTGCAACGTTCGATCGCCGTCGAACACGACGACTTCGCGGCGCACCTGTTCATGGGGACGATCGACCTCGAGCAGGGCCACGACCCGGCCGCCGCCGTCGCACAGTACGAGCTGTTCTTGGCCGAGAGGCCGCCGAAGGCCGAGGTCTCGAGCGCTGCGCCCCTCATCCGCCAGGCCTTCGCGCAGACCGGCCGGCCGGCGCCACCGGCGGTGGGCTGAACGTCGCGCACGGCCCACGCGCCGACGCGCCGTCACGAGGATGAAGGCGCGACGCAGGTCGCAGGTCGAGGGGCGGCGGGGCCCCTCCGCCGCCTGCGGCGTCAGCTGCGAAGCGCCCGGAGCCCCCGCACGACCGTCGGGAACTGGCGCCCGAATGCCTCCACGTCCCCGGCGGTCGAGCACCACCCGACCGACAGACGCAGCGAGCGCTCCGGGTCGACGCCCATCGCGGCGAGGACGGGGGACGGAGCGAGCGACTCGGAGGAGCACGCCGATCCGGAGTGCACGGCGACGCCGACCCGGTCGAGCCCGATCACCACCGGCTCGGCCTCGACGCCGTCGACGCCGAGGCACACGAGGTGCGGCAGCCGTCCGGCCGCCTCGGGGTCGCCCACGACCGCGACCCCCTCGAGCGCGCAGGCCGCCTCGATCAGGCCCGCCACGAGGCTGCGAGCGGCCTCCGCCTCGGCGCGAAGGCGGCCCTCGTCGCAGAGGAGCTCGGCGACCGCCCCGAAGCCGGCGATCGCCGGTGCGTGTTCGAGTCCCGCCCGGCGGCCCCGCTCCTGCTCGCCGCCGAGGATCAGGGGGTCGAAGCGCCTCCCGGGGCCGACCACGAGCGCGCCGATCCCGCTCGGGCCCCCGAAGCTGTGGGCGCTGAGCGAGACGAGCTCGGCACCGAGTGCCCCGAGGTCGACGGGCACATGGCCGACCGCCGCACAGGCGTCGACGTGGAGCGCGACGCCCGCAGCGCGGCAGAGCTCGGCCACCTCGACGACCGGCTGGAGCGTCCCCACCTCGTGGTTGGCCCACTGGCAGTGGACGAGCGCCGGGCGGTCGGAGCGGGCGAGGGCGGCTCGCACCGAGTCGAGCTCGATCCTCCCCGAGCGGTCCACGGCGAGCTCGACGACGCTGCCGGCCCGGCTCGATGCCTCCCGCACCGCCGAGTGCTCGACGGCGGCGCAGGCGAAGGGGCGACTCGGGGCGGCCCTGGCCGCCCCGAACACGGCGGCGTTGATCGCCTCGGTCCCCCCGGAGGTGAAGACGACCTGGCGCGGGCGCACGCCGAGCAGTGCCGCGACGCGCTCGCGGGCGGCTTCGATCCGCCCGCGGGCGGCACGCCCCTCCTCGTGCACGCGTGCGGGGTCACCGGCCGGCGCGTCGAGCTCGGCCAGGAGGGCGGCGCGGGCCTCGGGACGCAGCGGGGTGGTCGACGCGTGGTCGAGGTAGTGGCGGGCCACCGACCTCAGGCGGTCGCGGCGCAGGTCTCGTCGCCCCGGGCGCGCGACGAGAGGACGACGGGCAGCGGCGCCGACTTCGGGTCGCCGCACAGACCCGACAGCAGGCCCTTCACCATGCCGCGGTCCACTGCGCACAGGACCGGCGGGGTGGATGCCGCATCGCCGAAGGGGCACTGCTCGGCCACGACCGCAGTCGATCCGTCGTGGTCCTCGACGTGGGCGGCGAACCCGTGCGCCGTGAGGGCCTGGGCGATCGTCCGCATCGCGGCGCGCACCGAGCGCTGACCCTCCTCGGGGGAGATGCGCGTCGCGAGCATCCGCCCGTACTCCTCGCCGACCTTGGCCGCCATCTCCTCGGCCTGAGCCGGGCCGAGCAGCTCGAGGGCCTCGCGCAGGAGCAGCACGAGGAGGTCGTCGCGCCTCGAGAGGAGCCCCCCGACCGGGTCGTCGTCGACCGGGAAGAACCGCTGGGCGGGGCGGCCCACCGCCTGGGCTCCCCGGCCCATGTCCACGCGCAGATAGCCACCGGCCACCAGCCGGTGCAGGTGGTGGCGGGCGACGTTCGGGTGCAGCGAGAAGACGGTCGCGACCTCGCCCGCGCTCGATCCGGGGTGCGAGCGCACGTGGAGGAAGATCTCGCGCCGGGTCGGGTCGCCGAATGCCCCGGTGACCGCGGCGACGAGCGAGGCGAACCGGGCGTCGGCTGTGACGTGCTCGGCGTCATCGCCGTCCGTGGCCGTAGCCACGGCACCCGGGTTTGGGCCCGAACGCACGGTCGGTAGTGTACCTGGGGGTCCGGGCGCGGCCCCGGCCCCGAGGATGCTCGGGGCGACCCGCTCCGCGCCGCCGGTCGCTGGTGCGGGTGGGCTCCAAGCGCTGCGCTCCTGGAAAGGCAGGCACATGGGCTCCGACGAACGAGCGTTGGCCGACACGCTCGGCAGGGTGGTCGATCCGGTGCTCGGTCTCCCGCTCGGCGAGACCGGGATCCTCCGCGCCGCCCACCTGAAGCGGGGCCGGGCCAGCGTCGAGCTCGCCGTGCCCGTCGAGGACTGGCCCGATCGGGCCGAGCTCTCGGCCCGACTCGAGGCGGCCGCCGGCCGCGAGGTCGAGGTCAGGACCTCCACGATGGACGAGGACGCCCGGCTCGAGCTGCGCGGCGTCCTTCGCCGGCGCATGGAGGGCCCCGGCGAGCAGGGCCACGGCCATGGGCATGGGCCGGCCGAGCCGGTGTTCCTCCGGCCCGGCTCGGCCACCCGCGTGATCGGGGTCTCCTCGGGGAAGGGCGGGGTCGGCAAGTCCTCGATCACCGTCAACCTGGCGGTCGCGCTCGCCCAGGGCGGCCGCTCGGTGGCCATCCTCGACGCCGACGTCTACGGCTTCTCGGTTCCAAAGATGCTCGGCGCCGGCCGGGACCCCGTGATCCTGGGCGACATGGTCATCCCCACGACCGCCCACGGCGTGCGCTGCCTGTCCATGGGGTACTTCGTGCCCGAGGACCAGCCGGTCATCTGGCGGGGCCCAATGCTGCACAAGGCGATCGAGCAGTTCCTGGGCGACTGCTATTGGGGCGAGCCCGAGTTCCTGCTTGTCGACATGCCGCCGGGCACCGGCGACGTCGCGCTCTCGCTCGCGCAGGTCATGCCGCGCACCGAGATCCTCGTCGTCACGACGCCGCAGTCGGCCGCCCAGCGCGTGGCACAGCGCTCGGCCTTCGCAGCGCGCAAGCTCAAGCTGGCGGTCCGGGGCGTCGTGGAGAACATGAGCTGGTTCTGCGGCGACGACGGGACCCGCTACGAGCTCTTCGGGCGGGGCGGCGGCGCGCAGCTGGCGGGCGATCTCGGCGTGCCGCTCCTCGGACAGATCCCGCTCGTGCCTGCGCTGCGCGAGGGGGGCGATGTCGGAGAACCGGTCACGGTGAGCGAACCCGAAGGCGAGGTGGCGGGCGCGTTCGTGGCGCTGGCCGACCGGATCGTGGCGCTCGGACCGGCCCGCGTCTACCGTCGGGAGCTCGCACTCAGCTAGCGCAGCGAGGAGGCCGCGCCCATGGAGGACCTCACCGGCAAGGTCGCCGTCGTCACCGGCGCTGGGAGCGGCATCGGCCTCGCGATGGCGAGACGGTTCGCCGCCGAGGGCATGCGCCTCGTCCTGGCCGACATCGAAGAGCCGGCCCTCGAGGCGGCCGTCGATGAGCTGCGTTCGGCGGGAGCCGACGTCGTGGGGGTCCCGACCGACGTCGCCGATCACGCCTCGGTCGTCCGCCTGCACGACCGGACGCTCGAGGCGTACGACGCCGTGCACGTCGTGTGCAACAACGCCGGCGTCGTCGGGCGCTCGATCGTGGAGAGCCCGATCGAGATGTGGCAGTGGGTCGTGGGCGTCAATCTCTTCGGCGTCATCAACGGCTGCAACGTCTTTCTGCCGACGCTCGTGGCCCAGGACCAGGGCCACGTCGTCAACACGGCGTCGGTCGCCGGGTTGCGGGGGAACGCCCTCCTCGGGATCTACTGCACGACGAAGTTCGCGGTGGTCGGGCTGAGCGAGTCGCTGCTCGAGGAGCTCAGGGCGAGGGGATCCAACGTCGGCGTGTCGGTGCTGTGCCCGGGCTTCGTCCAGACCCGGATCGCCCTGTCGCACCGCAACATGCCAGAGGGGGTCCGGCGCGTCGCCGAGGAGTCCGAGGGCGACGTGCTCCAGAACGCGGTGATGTCGGTCGGGATCCCGGCCCCCGAGGTGGCCGACGCTGTGGCCGAGGCCCTCAGGGCCGACCGCTTTTACATCCTCACCCACCCCGACATGGCCCGGGGGGCGCTCGACCAGCGCCTGGAGCTGCTCTTCGGTTGATCGCCCGGCCCGCGCGACGAGCCCCGGCTCAGGCCTCGATCGCCTGGGGGAGCTTGGCCGGATCCCAGCCGAGCCGGGCGATCGCCTGGCGGCATGCGAAGCGGTCGGTCATCCCGGCCACGTAGGCCACCGCGGCCCGCACCGCCTCGGGCTCGCCGGCACCGAGCCCGCCGGCGGCCCGGACGGCGGGGATCGCGTTGGGCCGGTCCGAGAAGTGCTCGACGAGGGCGCGGAGCATCGCGACCACCGCCCGGGCCTGGGCGACCGAGGCCTCGCGCAGGTAGATGAGCTCGTAGTTGAGGGCCCGGAAGCGGGCGAGCGCCGTCGCCGTGCCGTCGTCCATGGCGATGCGGCCGGTCTCGGCCGTCGTGTTGACGAGCGCCTCGATGAAGGCCCCGAGCTGCTCGCTGCGCCGGGTCCCGCAACGCGCCGCGACGTAGGGGTCGAGCTGGCCGGGGCCGACGATCCCGGTGGAGAGGGCGTCCTCCCAGTCGTGGCACACATAGGCGATCCGGTCGGCCCAGCTCACCACCTCGCCCTCGCAGGTTGCCGGGGCGGGCCGCGACCAGCTGTGGTTGGCGATCCCGTCGAGGGTCTCCGCGCACAGGTTCAAGGAGGCGAGCGAGACCTCAGCGCCCCAACTGGCGTGGTCGAAGCCGCCGTCGATGTAGGGGGCGAGCGCGTCCTCGCTCGCGTGGCCGCCGGGTCCGTGCCCGCAGTCGTGGCCGAGCGCGATCGCCTCGGTCAGCGCGACGTTGAGGCCGCAGGCCCGTGCCACCGAGGTCGCCACCTGGGCCACCTCGAGGGCGTGGGTGAGGCGGGTCCGGGAGTGGTCCTCGGGAAAGATGAAGACCTGGGTCTTCCCGGCCAGGCGCCGGAAGGCGCTCGAGTGCAGGATCCGGTCGCGGTCGCGCTCGAAGCAGGTCCGCCAGGGGTCCGGCTCCTCGGGTCGCGCCCGCTTCCCGCCGCCGGCCGCCCGGGCAGCACCCGGCGCTGATGCCGCCGCCTCGGACTCCTCCCGGCTGAGGCGGGACACGACGGCGCCCCATGGGACCCCGCCGGGCGCCCCCCCGGTCCCCGCACGCGAGTCGGCGTGCGCGACCCGCATCCCGCCGATCTCGTGCCCCCCGTCCTCGCCCTCGGACACTCCGGGTGCGAAGCCGGCCATCGTCGAGGCCCAGCGGGCCGATCGCTCGTCGTCGCCCGATGCGGCGGGCGGGGTCCGGCTCATGGCTATGAGCATGCCCGAGGGCGGTAACGTCGGGCTGGCGGCATGCCGGCACACGCCCGCTGCGGCCCCCGCCGAGGGGCGACCGAGAGAGGAGTCCGCAGTTGGAGGTGCGAATCGGGATCGTGCAGACCCCAAAGGAGGTCGAGGTTGACCTCGGGGAGGGAACCGACCGGGATGCGGTCTTGGAGGAGATCGAGACGTCGCTCGAGAAGGGTGGCGTCCTGTGGCTGACCGACCGTCGCGGGCGCAGGATCGCCGTGCCGACTGCGCAGATCGCCTACGTCGAGGTTGGCGCCCCGTCCAACGAGCGGCGGGTCGGCTTCGGGGCACCCTGATCCGAGGCGGGTGGAGGGCGGCGGGCTGAGCGGCCCCCCTGACGAGCCGACCCCGGTCGCGGCCGACCTCTTCGGCCACGAGCTGCTCTTCGTCACCGGCAAGGGTGGCGTGGGGAAGACCACGATCACCGCCTCGCTCGCGCAGCTTGCGGCCCAGCAGGGCAAGCGGGTGCTCGCCTGCGACATCGACGCGACTGGCGGGCTCGCCGCCATGTTCGAGGTCGGATCGGTCGGCTTCACGCCGACCGTCGTGGCCCCGGGCGTCTCGGCGATGTCGATGGACACCGAGGCCTCCTTGCGCGAGTACCTGAAGCTCTCCCTGCGCGTCCCTTTGACGGGCCGCATCGGGCCGCTCGCCAAGGCCTTCGACTTCGTCGCCACCGCGGCGCCCGGGGTGCGCGAGATCCTCACCGTCGGCAAGCTCTGCTGGGAGGTCCGCGAGCGCCACTACGACACCGTCGTGGTCGACGCCCCGGCGACCGGCCACGTCGTGAGCCAGCTGAGCGCCCCGCAGGCGATCAACGACCTCGTGAAAGTCGGCCAGGTCCGCAGCCAGACGGACTGGATGGTCGAGATGCTGTCCAACCCGGACCGAACGGGCGTCGTGGCCGTGACGACCCCCGAGGAGATGCCGGTGTCAGAGACGCTCGAACTGGCCGAGCGCATCGACCGCGAGACCTCGGCGTCCCTCGTCGCCGTGATCGTGAACCGGGTCCTGCCCGAGCTCTTCAGCACGCCCGAAGAGGAGGTCTTCGAGCAGCTGCGTGCGCCGGGCCTGAGCGCGGCGATGAGCGAGGCCGCCGGGGGCGACGTGGCCCCGGTGCTCGAGGCGGCCCGCCTGGCCGTCACGATGCGCAGGTCCCGGGCGGTGCACCTGCGGCGGCTCCAGGAACGACTCGACGCGCGGATCCCGATCCTTCTCGTGCCCTATCTGTTCACCCGCGTCGGTGGCCTCCGCTCGACCAGGCAGGTCGCGTCGTGGTTGGCCGACGAGCTCGGCCTGTGAGTGCTCGGTCGCTGCGCGCGGAGCCGCCGGCTCGCCGGGGGACCCTCGACCAGCTGCTCGCGTCGAAGGAGATCGCGGTGGCCTGCGGGCCCGGCGGCGTGGGCAAGACCACCGTGGCCGCCGCGCTCGGCGCGATGGCGGCGTGCCACCACGGCGGACGTGTCCTCGTCCTCACCGTCGACCCGGCCCGGCGCCTCGCGGATGCCATGGGGCTGAAGGGCCTCGGGAACACCGAGCACAAGATCCCCGCCGAGGCGTTCAAGGAGGCCGGGGTCACGCCGCGCGGCGAGCTGTGGGCGGCGATGCTCGACACCCAGGCAAGCTGGGACGCGCTCATCGAGCGGCACGCGCCCGACCGCAGGACGAGAGACGAGATCCTCGCCAACCCGCTCTATCGGAACATCTCGGGTCGCTTCGTGCAGAGCCACGACTACATCGCGGTCGAACGGCTCTTCGAGATCCACTCCACCGGCGACTACGACCTCATCGTCGTCGACACCCCGCCCAGCCGCCATGCGCTCGACTTCCTCGACGCCCCCAAGCGCATGGCCGACTTCTTCTCGAGCCGGCTGCTGCGCTGGCTCATCGTCCCCTACCGGTCTCGGCTCGTGACCGCCGCGTCGAGGCCGTTCCAGCAGGTAGCCGACCGGATCCTCGGGACCCAGTTCCTGACCGACATCTCGGAGTTCTTCATCCTCTTCCAGTCGATGCACGAGGGGTTCGTGGAGCGGGCCGACGCCGTGGTGCGGCTCCTCGGCGACCGGCGCACCACGTTCGTCGTGGTCTCGACGCTCGAGAGCTCGCCCCTGGCCGAGGCCGAGGCGTTCGCCGGCGAGCTCGGCCGCCGGGGCCTGCACTTCGGCGCGATGGTGCTCAACCGGACGCTCCCGGACTACCTGCGAGACCCCCAGGCGGCCGCCGTCGCGAGGGCGCTGGCCGAACGCTCCGAGGAGATCGCCGAGCGCGTGGGGACCGACCCTGCGATCACGGCGCCGCTGCTGCGCGAGGTGGCCGAGAGCTTCCTCAACTTCAGCCTGGTGGCGCGGCGCGAGGCCGAGCAACGCGAGGAGCTCGTCCACACGCCCGAGGTCGTGGCGAGCGCCCCCGCCTTCGAGACCGACGTCTCGAACCTCGCCGGGCTCATCGCCCTCGGCGAGAGCATCTGGGGCTAGTCGCCGTGACCCGGCCGCAGCCGCCCTACGATGCGGACGTGCGCTCGTTGCTCGTCGCGAGCTGACCGGGCAAGAAGCGGTGCTCGACTACCACCTCCACCTCTGGCCCCACCCCCAGGCGGAGGTCTCCCTCAGCCTGGACCAGGTCGCCGACTACTGCGCAGCGGCGGCGGCCGCCGGGGTGCGGGAGATCGCGCTCACCGAGCACCTCTTTCGCTTCGTCCAGTCCGAACCGATCGTGGCCGGGCTCTTCGACGACGACGACCCGGCCCTGCGCGCCTCGATGCGCCGCTACTGGGAGCACCACGCGAGGAACGACCTCGACGCCTACGTCGAGCTTGCGGCGTCGGCCAAGGCGGCCGGGTTGCCCGTGGTCATCGGCCTCGAGGTCGACTACTACCGCGGCCGGATGGACAAGGTGAGCGAGCTCTTGGACGGCTACCCCTTCGACGTCCTGCTCGGCTCGGTGCACTGGCTCGGGGCGTGGCGCTTCGACGACCTCGACGACCCGCTGCACATGGCCGAGTGGGAGACGCGGGCGGTCGAGGCAGCCTGGGACGCGTACGCCGCGGCGATCGAGGAGCTGGCCGCCTCGGGCACCTGCGACGTCCTCGCCCACCCCGACCTCGTGAAGGCGGCCGGCCACGTCCCGGCGCATCCCGACGAGCTCTGGGACCGCCTGGCCGACGCCGCTGCCCGGAGCGCCATGTCGGCCGAGGTCTCCTCGGCCGGCTGGACCAAGCGCTGCGCCGAGCAGTACCCGGCGCGCCGGCTGCTCGAGCGCTTCGTCGAGCGCGGCGTTCCCCTGACGACCGCCTCGGACGCGCACGGGCTCACCAGGGTCGCCGATCGCGCCGGTGACCTGCGGGCGCTGCTCGCATCGGTCGGGGTCGACGAACTGTGCGCGTTCGAGGGCCGCATCGCGCGTCGGGTGCCGCTCTCGGCGCCCGAAGCGCCCGGGGACCGGCGCTAGGGCGTGGCGACGCCGGGCGAGCTCGCCCTCCTCCACGCCGTCCTCGAGCCCGACGAGCTGTCCCACATCAAGCGCCTGCTCGGGTCGTGGTCGCTCCTCTCGGACCTCTCGTTCTCGGACCTCATCCTCGTCGTGCCGGTGAGCGAGGACGACGAGGCTCAGTCGGGCCAGCTCGTCGTCCTCGGCCAGATCCGACCCTCGAACCGCTCGACGCGCCTCCACCAGGACCTGGTCGGCGAGTCCACCACCGGCGAGGGGTGGGCGATCGCCCGCGAGGCGCTCGCGAGGGGCGAGATCGTGCGCGGGGAGATCGAGGGGATCTCGCCGGCGGGGCCGATCCCCTCCGAGGCGATCCCGGTCCGCTACGGGCAACGGGTCCTCGGGGTGATCGTGCGGCTGGGCCGGGAGGAGGCCCGGCCCGCCGTCTCGAGCCCCGAGCGGACCTATCTCGAGGCCTTCGACCGCCTGGCGGCCATGGTGGCCGAGTCGGCGTTCCCCTTCGCCGAGGCCGACGTCGGCGGGGAGGAGTCGCCGCGGGTCGGCGACGGGGTGGTGGTCGTCGACGAGGAGGGCCGGGTCGAGTTCGCCTCGCCGAACGCCATGAACGCCTTTCACCGCATGGGCGTCTACTCGGTGCCCGACGGCCGGCGCCTGAGCGACCTCGGGATCGAGGAGTCGGCGGTCGAGTGGGCGCTCACCACGGCCCGCCCGGTCGTCGAGGAGGTGGAGCGGCGGCCCGACATCATCGTGCTCCTGCACTGCATCCCGCTCGTTGCCCACGGCTCGGTGAGCGGCGCGGTCATCTTGGTGCGCGACGTGACCGACGTGCGGCGGCTCGACCGCCTGCTCCTCTCGAAGGACGCCGCCATCCGCGAGGTGCACCATCGGGTCAAGAACAACCTGCAGACCATCTCCTCGCTGCTACGCCTCCAGGCGCGCCGCGTGCCGGCCAAGGCGGGCCGCGAGGCCCTGCACGAGGCCGAGCGCAGGGTCCGCTCGATCGCCATCGTCCACGAGATCCTCTCCCGGGAGCCCGGCGACCAGGTCTCCTTCGACGAGATCGTGGCCGCCCTCGTCCAGATGGCCGAGGACTCCGTCGTCGGCCAGGGCCGGGTCCACATCGAGGTCACAGGCGACCTGGGCGACCTGCCGGCCGACGTCGCGACCCCCCTCGCCGTCACGGTGGCCGAGCTCCTCCAAAACGCGGTGCAGCACGCGTTCACTCCCGAGCGGCGGCCGCACCGCCCGGGGCGGTCCGGGAAGCGGCACCCCGAGGACCAGGCCCGGCCCTCGGGCCAGGTGACCGTCGACCTCCGCCACGGGGTGCACGGCCTGGCCATCGAGGTGCGCGACGACGGGGTGGGGCTGCCGAAGGGCTTCGACATCGAGCGGACCAACAGCCTCGGGCTGTCCATCGTGCGCGACCTGGTGGTGAGCCAGCTCGACGGGACCATCGAGATGAAGCGGGTGCCGAGGATCGAGGGTGGCGGCACCCTCGTGTCGATCGAGGTGCCGACCGGGCCGCGCCGCTAGGCGACGCGGGGGAGGGGCTTGGTCAGCTGGCCCGACGGCGGGCGGCGAGCCAGGCCTTGCGGAGCTTGCGCCGCTCCTCCTCGGACGTGCCGCCCCAGACGCCCGACTCCTGGTTGGTCGCGAGCGCGAAGTTGAGGCAGGGCTCCTGGACGGTGCAGCCGCCGCACACCCGCTTGGCCGCCTCGATCTGGTCGACGGCCAGCCCGGTGGTGCCGACCGGGAAGAACAGGTCCGGCACCGTGTCCCGGCACGCTGCGAACTGACGCCAGTCCTCGGCGTCCCACTCGACGGTGCGATTCCACATCAGCGCCATGACCCGGTCCTCCGCCCGTTTGTGAACTTTTTCACAAGTCCGCCGGTCACAACTCCCCAGGGGGAAATGGGGCGAAGTCAGGTTATCGACGTGAACGGAAGATGACAAGAGGATTTTTTCCGTGTTGCAGAGCCGTGCCGGGCCGGGCGCGGCCGGCGGCTGTGGTAGGTCTCGTTCCGAACGAAAGGGGGCCGGTGACCAAGGTCTTCGCCCATCGTGGCTGCACCGAGGGGTTCGTCGCGAACACCCTCGAGGCCTTCGTCGAGGCGCGCCGCCGCGGCGCCGACGGCGTCGAGTTCGACGTGCGACGGAGCCTCGACGGGGCGCTCGTCGTCCACCACGACGCCGAGGTGCCCGGCTGCGGGCTCATCCACGAGACCAGGGTCGCCGACCTCCCGCCGCACGTACCCCTGCTGGCCGAGGTCATCGAGGCGTCCTCGGGCATGGCGATGAACGTGGAGATCAAGAACCTGCCCGGCGACCCCGGCCACGACCCGAGCGGGGCCCTCTCCCGGGCGGTCGCCGCCGAGCTGGCCGACCACGGGCTCGGCGACGCCTCGATCGTGTCGTCCTTCGACGCGGCCACGATCGAGGCGTTCAGGGCCGCCGAGCCGTCGATCCCGATCGGTTGGCTCCTCGGGGCCACGGCCCCGCTCGACCGGGCCCTCGAGATCGCCCAAGAGCGGGCCTACCAGGCCCTTCATCCCAATTTCGTCCTGGTCACCGCGCCATTCGTCGAGCGCTGCCACCATGGGGGCCTGGCCGTCAACGTGTGGACCCCGAACGAGGACCGGGACCTCGAGGCGATGCTCGCGGCGGGCGTGGACACCCTGATCACCGACCGCCTGAGCGCAGCGCTCGGCATCGCCGCACGTCGAGGGGCACAAACCTCACCCTGAGACGAATGGCGTGGGTTGCTTCGGGTAATGAACAATGGCCGATCATGAATGTCGTCGTCTGCGTCAAACAGATCCCAGATCCGGCCGCCCCCGGGGCGCTGGATCCGAGCACGAACACCCTGGACCGCTCCGGAAAGCTCATCCTGGACGACTCCGACGCGTACGGCGTCGAGATGGGCCTGCAGCTCGCGGCGGGCGATGGTGACGAGGTCATCTTGGTCTCCATGGCCCCCAACGGCGAGACCTCCGGGCTCCGCACCGCCCTCGCCATGGGGGCGGCCAGGGCGATCCTCGTCTCCGACGACGCCCTCGGCGGGAGCGACGCCCTGGGCACGGCGAAGGTGCTCGCCGCCGCCATCAAGCGGGCCGAACCCGACCTCGTCCTGACGGCGACCGAGTCGACCGACGGCTACACCGGGACCATCCCGGCCCAGGTGGCCGAGTTCCTCGGCCTGCCCTCGATCACCTTCGCGAAGAAGATCGCGATCGACGGCGGGGCGGTGAAGGTGGAGCGCCAGACCGAGGCGGGCTTCGATGAGGTGGAGTGCCCCCTGCCGGCGGTGGTCAGCGTGACCGCCGGCGTGGTCGAGCCCCGCTACCCGTCGTTCAAGGGGATCATGGCCGCCAAGTCCAAGCCGGTCGACGTATTGAGCGCGTCGGACCTCGGGGTGGGCACCGACCAGGTCGGGGCGACCGGGGCCCGTCAGGAGATCACCGACGTCTCCAAGGTCGAAGAGCGCGGGGGAGGCGAGATCGTGGTGGACGAGGGCGACGGGGCCGACCGGGTCCTCGCCTTCCTGCAAGAACTGAAGGTCATCTGATGTCGCTCGACACCATCTGGGTCCTGGCCGAGGTCGGAGAGTCGGGCCCGAGCACGCTCAGCCTCGAGCTGCTGACCGAGGCCCGCAAGATCGGCTCCTCGGTGGCTGCGGTGACCTGGGGACCGAACACCGCCGAGCATGCGGTGGCCCTCGGCGAGTACGGGGCGGCCAAGGTCTACGACGTGGGCGACGTCGGCGAGACGCTCCCCGGCGTCCCGGTCGCGGCGGCCATCGCCGCACTGGTGGAGGGCGGCGACAAGCCCGACGCGCTTTTGATCCCGGCCAGCTACGACGGGCGCGACGTGGCCGGGCGCCTCTCGGTCAGGCTGGACCGGCCCGTGCTCACCAACGTGGTCGGCCTGAGCGACGACGGGGGCTCGAGCCAGCACATGCTCTTCGGCGGCACGACGGCCGTGACGGCCCGCTTCACGGGGGAGGGCCCCTTCATCTACGTGGTCCGGGCCAAGTCCTTCGCCGCCGAGCCCGGTGGCGGCGCGACGCCCGAGGTCGTCTCGGCCCCCGCCCCCGACGCCGGGGCCAGCGGGGCGACCAAGGTCACCGCCAGGCACGTCGAGGAGCGCTCGGGTCCGAAGCTCGACGAGGCATCGGTCATCGTCTCGGGCGGCCGGGGCCTCGGATCGGCCGAGAAGTACGAGATGATCGAGGAGCTCGCCAACCTGCTCCACGGCGCGGCCGGGGCCTCCCGGGCCATCGTGGACGCGGGCTGGGTGCCCTATGCCCGCCAGGTCGGCCAGACCGGCAAGACGGTCAAGCCCAACCTGTACATCGCATGCGGGATCTCGGGCGCCACCCAGCACCTCGTCGGGATGAAGGGTTCGAAGCACATCGTCGCGATCAACAAGGACCAGGACGCGCCGATCTTCTCGGTCGCCGACCTCGGCATCGTGGGTGACGTGCACAAGGTGGTGCCGGCGCTCATCGAGAAGCTGAAGGGCAGCTAGGTCCACCCCCCGGGGCCCTCGCGGCCATCGGGGGGGCAGAACGCCAGGCCGGGGAGCTGGGGTCGAGTTCTCGGACCCGCGCAGTACGCTCGGCGAGCGAAGTCCCATGCTCTTTCCGACCATCGACTTCGCCATCTTCTTCGTCGTCGCGTTCGTCGTGGCCTGGCTGCTCAACCCGTATCCGACGCCGTGGAAGCTGGCGATCATCGCCCTCAGCTACTTCTTCTACGCGTGGTGGGACTGGCGCTTCGTCTTCCTCCTCTTGGCCTCGACGGCGCTCGCCCACCTGGGGGCCATCGGGTCGTCGCGAAGACAGGCCTCGCCGAAAGTCGCCAAGGCGTCCCTGGTCGGCGCCCTGGCGGGCCTGCTCGGCCTGCTCGGCTACTTCAAGTACTACGGCTTCTTCGCCGTCAACGTCGACAACCTCCTGCACTCCATCGGCCTCGGCCGGCTGGTCCCGCTGGTCCAGCCGACGCTGCCCGTCGCCATCTCGTTCTTCACCTTCATGGCGATCAGCTACGTGGTCGACGTCTACCGGGGCCGCCTCGAGGTGGCCCGGCCGGTCGATCTCGCGGTCTACCTGTGCTTCTTCCCGCACCTGATCGCGGGCCCGATCGTGCGCGGGGAGGAGCTGCTGCCCCAGATCCGCCGGCGCCGCAACCCGGCCGACGTCGACTTCTCCCGCGCGATCTGGATGATCATGGCCGGCCTCTTCAAGAAGGTCGTCATCTCCTCCTACGTGTCGAGCGCGATCGTCCAGCCGGTGTTCTCGGCACCGAGCGCACACTCGGCCCCCGAGGTGATCTTCGCCGCCTGGGGCTACGCGGTGCAGATCTACTGCGACTTCAGCGGCTACACCGACATCGCGATCGGCCTCGCCCTGTTGCTCGGCATCCGGTTCCCGGTCAACTTCGACGCGCCCTACACGGCCCGCAACCTCCAGGACTTCTGGCGGCGCTGGCACATCACCTTGTCCCGGTGGCTGCGGGACTACCTCTACATCCCCCTCGGCGGGAACCGGGGGAGCGACGTCCTGGTCGTGCGCAACCTGATGCTCACGATGGTGCTCGGCGGGCTGTGGCACGGCGCGAACTGGACGTTCATCACCTGGGGGGCGTTGCACGGCTGCGGGCAGGTCTTTGGCCATCTGCGGCGCAAGTCGCGGGTGGCCAAGGGGAGGCCGGCCATGGCCGAGGGGACGCTGCGCTCGACCTGGCAGCGCTTCTGGACGTTCCAGTTCGTGTGTCTGGGCTGGGTCTTTTTCAACGCCTCGTCGTTCTCCAATGCGTTGGACGTGCTGGAGCGCCTGTTCACCGGCTGGACCACGACGACCCGGCTCGTCACCCCCTTGCTCGTCATCGTGATCGTGGGCGTCATCGAGGCCCAGTTCGTCCCGGCCAACGCGCTCGAGCGCGTGCAGCGGTTCTTCTCCGAGCAGCGCGCCGGGGTCCAGGCGGCGCTGCTCGGCCTGACGCTGCTCGGCATCACGACGCTCGGCCCGGCCGGCGTAGCCCCGTTCATCTACTACCGGTTCTGATGGGCCGTCCCCGGTGACCCGCACCGAGCACCAGGCCCCCCGTGAGCGGGGCGCGTTGAGCGACGCGGTCCGCCGGGGGTGGCGACGGGTCGTCACGCCGGCGACGCCGGACGCCACGGGGCGGCGCCAGCCGCTCGGGACCGAGCCGCAACGGGCCGGGTGGACGCGTGTGCTCGGGGTCTGCCTCGCCGCCTTCTTCATCTGGTTCGTGCTCGATGCCCCGACCCTGCAGCACAACGCGCAGGTCTCGCCCGTGGGCACCCGGCGCACCGTCGCCCTCGACATCCTCGGCCCGTTCGCCACGGTGAGCCGAGACGTTGGGCTGTCCCACGTGGTCTCGGTGTTCGACGGCGTCATCGGGCGCAACGGCAACCGTCCGGGCAACGGCCAGGTCCTGCGGAGCGCCGGGCCGCGCAAGCAGAGCGTGACGACGACCACCACCGCGCAGAACGCGTTGAACGAGCACCCGAGCGCGACCGATCCGCTCCGGGTCCTCATCCTCGGCGACTCGCTCGGCATCGACCTCGGCAACGTGCTCGTGAACGACCTGGCCAGCACCGGCGTGGTGCAGGCGACGCTCGACGGGCAGATCTCGACCGGGCTCACCCGGCCCGACTATTTCAACTGGCCGGCCGAGCTCTCGGCCGATCTGGCGAGGTACTCGCCCCAGGTGATCGTGATCATGATCGGCGCCAACGACGCCCAGGACCTGCCGGGCCCCCCCGACGTCCCCTACGGGACCCCCGCCTGGGACGCCACCTACCGTGCCCGGGTCGACGCGTTCATGACCGAGGCCACGAGCGAGGGGGCCCGGGTGATCTGGGTCGGCATGCCACCGATGCAAGACAGCGGGCTCTCGGCCGCCATGGCCCACATCAACGGGATCGTGCAGGCGGCGGCGGCGCGCGGCCACCCGGGGGTGGACTTCGTGAGCTCCTGGACGGTGCTCGGGACCCCGCAGGGCCAGTTCACCCCCTACCTGGTCGTGAACGGCCAGGAGGTCAACGTGCGCGAGCCCGACGGGACCCACATCGCGCCCGGCGGGGCAGAGGTCCTCTCCACGCTGGTCGAGGACACGATGAAGAGCGCGCTCCACATCAACCTCTGAGCCGGCTCGCTCACACGAGGGGCCAGGGGTAGGGGCGCCAGTCGTCTTCCTCGGGGGCCGGCAGTTGGCCCGACTCGAGCAACCGCTCGGCGCGACGGAGCATCGCAGCGCACTCCTCGGGCTCCAAGAGCCCGGCCAGCTCGCCGAGCGGTTCGCCGACGAGGCGCTCCAGGGCGACCCGCTCGTCGTCGGTGAGCGGGTCGCCGGCGAAGTCCCAGATGACCGTCCGGAGCTTGGGCTGGCAGTGGAACGACAGCCCGTTGTCGATGGCCCACAGCCGGTCCTCGGCCAAGAGGACGTGGCCGCTCTTGCGATCGGCGTTGTTCGCGACGACGTCGAAGACTGCCATCTTGTGCAGCTCGGCGGACCAGCGGGCTTCCTCGCGCAGGGTGAAGTAGTGCGACTGGCCGTCCTCGTCGACGAAGCGCTGGAGCGAGCCGACCCCGAGGGGGGCGTCGTCCCGCTCGACCGTGAAGGGCACGAGCCCCCAGCCGAGGCGCTCCGAGAGCAGGTACGCGGCCACCTCGCGACGGTGCAGCCCGCTCGGGAAGTCCCACAGCGGCCGCTCCCCCCGGGCGGGCTTGTAGACGGCCGCCGCCTCGACCCCGTCGTGGCGGCAGATCACGAGCAGGGTGACGTTCGAGCTTGAGGCGAACCGCCCCTCGACCTCGATCTCCCCCTCGGTCAGGACGCGGCGCGCCGTCTTCGGATCGGGGACGGGCAGGTCGTCCCGGATCACGCCGCCGGGGGCCGGTGGCCGTTCGTGCGCGGGCAGTCGTGGCCCGCCGGATCCAGGGGGAGCCCGCAGAGCGGGCACGGCGGCCGCCCCGCCTCGACCAGGCCGGTCGCGGTGATGGCGAACGTCGCCGCCTGCTCGAGGGTGATGGAGAAGCGCGCCACGGAGGACTCCTCGTTCTCCGGGACGAGCTCCTCGGCCACCACCACGACCCGCGAGGTGTCCTCGTCGTAGGAGACCCCGATCGTGCCGATGATCCAGGCCGCCTCCTCGTCGCTGCGGAACGCGACGTCCTGGGGCAGATGCCCCGGGCGACCGACCTCGCGCACGATGCGGGCGAGGTAGCTGGCCAGCACCGCGACCTGCTGCTTCTCGACCTTCAAGGTGAGGATCTCGGCGCCCCGCCGGCTCTGGAGCAGAAAGACGCGCTGGCCGACCGGTCCCACTGTCCCGACGGTGAACTCGTCGGGCAGGTCGATGTCGTGCTCGCTCACCCCGGCACCAGCTCCTCGAGCGACGTCGAGTTGACGCACAGGACCATCGGCCTCCCACCCCCGAGCACGAGGGCGGAGACCGACGCCGGCGAGATCGCGATGCGCTGGGCCATGTCGAGCGGGACGCCGGCCATGGCGGCGACGACGCTCTGGATGGGGTCGGCGTGCGAGACGCACACGATGCGCTCGCCCCGGTGCTCCTCGGCGAGGGCGAGCACGGTGTCGACGGCGCGCGTCGCCATCTCGGCGAACGACTCGCCGCCGGGGACCCGGAACCCGGTCGGCCAACCGATCACCGTGCGCCACTCCGGCTTGCGTGCGAGCACCTTGAGCGACTTGCCCTCCCACTCGCCGACCGCGGCGTCGAGGAGCCCGGGGTTGGTGCGGACCCGCAGACCGAGCGCCTTTGCGATCGGGGCCGCCGTCTCCCGGGTCCGCTCCATGGGCGAGGAGTAGATGGCGCTCGGCGCTGGACGGAGCGCGCCGATGCGCTCGGCGACCCGCTCGGCCTGGGCCCGACCGGCCTCCGAGAGGTGCAGGCCCGGGGCCCGCCCCGGCAGGACCTTCCCGGTCGTCGGGGTCACACCGTGCCGGACGAGCAGGACGACCGTGGGCCTCGCGGCCGCCTTGGCGCGCCGTGTGGCGGTCGCCCGGGCCGCCCCCACGACGCGTGTGGCGCGTGCGACCTTCTGACGCTGGGGGGGCGGCACGACCCCTCATCGTAGGCTCAGGCGGTGCACGCGGCCGACTTGATGCGGAGCCCGCTCGACCTCCTCGAGGCCGAGATCGTCGCCTGCCGGCGCTGCCCACGGCTCGTCGAATGGCGGGAGCGGGTCGCCGCCGAGCCGCGTCGCTCCTTTGGCGACCAGCCCTACTGGGGACGGCCGGTGCCCGGATTCGGCGACCCGGGGGCGAGCCTCGTGGTGGTCGGGTTGGCGCCCGCCGCACACGGGGCGAACCGGACCGGACGCATGTTCAGCGGGGACCGGTCCGGCGACTGGCTGTACGCCGCCCTCCACCGGGCCGGCTATGCGAGCCAGCCCACGAGTAGCGGGCGGGGCGACGGGCTGACTCTCAGGGGTGCCTTCGTGACCGCGGCCGTCCGTTGTGCCCCGCCGGACAACAAGCCGACCACCCTCGAGCGCGACGCCTGCCATCGGTACCTCGAGCGCGAGCTCGAGCTCCTCGAGGGGGCCCGGGTCTACGTCGCCCTCGGGGCCTTCGCCCTCCATGCCCTCGGCACCGCGTTCGGCCTCCGGCCGAGGCCTCGCTTCGCCCACCTGGCCGAGACGGCGCTCGACGGGGGGCGGGTGGTCGTCTCCTCATACCACCCGAGCCAGCGCAACACCTTCACGAGGATGCTCACCACCGAGATGTTCGACGCCGTGTTCGAGCGCGCCCGGGCGCTCGGCGGGTAGCTCAGCGGGCGCTGACCGGGATTCTCCCGGGCATGGGTACGGCGGTCGCCGGCCACCGCTTGCGGCTCACGGTGCTGAGTCGGCGCAGGAGGGCGAGGGCGCCGGGGTCGTCCTCGATCGATCGGATCTCGACCGCGCCGTCGGCCACCATGGCGTCGAAGATCTCCCGGCCGCGCTCGGTGCGGACGATCGTGAGGGTCCAGTCGTTGAAGGCCCCGATCCCGCCGGTCGAGATGTCAGCGTGCTCGGCCGCGAAGTCCGGACAGGCCTTGCAGCCCTCCCGGGTCCAGGCGTGGGCCTCCTTCAGGGGCACCTCGTGATAGGACCCGTCGCGCATCCAGAGCTGGAAGACGCCCTTGATGTTCATCTTCTGGATCTCCTCGCGCCTCAGGCCGTAACGCGCCTCGAAGAGCTCGGAGAAGATCGCGTCGTCGAAGGTCTTGGAGCACAGCAGCCCGATCGAGAGGCTGAAGCGCCGGGCCACCTTGCCCGCCTTGCGCGCCGACATGATGGCCGTCGCCGAGGTCTGGCATCCCATCCCAACCAGCGCCAGCCGCTCGGCGCCGCCACCGGTCGCCTCCGCGTAGGCCATCGTGTTCGCGCAGTAGGTGTAGCGCGACCCCGCCGTCGCCAGGATCTCCTCCCGGGTCCGGGCCACCGCGGGGGTCGCCTTCCAGCTCGTCCCGTCGCCCTCCAGATCCGAGACGAGCGCAGCATCGATCTGGTCGTGCTCGAGGGCCCAGATGAGCAGCGCCGAGACGAAGCCCCCGTCCTGGCCCACCTCGAGGACGTCGTGGTTCGTCGCACGGGCGAGCACGATCGACGAGGAGATGCCCGAGACCTCCTCTTCGGTGCGGTCCCGGCCGAACATGTGGTGGTCGACCTCGGTCTCCCAGTCCCGAAAGCGCGGGCAGGCCCTGGTGCAAAGCGTGCAGCCCTTGGCGCCGTGCGTGCAGTCGTCGCGACCGCCCTCGGCGTCCACGTGCCAGGGCTTGTAGCGCCCGTCGGCATCGTCGTACTCCAAGACGTCATAGGGGCACACCACCACGCACGCGGCGCACCCCGTGCAGAGTCCGGAGGTGACCACTTCTTGGTACAGGTGGGACCAGTGGAGCTTCTCGGGAGGCACGGGAGCTAACCCTAGCCAGCCCCCCTCCCGTCTAGCTTGACTCCGCCAGTGCGTGGGTCCTTCGGGCGAGCGAGGGATCGCGAAGGTACTCGCAGACCTCGGCGAACTCGGGTCTTGGGCCTTCCCACCGCAGGTCCGAAGCGCCTGCGAGCAGCGTGGGCTCGATCCGGAGCGTGGCCAGCGTGCGGAACAGCATCGCCAGCTCCCGCTCGTCGGCCAACCGTCGGGCGAGGGCCGGGGCACCGCGCACGCGGCGTCGGACTCCTTCGTCCCACGCCCCGGCGTCGTCGGGGATCTCCTCGAGGTGCCCGTAGTGGGCGAGGACCGTCGCCGCCGAGACCTTTCCCCAGCCCTGGAGGCCGGGGAAGCCGTCGGCCGAATCGCCCACCAGCGCCAGCCAGTCGGGGATCGAGGCGGGCCGCACGCCGAACTTCTCCTCGACGCCCGCCGCGTCGATGGTCGTGTCCCGCCGTCGGTCGAGCTGCACGACCCGGTCGCCCATCACGCACTGGGCGAGGTCCTTGTCCGGGGTGCAGATGATCACCCGATCCACCGAGTCGTCCCCGGCGGCGACGGCGGCGGCCGAGGCAAGGGCGTCGTCCGCCTCGAGCTCCACCATGGGCCAAACCGTGAGCCCCATGGCGTCGAGGGACCGCTCCAGGAGCTCGAACTGGTTGAAGAGCAGCGGATCGACGCCCTCGCCCGTCTTGTACCCCGGCCACAGCTCGTTGCGGAACGACTCGATGACGTGGTCGGTGGCGACCCCCACGTGGGTGGCCCCCTCGCTCAGGAGCTGGAGGACCGAGAGGAGCACGCCGCGCGTGGCGCCGATCTCCGTGCCGTCCTCTGACTCGCGCGGGGGCTGGCCGAAGAAGTGGCGGAACAACTCATAGGTCCCGTCCACCAGGAACACCCTCATGATGTTCTCACTGTCCAGAAGCGCATTTCGGAACCCCACCGGGCGATCGATGCCGCGAGCCTGGCACAGGATTCGGGATTGGTCCCGAGGGCCGCCGGTCGCTCCCCTCGGTGCCGACCCGGTCGGCGCCAGCTTCTTCGCTCGACCGCTCCGACGTCTTCCTCGCACCGGGAGTGTCACCGAGCGCTGCGGCATCGGGTCACTGGCGCACCTCGAGGAGCCGGACCCGCGCCGCTTGTCCGTCGAGGGCCCGGGGCATGGCCCGGGGTGCGACCCCCGTTTGCGGCTAGCCCTCGCGGTGGCGAACGGGACGGGACCGCCCAAGGCGCGCCACATGGGCTCGGCATTTCGACCCACGCGAGAGCGATGTCGAGGTCCTCGGGCGGCTCAGGGCCCTCCGTCCCTGATGGCCTCGCTGATTCGGCGACACCTCGGGCACCATGCGACGGGCGCATCCTCGTCCGACGGATGCACAAGGGACGCACAGCGTGAACAGCGCCAGATCACCGGCGACAGACTCTTGCTGTCAGACACCTCGTCCCCTTCTTTCTTCGTGTCGAAGTTACCCGCTGGCCCTGATTCGGAAGCGGACCGTGCAGGTGAGACCCGCCGGGATCGCCCGTCCCAGATGCCCGGCCGTCGACGGGCGCCCGGCCCCCCGCTGGTCAGCCGGTTTCGACGAGCGGGGCCGGCAGCGGCTGCTCGTGGACGATGAGCAGGCGCTGGATCGGGCGGGTCAGGGCCACGTACAGCAGGCGGAGGCCCACGAGCTCGGTCCCCGCGATCGCCGCCGGCTCCACGACCACGGCGGCGTCGAACTCCAGGCCCTTCGCGAGCGGCGCCGGCACGAGGGTGACCGGTCGGGTGATGCCGTGCTCGTCGAGGAGCCCCATTCTCGGCTCGTGCCGGGCGGCCCGCCGAAGCTCCCCTTCGAGGGGTCCCTCGGGCACGATCAGCCCGACGAGGTGGCCGTCTTTGGCGAGCGACAGCGCCGCCCTCAGGCCCTCTGCGCCCGACCGCCCCGCCGCGCAGCGCAAGAACGACGGTTCGTGGCGCCCGATTCGGATCGATGTCGTCGGGTTCACCGAGGGGGCTGCGACCGATAGGAGCCGAGACGCGAGTTGCAGGATCTGGGCCGGGGCTCGGTAGCCCACGGTCAGCTCCTCGCGGCGAAGCTGTGGCGTCGGGGGCAAGAAGGGCAGGATCTCCCCCCATCCCGAGTAGGGATGCGAGCCGGTGGCCTGGGCGATGTCTCCGAGGACGGTCAGCGAGCCCGATGCCGTGCGCCGGGCGATCATCCGAAGCTGCATCGGCGAGAGATCCTGGGCCTCGTCGCACACGATGTGGCCATAGCTCCGGGTCCGGCCGTTGATGCGGAAGCTCGCCTCGTCCAAGAGGGCCAGGTCGTCGGGCGTCCAGCGGACCCGACCGATCGCACCGGTCCGCGTGCGCAGGAGCGTCTCGGTCTCCTCGGGCTCGAGGATCCCATCGGCCGCCCCGGCCAGCACCCCGGGGCGCGACAGAAGGTCGCCGACCAACTGCTTGGGGGAGATCGAGGGCCACAGGTGGTCGAGGAGCGCCCTGAACCGCCCCGAGGCCGAGAGCTCGCGTCCGAACCACTCCTCGTCGGCGCCGATGCGGCCCTCGTCCCGGAGCCGCTGCCGGGCGAGCCCGATGAGCCTGGAGCGCAGGGCGGCGCGGCCCGTCTTGGAGGGGGGCTCGGCACGCGCCACCAGGGCGACCTGGGCATCGATCTCTTCGGGGCCGAGCGAGACCGAAAGGTGGCGCGCGCCGAGGCGGACCGGGTCGCCCGCCGGGGAGCGCCGCATCGCGAGGGCTCTCGCGATGACCTCGGCCATCCGTGGGTCACCCTTCAACCGGGCGACCGAGGGAGGATCGGTGGCGCCGATGCGGACCCGGGGCGCGAGATCGCCAACAGTGGTCTGGACGACGGCCTCCTCACCCAGCGAGGGCAGCACCTGCGCGATGTAGCGGAGGAACGCCCGCGTCGGTCCGAGCACCAGGACCCCGGACCGGGCCAACTCGGGATGGTTGTAGAGGAGATAGGCGGCGCGGTGGAGCCCGACCGCCGTCTTGCCGGTCCCCGGCCCTCCTTGGACCACCACGGTGCCCTCGAGCGGGCCGCGGATGATCTCGTCCTGCTCGGCCTGGATGGTCGCGACGATGTCCAGCATCTCGCCCGAGCGGGCGCGTTCGAGCTCCTGCAGCAGGGCATCGCCGCCCCGCAGCCTTGCCGCGCCGGGATCCAGCAGTTGGGCGTCGAAGACGTCGTCGGCGATCGCCAGGACCCGGTGTGCCTCCACCATGATCTGGCGCCGACGGGCCAATCCGAGCGCCTCACCGGGTCGCGCTCGGTAGAAGGGGACCGAGACCGGCGCGCGCCAGTCGACGACGAGCACGTCGCCGCCGTCCTCTTCGACGTGGCGCCGACCGATGCGCCAGTGCGCACCGGTGACCTCGTCGATCCGCCCGAAGAGCAGCGGCCGTCGGCTCTCGCCGAGGCTCTGCACCCGCCGCACCAGGGCCGCCTCGTACTCGAGATCGGGCCTCCCTGCCGCCCGCAGGTCGTCCAGCAACCCCTGGGCACGGGCACGCATCGCGCGGAGCGCCTCGTGGGCCCGATCGAGCACCCGCTGCTCCCGGCGGATCTCGGGATCGCCGCTCTTCCTTGGGGGCGACTCTCCGTCACCCACCGATCCGCTCCCTCGTCGAGGGAGCACCCGGCGGGCGCAGGCGCGCCGGCAGGGCACAAATGAACGCGCAAATAGGCCGACGCATGTCGGCCTGGATTCTAGATGATCAAACTACAAACCTCAAGGTCACTACCAGGGCGGACTCTGGGCTCCTCGGACGATTGATTTCGTTCAATCGGGGCTTGCGAGTTGTCACTATAAGACATTTGTGAGGCGGGTGCAAGAGCTCGGGCTACCCGGGCTGGCCGGTCTCCGGCCCAGACCGAGGACCGTGGCGCCCGCGTCCGGTGGACCCCCCACCGCCGCCCGCTCGTCGGGTCATGTGAAAACCTCGGCCACGGCGGCGGTTGCGTCGTCCCCCCCGCCGCTCGCGATCGCCAGGTCGACGAGTCCGGACGCGGCCTGGGCGAGGTCCTCGATGCCGCCCAGCACACCGGCGATCTGATCGTCGGAAAGTTCGTTGGTGACCCCGTCGGTGCAGAGCAGGATGCGGTCGCCCGGGGTGAGCGCACTGGAGGAGACCTCCACCTCGACGTTGGGCGCCACGCCCAGTGCGCGGGTGAGCACTCCGTGATGGGGATGCCGCCGTGCATCGCCCGGGGTGAGCTCACCGTTTCGGATCAGCTCCGCGGTCACCGTGTGGTCGTCGGTCAGCCTCACGAGCGAGGGGCTCCGGAACAGATATGCGCGGCTGTCCCCGACGTGAACCAGGGCCAGTTGCCCTTCCCCCAGGAGGGCGGCCGCGCAGATCGTGGTGCCCATCCCGGCGAGGCCAGGCTCCGAGCACGCGCGGTCCCAGATCGCGCGGTTGGCTGCCCGGACCCCGGCGCAGAGCTCGTCGATCGAGCGACCGAGGATCGCGGCATCGCAGATCGCCACCGCCATCGACGAGGCGACGTGGCCTCCCGGAGGTCCCCCCATTCCGTCGGCGATCACGAGAAGCCGCTCGCGTTCGAGATACGCATCCTGGTTGGACTCGCGCGCCGGGCCCCTCTCGGTGCGGCCCGCCGTCTTCAGGCTGGTCATCGTCGCCCCCTTTTCGATTCGCGCCGCTCGGGTTCCCTCGTCCAAGTGGAGAAGCCTGCCAACGCAGGACAATGCGTCCTGGCTCTGGGCGGCCCGCCTGGTGGCCTGCGCCGCCCAGCGGGCCAGCTGCTCGGTCGACGGCGCCCGGAGGAAGTGTCCGATTTCGGCCAGCGAGACGCCGGCCCGTCGCAGCGTGTCGATGGTTTGGGCCTCGAGCAACTGATCGGGCCGGTAGTAGCGGTAACCGGAGTCGGCGTCGACCGCCGCCGGGGCGAGCAGGCCGCTCGCCGCATAGCTCCGGAGACGCTTCACCGAGACGCCAGAGCGCCGGGCGAATGTTCCGATCGCCATCAGCTCGTCCACGAGTGCAGCTTGGACCCTGCCCGACGGGGAGAGTCAAGTGCGCTGCGCGGTCTCCGCCGTGGTCCCACGTCCTGCTCGCAGGCCGCGCGTCGCAACGATCACCGGGCCCGGCGGGGCTCGCAGCGACCCCCGCCGACGCCAGGACCTAAGGTGCGGTCCGCTCACCCTCGGTGAGCGAGTCGAGACCGATCCGCAGGAGGTGACACGTGCCCAGGTTGGAGGCAGGAACCAAGGCGCCGGCCTTTTCTCTTCCCGATCAGGATGGCAAGAAGGTCGCCCTGAAGGACCTGAAGGGAAAGCCGGTGGTCATCTACTTCTACCCGGCGGACGACACGCCGGGCTGCACGAAGGAGGCTTGTCAGTTCAACGACAACCTCGCGACGTTCAACCGCGCCGGCGTCAAGGTCATCGGGATCTCCCCTGACGGAGCCATCAAGCACAATCGATTCCGCGAGAAGTACGGGCTCAAGTTCCCCCTGCTCTCCGACCCCGAGCACAAGGTGATGGAGGCCTACGGGGCCTGGGGGGAGAAGACCATGTACGGCAAGAAGACCGTCGGCGTCATCCGCTCGACGTTCCTGGTCGACGAGAAGGGCGTGATCACGAGGGCGTGGTACAACGTCCGAGCCGACGGCCACGCGGCAAAGGTGCTCGACGAGGTGCACAACACGTAGGAGAACGGTATAGCCCGCTCGACGCCCGGGCTCCGGGGGGCGGAGGCGAGCCAGTGGCGTGGCTCAGCGCTGGTGCAGGGGACACCAGTACGTCGTGCGGCCGCCAACGACCGAGACGCTGAGCGGGTGGTCGTCGAACGGGCACAAACCACCGGGGAGCCGCGATCCCATGAGTCGACCGGTGTGCGAACCACCGTGTCGCAGGAGAATGCCGATGGTGGCTCTGAGCTGCCGGTGTAGGCCGCGCACCTCATCGTCTGACAGCGACGTGGTCAACCTTCCCGGGGCGATGCCCGCCCGCCAGAGCACCTCGTCCGCGATGAGATTGCCGACGCCGGCCACGCGGGCCTGGTCGAGCAGTCTGGCCTTGACGGCGACTCCCCGGCCGCGCCCGGCGAGCACCGAGCGGAACTGCTTGAGGGTGAGCGTTGCCGCGTCCGGTCCGAGCGCATCCTCGTCGGGGTCGAGGAAGACTCGGGCAAGGCGTCGAGGATCGTGGATCTCGAGTCGCCCGCCGTCGAAGAGCTCCACGATCAGCCGGATCCAGTGATCCACGCGACGCTGTGACGAGTAGACGAGACGCTCGATTGCCCACTCGTCGTCGAGGACGAGTCGACCGGTCATCCCGAAGTGGAGTCCGAGGGTGTGCTGATCGGTATCGAGCAGCAGCAGCTTGCCCCGTCGGCGAGGGGAGGCGAACGTGGCGCCCCTCAGTGCATGGGCAAGCTCGGCGGGCTCCCGGGCACTGGCGTGCGGGTCGACGAGCCTCGCGTTCTGCACCCGCCTCCCGTCGAGCGCTATGCAGAGCCGGCGAGAGAGTTCGACCTCGACAAGTTCGGGCATCGGGCTCGCGGTTCAGCTGGCCGAGACGGACACGCTCATGTGCATGATGACGCCGTGGCTGCCGGAACGGACCCACTCGGACGCCACGATCGCTGTGGTTTTCCCCTCCTCGGTCCGCGCCGTCATACGAGCCGGGGCGGCGTCCGCGCCAGCGTTGACCGGACCCAAGGCCTCCACGAAGGCCGCGAGCGGTGGGAATCGAGGGGCGCAGCCAGCCGCCAGATTTTCACCTGCGCCAGCCGGTAGGGCACCAGGTGAGAGGGTAGCCAAGCACGACGAGGGCCATCCGCCGGACCGTCGACGGGCCGCTGGTAGCGTAGGAAAAAGAGTGCTCCGATCTCCCCCGATCGATGGCGCGACCGCATGCAGCGGACCTTGGCACTCGCTCTAGCGCCGGACGAACCCATCCGGGCTCGAAGCCCGGAGACGAAGACAAAGTAGAGAACAGCATGACCTTGGAGCGCCTCCTGCCCGACTCGGGCGCGGCTGCTGGGGACCCCGAGTTGGACCCCGAAGAAGACCTGTACGAGACGGCACAGACGTTCGACTCCCTCGGGATCAGCGACGACCTGGTAAAGGCGCTTGCCGACCAGGGGATCAGCGCGGCCTTTCCGATCCAAGCCCTGACGGTCGCCGACGCGCTCGTCGGCCGGGACGTGTGCGGCAAGGCCAAGACGGGTTCGGGCAAGACGCTCGCCTTCGGCCTGCCGCTCCTGCAGCGGACCGCTGCGGCCAAGGACGATGCGTCGCCCAACCGGGGACGCCCGGCCCGCCCCCATGCGCTCGTCCTCCTGCCGACCCGTGAGCTCGCCCTCCAGGTGCACGGCGTCCTCGACACGCTCTCGCACGCGGTCGGACTCCATGTGGTCGCCGTCTACGGCGGGGCAGACATCGAGCGCCAGATCGCCCAGCTCCGCAAGGGCGTGGACGTCATCATCGCCACCCCGGGTCGACTCATCGACCTCGGCGACCGGGGTGAGCTCTCGGTCAGCGACGTGGAGGTGCTCGTCTTGGACGAGGCCGACCGGATGGCCGATATGGGGTTCATGCCGCAGGTCGAATGGGTGCTGCGCCGTTTGGAGCGGGAGCACCAGACATTGCTCTTCTCGGCGACCCTCGACGGAGCCGTCGACCGCCTCGTCAAGCGCTACATGGCTGACCCGGTCTTCCACGAGGTCGTCTCCAGCACCCAGACCGTTGCGGCGATGCACCATCGGTTCCTCCAGGTGCATCAGATGGACAAGGTGAAGGTTGCCGCAGCCATCTGCCGGAGCGGAAAGACGCTCTGCTTCGTCCGGACCAAGCGGGGGGCCGACCGCCTCGTCGAGCAACTGGCGAAGGAGGGCGTCCGGAGTGCCGCCATCCATGGCGACCTTCGCCAGGCGAACCGCGAACGCGCCTTGAGCGACTTCGCGTCCGGCAAGCTCAATGTCCTTGTCGCCACCGATGTCGCAGCACGGGGGCTGCACATCGACAACGTCGACATCGTGCTGCACTACGACCCGCCTGAAGACCACAAGGCATACCTGCACCGTTCGGGGCGCACCGCCCGCGCCGGGGAGACCGGCGTGGCCGTGACCCTGCTGCTTTGGAACCAGCTGGTGGAGGGGGAAGTGATCCAGCGTCGGCTCGGACTTCGGGTCCCCATCGTGGAGATGTTCTCCAACGACGAGCGCCTTGGCGAACTTGCCCGATGGGAGCCCGACCCCGCAGACAGCGTGCTCTGAGCCGAGCGGCACGCCCGTAGTCTCGGTCCCCATGACCGCTCCTTCGACGGGGACCCATCGCATCTGGTCGCCCGATACCGATCCGTTCGAGCGCGTGCTCATCGTGAACGCGCACCCAGACGACGTCGACTTCACCTGTTCGGCGACCGTCGCCACCTTCGTGGATCTCGGCATCGACGTCCGGTACCTCATCGTGACCAACGGCGAGGCAGGGGGGTCGGACCGGAGCCAGAGCCGGACCGAGATGGCCCAGATCCGCCAGGACGAGCAGCGGGCGGCGGCCGCTTCGGTCGGCGTCCAAGAGGTGATATTCCTCGGCTATCCCGACGGGCGCCTGGAGCCGACCATCGAGCTGCGCCGAGACATCTCCCGGGTCATCCGGCGGCTCCGACCGGATCTCGTGATCGCCCCGTCACCCGAGCGCAACTGGTGGGTGATCTACGCGAGCCACCCCGACCACCTGGTCGCGGGCGAGGCGACCGTCAACGCGGTCTATCCCGATGCCCGTAACCCCTTTGCCCACCCCGAGCTCTTGGAGGAGGGACTCGAGCCTCACTCGGTCGCCAACCTCTGGATCATGGCCGCCCCCGAGTCGAACATCGCCGTCGACATCACCGACAGGTTCGCCGCCAAGGTGGGTGCCCTTGCCTGCCACAAGAGCCAGGGAGGGGACCATCCCGACATCGAGGTCCGCATGCGCGAGTGGGGCCGCACCAACGGGTCGGCCGCCGGACTGCTCGAAGGACGGATGGCCGAGCTGTTCTGGTCGATCTCGACCGGGTGAATCAGTGCGCCAGCTGGCGCAGCACGTAACGCAGGATGCCACCGTTGCGGTAGTACCGGGCCTCGGTCTCGGTGTCGATGCGGACGGTCGCGCCGAACTCGACCTTCGATCCGTCGTGTCGCACCGCCCGGACCCGGACCTCCTTGGGGATCGAACGGTTGAGCTCGTCGAGCCCGCCGATCGAGTACAGCTCGTGGCCGTCGAGGCCGAGGCTTTCGGCACTCTCGCCCGGTGCGAACTGCAGCGGAAGTACGCCCATGCCGATCAGGTTGGTGCGGTGGATGCGCTCGAACCCCTCGGCGATCGCCGCCTTCACCCCGAGGAGGTTCGGACCCTTGGCCGCCCAGTCGCGGCTCGATCCGGTGCCGTACTCCTTGCCGGCGATCACGATCAAGGGCACCATGTCCTCCTGATAGCCAAGGGAGGCCTCGTAGATGGTGCTCTGCTCGCCCTCGGGGAGATGGAGGGTGAAGCCACCCTCGGTCCCGGGTGCCAATCGGTTTCGCAACCTGATGTTGGCGAACGTGCCCCGCACCATCACCTCGTGGTTGCCTCGCCGCGTGCCGTAGGAGTTGAAGTCGGCGCGCTCCACCCCGTGCTCGGTGAGATAGCGCCCCGCCGGCGTGGACGGGCCGATCGAGCCGGCCGGCGAGATGTGGTCGGTGGTCACGCTGTCCCCGAGCAGGGCGAGCACCCGGGCCCCCTCGATATCGCGCACCGGGGCAGGGTCCTCGCCCATGTCGTCGAGGAACGGAGGCCGCTTCACGTAGGTCGAGTCGGGGTCCCAGGCGAAGGTCTTGCCCTGGGCGATGGGGATCTCCTTCCAGCGTTGGTCACCCTCGAATACCGCCGCATAGCGGCTGCGGAACATCTCTGAGCCGAGCGAGCGACGAACCGTCTCGGCGACCTCCTCTTCGCTCGGCCAAAGGTCGCGTAGGAAGACCGGTTCGCCGTCCGAAGCCGTGCCGAGGGGATCGTTTGTGAGGTCGAGGTTCATCGACCCGGCGAGCGCGTAGGCCACCACGAGGGGAGGCGACGCGAGGTAGTTCAGGCGGACGTCGGGGTGGATGCGGCCCTCGAAGTTGCGATTGCCCGAGAGCACCGCAGCGGCCGAGAGGTCCCCGGCCTGGATGGCCTCCGAGACGCCGGGCTTGAGCGGTCCCGAGTTGCCGATGCATGTCGTGCATCCGAAGCCCACGAGGTAGAACCCGAGCGCGTCGAGGGGCTCGATGAGATCGGCGCGCTCGAGATAGTCCATCACCACCCGCGAGCCGGGTGCGAGCGAAGTCTTCACCCAGGGCTTTGCCGAGAGGCCGCGGGCGACGGCCCGCTGCGCGAGAAGGCCGGCCCCCACCATCACCTGGGGGTTGGAGGTGTTCGTGCAACTGGTGATGGCGGCGATCACGACGTCGCCGTCGCGGACCTCGGAGCCTTCGGCCGCGCCGGGGTCCTGCAGCGGAGCCGACTTCGGGCTCCTGCCGAGGGCCGTCCGATAGGACTGGGCGGCCTCCTTCAGGGACACTCGGTCCTGGGGCCGGGCCGGGCCCGCGAGGCTCGGTTCGACCGTCGAGAGGTCCAACTCGATCAGTTCTGTGTACTCCGGCTCCTCGCCGCCGGGCTCGTGCCAGAGGCCCTGGGCCCTTGCGTACGCCTCGACGAGGGCGAGGTGGTCCTCGTCGCGCCCGGTGAAGCGCAGGTAGGAGATGGTCGTCTCGTCGATCGGGAAGATGGTGCAGGTCGCTCCGTACTCCGGTGTCATGTTGCCGATGGTCGCCCGGTTCTCGACCGGCACCGACGCGATGCCCGGACCGAAGCACTCGACGAACTTGCCCACGACGCCGTGCTTGCGGAGCAGGGCGGTGATGGTGAGGACGAGGTCGGTGGCCGTCGTACCCTCGGGCATCTTTCCGTCGAGGCGGAGGCCCACCACCGGCGGCACCACCATCGAGTAGGGCTGACCGAGCATTGCGGCTTCGGCCTCGATCCCGCCGACGCCGAAACCGAGGACCCCGAGCCCGTTCACCATCGTGGTGTGCGAGTCCATCCCGACCAGGGTGTCGGGATAGGCGGTCCCGTCGTGGTCGAACACGACGCGAGCCAGGTACTCGAGGTTGACCTGGTGACAGATCCCCGTGCCCGGAGGCACCACCCGGAAGTTCTCGAACGCCTGCTGCGCCCAGGCCAGGAGCTGGTATCGCTCCAGGTTGCGCTGGTATTCGATGTCGACGTTCTGGTCGAAGGACCGACCCGTTCCCGAGCGCTCGGCGATCACCGAGTGATCGATCACGAGCTCGACGGGCACCAAGGGGTTGATCCGCCCAGGGTCGCCTCCGAGCGCGGCGATGGCGGTGCGCATCGCAGCGAGGTCGACTACCGCCGGCACGCCGGTCAGGTCCTGCATGAGGACGCGTTCGGGGCTGAAGGCGATCTCCTTGGCGGTCTCGCCGGAACCGGCACGACCGGCGTGCGATGCCCAGGACGCCAGTCCTGCGATGTCCGGAGCGCTCACCCGGAGTCCGTCCTCGTGGCGCAGGAGGTTCTCGAGCAGCACCTTCAAGGAGTATGGAAGGCGGGCGGCCCCGAGGTCGGCGAGTTCCCGGCCGGTGAGCGAGAAGATCTCGAGCTCTCGGACGCCGACGCGGAGCGAGGAGCGGGCTCCGAAGCTGTTGGGGTGGTTCGAGGGGATCGCCATGACCCCATTCTGCCCCGCTTGGGACCACCCGCTAACGGGCACACGCTGGTGATCTGCCCGACCAGGCCGGCCGTCCCGGGGTGCCAAGATGGCACATGGACGACGTGCGCACCGTGCTCGAGCGGCGTCTCGAGCGCGCTTTCGATGCGGTGCGCCCCGGCTCCGACCCGATCCTTCGATCCTCCGGGCGCGCCGACCTGCAGGCCAACGGCTCGATCGCGGTGGCTAAGGCCCTCGGGAAGGAGCCCGCAGACGTGGCGCGCCAGGTCGTCGAGTCCCTGGACGTCGCCGACATCTGCGACGAGGTGGAGATCAGCGGCAACGGCTTCATCAACCTCACCTACTCGTCCGACTACCTGGCCGAACGGCTCGCGGAGATGGCTCGGGAGGAGCGGCTAGGCATCGACCTCGCAGAGGTGCCCGAGGTGGTGATTGTCGACTACTCAGCGCCGAACGTGGCAAAGGAGATGCACGTCGGGCACCTCCGCACGACCGTGATCGGCGACGCGCTGGCCCGCATGCTCGGGTTTCTCGGCCATGACGTGCGCCGTGAGAATCACATAGGCGATTGGGGCACCCCGTTCGGCATGCTGATCGAGCACCTGGTCGACCTGGGCGAGGAGGTCGGCGCACGCGAGCTCTCGACCGGGGACCTGTCCTCGTTCTACCAGCAGGCGAGGGCCTCCTTCGATGCCAGTCCGGATTTCGCCGAGCGGAGCAGGCGCCGGGTGGTCCTCCTCCAATCGGGAGACGAGGAGACCCTCAGGCTCTGGTGGGTCCTGGTCGGCGAGAGCGTCCGCTACTTCGATGCCGTCTATGACACGCTCGGCGTGCTCCTCACCGACGACGACATCGTCGGCGAGAGCTTCTACAACGACATGCTCGCGGGCGTCGTCGACGAGCTCGACGCGAAGGGGCTTCTCGTGGTGCACGACGGGGCACGATGCGTGTTTCCTCCCGGGTTCACCAACCGGGACGGTGATCCGCTGCCGCTGATCGTGCAGAAGTCCGACGGCGGCTACGGCTACGCGAGCACGGACCTCGCGGCCATCCGCCACCGCGTGCAGGAGCTGGGAGCGAAGCGGATGCTCTACGTGGTCGGTGCCCCACAGGCGCAGCACTTCCAGATGTGCTTCGCCGTGGCGCGGATGGCGGGATGGCTGCCCGATGACGTCGAGGCCGTGCACGTCAGCTTCGGCAGCGTGCTCGGAACCGATCACCGGATGCTGGCCAGCCGCACCGGCGGAGCGGTCAAGCTCGTGGAGCTCCTCGACGAGGCCATCGAGCGGGCGAGCACCGCCATCGAGGGGCGCCGGGCCGCCGACCCCAACAACCTGGCGGAGGTGAGCGATGCCGAGACGGCCCGGATGGTCGGCATCGGCGCCATCAAGTACGCCGACCTGTCGACCGACCGCGTACGCGACTACGTCTTCGACTGGGACCGGATGCTCGCTTTCGAGGGCAACACCGGCCCCTATCTCCAGTACGCGTACGCCAGAATCCGTTCGATCTTCCGGCGGGGCGAGGTGCCGGTGCCCACGCCTTCTCCGCCGCTGCTCGCCGACCCGCACGAGCGGGCGCTCGCGCTCGCGCTGCTCTGGTTCCCGATCGCGCTCCGCGAGACGCTCGCGACCTACAGCCCGCACAGGCTCTGTGGCCACCTCTTCGAGGTCGCCTCGACGTTCACGGCCTTCTACGAGAACTGCCGGGTGCTCGTCGACGACGAACGAGTGCGCGAGAGCCGTCTCGTCCTCTGCGACGCCTCGGCCCGGGTGCTGCGCCTGGGTCTCTCGTTGCTCGGCATCGACGCGCCCGAGCGGATGTGAGGCCGGAGAGGACGGTCCTTCACCTCACCGGCGCCGGGGTCATGTCGGAGCGGCCACGCGCGTCTTGAGGTACCGATCGAGGAAGAGCACGACGAGCTCCGCCGTCCGGCGTCCGAAGATCGGGTCTGCGTCGAAGCCGTGGACCGCCTCGGCGAAGATGTGCAACTCGGTCGGCACCTTGTGGTTGACCAGTGCTTCGTACATGACGAAGGCGGCCGAGACCGGGACGACCTTGTCCTCGGAGCCGTGGAACATCATCGTCGGAGGGAAGCCCGGTCCGGCCAGATTGAGGGGGCTGGCCGACTCCGCCAGCTCGGCGGTCGGCTCGTCGGAGAGTGCCTCGATCGGGACGCCACCGTGGAGGCGCTCGCCGAAGTGAAAGCGCGTTGGCGGGTACGCCGCGATGACGGCGTCGACGGTGGTGTCAACCCCGGGGTTTCCGCCATCACCCTCGTACTCGGGTGCGTTCGGCGTGCCCGCAGCAAAGAGCACGAGGTGGGCACCGGCCGAGTGGCCCTGCAGGGCAATCCGGCCGGGATCGATGCCGAGCTCGGCCGCGTTCGCCCGCATCCAGCGAAGTGCGGCCTTCACGTCTTGGATCTGTGCCGGCCAGGGAGACTCCCCGACGAGCCGGTACTCGGTGGCGACACAGACGTAGCCCGAGCGGGCGATCCTTAGGCCGTAGCCTCGCAGCTGGGTCTTGTCTCCCTGGCGCCACCCTCCTCCATGGACCAGGAGGACGGCGCCGCGACCCGACTCCTCGCCCGGCGGGACGTAGAGATCACAGCGCAGATCGCGTCCGTTCCCCGTCCCGAACACGATGTCCTCTTTGATCTCCACCCTGTCACCGGCCATGGTCCCCCCTGGGATCGCTCTCTCGGGACGAAATGTATCCGTGCGGCCGCCCCTCGGCCCGGGGGCACGACCGCTGGGCAGACCTGCGATCCGGAGTCGGCGACCAGCACCCTCGGCGGGCGACCCAGGGGGAAACGATGGTCGGGTACGACCGACGCCACTCTCCGGGGGTCTGCCCGTCCGCTGCGACGAGGGCGGTGCTCGCCGCGTTCTGGTCCCCGATGCACCCCGACCAGGACAGGTTCGTGCTCGACCAGGGTCTCAGCAAGGGCCCGACGCCCCGCCCAAGTCCGGCGGAGCGGTGCGTTCGATCCGACGCCGCGTATCGTGAGGACCGATGGCCTCTGCCCAACAACCAGGCGACGTCGAGCGGTTCCGCAGCCTGGACGAGGCGCTGGCCACCTACATCAGGCCCGACACCTTCCCCCTCGGCATCCGCATGCTCGCTCCCGGCGAGCCGGTGCCCGAACGCGTCCGGATCCCGAGCCGGGACCTCGGGGCGCAATGGATCGTCTGTCAGTCGATCGGGATCGCCCGGCGATACGGCTGGTCGGTAGCGGTGGGGAAGGAGGACGTCATCTGTCCCCTCGCGTCGGTCTCCTTCGGCTTTCGTTCGCCCAACTCCCGTTACGACGCGGGCGAGGCGGCTCTCGGGATGTACTGCAGCGACTCGGCTGCCGCCGAGGCCCTGGAGTCGGCGACCTGGCGCTTCGAGACCGGACGCTTCGAGCGGCTCTGCGTGGCACCCCTGGCCAAGTTGAGTTTCGAGCCCCATGTGGTCGCGGTGTACGGCAACAGCGCCCAGGTCATGCGCCTGGTGAACGCCGCCCTGCACGCCCGGGGCGGCCGCATCGAGAGCTCGTCGGGCGGTCGGCTCGACTGCGCCGAGCTCGTCATCCAGACGATGCAGACGGGAGAGCCCAAGGTGGTGCTTCCCTGCAACGGCGATCGCGTGTTCGGGATGGCACAGGACACCGAGATGGCCTTCGCGTTCCCCGCCGACCGGTCCTCTGAGATCGTGGCGGGGCTGGCGGCGACGCACGCCGGCGGTGTCCGATTCCCGATCCCCGTGGCCATGCGCTCCACGGTCGCCATGCCGACGAAGTACCGGGAGCTGCTCGAGTCTCTCGACGACGCCCCGTAGAGGGACCGATCCGTCGCTGGTCGCGGGCGACCGCACTCCCACACTCCGGCGACGGCGCCACCCGGTGGATTTTTTTTGCGCACCCGGCCTCCCAGAATGCGAACCTCGAGCCACTGGTCGACCGGCCGGCGATCAGCCTGGCCGGCCGTGACACCAAGGCCCGCCGTGCGGGGTACTCGGCGTGAGGGGGATCCACCGGGTCGCCACCACGGTCGCCAGCACCCCTGCCAGCACGGTCGCCAGTCCTGAACGGAGGGGGTCGCGTGCGCTGAAGGTCCAGCGTGTCGCTACTCCACCCCCGCCAGTCGCGAACCCCGACTCCTTGGGATTGCCCTCATGACTGCTTCTTCTCTGCGGCCGAGGGCCGCCGACGGGCTCGTGATGGCGGTGGCGCACCGGCTGACCGAACGGGACCGGTCCATCTTGACCATGCTCTACCGCCATCGGGTCTTCGCGACCGACCAGCTGGCCGAGATGTACTTCGACAACCTGAACACCGCCCAGCACCGCTTGACCACGCTCTACAAGCTCCGGCTCGTGGACCGCTTCCAGCCGATCGAGCACCGCTACGCCAACCTCCCGTACCACTACATGCTCGACCAGTTGGGCGCCATGGTGGTCGCCGAACGGGGCGAGGACCCCGACACGTCGCGCTGGCGGGCCGACGAGACGCCGCATCGGGAAGTCCCAGCGCCTCCGGCACCTGGTCGGCGTGAATGGGTTCTTCTCGACCCTTCTCGCCGAGTCGCGGCGGCGGGAGGACTGCGACCTGTCGCTCTGGTGGTCCGAGC
>DAHUYG010000008.1 GCA_027315315.1 Acidimicrobiaceae bacterium | reverse complement strand
CCGGAAGACACGGCGGCGGTCGGGTTGACGAAGACCAGTCCCCGGCCCTTGAGGATCTTGAACAGCGACCGCAGCGCTTTGGCGGCGAGGACCCGGTCGTTGCCCGTTGCCGGGAGCGCGGTGAGGACGTCGTCTTTGGAGATTTCCCGCAGGGAACTGCATCCCTCCGCCGCTTCGCACTGATCGGGCTGCTCCTCACCGCGGCCGGCGCGGTCGCGCGGTTCGTCGGGGTGCTGATCACCACGTTGAACGTCCCCGGCGGCGGAGGGCCGCCCATCAACTGGGCCCGCGACATCCTGGAGGGCGCTTCGACCCTCGCCACGGTGCTCGTGGCGGCGGTGGGCATCTGGGTCGGCGGCCGCGTGCGCGAGCTCGTGTCGATCCCCTACAGCGTCGACGAGCCCGAGCCCTAGCGGGCCTCAGCCACGGGTCAGCGACTCGATCGCGGTCCCCTCCAGGCGCACCACGAAGCTCGGGGCGTGCGAACCCGGGGGGAGCGTCAGGCCGGTGTAGGTGGCGGCCGCTCCGCTCGTGCCGACCGACCACCCGTCGGTCTCGAGGCGGTAGGCGATCCCCTCGGTCGCCCAGGTCCCCTCGAAGAAGCCCTGGGAGAGGACGAGGATCGAGACCGCGCCCGGGGGCACCTGGTCCTCGATGGCGGTGGTGACCGTGTCGACCAGCCGGACGTCGGCCCGGTTCCACTCCACCCGCACCGGGTGCGAGGCGGCGGGGCCGAGGCCCAGGACCCCGACGCCGATCACCGCACCGAGGGCGAGCAACGAGCCGACCGGCGCTACCAGGTCGACGAGCCGGCGGGGCATCGCGCGCTTGAGGCGGCCACCCACCTCGACGCCGAGGGCCACGAGCGTCCAGATGGCCGTGACCCAGAGCGCGATCCCGAGGATCCAGCACGCGTCGACCAGGTAGCCCACGCTCAGGAGGTTCTTCGCCGGGAAGAGGGTCAGGCTCACCACGAGGCCCACGCCCGCCCCGAGGGTGCCGAGCGCGACGGCGCCGAGCGCCCGGCGACCGGCGACGAGCGCCCCGAGCGCGACCAGCGCCAGGAGGCCGAGGACGAGCCCCCCGTACCAGGCGGGGTAGGCGGTCTCGAGCCCGGCCAGCTTGAAGAAGTCGGCCGGGAGGTGCGTCAGCCACACCGGGCGGAGGGCGGCCGCCATGCCCACGTCTCGGAGCGCGAATGAGAGCCCCAGGGTCTTTTGGCCCCGTCCGGCCTGGAGGAGCCCGGTGAGGTTGCCCCGCCCGCCGCCGAACTGCTCGACGATGGGCGCGAGCCAGCACAGCGCCCCCAAGACGAGGCCGGTCACGAGCCAGCCGAGGCGCCGCTCCCGCAACGAGCGGGCGATGCCGAAGCCGAGCGCGACCAGCACCAGGGCGAGCGAGGGCACCACGTAGAAGAGGTGGCTCTGGGCGGCGACCGACGCCGCCACGACGAGGACCGGCCACCACCTGAGCGAGCCGATCGAAGACGCGATGCAGAGCGCGAGGGCCGCGATGAAGAACGCCGCCGCGAACGACGCGTTCCACGGGAGGTTGTCGAAGACCAGCGGGGTGAGCCACACCATGTCGAGGACCACGAACGCGACGAGGGCGCCCCCCAGCCAGCCGGCCACCGACCACGCCGCCTCGAGTGCGACGGAGAGCACGATCCCGCACACGACCGCCGCCCCCCACATGAGGCCGTGGGCCGGGTCGGCCCGCACCGGCAGGGAGACCAGATAGAACAGCATCGGTCCGGGGTCGAACACCGGGTGCCCGGTGCGATAGGAGGCGGCCGAGGCCAGCCCGAGCAGTGGGGGGTGGGCGCTGAACACCTGGTGCGCCCGGGCAGCGATGGCCGCGTTGTCGCCGAAGGGCCGCCAGCCCGAGGCGATCTCGGCCAGGCTCCCGGCAAGGACCGCGGCCCAGACGGCGAGGTGGCAGGCCACGTGCACCAGCGCGACGACGGCGCCCGGGGCGCGACGGGCGGGGGCCGGCTCCTCCTCGCTCAACGAGCCGCCGCGCTCACCGACAGGCGTCCACCATGAAGCGCGCCACGCAGCGCGAGCGGGGCTCGGGGTGCACCTCGACCGGGCGCCCGGAACGGTGGACGACGAGGGTCCTCGGCGGGCCGCCGGCCCACAGCGGGTTGCCCGGCGGCACCACGACGGGGCCCTCGGCGTCGAAGAGCAGCCGGGCGATGGCGGCCGGGCGGGGGTTGGTCGAGGCGAGGTTCGCCGAGAACGGGGCATAGAACATCCACCACCTCGCCCCGTCGTAGAAGAGCGACTCCTCGCCCGGCCCCTGGCCCTGCGCGTTGGAGGCCATCCACGGCCCCGTTGCCGAGTCGAAGCACGGCCCGATCGGGCTTGCGCAGTCGGCCACGCCGATCGAGTAGGCGGGCTGGTTGAACCAGTTGCCCGAGAAGAACAGCCAGAAGCGGCCGGCCGCGAACACCATGTCGGGCGCCTCGACGATCCGGCCCTCCCAGCTCTGGTCGGCGGTGAGCAGCGCGACCGGGTCGCCGAGGAGGCGCAGGCCGTCGGGGCTCAGCTGTTGGACCCAGATCGTCGAGTGCGTCGTGCCGTTCACGTCCGCGTTGTCGTCGGACTTCCACAAGAGCCACAGCCGCCCGGTGGGGTCGACGAAGGTGCGGGGGTCGATCGACCCGAGGTCCGCCAGCTGGCACACGAGGGGCGCCGTCGCGCTCGAGGTGTAGGGGCCGGCCAGGTCGCTCGCGGTGGCCACCCCGATGCACTTGGTCTGCCCAAAGCCACGCCCGGCGAGCGCCGCGTTGAAGAACATGACCCAGCGGCCGTCGATGTGGCGCACGTCGGGCGACCAGGTGAACCCGGGTGCGGCCCACGGCGGGAGGGTCGGCATCGCGTCGAAGCTCTGTGCGCCGGCCCAGTCCGTGAGGCTCGAGGAGACCATGAGCGGGACGTTGGCCCCGAAGAACTGCTCCTGGGAGGCGAACATGTAATAGAGCCCCGAGTCGCGCACCACGAAGGGGTCCGGGACGTCCTGGCCAGGCGTGACCACCACCCCGGGGTCCGCCGCCCCGACCGGCGCCACGCTCAGCGGCACGAACGCGGGGCGAAGGGCCGCCCCGGCACCCGGCGGGCCCGCCAGGACCTGGGGGACGAGGGTGGCGAGGCACGCTGCGAGCACGAAGGACCGCGTCCAGCACCTCGCGACGCCCGGAGCCCTGTCTCCCATCCGCCCCCCGACTCAGCGAAGCACCGCTCCGACCTGACGCTCGGCCGCCTCGAGGCACACCGCACGCAGTGCGCCGACCTCGTGGTCGGTCAGCGTGCGGTCCGGCGCGCAGAACCGGAGACGGAACGCCAAGCTACGTCGGCCCGGATCGACCCCCGGGCCTCGGTAGACGTCGAAGAGGGTAACCGACTCGAGCAGATCGCCCCCAGCGGCCCGCAGCACGTCGCCGACCTCGTCGGCCGGGATCGCGTCGTCGACGGCGAGGGCCAGGTCGATGTCCGAGGACGGGAAGCGCGAGATTGGGCGCGTCCGCTCCTCGCGCCGGGGCACGACGCCGCCCTCGACGACGAGGCCGAGGTCGAGCTCGAGCCAGCCCAGCCGGCCCTCGAGGCCGAATGCTTCGGCGACCGCCGGGTCGATCTCCCCGAGCGTGCCCACCTGCACGGCGCCCGAGAGCACGCGCGCCGAGCGCGTCGGATGGAGCCCCGGCAGGGCCTCGCCGCCCTCTGGTGGGCGCACCTTCAGCCCGCTCAGGCGCAGCTCGTCGGCGACCGCCTCGAGGGCGGCCACCGCCACCCGGGCGTCGTCGCCCTCCGCTGCGAGCAGCACCGACGCGAGCTCTCCCTCGGTGGGCAGGAAGGCCTCCTGGGCGCCACCGGGCCCCGAGCGCTCACCCGAGGACCGGCCCGGCGTCGGCTCGGAGAAGACGACGCCCACCTCGAAGAGGCGGACCGCCCCCTGGCGCCGGTCCCGGTTCCGGGAAAGGGCGCGGAGCATGCCGGCCATCTGGGTCCTGCGCAACCACCCCTGGTCCTGGGCCATCGGGTTGGCGATCCCGATGGGGCGGGCCACGACGCCGACCGTCGCGTCGTCACCCTCGTCGACGAGCGAGGACGTCCACACCTCGGTCGCGCCGAGGCCGACCAGCGCCTCGCGGACTCGCCGCCGCATCCTCTGGCGCTCGGTCAGCCCGCCGGGCTCGGCCCAGGTGGGCTGGCTGCGGGCGATGCGCGAGTACCCATAGATGCGGGCCACCTCCTCGGCGAGGTCGGCGATCCCGTGGGGCGCCGGGCGCACGTCGGGCCGGTTGGAGGGCACCGCGACGGCGAGCGCCTCGTCCCCGGAGGCCTCGCATCCAAAGCCGATCGGTCCGAGGAGCCCGGCGATCTGCGCGGTGTCGAGCCCGGTGCCGAGGAGGCCGTTCACCGCCTCGGTCCTGAGCGTGATGGTGATGGGCTCGGGAAGCTCGCCGCGGACGTCCAGCGTGCCCTGCGCCACCACCGCGTCCCGCGAGCTCTGCGCGAGGAGCTCGCAGAACCGGTCGGTCGCCCGGTCGATGCCCAGGGGGTCGCACCCGCGCTCGAAGCGGGCCGACGCCTCGGTCCTGAGACGCTGGCTCTTGGAGGTGCGCGCGATCACCATCGGGTCGAAGTAGGCCGCCTCGAGCAGCACCCGGGTGGTCGACTCGGAGATCTCCGACGATGCTCCACCGAAGATGCCCCCGATGCCGACCGGCACGCCGGCGGCGTCGCAGATGATGCAGTCCTCGCCGGTCTCGCCCAGCCCGCGCCCGGGGTACCCGAGCGTGCGCTCGACGCCGTCGAGGGTGGTCAGCGCCTCGCCGGGCCTGGCCCGGCGCACGAGGAGGCCGGGCGCCCCGAGGCGGTCGAGGTCATAGGGGTGGGTCGGCTGGCCGAGCTCGAGCATCACGTAGTTCGACGCGTCCACGACGTTGTTGATCGGCCGCATGCCCGCCATCGTGAGGCGGCGCGCGATCAGGGCCGGCGAGGCGCCGACCGCCACCGACTCGATGACCCGCACGGTCAGGCGCGGGCACATGTCGGGCGCCTCGACCGCCGCGCTGGCGAGCGAGGCGACGGCCGGGCCGGCGGAGCGGACCTTGGGCTCGGGCAGCGAGAAGGGCAGCCCGAGGCGCGCCGCGAGGTCCCGGGCGACGCCGGCCATGCACCACGCGTCGGGCCGGTTGCCCTCGACGGTGATGTCGAACACGACGTCGGGCTCGATCCCGAGCGCGTCTACGATCGGCGCCCCCGCCTCGACACCGGCCACGCCGGTCAGGACGAGCAGGCCCTCGCCGTCATCGGAGAGGGCGAGCTCTCGGCCCGAGCACAGCATGCCGTTGGAGGTGACGCCCCGCATCTTGCGGCGCCCGATCTCGGTGCCGTCGGGGAGCACGGTCCCGACCGGCGCGAGCGGGACGAGGTCGCCGGCGCCGAAGTTGAAGGCGCCGCAGACGATCTCGAGTGGGTCCCCGCCGGCCTCGACCAGCACCCGGCGGATCCGATCGGCGCCCTCGATCGAGCCGACCTCGAGGACGCGGGCAACCACTACGTCGCCGAGGCCCTCCCCCACCCGCTCGACGCCCTCCACCATGAGGCCGAGGTCGTCGAGGGACGCGACAAGTGCGTCGACGTCTCCGTCGATGGGTGCGAAGTCCCTCAGCCACGACAACGGGGCGCGCACGGCCGCTCAGAACTGCCGGAGGAAGCGCAGGTCGTTCTCGACCAGGGCGCGCATGTCGGGGATCTGGTGGCGCATCTGGGCGCAGCGGTCGATCCCGAAGCCGAATGCGAAGCCGGACCACTCCTCGGGATCGATGCCACAGGCGAGGAACACCGCGGGGTCGACCATGCCGCTCCCGCCGAGCTCCAGCCAGCCGGTGTTCGAGCAGGTGCGGCACCCCGCGCCGAGGCAGATGGTGCAGGTGATGTCGTACTCGGCCGATGGCTCGGTGAAAGGGAAGTACGAGGGGCGCAGACGCGAGTGGACCTCGGGGCCGAAGTAGGCGGCGGTGAAGGCCTCGATGGTCCCCGCCAGGTCGCCGAAGGTGATGCCGCGGTCGACCACGAGCCCCTCCACCTGGTGGAAGACGGGGAGATGGCTGGCATCCGCGGTGTCGCGCCGGAAGCAGCGCCCCGGCGCCACAGCGTGGATCGGGAGCGTGCCCTCGCGCACCGCCGCCTCCATGAGGCGGATCTGGACCGGCGAGGTGTGGGTGCGAAGCACGATGGTCTCGGGCTCGCCCAGCTCGAGGAAGAAGGTGTCGTACATGCCCCGGGCCGGGTGCGAGGGCGGCATGTTGAGCGCCTCGAAGTTGTACCAGTCGGTCTCGGCCTCGGGGCCCTCGGCGACCTTGAAGCCCATGGCGACGAAGACGTCCTCCAGGGCGTCGCGGGTCTGGGTGACCGGGTGCGTGCGTCCCCGTGCGATCGGCGAGCGGAGGTCCCCCAACACGACCTCGGTTAGATCCAGCCGGTCGGCCTCGAGGGCGGCCGCCCGCTCGCGCTCGTGCAACCCTCGGCGGAGCTCCGCTGCGAGGGCCTCCATCCGGCCCCGCAGCTCGTGGAGCTCCCGGCCGACCCGCCGGCGGTCCTCCTCGTCCAGGGCGCCGAGGCTGCGGTGGGCGCCGGCCAGGGCCGAGCGCTTGCCCAGGGCCGAGGTCTCGGCCTCGGCCAGCTCGGCGGTCGTCTCGGCGGCGCGAAGCGCGCGCTCGGTCGCCGACTCGAGCGCTGCGAGGTCGAGCGGGACAGCTCCGCTCACCGCAGTTCGTCCCTCTTCGGGGCCTCCATCGGAGGCATGCTAGGCGGCGCGATCGCGGCCCTCCGAAGTCCCCTCAGTGCGTGGACCGCCGCTGGCGGAGCGCCTCGAAACAGAGCACCGCGCATGCCACCCCGACGTTGAGGGACTCGGCCCGTCCAGCCATCGGGATGGCGAGCGTGCCGTCGAGCTGGCGCAGCAGGAGCTCGGGGAGGCCGGCCGCCTCGTTGCCGAGCACGAAGGCACTCGGAGCCCTGAGGTCGGCCGACGCGTAGTCGGCGCCCCGGGCGTCGGTCCCGTACACGGTGAGCCCGGCCTCGTGCAGCCACCGCAGGGCCGGTCCCGCCTCGGGGCTGACCACGACCGAGATGTGGAAGATCGAGCCGGCCGAGGCCCGCACGGTCTTCGGATTGAAGGGGTCGACGGTGCCCCCGCAGCACACGACGAGCTCGACGCCGGCGGCGTCGCAGGTCCGCAGCACCGTGCCGGCATTCCCCGGGTCTCGCACGTCCACGCAGGCCACCGCGAGCGTGGGCACCGCCACGTCGTCGAGGGCCACGTCGGTCATGGCGAAGATCCCGAACACCGGATGGGGCGTGACGGTGTCGGCAACCCGGGCCGCCACCCCCCTGGCCAGCGTGAACACCCGGCTCCCCCGCCCGAGCACCTCGGCTACGAGGCGCTCGACGTCGGGGCCTCCCCGGTCTTCGGCCGCCACGAAGAGGACCTCGGGGACGGCCCCCGCCCCGAGCCCGCAGCCGACGACCTCCACACCCTCGGCGACAAAGGCGCGCTCGGACCAGCGGGTGGCGCGCTTTTGGAGCAGCCTGCGCAGCCGGCGGACCCGCTGGTGCGCATATGCCAGCTCCTGGCTCAGGAGGCGGCCTCCCCGGCCGGCGCAGCTGCGGCCAGGGCGACGAGCGCCCCGAAGGCCTCGTCGTCGTGCACCGCCAGGTCGGCCAGGATCTTGCGGTCGACCTCGACGCCGGCCCGGTGCAGGCCGGCGATGAAGCGGCTGTAGCTGAGCCCGTGCTGGCGCGACGCCGCGTTGATGCGCTGAATCCAAAGGGCCCGGAAGTCGCCCTTGCGTGCCCGGCGGTCCCGGTACGCGTACTGCAAGGAGTGCAGCACCTGCTCGTTGGCGGCGCGGTAGGTGCGGCTCTTGTTGCCGTAGTAGCCCTTGGCCTGCTCGAGGATGGCGCGGTGGTGCTTGCGTCCGTGCACCGAGCGCTTCACTCTCGCCATGGGGGTCCTCCTTCGTTCGTGGTGTCGATCGTCACGGCGCGGGGCCCCGGTGCGCACCCGAGGGCGTCCTCGCCTTCGCCCGGCGGAGGTGCCGGGCGCTTCCTAGATGCCGAGCATCCTGCGCACCTGGCGCTCGTCGGCGCGGGCGATCTCGGCCTCGCGGCCGAGCCGCCGGACACGCACGCTCGACTTCTTCTCCAAGAGATGCGAGCGGAAGGCCTTGCGCCTGCGCAGCCGGCCCGAGCCGGTCACCTTGATCCGCTTCGCCGCTCCGCGGTCGGTCTTCATCTTCGGCATGTCAGTCCTCTGGTGCCGCAGTCGATTCGCCACCCTGGTCCTCGGACCCCGCGGCCTCGCCCCCCGCTTCGGGGGCCGGTGCGTCCTGATGGCGGCCGGCCTTGGCCGCCGCCGATTGGCGGGCCCGCTTGTCCGGTGCGAGCACCATCACCATGTTTCGTCCGTCCAGCCGGGGCTCGAACTCGACCTTCGCAGCGTCCCCGAGCGTCTCGGCCACGCGGTCCAAGATCCGCTTGCCAAGCTCGGGGTGGAAGACCTCCCGCCCGCGGAACATGATCGTCAGCTTCACCTTGTGGCCCTCGTCGAGGAACCTCGCGACCTGGCGGGTCTTGGTGTCGAAGTCGCCCGGGCCGATCTTCGGCCGGTACTTCATCTCCTTGATCCCGACGTGGACGGCCTTGCGCCGCGACTCCTTAGCCCGCTGGGCCTCGTCGAACTTGAACTTGCCGTAGTCCATGATCCGACACACGGGAGGAGCGGCCATCGGCGCCACCTCGACCAGGTCGAGGTCGAGGTCGCGGGCGATCGTCAGAGCCTCGGGCAGCGGCTTGATGCCGAGCTGTTGGCCGTCGGGATCGACGAGGCGAACCTCGCGCGCACGGATGCGGTCGTTGATCCGGTGCTCGTTGGTGGCTTCAGTGACTATGCGACATCACTCCTCTCGGTCGGGCACGCGGGCGTCCGCGGGCCGTGGTGGTGGAGAGCGGAGTGCGTCCGGCGAAGCCGGATGTCCCGTGTCAACCCGGCGCACCGTGGGCCCCCGGGGTCGGGGGGAGTGGCCAGGTGGAGGCGGCCCGATGGCAGCCCCGCTTTCCGTACAGCTCAGCTGTGTAGGGTACCAGCATGTCCAGCCTCTGGACACCCTCGGGCGAGCACCGCGTCGACAAGACCTCCGACGCTAGCGGCCCCGGGGCCCAAACGAGCGCACCGGGCGCCGAGCCCTCCGAGGAGACCCTCGAGGCCGAGGCCCATGTCGAGGCGCTCCGCCAGCGCCTGGCCGAGACGCCGGCCGAGACGGTCGTGGCCAACCACTGCTACGGGCTCTTCGAGCTCGGCGCCATCTACCTGTCGGCCACCCCGCCGCTCTTGGAGGAGGCGAGGCTCGCGATCGACGCCTTCGGCCTGCTCGTCGAGGGGCTCGGCGAGCGCCTGGGCGAGGCCCAGGGCGCGCTGCGCGACGCTCTGGCCCAGCTGCGCCTCGGCTTCGTGCAGGTCGACGCGGCCACCCGGGCCGCCCAGGCGGCGGCCGACGCACCGGCCGACGGCCGCCCCGAGGCCTGAGGGACTCAGCGCTTCTCCACCCGGCCGGCCTCGAGCCGGCCCCGATGGCCCGGTCGCACGACGAAGCTCACCGGGGCCCCGATCTCGATCGACCGGGACCCGTCGGTGATCGCCGTGCAGTGGAAGTCGTAGCTGACCCCGGCCTCGTCCTCGATGCTGCCGAGGCCCCGCTCCTCCTCGAACGCCGACACGACGCCCGGACGCGGGCCGCGCCCGAGTGGCCAGCCCGGGCCGCTCAATGGACGATCTTGGCCAGCGCCAGCTCCAAGATGTCGGTCGCGCCAAGCTCCTTCAGCTCGGGGATGAGCGTGTTGATCTCGTCCTTCATGACGACGGTCTCGATCGCGAAGCCGCCGTCGCCCGCGAGCTGCGAGACCGTCGGCGAGCGCAACGAGGGCAGCCGATCGAGCACCGCCGCCCTCCGTTCGGCGGCCACGTTGAGCTTGACGAGCACCTTCTCGCGCGCCTCGAGCGTGCCCATGAGCAGCGTGTAGACCTGCTCCATGGCCCGGCGCTTCTCGGGATCGGCCGCGGCCGCGGGGTTGGCGATCAGCTCGGTGAACGAGACGAGGAGCGTGTCGATGATCCGCAGCCCGGCCGCCCGCAGCGCCCGGCCGGTCTCGGTGAGCTCCACCACGCAGTCGGCGATGTCGGGCACCTTGGCCTCGGTCGCCCCATAGGAGGTGGAGATCTGGGCCTCCACCCCCGCCGCCCGCATGGCGCGCCGCGCGAGCTCGGGGTACTCGGTCGAGACCCGCACCGGACGCTCCCCCCGCATGTCCTCGATCGTCTTCCACTCCGAGCCCTCGGGCACGGCGAGGACGATGCGGATGGGGAACCCGCTCACCACCTTGGAGTAGGGCAGCTCGCCGAGCGAGACGACCTCGGCGCCGCGCTCTTCCACCCAGTCGCGTCCGGTGATGCCGAGATCGAAAAGGCCCTCGGCGACGAAGACCGGGATCTCCTGGGGCCGCAGGATGCGGACCTCGCTGAAGCGGTCGTCGCGGATCGAGGCGCGGTAGTCGACCTCCGAGGACCGATAGACGCGGAGGTCCGCGTCGGCGAACAGCTGGAGGGTCGCGTCCTCGAGGGACCCCTTGGGCAGCACCATCTTGAGCATCAGCCGGGCACCCTGGCCGCCCTGGCCCGGCCGATCGCCCGCAGGGTCGTGGCCATCTGGACCGCCGAGAGCCCCGCCTCGCGGCCCTTGTTGGTCTTGTCGTCCCGGGCCCGCTCGAGGGCCTGCTCCACGTTCTCGGTGGTGAGCACCCCAAAGACGACCGGCATCCCGGTGTCGAGCGCCACCCGGGCGAGGCCCGACGCGCACTCGCCGGCCACCAAGTCGTAGTGGGAGGTGTCCCCGCGGATCACCGCGCCGAGGCAGACGACGGCGTCCACGTCGCCGTGGTTCGCGAACCGCTGCGCGGCGAGGGGCAGCTCGAACGCGCCGGGCACCCAGGCGACGGTGATGTCGGCGCGGTCGACCGCCGCCTCCTCGAGGCCGCCGAGCGCACCCTCCAAGAGCCGCGTCGTGATCCCGCCGTTGAAAAGCGCGCAGGCGATGCCGACGCGCAGCCCGCTCCCCCGGACCGCCTCGAGCGACCCCTCGCCGGCCTGGCGCCCCACTCGGCGCGCCACGGTGACAAAGACCCCCGGGTCGAGCGCGGTCTCCCCCGAGCCCGTCACGAGGGCGGCTCGCGGTCTTCGATCACCTCGTCGAGGTGGTCGAAGAGATGCCCCATCCGTTCCCGCTTGGTCCGCAGGTAGTCGATGTTCTCGGGGTTGGCCCGCAGCTCGAGTGGCACCCGCTCGACGATGTCGAGGCCGAATCCCTCGAGGCCGCCGCGCTTGGTCGGGTTGTTGGTCATGAGCCGCATCGTGGTCACCCCGAGGTCGACCAGCATTTGGGCGCCGATGCCGTACTCGCGGCTGTCGGCCGGGTGCCCGAGGGCCAGGTTGGCGTCGACGGTGTCGTGCCCCTGCTCTTGGAGCCGGTAGGCCTGGATCTTTCCCGCGAGCCCGATCCCGCGGCCCTCGTGGCCGCGCAGGTAGATGATGACGCCCCGGCCCTCGCGCTCGATGAGGTCGAGGGCGGCGGCCAGCTGGGGCCCGCAGTCGCAGCGCAGCGAGCCGAAGACGTCACCGGTCAGGCACTCGGAGTGCACCCGGACGAGGACGTTCTCCTGGCCGGCCACCTCCCCCATGACGAGCGCAAGGTGCTGCTCGCCGTCGAGGATCGACTCATAGACATAGGCCCGGTGGTCGCCGGCGGACGTCGGGATCCGGGCCTCGGCGACGCGGCGCACCAGCTTCTCGTTCTGGCGCCGGTACCTGATGATGTCGGCGATGGTGATGAGCGGGAGCCCGTAGCGCTCGGCGAAGGCCTCGAGCTCGGGGAGCCGGGCCATCGAGGACTTGTCCTCGGTGACGATCTCGCACAGCACGCCGGCCGGGCTCATGCCGGCCGCGCGGGCCAGGTCGACCGCCGCCTCGGTGTGTCCCGCCCGCCACAGCACCCCGCCGGTGCGGTAGCGCAGGGGGACGATGTGCCCGGGCCGGCGCAGGTCGTCGGGCTGGGTCTTGGGGTCGATCAGGGCTGCGACGGTGGCGGCGCGGTCCGCTGCCGAGATCCCCGTCGTCGTCCCCTTGGCGGCGTCGACCGACACGGTGAACGCGGTGCGCTGGGACTCGGTGTTGTTGGCCACCATGAGTGGCAGGTCGAGCTCGTCGGCCCGCTCGGCGGTGATGGGGGCGCAGATGACCCCCGAGGTGTGGGCGAGGAAGAACGCGATCTTCTCGGGGGTGGCGGCGTCGGCCGCCATGATGAGATCGCCCTCGTTCTCCCGGTCGGCGTCGTCGACGACGACCACCATCTCGCCGCGCGCGATCGCCGCCACCGCGTCTTGGACCGATGCAAAGCCCATCAGGCACCCACCTCCACTCGAAGGTCGTCGCCGAGGCGCTCGACCGAGACCAAACGACCGCGCCAGAACCCGCCGATGTCGCCGGCACCCGGGCCGGCGAAGACCGGCCTCGAGTCGTCGCCGCCGGCCAGCGCTGGCGCGAGATAGAAGACGTAGCGGTCGACGAGACCCGCCTCGTGGAAGTCGTGGGCGACCCGCGCCCCGCCCTCCACCAGCACCTGCAGCGCGCCACGCGGACCGAGCTCGTCGAGGATGCCGGCGAGCTCCCCCTCGAGCTCGAGGGCCGGCCGCACCCGCGCCCAGGCGGGTGCGGCTCCGAGCACCACCCGCATGGGCTGGCGCTCCGCGTCCACCCCGTCGTGGCGGACGGTGAGGGCCGGGTCGTCGGCCCGCACGGTGCCCGCGCCGACCACGATCGCGTCGGAGCAGGCCCGGAGGCGGTGCGCGTCGGCCCGCGCCGCGTCCCCGGTGATCCAGCGGCTGGTGCCGTCGGGGGGCGCCGTTCGGCCGTCGAGCGTGAGCGCCATCTTGAGCACGACCCAGGGGCGCCCGGTGCGCCGGTGCTTGAGGTACGGGGCGAGCTGCTCGGCCACCGCATCGGCGCGGACGCCGAGCGAGACCTCGATCCCGGCGCGCTCGAGGGCGGCGATGCCCCGCCCCCGCACCTGCTCGTCGGGGTCGACGATGCCGACCACGACGCGGCTCACGCCGGCCGCCACGATTGCCTCGACGCACGGCGGGGTGCGCCCGTGGTGCGAGCAGGGCTCGAGCGTGCTGTAGAGGGTGGCGCCGGCCGCCGCCCCGGCCGTGACGGCCTGGTTGAGTGCGCTCACCTCGGCGTGCTCACCGCCCGGCGGGGCCGTCATGCCCTCGAAGGGTGCCCCGCCGGCCGCCGGGACCACGACCGCCCCGACCCAGGGGTTGGGGGCGGTGAGCGGGCGGGCGAGCGCCGCCAGCTCGACGGCGCGCGTCATCCATGCGATGTCCCGGGCGACCTCCGGATCGCCCGAACCAGGCCGTTCGGAGGGGCTCATGGCGCACCGATCCTACCGGGCGCCCGAAGAAGCCCAGGACAGCGGGTGTTTCGCCGGGATGACCCCGAGACGCTGGGCCTCAGCGCGCCTCGAGGGCGCTGCGGCGGATCGCCTCGACCGCCTCCCAGGGCGCGCTTCGCCCGAACACGGCGCTGCCGGCGACGAACACGTTGGCCCCGGCCCTGGCCGCCCGCCGCACCGTCTGCTCGTCGATGCCCCCGTCCACCTCGAGGTCACAGGCGAGCCCCCGGGCCTCGATGGCCGCCCGCACGTCCATCACCTTGTCCATGACCTCGCCCATGAACTCCTGGCCGCCGAAGCCCGGGAAGACGGTCATGCACAAGACGAGGTCGACCTGGTCCAAGAAGCCGTCGATGGCCGAGAAGGGCGTGTCGGGGTTGGCGGCCAGCCCGGCGCGCATGCCGAGCCGGCGGATGCGAGAGAGAAGCGACTCGGTGTCGCCGACCTCGACGTGCACGGTGAGCGAGTCGGCCCCCGCGTCGGCGAAGGCCTCGAGGTAGCGGCCGGGCTCGGTCATCATGAGATGGCAGTCGAAGAAGAGGCCCGAGTGGCGGCGAAGCGAAGCGACGACCGGCGGGCCGATGGTGAGGTTGGGGACGAAGTGCCCGTCCATCACGTCCACGTGCAGCCAGTCGGCCACGCTCGCGACCTCCCCCACCGCCTCGGAGAGGTTGCCAAAGTCGGCCGAGAGCACCGAGGGCGCGACCTTCGCCGCGCCGAGGGTGCCCGGATCGCGGCCCGGTCGCGACGTGCTCATGACCTCACCCTAGGAAGACCGCCCCGATCAGGGGAAGCGGGCCCAGCACAGGATGCGGCTGAAGGCATAGAAGTAGGGCCGCTGCTGGCCGAGCTCGGCCAGCAGCCGCTCCCGGTAGCGCACGAGGTAGGCCTCGAAGCGCTCCTCGCCCAGCCGAGCCCGGATCGGAGTGAGCGTCGATCCCCGCACCCACTCGACGACGGACTCGACCGAGGGCAGCACGTGGCCGTAGACCTGCAGGCGCGCCGACTGCTGCACCGCGCCGAGCGCGTAGAGAAGCTCGGCATAGCGGGCCGGGGTGAGCACCGCCGCAGCGGGGTCCGCCGTCGTCTCGCCGGGCGAGGGGGCGAACTCGCGCTCGGCCGCCACCGCCGCCGCGAGGAAGTGGCTCGGGTGCCCGAAGGCCGCCGGAACCTGGAACGCGAGCTGCCCGCCGGGCGCGAGCGAGAACCGCAGGCGCGCGAGGAGCGTCTCGTGCCCCGGCACCCAGTGCAGCGAGGCGTTGGCGAAGACGAGGTCGATGCCGCTCGAGGCCCACTCCCCGATGTCGCCGAGCTCGAAGCGCAGCCCGGGGACCTCCTCCCCGAAGCGGGCGGCCTCGGTCAGCATCGCCTCGGAGCGGTCCACGCCGATCGTCTCGGCCGCGGCCATGCCGCGGTGAAGCTCGGCCGTGAGCTCGCCGGTCCCACAACCGAGGTCGACCACCCGGCCGCCGTTGACCGGCATGCACATGCTCCTCAGGTCGTCGAAGGGCTGTCGGCGCTCGGCCGCGAAGCGCTGGTACTGCGCCGGGTCCCAGGCGTCACTCATCGCTCGGGGCCCCGAGGACGACCGCTTCGGGGAGTCGGGTGCCGCGCAGCCAGTCTCCCGCGGACATCGGGCGCCCTCCCTCTGGTTGGACGATCAGGAGGCGGACCGACCCGTCCGCCGTGGTGACGACGTCCGAACAGAGGGTACCGGGGGGGTGCCCGCCCGCCGGGGGATCACCTCCGTCCCGGGCGTCGAGCACCCTGAGCCGGCGGCCGAGCACGCTCGTGTGGGCCCGGTCGAGGCGCACCACGGCCAGCACGCGCCTGGTCGGCTCCCCCCAGTCGATGGCGAGCTCACCGGGCTCGAGCTTGGCGGCGTAGGTGGGCTCGCCCGACTGGGGCACCGGCACCGGGAGCCCCGAGGCGCCCTTCGCCAGCACCTTCACGAGCAGCTCGCTCCCCCGCTCGACCAGCCGGGCCCGCAGGGAGGCCAGGTGCTCGTCGGGACCGATCTCGAGTTCGGCGCTCGCGTAGATGTCGCCGGTGTCGAGCCCCTCGGCCACGGCCATGACGCAGACCCCGGTGCGCTCGTCGCCGGCGAGGATCGCCCGCTCGACCGGCGCCGCGCCGCGCCAGCGGGGCAGGAGTGAGAAGTGGAGGTTGACCATCGGCACCCGGGCGAGCACGGGCGGGCGGATCAGCCGGCCGTAGGCGACCACCACCCCGAGCTCGGGCGCCTCACGGTCCGCATCGGTGAGGACACCGATGTCGGTGCTCGTCTCGAGGCCGAGCTCGAGGGCCGCCGCGCGCACCGGGGCGGGCGAGGTCGCCGAGCCCCGGCCGCGCCGGCGGTCGGGGCCGCTCACGACGACCTCGATCGAGTGGCCAGCAGCGATGAGGGCCCGCAGCGGCGGGACGGCGAGCTCGGGGGTCCCGAGATAGGCGAGCCTGGCCATCGCCCCAACCTATTGGGGCCGGCTCCCCCGCTTAGGCGTCCTGGCGCTGGAGGCGCTCGCGCAGGATCGAGCGGGCCTCCTTGCGCTGGTCGTCGTCGAGGCGCTCGATCAAGAGACGGCCGTCGAGGTGGTCGACCTCGTGCTGGAAGGCCCGCCCCTCGAGCTCGTCGGCCTCGATCGACAGCTCGTTGCCGTCGAGGTCGAGGCCCACGAGGTGCACCGAGTTCGGGCGCACGATCGGCCAGCTGAGGCCGGGGATCGACAGGCACCCCTCCTCGTAGGTCCACTCGCCGTCGGATTCGACGATGCGCGGGTTGATGACCACGACCGGGCCGCTCCCGGCGTCATAGACGAACATGCGGCGCTGCACGCCGACCTGGTTGGCGGCGAGCCCCACGCCGTGCGCGGCACGCATCGTCTCGATCATGTCCTCGGCGAGCTTGGCCACCGCGGCGTCGATGTCCTCGATGTCCTTGGTCGCCTGCCGCAGCACGGGGTCGCCGTACTGGCGGATCGGGAAGCTGGCCATGACGAGCATCGTAGTTGGCGGGGCTCAGAGCCCCGGCGGGTCGACCACGATCCGCACCCGCTCGCGCGGGCGGGGCGCCGCCGCCAGGCGGTCGCAGAGCGCCTGGTGGTCCCGGGCTCGCACCAGCCAGCGGTCCCCGCCGAGCGGGGAACCGTCGAGGCCGAGCGACCCGAACAGCTCGCCGGCGCCGGGCCCCGACAGCTCCCCGAGCGCGCCGAAGGGGGGGAGCGAGAGCTCGCGCCGGAGCCCGAGCTCGCGCTCGATCAGTGGGCCGGGGTTGCCGAGGGTCGCAGCCTCGAGCACCTCGTGGCCGGCGATGCGCGTCTGGACCACCACGATCCCGGCCCCCCTCGCCGATCGCCCCCCGACGAGGCGCCCGGAGCGGGCGAGGAGACCGAGCGCCTCCTCGGTGGCCGACATGCGGGGGGCGAGCAGGTGCAGGTCGAAGTCCAAGAACACGACCATCGCAGCGCTGCGGACCCGGTGCAGGACCGCCTCGGTGCCCACCACGACCCGCGCGTCGCCCTCACCCGGCTCGCTCCCGGTGACCTCGGCCACCTCGGTGGAGAGGAGCGCCTCGAGCTCCTCGCGGACCCTGCTCACCCCGACGCGCAGGGCCTTCAGCACCAGGTGCCCGCAGGCCGCGCAGAGGAAGGGGCGCTCGGCCCCGCACGCCGCGCAGGCGAGGCGACCGCCCGATTCGGCCATGGCTCGCCCGCAGGTCTCGCAGCGCACGAGCTCCCCGCAGCGACCGCAGGCCAACAGCCGGGCCCGGCCCCGGCGGTTGAAGACCACCACGACGCGGCCCGGGCACGCCCGCACCATCGTGACGAGCTCCTCGGAGTACAGGCCGGTGCGCGGGTCGTCGGCCCGGCGATCGATCACGTGCAGCCTCGGCCACCCCGAGCGCTCCTCGTGCGCCGGCAGCTCGAAGGTCGACCAGTCGTGCACCTGGGAGGCGGTCGGGACGGCCGAGGTGGCGAGGAAGGGCGCCCCGTCGCGCGCGGCGCGCTCGGCAACCACACGCGCCGCGTCGAAGCGCGGGGCCCGCTCCTCGCGGTATGCCTCGTCGTGCGCATCGAGCACCACCGCCGCCCCGAGGCGCGGCGCCGGCGAGAAGGCCGCGCCGCGCGACCCGACGACGACGGGCCACCCCCCGGCGGCCTGGGCCCACGAGCGGGCGACTCGGACCCCCCGGCGCGCCAGCCGCTCGCGCAGGCGCTCGGCCCACCCGAGGTTGGGCACGAGGACGAGGACGGGCCCCGAAGTGACCTCCAGCGCCGCCTCGAGCACCGGGAGCAGGTCGGTGGCGGGCGGCACCCGAAGGAGGGCCGGGCCGGCTCCCGCACCGAGCGCCTCCGCGGCGACCGAGGCGAGCGGGCCCTGCGGTGCGCCGGTCGCCCGGAGCGCCGGTGCTGGTCGCTCGGGCGCGCGCACCACCCGGTCGGGGGAAGCGACGGTCAAGAGCGCGCCGAGCGGGCCCGCCCAGCGCCAGGCGGCCCACTCCGCCAGTGCGACCACATGGGGCGGCGGGCCCATGCCCGAGTGCTTGGCCAGCGGCTTCAGCTCGAGGCCGGGCCCCGCCTCGACGTCGTCCTCGAGCACCCAGCCCCCGACCCGGCGCCCGTGCAGCGAGATGCGGATGCGCGTCCCCACCCCCACGGGCTCCTCCCAGGAATCGGGGACGACGTAGTCAAAGGAGCGCCCGAGCGCGAGGACGTCGGGCAGGACGCGGACGATGCGCACCGCGGCGGGTTGCGCTGCGGGGGGTGGCGTTAGAGCCCGAGCGCCCGCTTCAGCTCGTCGACCTTGCCGGTCGCCTCCCACGTGAACTCCTTCTCGCCTCGGCCGAAGTGACCGTAGGCGGCGGTTCCGCGGTAGATGGGCCGGCGCAGCTCCAGCTCCTCGATGATGGCGGCGGGTCGCAGGTCGAAGAGCTCGTCGACGCAGCTCGCGATCTTGGCCGGGTCGACCGTGGCGGTCCCAAAGGTCTCGACGAGCACCGAGACGGGATGCGCGACCCCGATGGCGTAGGCGACCTGGACCTCGCAGCGGCGGGCCGCCCCCGCCGCGACCACGTGCTTGGCGACCCAGCGCGCCGCGTAGGCGGCCGAGCGGTCGACCTTGGAGGGGTCCTTACCCGAGAAGGCGCCACCACCGTGACGGGCCATGCCCCCGTAGGTGTCGACGATGATCTTGCGACCGGTCAGCCCGGTGTCGGCGTGCGGACCGCCGAGCTCGAAGCGCCCGGTCGGGTTGATGAGGATCGAGACGTGCTCGGTGTCGAGGTCGGCCGGGAGCATCGGCTGGATCACCTGCTCGGTCACGTCGGGGACGAGGAGGGTCTGCAGGTCGATCCCGCTCTGGTGCTGGGTCGACACGAGCACGGTGTCGATCGACACCGGCTGGCCGTCCTCGTAAGAGACGCTCACCTGGGTCTTGCCGTCGGGCCGCAGGTAGGGCAGCGAACCGAGCCGGCGTACCTGGGCCAGGCGCTGCGAGAGACGGTGCGCGAGCCAGATCGGCAGCGGCATGAGGTCGGGCGTCTCGTCGCAGGCGTAGCCGAACATCATCCCCTGGTCGCCGGCGCCCTGCGCGTTGCGCATGTCCTCCCCGCCCGAGCCCGTCCGCAGCTCGTACGCGGTGTCCACCCCCTGGGCGATGTCGGGGGACTGCTTGTCCAGCGAGACGAGGACCGCACACGTGTTCCCGTTGAACCCCTTGTCATCGTCGTCGTAGCCGATGTCACAGACGGTCTCTCTCACGAGGGTGGTGACGTCGATCACCGCGTTCGTCGAGATCTCGCCGGCCACCACCACGAGCCCTGTGGTGAGCAGCGTCTCGCACGCGACTCGGCTCATCGGGTCCTGGTCCAACAGCGCGTCCAAGACGGTGTCGGAGATCTGGTCGGCCATCTTGTCGGGGTGACCCTCGGTGACCGACTCCGACGTGAAGGTGGTCCGCATGCTCAGCTGTCCTCTCCGCGCGCTCGATCCGCGCCATCGTTCCGGTCGAGCAGCTCGACCACCTCGTCCAGCACCGCTTCGGCGACCGCCTCCTTGGAGGTGAGCGGGACCTCGCGTTCGGCGGACTCCTTGATGATCGTGACCGCGTTGGTGTCGTGGTCGAATCCGACCCCGGGCGCGCCCACGTCGTTCACCACCATGAGGTCGACGCCCTTGGACTCCCGCTTGCGCCGGGCCCGCGCCACCGGCTCGTCGGTCTCGGCCGCGAAGCCGACGATGACCTGCCCGGGGCGGCGGTGCGCCACGAGGCCCCGCAGGATGTCGGGCGTCTGTTCGAGGACGATCTCGGGGATGCCGTCGTCCTTGGTGAGCTTGCGGCCCGCCACGTGCACCGGTCGGAAGTCCGCCACCGCGGCCGCCATCACGATTACGTCCGCCTTCTCCGACTCGATGGCCATCGCCGCCTCCATCTCGGCCGCGGTGTCGACCCGCACGACGCTCAGCCGGGGATGGGCGGGCACCGGGGTCCCGACCGTGGTGACGAGCGCGACCTCGGCGCCGCGCCGCAGGGCGACGGCGGCCAATGCGTGCCCCTGCTTGCCCGACGAGCGGTTGGACAGGTGGCGCACCGGATCGAGCGGCTCCCGGGTCCCGCCGGCCGACACCGCGACCCGGCGCCCGGCGAGGTCGCCGTTCGACCCGAGCATGCCGAGCACCACCGCGACGATGGAGGCGGGATCGGCCAGACGGCCGATCCCCCGGTCGCCCGCCGCCAGCGCACCCTCCTCGGGTGGGACCACGGCGACCCCGCGGCGCACCAGGGTGGCCAGGGTCTCCTGGACGCTCGGGTGCTCCCACATCTCGGTGTGCATCGCCGGGCACACGAGGACCGGGGCGCGGGTCGCGAGCAGGGTCGCACTCAGCAGATCGTTGGCCATTCCCGCCGCGTACCGGGCGAGGAAGTCAGCCGTCGCCGGTGCCACCACCACGAGGTCGGCCGACTGGCCGAGCGAGGTGTGCGGGATGGCCTGAGACGCGTCGAACAGGGTGCTCTGGGCCGGTTCGGATGCGAGCGCCGAGAACGTCGCCACGCCGACGAAGCGCAGCGCGTCGGGGGTGAGCACCGGCGCGACGTGCACGCCGGCGTCCACCAGGCGGCGACAGACCTCGATGGCCTTATACGCGCTGATGCCAGCGGTGACTCCCAGGACGACCCGCTTGGACCGGGTCTCGCTCGCCGCCATGGGCGCCGCCTAGCTGGCGGCCGGGCCTTCGTCCTCGGCCCGCACCTCGGGCTCGGCGACATCGGGCTCGGCGGCCTCGGGCTCGGCGGCCTCGGACTCGGCCGCCAGACCACCCTCGACGGCGAGCAGGTCCGCCTCGGCCCCTTCGAGCTCCGCCTCCTCGGCGGCCAGCTCCTCGGGCGTCGGGCGGCTGTAGGTCGCTTTCGCCTCGGCGATCTCCTCGAACGCGATCGACAGCGGCTTGCCGGACACCGAGGCGACCTGGGGCGGCACCACCCGGCCCAGGCCCTCGCCCAGGCTGTTGTAGTAGGCGTTCACCTGCCGGGCCCGCAGCGCGCCCAGCGCGACCAGCGTGAACTTGGAGTCCACCTTGTCGAGGAGCTCCTCGATCGGCGGGTCCATCAGCGTGAGGCGGCCTTGGGCCATCGGTCCTCCGGGATCTGTGGGGGGGTCCGTTCAGGAGTGCTCGAGCCGAGCCGAACGGGCGGCCTCGATTATAGAGGCCACCCGGGCGGTGGCCTGTGCCACCTCGTCGTTCACCACCTCGTGGACCGCCAGCTGGCGTGCCTGGCGGACCTCGTCGCGGCCCCGCTCCATGCGCAGCGCAACCTGGTCGGCCGGGTCGCCTCGCGACTCCATGCGTCGCTCTTGGACCTCGAGGGACGGCGGCATCAGCAGGATCACCACCGCGTCGGGGAACTTCGCGACCACCTGGCGCGCCCCCTGCACGTCGATCTCGAGGAGCACGTCGCAGCCCGGCGGGGCCTCGGGGGTGGGCGTGCCGTAGAGGTGGCCGAGGAACTCGGCCCACTCGAGGAAGCCGCCGGCGTCGATCCGGGCCATGAACCGGTCCCGGTCGACGAAGACATACGCGTCGTCCGGCTCGCCCACCCGGGGTGGGCGCGTGGTCCAGGACCGGCTCAGCCAGAGGGTGGGGTCGCGCGCCGCGAGCGCCCGGGAAACCGTGCCCTTGCCGGCCCCCCCGGGGCCGATCAGCACGAAGATGCGCGGCGCGGCCTCCAGTGGGTCGCGCCCCGTGACTAGCGAGCGGTTGCCTTCAGCAGGTCGGCGCGCTGCTTCGCACCCAACCCCTGCAGGCGCCGGCTCTCGCTGATGCCCACCGTGTCCATGAGACGGCGGGCCTTCACCTTCCCGAGCCCCGGGAGCGACTCGAGCACGGAGAGGACCTTCATCTTCCCGACGGTCTCGTCGCCCTCGGCCTTCTGGAGCAATTCGGCGAGCGTGAGGGAACCGAGCTTCAGCTTCTCCTTGACGTCGGCGCGCTCGCGGCGCACCTTTGCGGCCTTCTGGAGCGCAGCCTGACGCTGCTCAGCGGTGAGTGCAGGCGGTTGAGGCATGTCACGACGATAGCGCCTCAACCCGCAGAAGGGCGCAACCCCTCCGCCAGTTCGTCTCGGTACCGCGCGGCGGCCGCACGCATCGCGCTGACATCGGGGCCGGCCCGGTCGATCGCCCGCGAGAGGTTGGCCACAACGAGCGTTGATGCCATACCCCCGAACTGCGCTGCCAAATCGGCGACCGTCGCCCCCTGGGTCCCCAGGCCCGGGGCCAGGTAAAACGCGCCCTCCGGCAGCTCGAGGGGGGGATATCGGGCCATCAGTCCGATCACCGCACCAACCGTCCCGGGCCGCGCCGCGATCTCGTCGAGCACCTCGGACTCGACGCTTCGGCCGCGCTCGGTGGTGGCCAACTGCACGTCGCGGCCCTCAACGTTCGAGCTGCGCGCGACGACAAAGACGCCGCGGCCCTCCTCCTCGGCAACGTCGAAGAACGGTCGCAGCGCTCGCGCGCCGAGGTAGGGGGCCACCGTCATCGAGTCGGCCGCCATCGGCCCGTCGCGCAGCCACGCGCTCGCATACGCGGCGTTCGTCGACGCGATGTCACCGCGCTTCGCGTCGACGAGCGTGAGCACGCCCTCGCGACGCGCCGCCTCGAGCAGTGTCCCCAACACGTCGAGGCCGGGGCCACCGAACTGCTCGAAGAACGCGACGTTGGGCTTGATGATCGACGCCTCGTCGCGCACCGCCTCGAGGATGCGCATCGAGAACTCCACCGCGCCCGGCGCGCCGAGCGCCAACCCCCAACGCTCGAGGGCGTCGAGCGACGGATCGATCCCCACACACAGCGCGCCGCGCGCCGAGACGGCGGCCGCCAACCGGGAGCGGAAGGACTCAGGCATGCATCGACGAGACGAGCTCGCGCACCGCGGAGACTTCGTTTTCGACACACCAGCGTTCGAGCGAGTCGAGCACCCGCCACGGCGCGCGCGGGTCGCGGAATGTCGCCGTGCCGACCTGCACCGCGTCGGCACCGGCGACGAGCAGCTCGGCGGCGTCGCGTCCATCGGCGACGCCGCCCACCCCGAGGATCCCGGCATCGGGGAAGGCGCGGCGGCACTCGGCCACCGCCCGCACCGCGACGGGCCGCAGCGCTGGACCCGACAGCCCCCCACCGCCCGCCCCGAGCACCGGCACCCGGCGCACCGGGTCGACCGACATGGCGACCAGCGTGTTGACCAGGGTGAGCGCCACTGCGCCGGCCCCTAGGGCGGCCCCCCCGATCTCGCAGAGGTCGGCCACGTTGGGCGAGAGCTTGGCCCAGCGCGGGAGGCCGCAGTCGGCGGCCTGCACCGCCTCGGCGGTGGCGCCCGGGTGGTGCGCGAACATGCGCGACCGGTCCTCGACGTTCGGGCAGCTCACGTTCACCTCGAGCGCGACCACCGGGTCGCCCACACCGCGCAGCATGGCGGCGGCCTTGGCGAAGCCCTCGACGCTCCTCCCCCAGATGCTGACCACCACCCGCGCACCCGAGTCGCGCAGCGCGGGGAGCTGGTGCTCGAGCCACGACTCGATGCCCGGGCCGCTCAGCCCCACGCTGTTGAGCATGTTCTCGCCGCACTGGGTCACCCGCGGGGAGGGGTTGCCGGCCCATGGCTCGGCTGCGAGCGACTTCACGACGTGGGCACCGAGACGCTCGAGCGACCCGTAGGCGGCGAGCTCGGTGCCGTAGCCGGCCGTCCCCGATGCGGTCATGACCGGGTTGGCCAGCGCGAGCCCGCCGAGCGAGGTCGACAGGTCGACGCTCACGGGGCTCCGCCCTCGTGGAGCTCTTGGAGGGTGCGCACGCGCAGCGGGTGCACCCTCCAATCGGCGATGCCGGCGACGGCCGCCTTGGCCGCTGCGAGCGTGGTGAGACAGGGCACGTGGTGGGCGAGCGCCGCGACGCGGATGTACTGGCCGTCGGCCCGCGGCCCGCGGCCCCGCGGGGTGTTGACGACGAGCTGCACCCTTCCGTCCTCGATGAGCTCGAGCGCGGTCGGTCCCTCGGCGTCCTCGCCCACCTTCGGCACCACGGTCTCAACCGGCACGCCGGCCGACTCGAGCAACGCCGCGGTGCCGGTCGTAGCGGCGAGGGAGAAGCCGAGTGCGGCCAGCTGCCGGGCCACCTCGAGCCCGGCCGGCTTGTCGCGGTCGGCGAGCGACAAAAAGACGGTGCCCTCCCTCGGCAGCCGGGTGCCTGCGGCCATCTGGCTCTTGGCGAACGCGAGGCCGAAGGTCGCGTCGACCCCCATGACCTCGCCGGTCGAGCGCATCTCGGGCCCGAGCAGCGTGTCGACGCCCGGGAAGCGGTCGAAGGGCAGGACCGCCTCTTTCACCGACACGTGCCCGGTCGGCTCGGGCTCGACGAGAGCGCCCGATGCCCGCAACGAGGCCAGCGTCTCGCCCACCAGCACCCGGGCGGCGATCGAGGCGAGCGGCAGCCCCGTCGCCTTGGCGACGAAGGGCACGGTCCGGCTCGCCCTCGGGTTCGCCTCGAGCACGAACACCGTCCCGTCCTTCACCGCGTACTGCACGTTCAACAGGCCGACCACCGAGAGGGCCTCGGCGATGGAGCGGGTGTGGGCCTCGATCGCCGCGAGCACGGCCGGGCCGAGGGTCTGGGGCGGCAGCGCGCAGGCCGAGTCCCCCGAGTGCACCCCGGCCTCCTCGACGTGCTCCATGATCCCGGCGATCAGGACCTGGCCGTCCACGTCGCGCACCGAGTCGACGTCGACCTCGACGGCGTCCTCCAAGAAGCGGTCGACCAGGACCGGCCGCTCGGCCGTGACGCCGCCCTCGCGCACGAGGCCGGCGGCAACCGCCTTCATGACCCGGGCGACCCCCTCGGCGTCATAGACGATCTCCATCGCCCGGCCGCCCAGGACGTAGCTCGGCCGGATGAGGACCGGATAGCCGATCCCCTCGGCGATCGCGAGGGCCTCCTCGACGTTGGTGGCGGTGCCGCCCGCGGGCTGGGTGAGCCCGAGCCGGTGGCACAACGCATTCCAGCGCTCGCGGTCCTCGGCGAGGTCGATCGACGCCGGCGGCGTGCCCAAGATGAGCGACTCGGGCAGGACCGAGGCCAGCTTGAGCGGCGTCTGGCCCCCGAGCGACACGATGACGCCCACGAGCCGGCCCTCGCCGGTGCTGGCGGACTGCTCGGCCTCGATCACGTTGCGCACGTCCTCGGCGCAGAGCGGCTCGAAGTACAGGCGGTCCGAGGTGTCGTAGTCGGTCGACACGGTCTCGGGGTTGCAGTTGACCATGACCGTCTCGTAGCCCGCGGCCCGCAGGGCCAGGCTCGCGTGCACGCAGCAGTAGTCGAACTCGATCCCCTGCCCGATGCGGTTCGGTCCCGAGCCCAAGATGATCACCCGGGGCCGGGCCGACGGCCGGACCTCGTCCTCGTCGTCGTAGGCCGAGTAGTGGTACGGGGTGTCGGCGGCGAACTCGGCCCCGCAGGTGTCGACGGTCTTGAACGTCGGGGCGACCCCGTGGCCGAGCCGGGCGTCGCGGACTGTCGCCTCATCCCAGCCAAGCAGGTACGCGAGCTGCGGGTCGGAGAACCCGAGGCGCTTCAGCCGCCGCCAGTCGGCGCGCGAGAGCGAGGAGGGTGCGAGCGCGCCCCCCTCGGCCGCCACCCTCTCCTCGAGCCAGCTGCGGGCGTCGGTGATGGTCTGGATCTGGGTCAAGAACCATGGGTCGATCCCGCTGCGGAGGGCGAGGGTCTCGATCGCGATCCCCCGCCGCAGCGCCTCGCCCACCTCGAAGATCCGCTCGGGGCTGGGCACGGCGAGCCGCTCGAGGAGGGCGTTGTCGCCGAGTGGAGCCAGCTCGGCCTCGCCCGCCTCGGCGTTGAGCCCGTGGCGGCCCTGCTCCATGGATCGCAGCGCCTTTTGCAGCGACTCGGGGAAGGTGCGTCCGATCGCCATCACCTCGCCGACCGACTGCATCTTTGTCCCGAGCTTGGCCTCGGCGCCGTGCATCTTTTCGAACGCGAACCGGGGGATCTTGGTCACGACGTAGTCGATCGTCGGCTCGAAGGAGGCGGGCGTGGCGCCGGTGATGTCGTTCGCGATCTCGGGGAGCTCGTAGCCCACGGCGAGGCGGGCGGCGATCTTGGCGATCGGGAAGCCCGTCGCCTTGGACGCGAGGGCCGACGACCTCGACACCCGGGGGTTCATCTCGATGATCATCCGGCGACCGTCTCTCGGGTTCACCGCGAACTGCACGTTGGACCCGCCGGTCTCCACCCCGACGCGCCGAAGGCAGGCGAAGGCGTCGTCGCGCATCGCCTGGTACTCGACGTCGGTGAGCGTCTGGGCCGGGGCGACGGTGATCGAGTCGCCGGTGTGCACCCCCATCGGGTCGAGGTTCTCGATCGAACACACGACGACGCAGTTGTCGGCGCGGTCGCGCATGACCTCGAGCTCGTACTCCTTCCAGCCGTAGATCGAGCGCTCGACGAGGACCTCGCCGATCGGGCTGGCGTCGATGCCGGTGGCCGCCAGCGCTGCGAGCGAGTCGGCGTCGGCGGCGATGCCCGACCCCGAGCCGCCCAGGATGTAGCTCGGGCGCACGATGATCGGGAAGCCGATCGAACGACCGATCTCGACCGCCTCCTCGACAGAGTGGGCGAAGCCCGACTCTGGGACCTCGAGGCCGATCTCGTTCATCGCAAGCTTGAAGCGCTCCCGGTCCTCGGCCGTCGCGATCGCCTCGGGCCGGGCCCCGATCACCTCCACGCCGAACTCGTCGGGCACCCCGAGCTCGGCGAGGCGCATCGTCAGGTTGAGGGCGGTCTGCCCCCCGAGCGTCGGGAGCAGCGCGTCGGGCCGCTCGCGCTCGATGATGGCCCGGACGACCTCCGCATCGAGGGGCTCGACGTAGGTGCGGTCCGCGGTGGCGGGGTCGGTCATGATCGTGGCCGGGTTGGAGTTCACGAGGATGACGCGGTAGCCCTCGTCGCGCAGCACCCGGCAGGCCTGGGTGCCCGAGTAGTCGAACTCGCACGCCTGGCCGATCACGATCGGCCCGGACCCGATCACGAGGATCGAGGAGATGTCGTCGCGCCTCGGCATCAGCGCGTGGGGATCCCGGCCGCCATGAGGGCCCGGAACTCGGCGAACAGGTAGCGGGCGTCGTGGGGCCCGGGGCCCGCCTCTGGGTGGTACTGGACCGAGAAGGCACCGGCCCTCGGCGCGGCGATACCCTCGACCACCCCGTCGTTCAGGTTCACGTGGGTGATCTCCACGCCGCCCAGGCCGCTCGGGTCGAGCGCGTAGTTGTGGTTCTGGCTCGTGATCTCGACCCCGCCGGTCGCCAGCCTGCGCACCGGATGGTTGGTGCCGTGGTGGCCGAAGTGCAGCTTGTAGGTCCTCCCGCCGAGCGCGAGGCCGAGCAGCTGGTGGCCGAGGCAGATCCCGAAGATGGGCACCTTGCCGAGCAGGTCGGCGATGGCCCCGACCGGGCCGTCGAGCGGTGCCGGGTCGCCCGGGCCGTTGGAGAGGAACACCCCGTCGGGCTCCATGGCCAAGACCTCGTCGGCCGGCGTCGAGGCGGGCACCACGGTGAGCGTGGCGAGGGCACCGAGCTGGCGGAGCATCGCCTCTTTCACTCCGAAGTCGTAGACCACGACGCGGGCCGAGCCCTCGCCGCGGGTCACCGGGCGCTCGATGGTGACCTCGGCCACGAGGTCGGCCCCGGTGGTCGACGGCGCCGCCGCAGCGGCCGCCGCGAGCTCGTCGCGCCCCCCGGTGCCCATGGCGCAGGGCATCGCCCCGGCCTCGCGGACGTGGCGGGTCAGCCTCCTCGTGTCCACGCCGGTGATCGCCGGGACCCCGGTGCGCACCAGGCCCTCCTCGACCCCCTCGCTCGAGCGCCAGTTGCTCGGCGCGGTGACGAGGTCGCGCACCACGACGCCCTTGCAGAAGGGACGGCGCGACTCGTCGTCGGTCGGGTTGGTGCCGTAGTTGCCGATGTGGGGATAGGTGAAGGCGATCACCTGCCCCGCGTAGGACGGGTCGGTCACGACCTCTTGGTAGCCGCTCAACGCCGTGTTGAAGACGAGCTCGCCGGTCGCGATCCGGGTACCCTCGAGCGCGCCGGCCGCCTCGCCCTCAAAGAGGGTCCCGTCGGCGAGCACGAGCAGCGCCTCGGTCCGCCTCACTGGAGGGCCTCGGCGTCGACCACGACCGGGACGCCCCGGTACAGCGTGTGGCGCACCCGCCCCTTGAGCGGGGTTCCGGCGAAGGGCGAGTTGCGGCTCCGGCTGGCCAGCCGGTGGGCGTCGGGGATCCAGGTCGCCTCGGGATCGACCACGCAGAGGTGCCCGGCGGCTCCCGGCGCGACCGGGCCGCCCTGGGCGCTCGCCGCCGGCCGGTCAGCCGGGCCGATCCGCGCGATCGCGGCCGGGACCGAGGACATGCGGGCGAGCACCTCTTCTGGTGCGAGGATCCCGCCAAGCGCGCCAAGCGCCACGCTGAGCGCGGTCTCGAGGCCGAGCATGCCCGGCGGCGCCTGGTCGAAGGGCAGGTCCTTCGCCTCGGGCGGGTGCGGGGCGTGGTCGGTCGCGATGGCGTCGATCGTCCCGTCGGCGAGCGCCCGGGCCAGCGCGTCGGCGTCGTCCCTCGTGCGCAGCGGCGGGTTGACCCGGAACACCGGGTCGTAGCCCTCGACCGCAGCGTCGAGGAGGGCGAGGTGGTGGGGGGTCACCTCGGCGGTCACCGGCAGGCCCTCGGCCCGCGCCGCTGCGAGCAGCGCGACCGAGCCCTTCGTCGAGAGGTGCAAGAAGTGCATCGGGGCGCCGGTCTGTCGGACGAGCGCGAGGTCCCGGGCGAGCATGGCCTCCTCGGCCGCGGCCGGCATGCCGGGCAGACCGAGGCGACTCGACCACGCCCCGTCGTGCATGACGCCGCCCGCCGCGAGCGACTCGTCCTCGCAGTGCTGAGCGAGGGTGACACCGATGCCGAGCGCGTACTCGAGCGCCCGGCGCATCACGGCCCCGCTCTGGACGCCCGCACCGTCGTCGGTGAAGAGCCGGATCCCCATTGCCGCGAGCTCGCGCATCGGGGCGAGCTCCTCGCCGCGGCGCCCGCGGGTGATCGCCCCCGCCACCAGCACCTCGCAGGCGGCGTCGCGGCCGAGCGCGAGCACCTCCTCGGCCACCGCCACACAGTCGATGGGCGGGTCGGTGTTGGGCATGGCCACCACCGCGCTGAACCCGCCGAGGGCGGCCGCCCGTGCGCCGGTCTCCACGGTCTCGGCCTCCTCGTGGCCGGGTTGGCGCAGGTGGGCGTGGAGGTCGACAAGGCCGGGGGCCACGAGACAGCCCCAGGCGTCGAGCACCGTCGCGCCGGGCGGGGTGGCGGCGCCCTCCTCCACGGCCACGATCGTGCCGCCCTCGACCACGACGTCGGCCCGGCGGGCGCCGCCCGCCCCGACGACCCGCCCGCCCCGGATCACGACCGTGATCGGGCCCTCAGCCACGCACCCCGCCCAGGCCCTCGAGGGCGCTGTCCGCGCCGAGGAGTAGGAACAAGACCGCCATGCGCACCGCCACGCCGTTGGTCACCTGGCGGGTGGCGACGACGGCGGGGAGGTCGGCCACGTCGGAGGCGATCTCGACCCCCCGGACCATCGGGCCGGGGTGGGTGACGATCGCGTGCGGCGGCAGGCGGTGGACGCGCTCGGCGGTGAGGCCCCACCCCGCGGTGTACTCGCGCAGCGAGGGGACGAAGGAGCCGCTCCCCCGCTCGGCCTGGAGCCGGAGCAGCGAGACGACGTCCGCGTGCGCGATCGCGTCGTCCATGTCCTCGGCCACCTTCACCGGCCAGCCCTCGAGGCTCACCGGCAGGAGGCTGTTGGGCCCGCAGAGCACCACCTCGGCCCCGAGCGCCGAGTAGGCGAGCACCTCCGAGCGCGCCACCCGGCTGTGGCGGACGTCGCCCACGATGACGACCCGCAACCCCTCGAAGCACGCGACCCCGAGGGAGGAGGGCGCGACCCCGCTTGCCTCGGCCAGCACCTGGCGGACCGTGAAGCAATCGACGAGCGCCTGGGAGGGGTGCTCGTGCCACCCGTCGCCGGCGTTGATGACATGCGCACGCTCTACCCAGCGGGCCACCTGCTCGGGTGCCCCCGAGGAGCGGTGGCGCAGCACCACCGCGTCGATCCCCATCGCCTCGATCGTCTCGATCGTGTCGCGCAGCGACTCGCCCTTCTGCACGGCCGAGCTCGCCACCGCGAGCGAGAGCACGTCGGCCGACAGGCGCTTGGCGGCGGTCTCGAAGGAGAGCCTGGTCCGCGTCGACTCCTCGAAGAACAAGGTGGCCACGACCTTGCCGCGGAGCGTCGGCACCTTGGGGATCGAGCGGCGCTCGACCTCGGCGAAGGCCTCGGCGACGCGGAGGACCTCGGCGATGCCCTCGGCCCCGAGGTCGGCCACCGAGAGCAGGTGCGGCCCGATGCCCACCCGCGGGGCGGCCGCGAGCTCCTGCTCGGCGGGGGTGAGCGTGCTCACTTGGCCACCAGGGTGCCGATCGACACCCCGTCCTCGCTCACGTCCACCATCTCGTCGCGCCTGGTCGGGAGGTTCTTGCCGACGTAGTCGGGCCTGATCGGTAGCTCGCGGTGGCCCCGGTCGATCATGACCGCCAGCTGCACCGACTTGGCCCGGCCGTAGTCGCCGAGGGCGTTCAGGGCGGCCCGCACCGTCCGCCCGGTGAACAAGACGTCGTCGACCAGGATGACCGTCGAGCCGGTCAGGTCGAAGGGGATCTCGGTGGCCGCCTCGGGCAGGACCGGGCGCAGCCCGATGTCGTCGCGGTAGAAGGCCACGTCCAGGGTGCCGACGGGGACGGTCTGCTCCTCGGTCTCGGCCAGCACCTCGGCGATCCGCTCGGCGAGCCACACCCCGCCGGTCTGGAGGCCGACCAGGAAGACGTCGTCGAGGCCCCCGTTGCGCTCGGCGATCTCATGGGCCATGCGCACGAGGGCGCGGTGCACGTCGGGGGCGCTCAGGACCTGGGCGGTGGGAACGAAGCGGCCGCCGAGCGGACGGGTGTGACTGCGCTCGCGTTCGGCCATGCTCCTCCTGTCCGTACGGGCCTCACGGGACCCACTTGACGGTCAGGGGGTGACGATATCACCGGGGCCCTCGGCCGCCGCCCCGATGCCCCGCCACCAGGGGTCCCCGGTCAGCGCCCGGCGGCGTCGATCGGGAAGGCCTGCTGGCCGGCGGGCGGCCGAGGCGCCCCGTGGGCGCGGCGGACCGGGCGCCGGAAGTACTTGCCGAGCGTGTCCTCCTGGTGCTGGTAGTTGGAGCCGATCCCGCTCCCGTAGAGGACGTCGGGGGGCTCGAGCATCCGGTCGAAGGTCAGCTTGCAGACCCTCTGGCCGTGCTCGATCATGAACGGCACGTCGTGGGCCCGCACCTCGAGAGCCGCCCTCGATCCGTCGTTGGGACCGGCGTCGAACCCGAACCCGGGGTCGAAGAACCCCGCGTAGTGGGTGCGCAGCTCCCCGCTCGTCGGGTCGTACGCCGTCATCTCGGAGGCCAGCTCGGGCGGGATCGACACCGCCTCGTCGGACATCAAGAGGTAGAAGCGCTGTGGATTGAGGACGATCCGGTTGCCGTCCTCCCGGCTCACCGCCTCGAAGTAGGCGGCCGGGTCGAGCGGCGCGGTGCCGGTGAGGCTGAGGCGCGGGGCGTTGGGCTTCGCCTGGTAGCCGACCCGGCCCTCGTGGTCCCCGCGCAGGTCCAGGCTGAGGAACAGCCCGTCGGCCAGCGCCAGCTCGTCGGGTTTGACCGGCACCCCCTCGCGCAAGAGGAGGTGGTGGGTGCTCGAGTGGAAGGCGGCGATCTCCTCGTCTCCGAGCTGGGTCCGGCCGACCGAGAGGCGCATCTGGTTCAGGCTCAGGCCCTCGCGCACCAAGATGGCGAACGACAGCGGCACGATCTCGAGAAACAGCGGACCCCGGTAGCCCGGCGCCACCTCGTCGAAGCGGTAGCCGTGGTCGGTGATCACCCGGGTGAAGACGTCGACGCGGCCAGTCGAGCTCTTCGGGTTGGCCTTGGCCCGGACGCCCGTCGGCAGGGCCAGGCGCTCCTTCAGCTCCACAAGATAGGGGCGGTTGGTCTCGAGCACCGCCCCCTCGCCGCTGAGGTCGAGCTCGTCGATGACGTGCGCGCGCAGCTTGCGCTCGACGGTGTCGGACCCGGGCAGGAAGCTGCATCGCATCCGGTAGGCGACGCCGCCCAGGCGCAGGTCGAGGCTGGCCGGCTGGACGTTGGACTCGGGGATCGGGTCGTCGGCCGCGATCACGCCCGAGTCGATCGCCTGGAGCAGGTTGCGCCGGGCGAGCACGCCCGAGGCCCCGGCGGGGATGTCGATCGTGGGTTCGCCCGGGCACACGGCAGGCTCACGATACCCGGGAGCCCCCCGGGGGTCGGGACCCGGGGGGGCCGTGGTGGCACGAGGCACGGCCGAGGGGCTGGCCACCTTGGCGGGAGCGCTCGGGTGGCCCAAGCTGGCGTGGGCGCCGTCGCCCAGAGGCCGGGAGGAACCTTGGCAGGAGCGAACCCGCCGTGATGGGCCGGGAGATCCGCTTGCTCAGCCTCTACCGCCTGCGGACCACGTGGCGCGGCCATCTCGGGGGCTACCTGACCATCGTCGTGCTGGTGGCGGCGATCGGCGGCCTCGCCCTGGCGTCGGTGGCCGCCGCCCGCCGGACCCAGTCGTCCTATCCGGTGCTCGTTGCGAGCACCCATCCTTCCGACATTGAGGTCGCGACGGCGGTCGACAACCCGGCCATCGGCAACGGCCAGGGCTACAACCCGGCGCTCGTGGCCGAGATCGCCCGCCTCCCCCACGTCCGCTCGGTCGCCGAGGCCACCGGGATCAACATGGCGCCGCTCAGCGCGAACGGCACGCCGATCGGCAACTCGTACCTCCCGGTCTCGGCCGGCGACGGCTCGGGCAGCCTGGGCGGGGAGTTCTTTGGCACCGACCGCTTCGTGATCACAGAGGGCCGCGCCCCCGCCGAGTCCTCCACCGACGCGTTCATGACCGAGCCCCAGACCGCCGCGGCCTTCGGTTGGCACCTGGGCCAGGTAGTGCGCATCGGCGTCTACAGCGACGCGCAGACCAAGAGCCCCGCCTTCGGCACCCCGAGCCTCCCGCCCCACCGGGTGCTCGACCTGCGCCTCGTCGGTCTCGGGGAACCGGTCACCGACTTCATCGCCGACGACGTGGACTTCACGAGCGGGCTCGGGTGGTTCAGCCCCGCCCTCACCCGCGAGCTGCTCGGTTGCTGCGTGAACTACACGGTCACCGACGTGGTGGTCGACGCCCCGGGCGACGTCGGCTCGGTGCGCCACGCGATCGCGGCGGCGGCCCCGAGGGGCGTGCCGGTCTCCTTCCTGACCCCGCCGTCCAGCTCGATCGGCAAGGCCGAGCGCGCCATGCGGCCGATCTCGATCGCGCTCGGCGCGTTCGGCGGGATCGCCGGCCTGGCGCTGCTCCTCGTCGTGAGCCAGGTCCTCGGCCGCCAGCTCCGGATGGAGACCGACGACCGTGGTGTCTTGCGTGCACTCGGCGCGAGCCCCGCCATGACGTCGGCCGACGCCCTGTGCGGGATCGTCGCGTCGATCCTCGCCGGCGCGCTGCTCGCGGCCCTTCTCGCCGTGGCGCTGTCACCGCTCGCACCCCTCGGCCCGGTGCGCGCCGTGTACCCCGAGCGCGGCGTGTCGTTCGACTGGACGGTGCTCGGCCTCGGCGTCGTCGGCATCTGCGTCACCCTCTGCGCGGTGGCGGTCGTGCTCGCCCACCTCAACTCGCCGCAGCGGCTGGCGGCGCTCGGCGGGGGCGAGACCGGGCGACCATCGTTGGCGTCCCGTCTCGCGCCGGCGCTGCAGCTCCCCGTCGCGGTCGCGACGGGCATCCGCTTCGCGCTGGAACCGGGCTCGGGCCGACGCGCCGTACCGGTGCGCTCTGCGATCCTCGGGGGCGCCCTGGCCACCGTGGTGCTCATCGCGACGGTCACCTTCGGGGCCAGCATCGACCACCTGGTCTCGACGCCCGCCCTCTACGGGTGGAACTGGGACTACGCCCTGTCGGCCGGCGGTGGCGGCGGGGGCGGCGACATCCCGCCAGCCCAGGCGGTCCACCTCCTCGGCCGCGACCCCTACGTGGCTCGCTACTCGGCCGTCGACGAGCCGGGGTATCTCACGATCGACGGCCAGGCCGTCGCCACCATGGCCGAGCGCCCGGGGGCGGCGGTGCAGCCGCCCACCCTGCAGGGCACGGGGCTCGTGGGCAACGACCAGATCGTGCTCGGCGCGCGCACCCTCGCGGCGCTGCACAAGCACATCGGCGACGTGGTCTCGGTCGCGACCGGCCTGCCGGGGCACCCGGCCCGGCGTCTGCGCATCGTGGGGGTCGCCACCATGCCGACGATGGGCTCGACCGGCGGCCTCCACCTCGAGATGGGCTCGGGCGCCCTCGTCCCGATCGCCATGATCCCCCAAGTCCTGGAGAACCCCTTCGGCGACCCTCAGGTGGGCCCGGCCGCCTATCTGATCGACCTGAAGGCGGGGTCCGATCCGGTCGCGGCGCGGCGCTCACTCCAGGCGATGACCGGGCCGCTCTCCAACACCTATAACTTCGGCGTGGTCCTCCAGTCGGTGCTGCGGCCGGCCGAGATCGTGAACTACCGCTCGGTCGGGGCCACGCCCGCCGCCCTCGGCGCCGGGCTCGGCGCCGGGGCGATCACCGCGCTCGGGCTGACGCTGCTCGCAGCGGTCCGACGACGGTCCCGGGACCTCGCGCTCCTAAAGACGCTCGGCTTCACCCGGCGCCAGCTCGCGGCGACCGTCGCCTGGCAGTCCAACGCAGCCGTCCTCGTCGGCACCGCGGCCGGGGTGCCACTCGGGATCATCACCGGCAACTGGCTGTGGGACTTGTTCGCCCGCCAGATCAACGTGGTCCCGGTCCCCGAGGCGCCCGCGCTCGCGATCGGGTTGATCGCGCTCGGCGCACTGGTGCTCGCGAACATGGTGTCGTTGCTCCCGGGCCGGATCGCGGCCGGGACGTCGACGGCCATCCTGCTACGGGCCGAGTAGGTCGGACCAGGACCCCGAGGGGGGACCCCGGTGCACCAAGCGGTCCTTGCCGGCCCGCTTGGCCGCGTACATCGCCTCGTCGGCGAGGCGCACCATCTCGCGCGCCGCCGCACCGGGGGCCGGCCCGCAGACCCCGATCGACATCGTCGGCTCGCCCCGCCCCTCGGCCGCGATGGCCCGGATCGCCGATACCAGGCGATCGCCAAGGCGGGCGGCGTCGTGTCCCGGCTCCACCACCACCACCACGAACTCGGCGCCGCCGATGCGCGCCACCATGTCCCGGGCCCGCACGGAACGGCCGCTGGCCCCGGCGACCGAGCGCAGGATGTGGTCGCCGTCGTCATGGCCCCGGGCGTCGTTGAAGGACTTGAAGTCGTCGATGTCGCAGAACGCCACCATGACCGGGGCGTCGCTTCCGGCGAGCTCGGCGATGAACCGGTCGAAGGCGCCGCGGTTGGCGAGCCCGGTCAACGGGTCGCGGTCGCTCTCCTCGACGAGGCGCTGCTCTCGCATGTGGCGCTCGTGGGTGTCGCGCACCGTGATCACGATCTCGTCGGGCACCCCCTGGTGCGGCTCGGAGGCGAGCGTGAGGGAGAGGTCGGCCCAGCGCCAGTCGCCGGCCGCGTTGGCGATCCGCACCGCGATGGATGCGTCGGGGCCCGCCACCACGAGGGCGAATTGCTTCAAGAGCCGCTCGCGGTCGCTCGGCCCGACCAGCTCGACGAACTGGCGATGCTCGAGCTCCTCGGCGCTGAACGACGACATCGCCTCGAAGGAGGGCGAGACCCAGTTGATCAGCCCGTCGGTGGAGAGCATCACGAGGCCGTCGGGGAGATGGGCGGCGATCCGCCGGGCCCTGGTGGTGGCGGCGGCCAGCGCCTGACGCTCCCGGTTGCGGTCGAGCATCCGCACCACCAGCTCGCCGAAGGCCTCCATCTGGTCGATGGTCGCCTTGGTCCACTCTCTCGTCTCGTCCATCGAATGGACGCTCACCACGCCGAGCAGCCGGCCGCCCAGGAGGACCGGGAGCATCATCCCGGCCCGCGGCATGCCGCCGTTGGACTCGACGAGGGCCCGCTCGCTCGGTCCAAGCTCCAGGCTCTCGAGGTCGCCCACGGCCAGCGCCCGCCCGACCCGCATGAACCCGGCCATCGATCCGGAGAGCTCGTCGAGGGGGGTCCCGGGCTTCGGGAAGGCGAGCGGGCGCCCCGACTCGTCCCACAGCCAGGCGTGCTCGAGGCACTCGTCGTCGTCGAAGAGCGCGATGAAGCCGCGGTCGGTGCCGGCGAACCGGCACAGCTCCTCCAGGCAGGCGGCGCCGGCGACCTCGTTGGTCTCCTCGTCGGCCGCCGTCAAGATCCGAGAGAGCCTCGCCCCCACGTTCTCGGCGGTCTCGCCGGCGGCGCCGACCGATCTCGGCGACAGGTCTGCCGAGGTCACCGCACGTGCCTCGCCCGGTCGTGCACCCGGGCCCCCTCACCCCGGGGCAATCGCAGCATTCTGGCGAATCTACCGGCGGGGACGCCGCAAATCGGGGATTTTGCCGCACCGTGCGCTCGTGCTCGTGCGCGCCGTCGGGCCCGCCGGCGCGACCTCCGGGGGGCGCTAGGAACCGGCCAGCGTCCGGGCGACGGTCGAGAGCACCCCGTTCACGAAGCGCCCCGAGTCCTCGGTCGAGTACTCCTTGGCCAGCTCGACCGCCTCGTCCAGCACGACGGCGGCCGGCGGGCCCTCGGGATCGAGCAACTCGGCGGCGGCCAGTCGCAACACGAGGCGGTCGAGCACGGCC
>DAHUYG010000065.1 GCA_027315315.1 Acidimicrobiaceae bacterium | reverse complement strand
GACAAGGAGCTATGCGAGTCATGACGGTCGACACCCTGAGCACGCTAGGGCTGCAGACCCCGGCGACCTGGACCCATCAAAACAAGTCAGGAGCCTGATCGACCAGGTCCCATCGCAGTCCTGTCCTTCCCGCCCGGCCGGCGGCTTCGACCATCGAACCCGGGAAGGGAACAACAGCCATGGCCAGCATCGTGCTCGATCGGGGCGACGTCATCGTCGGCGTCGACACTCACAAAGACCAGCACGTCGCAGTCGCCATTGACGGCCTTTGGGGGCTCGTTGGCGCCCCCAAGTTCATTGATGCGACCAATGGGGGCTACGCCGACCTACTGTCCTGGGCGAGCTTGCTCGGAGGTGTCCACATGTTCGCGGTCGAGGGTTGCGGCTCCTACGGGCTCGGCCTGGCCCGGTTCCTGCGGCGTCACGGCCATCCGCCCGTCGAGGTCTCCCGTCCACCTCGAGCGGGTGCCCGCCGGATGTCGGGCAAGAGCGATGCCATCGACGCCGAACACGCCGCACGCATGGGCCTCGCCGGGGTTGGGGTGGCCACCCCGAAGCTCGCCGACGGTCAGGTTGAATCCATCCGACTCGTCAAGATCGCCCGTGACACGGCCGTGAAAGCCCATACGGCGGCGATCATCACGCTCAAGGCCACCCTCGTCACCGCACCCCAGGACTTGCGCGACCGGCTCGAGCCGCTGAGCGACTTCACACTCGTCACTGCCCGCTCGGAGCTGAAGACCAGCGGCGCCTTGCTGACCCCGCCGTGGCGATGTGGCATACCCTCTCGTCGCTCGCGCGCCGTTGGTTCGATCTCCACGAAGAGGTCAAGACCCACTCCAGGCACCTCAAGGAGCTCACCCGTGCCGCAGCGCCCGATCTGGTCGACGCCTTCGGCGTCGGCCTCGATATTGCCGCCCAGATGCTCATTACGGCCGGTGACAACGCCGACCGGGTCCGAAACGAGGCTGCGTTCGCCAAGATGTGCGGCGTCGCGCCAATTCCGACTGGCTCGGGCAAGACCAACGGGCGGCATCGTCTCAACCGGGGCGGCAACCGCCAAGCGAACGCTGCGCTCTACCGTGCGGTCATTGTCCCCATGCGCTGGCACGCGCCGACCATTGCCTACGTCGAGCGACGCACCGCTGACGGACTCTCGAAGAAGGACATCATCAGATGCCTGAAGCGCTTCCTCGCGCGAGAGCTGTTCCAACTCCTCCCCAACGTCAGTGCAGCGGAAGGGCCGGCGTCAACTACCCGAGCCGCGTAGATCGACTTGACGATCTATAGGAGCATCAACGCTCCCATGGAGTCGTTCTGGGGATCCATGCAGATCGAGCTGCTCAACCGCAAGAAGTGGAGGACCAACGAGCTCACCGGCCATCGCCGACTACATCGTCAACTTCTACAACCCGGCACGTCGTCACAGCTCCCTCGGCTACCTCACGCCCGAGGAGTTCGAGGAGCTACCGTTTCCTAACAACCAGGTCATCACTCTCATCAGCGTGGGCCAATGAATGGGGACCAGGTCAACTCACTATGCGAGTTGTAGCTGGTTGTTGGTGACCCACTGTTGAGCAAACTCGGTCGGTGGTCGCCAGCGGCGTGAGCTGTGGGGTCGGTTGATGTTGTAGTTATGCGGGTGATCCTGTCAAGTACCCGTCAGCCGGCATCGGTGAGGGCGAGCAGCGCGGCGATGGCGGTCCCGCGGCTGAGCAGTTGCCACGCGGCAAGGTCAGCATCATGTGGCCAAGTTGGGCGCCATCAAGGCGAAAACTGCCGCCACCAACACCCTTCGCTCGATGATCCTGACCGCTCCTGAGCCCCTCCGGGCGCAGCTTCCCTCGGCCGGTCTGCCCAACAAGATTGTTAACGCCTGCCTGCGGCTCCGACCGGACGAGGAGCGCCTGTCCGATCCTCTCCAGGCCACGAAGACCGCTTTGCGGAGCGTGGCGCTGCGGGCCAAGGCCCTGCGAGAGGAGATCGGTGTTCCCGAGCGCCAGATCGCCGAGCTCGTGGGCGCGGTGGCCCCGGCCACGATCGGGACGTTTGCCATGGGCGTCGACACGGCGAGCGCCCTGCTCGTGACCATCGGGGACGACCCCGACCGTCTGCGCTCTGAGGCGGCGTTCGCACACCTGTGCGGCGTGGCCCCGATCCCGGCCTCCTCGGGCAAGACCGGGAACCGCCACCGTCTCCACCGCGGCGGGGACCGATCGGCCATCCGCGCCCTTCACATCGCGGTCGTGGTCCGCATGCGCTACTGCCCGCAAACACGGGCCTATGTGGCTCGCCGAACCGCCGAGGGACTGTCCAAGTCCGAGATCATCCGGTGCCTGAAGCGCTACCTGGCCCGGGAGGTGTTCCACGCCCTTCGGTCCGACTTTGCGGCACTGACCAACCGGACTTGATCTATCGGAGCGTCCCGGGACAGCTCCTTCAGCATGTCGATGTCGGGGGACTGGTCGGCCACGATCCGCTTGAGCCGGGTGTTCTCCTTGCGCAGGTCACGGAGCTCTTTGGCATCGTCGGCCTTCATGCCCACGTATTGGTTGCGCCAACGGTGCCAGGTCGACTCGGTGATCTCGAGTCCCCGGACACCTCCTCGATCGTCTTCCCCTCACCGAGGAGCCTCTCGCCATGCGCATTGACGGACGGGCGAATGTCACATGACGACCCCGCATATCTCCATCAAGAGAGTCCCACGCGTCGGATTTTCGATACCCCCGCCTACCTTTCGTCGAGGACGCGGATGCCGGCCTTGTGGCGCTTGGCCAGCTCCCGATAGGCCGAGGGGTTGGCCTTCACCCAGAACTCCGAGGAGCTTCCGGGCACCGGGCCCTTCACGACGGCCGGCGCTCCCATGGCGAGGCTGTCATCGGGGATCTCTCGGCCGGCGGGCGCGATGGAGCCCGCCGCGACAAGCGACCGCGCCCCGATTCGGGCGCCGTCGAGGATGATCGCGCCGTTGGCCACAAGACACTCCTCGCCGAGCATCGCCCCGTGGACCACGCAGTTGTGCGCCACCGTCGCCCCGGGGCCGACCTCGACCGGCGAACCGGGCGGCGCGTGGAGCACCGCCCCGTCTTGGACGTTGGCGCCCGCCCGCACGACGATCGCCGCGTAGTCACCGCGCAACACCGCCCCGTACCAGACCGAGGCGCCGGCCTCCACGGTGACGTCGCCCACGAGCGACGCCGTCGGCGCAACGAACGCGCTCGGGTCGACCGTGGGCGCCCTTCCCTCGAACTCGATGCTCGGCATGTCCCTCTCCTCTTCGGGCGCTCGCCCGTCGGCTACTTGGGTGCGAAGCGCTGCCCACCGTCGAGGCGGATGCAGCCGCCGTTCAGCATCGGATTCTCCACGATCGCGACCGCCAGGCGCCCGTACTCCTCGGGGCGCCCCATCCGCCGGGGGAACGCTGCGTCCTTGGTCAGCGCGTCGGCGAACTGGTCGGGGATGCCGCGGGTGAGCCCGGTGCTGAACAGGCTTGGTGCGATCGAGACGACCCGGATGCCGAGGCTCCCAAGGTCTCTCGCCATCGTCAGCGTCATGCCGGCGATGGCGGACTTCGACGCGCTGTAGGCCACCTGGCCGATCTGTCCCTCGAAGGCGGCAATCGAGGCGGTGTCGATGATCACGCCGCGCTCGTCGTCCTCGGGCTCGTTCGTCGACATGTGCAGCGCCTGAAGGCGGTTCAGGTTGAAGGTGGCGATCAGGTTGAGCTCGATGATCCGCCGGAAGTCGGCGAGCGGGTGTGGGCCCTCGCGGGTCAGCGTGCGCCTGGCCAGCCCTCCCCCGGCGGTGTTGATCGCGATGTGGAGCCCGCCGAGGGCCTCCACGGCCTCCGACAGCGCCCGCTCGACGTGCTCCTCGTCGGTCACATCGAGGGGATGGAAGGTCCCCCCGAGCCCCGATGCGATCTCGGCGCCCGCCGACGTCGGGAGGTCCAAGATCGCGATCGACGCGCCCTTGGCGTGGAGCTGCTCGGCCGACGCCCGTGCCATCCCCGATGCGCCGCCCACGATCATCGCCTTCTTGCCGTCGATCTCCACGCCTTCCCCTTTTCTTGTCGCTTCTTGCCGCGCCCGCCGGCGGGCCTTCGGTCCGGTCCCGGATGCGACCGCGCGGGTCCCCGTGGTAGGAAAGGGTGTCCTGAAAGCGTCCCGGAAGGCAACTGGTGGCCCAGAAGATCCCCCTCGTTGACTACCTCCGCCTGGAGCCCGAGCCCCATCTCGTGGCCCACGAATGCGACTCGTGCGGCGCGCGGTTCTTCGACCACCGCGACGCGTGCGCCTCGTGTGGTGCGCAGTCCTTCCACGAGGTCGAGATCGCGACGACCGGTGAGGTCCGGGCGTTCACGATCGTCGCCCTGGCGGCGCCGGGGATCCCCGTGCCCTTCGTGGCGTCGGTGATCGACTGTGACGGCACGAGCGTCCGGGGAAACCTGATCAACGTGCCGCCCGACCCCGAGCACGTCTCGGTCGGGATGAAGGTGCGGCTGGCGACGAACGTCGTCGGCGTCGATGCAGAAGGGACCGAGGCCGTCGGCTTCGGATTCGAGCCACTAGAAGGGGCTGCCTGATGAGCGAGGACATCTGGATCCTGGGCATCTACATGACCAAGTTCGGCAAGCACCCCGACCGTGACACGGTCGACCTCGCCTCCGAGGCCGTCATCGGCGCGCTCAACGACGGCGGCGTCACCATGAAGGAGATGGGGATCCTCGCTGCGGGGAACCTGATGGGGGGCGGCGGCCCGATCGGCCAGATGATTCAGAAGCAGGTCGGGCAGACCGGCATCCCCGTGTACAACGTCGCGAACGCGTGCGCGACCGGGGCGACCGCCCTGCGCACGGCGGTGATGGCCCTCAAGGCCGGCGAGTGTGACATGGGCCTCGCGGTCGGCGTGGAGAAGCTGGCGGGTGCGGGCCTCCTCGGCGGCCGGGGGGGAGCCCCCCAGGCCGAGGAGACCTGGAAGCCCAAGGGTCGCTTCGGCGCGGTGGCCCCGACCGACGGACGCATCGGCACCGAGACGATGCCCGGCGTGTTCGCCCAGATCGGCATGGAGTACGGGCACCGCTACGGCGGGGTCGACTTCGAGCTCTTCGCGAAGATCGCCGAGAAGAACCACGCGCACTCGACGCTCAACCCGCTCGCCAGCTACCAGAAGCGATTCACGCTGGAGGAGATCATGAACGACGTCATGATCGCCTACCCCAACACGCGGCCCATGTGCTCGGCCAACTGCGACGGCGCGGCGGCCGCGGTGGTGGTGACCGACGCCAAGTTGAAGACCCTCTCGCTCGAACAGCAGCGCCGGGCGGTCAAGATCGCAGCGTCGGTGCTCACCACCGACCCCTACGAGGAGGCCTGCCAGGTCCTCCCCAACGTGAACACGCTCACCCGCAACGCCGCCAAGCAGGCCTACGAGGCCGCCGGCATCGGTCCCGAGGACCTCGACCTCGTCGAGCTCCACGACTGCTTCGCCACGGCCGAGCTCGTCCACTACGACAACCTGATGCTCTGTGAGGAGGGCGGCGCCGCCGACTTCTTCGGCTCCGGGGCGACCTGGCGCGACGGCAAGACCCCGGTGAACGTCTCGGGCGGCCTCGAGTCCAAGGGCCACCCGATCGCGGCCACCGGCATCGCCAACATCTGGGAGGTTTGCCACCACCTGCGCGGCGAGGCCAAGGACCGCCAGATCGAGGGGGCCAAGGTCGGCCTGGCCCACGTGATCGGTCTCGCATCGGCCTGCGGCGTCCACATCCTGGAGGCCTCGGCCGCCTAGCCCGGCCATCCCGGCTCACCGGGGACCAGATCGCAGTTCGGTAGGCTCGACGGCCCGGGGCCCGCACCGCGCGCGGGCTCGCCCCACCGTCCACCGTCAGTTTGGAGGAAGCCCGCATGCCTGCGCTGAAGCCCGGAGCAAGGCTCCGCTCGGTGACCTGCACGACCGAGGTCGTGGTCGTCCGCGTCGGGGGTGAGGACCTTCGCTGCGGCGGCCAGCCGATGGCCGAGGCGGGCAGCCCCGGGTCGCCGGGCGCCGATCCCGCAGCCGGCTTCGACTCGGGCACCGAGCTCGGCAAGCGCTATACCGACGAGGAGTCCGGCCTCGAGGTGCTCTGCACAAAGGCCGGCGCCGGGTCGCTCTCCCTCGGCGACACCCTCCTCGTCATCAAGGGCGCGAAGCCGCTGCCCTCCTCTGACTGAGGGCCCCCCGTGCACGTCGGGATGGTCTTCGAGATGGCGGCAGACGGCCTCGCCGATCGGGTGGGCCTCGGTCCGGCCGACGGGGGGGTGACCTTCGGGGAGCTCGGCCACCGGGCCCGCCGGGCGGCCACGTTCCTCACCGAGCGGAGCGGCGAGCACGTGGTGCTGGTGGACGAGAACTCGCCAGCGGTCTCGCTCGCCTTCTTCGGCGCCGCCGCCGCCGGCAAGCCCTTCGTCCCGCTCAACTACCGGCTGGCCGACGACCGCCTCCGGGCCATCGTCACCCAGGTCGCCCCGGCGGTGGTGATCGTCGGGCGCGGCGTGGGCGCCCGGTTGGCCGGCGTGAAGGGGCTCGACCTCGTCGAGCGTGGCGAGTTCCTGGCCGCGACCGAGGACGAGTCGGTCGAAGAGCGCGACGGCTGGGGGTGCGACCCCGAGGACGTCGCGGTGCTCCTCTTCACGAGCGGGACCACCGGCGACCCCAAGGCGGCGGTGCTCCGCCACCGCAACCTGGCCTCCTATCTCGTCTCCTCGCTCGAGTTCGGGGGAGCGGGGGAAGACGAGGCGGCGATCGTCAGCGTGCCGCCTTACCACATCGCCGCCATCGCCTCGGTGCTCTCGACCACCTACACGGGCCGCCGGGTCGTGCTCCTCGAGTCCTTCGACCCCGAGCGGTGGGTGCGCACGGTCCAAGAGCAGGCGGTCACCCACGCGATGGTCGTCCCCACCATGCTCGGGCGGATCCTCGACGTGGTCGAGGCGGACGGCCGGGGCCTCGGTAGCCTGCGGGCCGTCTCCTATGGGGGAGGGCCGATGCCCCAGCCGACGGTCGAGCGGGCGCTGCGGGTCCTGCCCGGCATCGATCTCGTCAACGCATACGGCCTGACCGAGACCTCGAGCACGATCAGCCTGCTCGGCCCAGAGGACCACCGGGGCGCGTTCGCGAGCGACGACCCGGCGGTCCGGGCCCGCCTCGGATCGGTCGGCCGGCCCCTCCCGGGCATCGAGCTCACGATCAGGGACCCCGAGGGCAGGCCGCTCGGAGCGGGCCAACGGGGGGAGATCTGGGTTCGCGGCGAGCAGGTCTCTGGCGAGTACTCCGGGCGCAGCATGCTCGACGCCGAGGGCTGGTTCGCCACCCGCGACGCCGGGCACCTCGACGCCGAGGGGTACCTCTTCGTGCACGGGCGGCTCGACGACGTGATCGTGCGGGGTGGCGAGAACCTCTCGCCGGGCGAGATCGAGTCGGTCCTGGTCGAGCACCCCGCCGTCGAGGTGGCGGCCGTGGTCGGGATCCCCGACGAGGCGTGGGGCGAGCGGGTCGTCGCGAGCGTGGTGCTCTCGCCCGGGGCGAGGGTCGAGGAGGACGAGCTGCGGGCCCACGTGCGCGACCGGCTGCGGTCGGCCCGCACGCCAGAGCGCATCAAGTTCGCCGACGAGCTGCCGTTCAACGAGGCCGGCAAGCTGCTTCGTCGCGTGCTGCGCGACGAGCTGGCGGCCGAGTTCGCGACCGAAGGGAGCACCCGTGGCTGAGACGATCGACTACGCCGTCGTGGAGGGCATCGCCACCATCACCTTGAAGCGCCCCGACCGCCTCAACGCCTTCACGACGACGATGCTGGGCGACCTGCTCGAGGCCTTCGACGAGACCGACAGCGATGACGACGTGCGCTGCGTCATCGTGACCGGTGCCGGCCGGGCGTTCTGTGCTGGGGCCGATCTCGGCGCCGGAGGCGACACCTTCGCCCGCCAGGCCGCCGGGCGCGAGGAGCACCGGGACGGGGGCGGGCAGCTGGTGCTGCGGATCTACCGCTCGCTCAAGCCGGTGATCGCCGCCATGAACGGATCGGCGGTCGGCGTGGGGGCGTCGATGACACTCCCCATGGACGTGCGGATCCTGGCCGACACGGCGAAGGTGGGCTTCGTCTTCGCGGCGCGCGGCATCGTGCCCGACGGCGCAGCCAGCTGGTTCCTGCCGAGGGTGGTCGGGATCAGCCAGGCGATGGAGTGGTGCCTGACCGGGCGGGTCTTCTCGGCGCAGGAGGCCCTGGCCGGCGGCCTGGTCCGGCGGTTGTGCCCGCCGGGGGAGGTGCTCGGCGTGGCCACCGAGCTGGCCCGGGAGATCGCGACCAACGTGGCACCGGTCTCGGCGGTGATCACCCGCCAGCTGCTGTGGCAGATGCTGGGGGCCAGGCACCCCATGGAGGCCCACCGGATCGACTCCCGGGCGATCTACGACACCGGCCGGATGGCCGACGCCGCCGAGGGGGTCAGCGCGTTCTTGGAGAAGCGACCGGCGCGTTGGTCGCTCGCGCCGAGCCGGGACATGCCCTCGTGGTTCCCCTTCGCCGAGGAGCCCCCCTTCAGGCCCTGACCCGATCGAGGCGCGGGTCGCGCTCCGGGGTCGGGCCGATGGCGTCCTGCGCTCCGTGTGGCGCGCCGGGTCAGGTGCTCGGTCGTCGCCCGTCGACCCGGAGCCGGGGCTCCGGTTGGTCGTACTTCGGGGCGATCGGGAACTCGACCACGACGACGCCGGACTCCGAGCGGGCGACGACCTCGAACCGGGAGTGCAAGAAGACCTGAAGCATCTCGCGATTCTCGCTCAGCACCGAGGCGACGAAGGTGTCGATCCCGCAGAAGTAGGCCGCCGAGGCGAGCAGGTCCAAGAGCAGCGTCGCGATGCCGTGGTGCTGCCATCGGTCGGCGACGACGAAGGCGACCTCGGCCCGGGTGGTCTCGGCAACGTGGTCGTAGCGGCCGACCGCCACGAGCTCGCCGTCGACCTCGACGACCAACGCCAGGCGGTCGTGGTAGTCGACCCGCGTGAACCACTCGAGCTCGGGGGGGCGCAGGTGGGCGTGGGGGGAGAAGAACCGGAAGTAGACCGAGCGCTCGCTCAGCCCGTCGTGGAACCTGGCCAGTCTCGGCGCGTCGTCGGGGGTGATGGGGCGGACGTGCACGGTCGTGCCGAGCAGGGTCGTGACGTCGCACTCGAGGATTCCCGGGTACGGCCGAGCTCGCTCCGCTGCGCCGGGGAGGGCCGCCTCGGGCGCGCTCACCCGGCGTCCCGCCACGGCCCGGGGCCGGGAGTCCCGTCGCACCTCACCACGAGGCGCCGCCCCACATCTCGTCTCGACGTATCGAGGTTCGTGCGCACGCGGCCCCCTTCCTTCGTGCCCCAGCCTGCCTGCGTCCCGCCGGTTCGGGCTAGGGCCCTTCGTCCACATTCAGGGACCGGCGGACCGCCCGCGAGAGGCCGGCCCCGGCCCGAGTCCTACCCCTCGCCCCGGCGCGGCCCGGCGCGGCGTCCCCGTTCGGCCGACCCCCCTCGAGATCCGCCCGCCTGCTTCGGGCGCGTGGTTCACCTGGTGCGGAAGACCAACACCGGGCAGTGGGCGGCGGTCACGCAGCCCTGGCTGACCGAACCGAGCGTCATGCCCATGAACTCGCCGTGACCCCGACTGCCCACGACGAGCAGGCCTGCGCCCTTCGAAGCCCCGACGAGCACTCGGCCGGGACGGCCACGCACGAGCACCGTGTCGATCCGGAGGTCGGGGTGCGATTGTCGAACCTGGCGTCGCGCGTCGTCGGCGAGCATCTGCGCGTCGAACTTCGGGTCGTATTCCTGGGGGAACGGGACCGGGGTGCCATAGGCGATCGGCCACTCCCACGCGGTGACGATCTCGAGCGGCGCACCGGTCCGCTCGGCCTGTGCGGCCGCCCACTCGAGGGCGGCCGAGGAGGCCTTCGAGCCGTCGAATCCGACGACGACCGGGCGCGAGGTCGATGGCCGTCGCGTCATGGCTCCCTCCCTCCGGGGGTCGGTGATCGCCTCGGCCCTCTTCATGGCCTCAGGCCGCGCTGCACGCCGGTGGCGTGCGCGAGGCGTCGCGGTTGGCGGTCGCCTGGTGCATGACGAGCACCGGGCAGCTGGCGTGGGTGATGCACTGCATGCTCACCGATCCGAGGAGGCCGCCGACCAATCGTCTGTGGCCACGGCAACCCACCACGAGCAGTTCGGCACCGTGGGCCGTCTCGATGAGACTGGTCGCCGGCCTGCCGACAAGCGCCACGATGGACAGCGGCACCCCTGGCTCGGGGCCGAGCACCTCGTCGACGACCCTCGTGACCCCGATCCTGGCGTTCTCGACCGGGTCCCACGACTCCCGGCCGAGGTTGGGCATCCAGGGGAGGTTGTCGTCCCAGACGATCGTGACCTCGAGCGTCGCGCCGCTCAAGGCGGCCTGGTCGGCGGCCCACGCGAGCGCAGCCCTCGACGACGGCGATCCGTCCACGCCGACCACGATTCGCTGGGCCATCTGGCCTCCTCACAAGCCTCTGGTGAAATTCAACGCTCGTGGCGACAAGCGAGATAGGGCCCAACGTCACGAGATCAGAGGCGTCGGCCCGATCTGTGCCAGGCGAAGTGGCGGATCACCGCGGGCAAGGGGTACAGATGCGCCGCGGCCGGTCTTCTCGGCGCTCAGCGCCTCGTTGGCACGATCCAGCGCAGCGTGGTGCCCTGGGCGGAGGAGTCGATCAGCAATCGGCCGCCGAGCTTGGCCGCCCGCCGCTCGATGTTCGAGAGCCCGAGCCCGTCGCCCGAGCGGGTCTCGGGGAGCCCGACCCCGTTGTCGGCGACGACGAGGCGGCATTCGCCGCTCGCGACGGCGAGCGAGACGGTCCCGGCGGAGGCCTTCGCATGCTTGGCCACGTTGGTCAGGGCCTCGCGCAGTGCGAAGGTCAGATGCTCCAGGAGCTCGGTGTCGATCGCGGTGTCGACGGGCCCCTCGAAGCTCACGTGCGCCTCGAACCCGAGCACCGCATCGAGCTCGCGGACGAGCCGGAGGATCCGCCGGCGCGCCCCCTCCTCGTCGCGCACCGAGGAGAGCTCGAAGATCGAGGAGCGGATCTGGCGGATCGTCTCGTCGATGTCGACGATGGCGCGGTTGAGCCGGTCCGAGATCGGCGGAGCGGTGACCGAGCGGGTGATCCCCTGGAGCGACAACCCGATGGCGAAGAGGCGCTGGATCACCGCGTCGTGGAGGTCCCGCGCGATGCGGTCGCGGTCGTCGAACACGGCCATCTCTTGGACCCTTTGGTGGAGCCGGGCGTTCTCGACCGCGATGCCGGCCGCTTGCGCGAGCGCCATCACCAGCTCCTCGTCGTCCTTCGTGAACTCGTCCCCCCCGATCTTGTCGGTGAGATACAGGTTCCCGTAGACCTCGTCGCGCGCCATGATGGGGACTCCGAGGAATGAGGTCATCGGCGGGTGGTGCGGGGGGAACCCGTAGCTCTCGGCGTGGTCCTGCAGGTCGGCTAGCCGCAGCGGCTTGGGTTCGGTGATGAGCAGCCCGAGGACGCCCTTGCCGGTCGGGCGCTCGCCGATCGCTCGCTCCGTTTCAGCCTCGACGCCGGTGGTGATGAACTCCGAGAGTCCGGTGCGTTCGTCGTTCAGCACGCCCAGGGCGCCGTATCGTGCACCGGCCATGGAGCGGGCCTCCTCGAGGCTGTGACGAAGGAGGACGGGCAGGCTCAGGTCGGCCTCGATGAGGAAGACAGCCTCGAGGAGCCGGCGGAGCTTCAACGGGTCCTCGATGCTGTGGTAAGGCACCGAGGCAACCCTAACCCCGCCCTTCGGCCCCCACCGTCTGATCAACACACCGGGGACACGGGCCTACCGGGAGGCCGAGGGGCGACCGCGGGCCGGTCCCGAAGAGCGTCACAAGGTACGAAAGCCCTGGTGACGAAAGGCCCTGGCAGGTGAGCCTCGGCTGTTCGAGGATGGCAGCACGGGCCGAACCGCCGCCCGCCGGGCGAGTCGGGGTGGAATGGCGGGCGGTTCGACAACGGTGGCAAGCGGACAGACGGAGACATGGAGACACGATGGCGATGTATAGGGACCTCCTCGTGAGCTCCTACGGGCTCGGCGTGCCCTCCGACGAGGCATCCGATCCCACCGCGCTCCTCGTCCATCTCCTCGAGTGCCGGCGCCGGTTGCTCGAGGCCTCCGCAGGCGACGGCCCCGACGTGAGCCGCGACGTCGCACTCAACATCGACTACGACCTCGCGCTGCTGCGCCTCTGTGTGGCGACCGACATCGCCTGCGACCCCCGCCGCTTCGACCATCCCCTGGTCGAGCGCAGACGCCTCGAGCACGAGCTCGAGGCGTCCGGGTTCGACCTCGCAGCGCTCGGCACGCGCTGTTGAATCAGGTCCCCTGCGAGTCGTCCGTCCGCCCGGCGCTCTCGCGCCGGTCGGCAAGCCGGGTCGCGAAGATCGCGGCCTCGGTGCGGCGCTCCATGCCGAGCTTGGACAGCAGGTTCGACACGTAGTTCTTGACCGTCTTCTCGGCCAAGAAGAGTGCCTCGCCGATCTGGCGGTTGGTCCGGCCCTGGGCGATCTGATCGAGGATGCGGCGCTCCTGGGGCGTCAGCGTGGCGAGCCGGCTGTCCTCCTTCGGACCCCGACGGATCCGCTCGAGGACCCGCTCGGTGAGGCTGGGGTCGAGCAGCGAACCGCCCGCGGCAACCCTTCGCACGTCCTCCACCAGCGTGCCCCCGCTGATCTGCTTCAGGACGTAGCCGGCGGCGCCCGCCATCACCGCTGCGAGGAGCGCCTCGTCGTCGGCGTAGGAGGTGAGCATGAGGCAGGCGATCTCGGGGTCGTCCGAGCGGACCTGCCGGCAGACCTCGACGCCGCTGCCGTCGGGGAGCCGGACGTCGAGGATGGCCACGTCGGGGTGGGCCAGGGGGATCCTGACCAGCGCGTCCTCGACCGTGCCGGCCTCGCCCACGACCTCGACGTCGTCCTCGGTCTCGAGGAGCGAGCGGATGCCGGTCCTGACGATCTCGTGGTCGTCGAGCAGGAACACCCGGATCGGCACCTGCGAATTGTGCCACGTGGGGGCCTCCCGGGCTCCCGCTGTCGGGGACCGGCGCGAGGCGGGCATGGGCGGGCTGGTCCACCGGGGCATGCCAAGCTGCCCCGGTGGGCACCGTGGCCAGGGATTCGCAGAGCTCCCTCGGAGGACGCGACCGGGGCGTCGCGCGTCGCGACCGGGTCCTGAGAGCGGGGCATGACCGCAGCGATCTCGTGTAGCGGCCTCTCGAAGCGCTACGGGGAGCTCGACGCCCTGGCGGGGCTCGACCTCGAGATCGCCGAGGGGGAGGTCTACGGGTACCTCGGCCCCAACGGGGCGGGGAAGACGACGACCATCCGGTTGCTGCTCGGCCTGATCAGGCCGACGTCGGGATCGGCCCGGCTGTTCGGCCTCGACTGCCAGCGGGAGCCGGTGGCGGCCCACCGGCGCGTGGCCTACGTCTCGGGGGAGACCAACCTGTGGCCCTCGTTGACCGGCGCCGAGACGCTGCACCTGCTCGGCCGGGTCCACGGGCAGCTCGACGAGTCCTACCGGGACGAGCTCATCTCGCGGTTCGACCTCGATCCGTCGAGGAAGGTGCGGACCTACTCGAAGGGGAACCGCCAGAAGGTCAGCCTGATCGCCGCCCTCATGACCCGGGCCGACCTCCTGCTCCTCGACGAGCCCACCAGCGGGCTCGACCCCCTCATGGAGCAGGCGTTCCGGCACTCGGTCCACGAGGCGCGCGAGCGTGGTCAGACGGTCTTTCTCTCGTCGCACATCTTGAGCGAGGTCGAGGCGCTCTGCGACCGCGTCGGGATCCTGCGAGCCGGCGCGCTGATCGAGGAGGGGACCCTCGCCGAGATGCGGCACCTCTCCGCCCTGAGCGTGGAGGCGACCTTCGACGGCGCCGTGCCCGATCTCAGCGGTGTCGGGGGCGTGAGTGCGGTCGAGGTCGTCGGGTCGGTCGTCCGATGTCAGGTCCGCGGTTCGATCGAGCCGCTCCTCAAGGTGCTGGCCGCGGCCGGCGTGCGCGAGCTGCTGAGCCGGGAGCCCTCGCTCGAGGAGCTGTTCCTCGCCCGCTACGGGGCGCAATCGGCCGCCACCGATGGCTGAGCCGCTCGGCGCGAGGGCGGTCGTCCTCCGCCTGACGGCGCGCCGCGCTGGCCGTTCGGCCGGGGTGTGGGCGTATGCATTCAGCCTCTTCGTCGGATCGTCGGCGCTCGGATATGCGGCCACCTACAAGACCGCCGCGCAACGGCGCCAGCTGGTCACGACCTTCGGGAACAACGCGGGGGTCGACGCCCTCATCGGGCGGGCGCACGACATCTCGACCGTGGCCGGCTTCACGGAGTGGCGGAGCCTGGGGATCCTCAGCCTGGTCGGGGCGATCTGGGGGGTGCTCCTCGGCACCCGCCTGCTGCGTGGCGAGGAGGATGCCGGTCGCTTCGAGCTCGTGCTGGTGGGCCGCACGTCGCGAGGGGGTGCCACCGCCCAGGCGGTCGCGGGCCTTGCCGCTGGCCCCCTTGTCGTGTTCGTGGTGACCGCCGTTGCGACGGCCGTCGTCGGGCACGACTCGAGCGTGGCGATCGGGGCGGGCACCGCCACCTTCCTCGCCCTGGCGCTCGTCGTGAGCGCCGTCATGTTCGCCGCCCTGGGCGCGCTCACGAGCCAGCTGTGCCCGACGAGACGCCGGGCCGCCGCCTACGGCGGCGCGGCGGTCGGGATCAGCTTCGTGATCCGGATGGTGGCTGACGCCGATCCCCATCTCGGGTGGTTGCGGTGGGCGTCGCCGCTCGGGTGGGTCGAGCAGCTCCGGCCGGTGACGGCTCCCGACGGCTGGGCCCTCGCCCCCGTCGCGCTGCTCTCGCTCGCCGCCGCCGGCCTGGCCGTCGCATTGGCGTCCCGACGGGACCTCGGCGCCTCGATCCTGCCCGACCGGACCGCCGCCGCCGCCCGGACGGGGCTGCTCGGGGGGCCTGCCGGCCTCGTGGTCCGGCTGGGTCGCTCGGGCGTCGCGGCCTGGGCCCTCGCCGTCGGGGGACTCGCGCTCATCGTCGGGTTCATCGCCAAGGCGGGCGGCAGCGCGATCACCGACTCCCCGGCGGCGCGGAGGGCCTTCGCACGCCTGGGGGACACCGGGACCGGGACCCGGCTGTTCTTGGGGCTCACCTTCCTCCTCGTCGCTGCGCTGCTCTCGCTCGTCGCCGCCGGCCAGATCTCCGCCGCCCGCTCCTCTGAGTCCGACGGGCTCCTCGAGCACCTGCTCGTGCGCTCGACGCGCCGCTCCACGTGGTTCCTCGTCGTCGCGGCGCTCGGGGTCGCCGTTGTTCTCACCTGCGGCCTCGTGGCCGGGACCGCCGCGTGGCTCGGACAGGCGAGCCAGCACGGCGGGGTGCCCTACGGGGTCATGGTGAACGCCGGCCTGAGCCTGGCTGCGCCCGGGATCTTCGTCCTCGGCCTCGGCGCGCTCGCCCTCGGTGTGCTCCCGCGGGGCGTTGACTTCATCACCTACGGCTTCGTCGGCTGGTCGTTCCTGCTCGAGTTCATCGGGGGCATCATCGGGCTCAACCACTGGATCCTCGACACCTCGGTCTTCCACCAGCTCGCGACGGCTCCCGCGGTCAGCCCCGATTGGGCGACCAACGGCGTCGTCATGGGGCTCGGAGCGCTCGGGATCGCGCTCGGTATGCTCGGCTTCCTCCGGCGGGACCTGCGGGGCGCCTAGCCATGAGCGCGAGACGCGCACCGGCCCCGCCCGGGTGGACCGAGCGGGGCCGGTGTAGGACCTGCTGGCTTTCGGCTTGCACCGGGCCTCCTGTCAGGCGGCCTGGGTCTCACCCTTCACGGTGTGGACGCCCACCAGCTGCTCCGATTCGGTGGTGCGGCGGGCGTGCCAGATGCCGAGACCCACGAGCAGCAGCATCACGAAGCCCAGCGACCAGGTCACGATGGCGCCGATGAAGGCGATCTCACCGAAGACCGAGAACGAATAGGCCTCGAGCAGAAGCCCACGGAGCGTCGTGCCCTGGAACACCGTCGAGACCGTCTGCTCGGCCTGCGCCGCTGCGGCCGAGCCGGGAGGGAGGCTCCGGGCGGCCGTGCTCAGCTCCGAGTACGTCTTGCCGTGGCCGATCTCCTGGAGGTGCACCGCGATGAAGTCGTTCGCGTAGACCTCGGCCGGGGCGCCGGTGAGGAGTTGTTGACCCGCGTACTGGGACACCGAGGGGATCATGCTCGGCGTGATCTCGGTCCCGGCCTTGGCGTGGGCGAAGGCGGCCGCCGAGGGGAAGACGATCTTCTGCTGCGCCAGCTGGTCGTGGACGTTGCTGTTCGTAAAGCTGTAGCCCCAGAACGCCAGGGCTCCCGCCACGATCAGGACGACGGCGACAACCAGGCCGCCGCCTGACACGAGGGCGTCAAATGTCTTGCGCCTCATTGGATTACTCCCTCTTCTGGTTCGGTCGTGACCTCTGTGGTCTCCACTAGCCATGATCTGCTCGCGCCGAGGGGTGGCGGCAGGGCAGAAGGGCCCGAGGGGGTGGGACCAAAGGCCCTGTGTCGGCGATCCACGACCGGCCCGCGCCCGCCGCCCCCGGGCGCCCGGTCCGATGGCGCTCAGCCCGGCGAGTCGAGGTAGCTCTCGGTCAGCCAGCCCACGATCCGCTCGTCGAGGTCCTCGGCTCGCCGCAGGTTGACGACGTGGAAGTAGCGCCCGTGGTACAGCTCGACCTTGCGGGTGATGAGGGGATGCTCGACCCGCCGGCGCAACGAGAACGACAGCGCCACCCAGCGCTGCTTGGGCCGCAGCTCGGCGAAGGTGCGCGAGCGCTTCAAGAAGATCCCGACCGAGACCGGTTCCACGTGGATGGGGCCGACCGGCGCGAGGCGTGCCATCACCGCGTCGAAGATCGGGCGCTCGCGCTCGGGGCCGGTCGAGAAGTACTCCTCGAGCGTCATCGCCGGGGCGCACTCGTGCGACTGCCTGGCGCGCGCGAAGCGGCGGCGACACTCCGGGCAGACCCATACGCTCACGGCGTCACGGCCCCGGGCGCACACCCCACGGCTTGCATTCAAGCCGAGCGGTGGCGAAATGGGCGGCGTTCGGGGTGCGCCGCGCTCAGCCTTTCGACGCCGGCTTCGCCGGGTGGCGCTCGATCTGCGAGACGATCCCCGTGCCCGGAGCGAAGAACTTTGCAGCGACCTTCCCCCACCCCCCGAGGTACCCGATGGTGAAGAGCCTCGGGGGGCGCACGAAGCGCACGCCGACGGCGCCGGCCGCGCCCGGCCGGACCGGCCGGAACCCCTCCAGGGCCCACAGCTCCTGGCCCTTCTCGGACTCGAGGAACGTGACCAACGCCCGCGCTGCGGTGGGGTTCTTCGAGTGCTCGGTCACGGCGATGGGGTGCTCGGTCAGGATGTCCTGGTTCGGGACCACGTCGGTGATCGCGTCGCCCTTGTTCTGGGTGGTGATCGCATCGGCCTCCTCGTCGAGGAGCACGTCGCCCGATCCCGAGACGAACGCGGCCATGGCCGCACTCGCACTCGCCGGCTCGGGGACCCCATGACCGAGGAGCTGGGCGAGGTAGTGCTGAGCCTGTGCCGGGCTCCGCCCGAGCTCGCGCTCGGCGCCGTACGCGGCGAGAAGATCCCAGCGGCCCGTCCCCGAGCTCGACGGATTCGGCATGATCACCCGCACGCCCCTCTTCACCAGGTCCGCCCAGGACCCGATGTGCATGGGATTGCCCCGGCGCACGACGAACACGACGACCGAGTCGGTGACCATGCCGTGGTCCGGGCCGATCCTGTCCCACCCGGGCGAGACCACCCCGGCCTTGACCAGACGCTCCATGTCGGGCTCGAGCGACAGGTTGACGACGTCGGCCGGCTGCCCCCCGGCGACCTCGGCGCCCTGGGTCGCCGAGGGTCCGTAGGAGGTGTCGATGGTGGGGCCCTGGTTGGCCGGGAGCTTGGTGAAGACGGTGCCGATCGCCGTGTACGCGAGCGCCGGCGTCGAGTAGGTGACGAGGCCGATCGTTCCCGACGCGGCCGCCGCCGGGGGGCCGGCGCCGAGGATCGACGCAGCGAACAGCGACCCGGCCAGCACGGACGCCAGCGCCCCTGGGCCGGGGCGGCGCGGTCGGCGGCCCCGTGGGCGAGTCCGAGGGGCCCCCTCAGCAGGCGTCGGGCCGTCTCCCCTCGCCGGGGCACACGGCCTCGACGATGCGAGCGTCGGGGTCGCGGACGATCCAGCGGTCGTTGGCGGGCCCGCATTCGGGGAATAGTCGGGGTTCGTGGAGGATCTCGGCCCCGATCGACCTGGCGGCCTCGCCGGAGGCCGCCAGGCTCGGCCGATCGGGCGCCGCGAGGGCGAGGTGCAACTCGCGCGCTCCGGCCCGCTCGGCACAGGCTCGGCCGGTCGGGAGGTCGCCGACCCGCCGGCTGACGTGGTCGATCACCGGTCCAACGTAGCGCCGGGGGGCGACGACCCAGGTGCAAGACTTCTCCGATGAGCGAAGAGGGCCAGCCCGAGTCGCGGCGTTCCCGGCTCATCGAGGCCGCCGCTACCAGGGGGATCCCGCTCGCGACGATCCTGACCACCGTCGCCGTCGTGGCGGCCGCCTACCTGCTCGGGCTCCTCGTCTACAAGCTCCGGACGATCCTCCTCCTCGTGGTGGTGGCCGGGTTCATCTCGCTGCTCCTCAACCCCGTGGTGGTCGCCTTGAGGCGGCTCGGGGTGAGGCGCCGGGGCTCGGCGGTGGCGATCGTCTCGATCGCCGCGCTGGCCGCCTTCTCCGGCCTCGCCTTCGCGTTCGGGTACCCGCTCGTGAACGGGCTCACCCACCTGGCAAAGAACCTCCCGACGTACGTCTCGCAGGCCGAGCACGGCAAGGGACCGGTCGGGCACCTCTTGACCAAGTACCACGTCGAGCACTGGGTCAAGACCAACCTGGCGCCCAAGCTCGCCAGCTTCGCGAAGAACCTGTCCAAGCCGGCGCTCGCCGTGGGCAAGGGCGCGGTGACGCTCATCATCTCGCTCTTCACGATCTTCGTGCTGGTGCTGCTGTTGCTGCTCGAGGGTCACAAGCTCCGCAACGGGATCCTCAGGATGATGGCGCCCGAGCGCGCCCAGCGCTACACGAAGATCGCGAGCGAGGTCAGCCGGTCGGTCACCGGCTACATGCTCGGCAACTTCATCACCTCGCTAATCGCCGGCGTGGTGGTCTTCGTGTCGCTCACGGTGATGGGGGTGCCCTTCGCCCTGCTCTGGGGGCTCTGGGTCGCCCTGCTCGACTTCCTCCCCATGATCGGCGGCGCGGTGGCCGGCATCCCGACCATCCTGTTCGCCTTCGCCCACTCGGCCGGTGCCGGCATCGTCGTGCTCGTCGTGTTCCTCGTGTACACCCAGGTCGAGAACCACCTACTCAATCCGTTCGTGATGAGCCGCACGGTCAAGGTCAACCCGCTGCTCGTGCTCCTCGCGATCCTGCTCGGAGCGAGCGTCGGCGACCTCGTGGCCGGGTTCTTCGGCGGCTTCGTCGGCACGCTGATCGCCATCCCGCTCGCCGGCTCGATCCAGGTCGTGGTGCGCGAGGCCTGGCACGCCACCGCGCCCGAGGGGCCCCAGCCCGAGGCGGTGAAGGCGGTGGCGCCGCCGGCCCGGGTGCCCCACAGCCCCGTCGGGAGATGAGCGCCGGGATGGACCAGCGGGCTGCGCCGATCCTCGAGTTCGACCCGGCGCCCACCGCCCTCATCGAGCCCTCGATGGTGGTCCGGCACCGGGAGGGGGTGCCATTCGCCGCGGTCGTCTGCTTCTTCGCCGAGGTCGTCCAGGAGGTCTGCGGCGAGGGTCGGGCCGAGCTCCTCTTGACCCTCGGGATGGAGTCGCCCTGCGCGCTCTTCGCGCTCGACGTCGGGGGCCGGCGGCGGGTCGCCGTGGTGCACGCGGGGATCGGGGCGCCGATGGTGACGACGATCGTCGAGGAGCTGATCGCGCTCGGCTGTGGCGCCTTCGTCGCCTGCGGTGGTGCCGGCGCGGTGGTACCGGACCTCGTGCTCGGACATGTGGTGGTCCCCGACCGGGCCCTCCGCGACGAGGGCACCTCATACCACTACCTGCCGGCGGCGCGCGAGATCGAGGCCGACCCCCGCGACGTCGCCGTCGCGGTCGCGGTGCTCGAGCGCAACGGCGTCCCGCACACCGTCGGCAAGACCTGGAGCACCGACGCCCCGTTCCGGGAGACACCCGCAAAGGTGGCGCGCCGGCGCGCCGAGGGGTGCGTCACCGTCGAGATGGAGGCCGCCGCCCTCTTGGCGGTGGCCCGCCACCGGAAGGTGCGCTTCGCGCAGTACCTCTACGCGGGCGACGACGTCAGCGGCGAGACGTGGGACCACCGCTCCTGGCAGCGATGGTCCTCGCGCCGCGCCCTGTTCGACCTCGCGCTCGAGGCCGCGCTCGAGCTCTAGCCGGCCGGCCGCACCAGGGCCACGTCGAGCTCGATCGTGATCTTCTCCGAGACGAGCAGGCCGCCCGAGTCGAGCGCCATGTTCCACTCGAGGCCCCAGTCACGCCGGTTGACGACCACCGAGCCCTCGAAGCCCACCCGGAACTGGCCCCAGGGGTCCGGGGTGGCCCCGGTCAGCTCGAGGTCGAGGACGACCCGGTGGGTGATGTCGCGGATCGTGAGGTCACCGGTGAGCCGGTAGCGCGCCCCGCCCAGCGACTCGGCGGCGGTGCTCTTGAAGGTGATGGTCGGGAACCGCTCGGCGTCGAAGAAGTCCGGGCTCTTCAGGTGGGCGTCGCGGTCGGGCTGCTGGGAGTCGATCGAGGCCACCTCGATCGTGACCTCGGCGCTCGACCTGGTGGGGTCGTCGGCGTCGAGCACGATCCGGCCCTCGAACTGCTTGAACAGGCCCCGGACCTTCGTCACCATGGCATGACGGGCGACGAAGCCGACGCGGCTGTGCGCCGGGTCGAGGGTGTACTCGCCCGAGAGGGTGTGGAGATCGGCGGAAGTGGTCATGGTGGCTCCTCAAAGATGCTTGCAAAAGCAAGTATAGTGGAGGGACGAAGGAGGCGCAAGCCGTGCCGTTGACACCGAAGAAGGGGGTCGAGGAGGTGGTCCCCCTGCAGGGGGAGGAGGAGCGGGCCTGGCGCGCCCTCGCCCGCGCGCTCGTGGTCGTCCCCCGGGTCCTCGAGGCCGACCTCCACGGCGCCTTCGGGGTGACCACGACCGAGTACTTCGTCCTGGTCAACCTGTCCGAGGCGCCCGAGCGCCAGCTGCGCATGCACGAGCTGGCCCACCGGGGGGCGATGTCGCTCAGCGCGATCAGCCGGGTGGTCGACGCGCTCGCCCGCCGGGGGCTCGTCGAGCGGGCGCGCTGCCCCTCGGACGGCCGGGGATTCCTCGCCGTGCTGACCCCCGACGGGCTGGCCCTCCTCGAGGCCGCCTACCCGACCCACCTGCGAAGCGTGCGGGAGCACGTGATCCGGCACCTTCAGGGCGTCGACCTCGAGCAGTTCGCCCGGGCCGTCGGGAGCTTCGCCGGCGGCGCCGAGCCGGACGGCTCGCCCCCCGAGCGGCGCCCCTGAGCCGCCCGGGCGCTGCGTCAGGGCGCGTCGTCGAGCGCGAGCAGGCGCTCGACGAACGCCCGCTGGGCGGCCACCAGCTTGCGCGCCGCCTGCTCGGGGCCGAACCACCCGGCCCGGTCGACCTCGGGGAAGCTGGCCCGCCGACCCGAGCGCGGCGGCCACTCCATCTCGAAGGTGTTGCTCGTGATGCGATCGGGGTCGAGGTCGCCCCGCACCCCCCACGCCCGCACGTGCTTCCCGCCCGCCTGGCGCACCTCGCCGAGGTCGGTCCATCCGCTGGCCGGGGGCTCGTGGCCCAGCTCCTCGGCGAACTCGCGCCGGGCGACCGCGGCCGCGTCGTCGCCCGGATCGAGCTCGCCCTTCGGGATCGACCAGGCACCCTCGTCGCGCCGGGCCCACAGCGGGCCACCCATGTGGACGAGCAGCACCTCGAGCCCGTGGCCCGAGCCCCGATAGAGCAGGATCCCCGCGCTGCGCTTGGGCACCGGCCCACACTGCCACCGCCCGGCGCGGGCGGTCAGGGCCCCGGCGCGAGAAGACGGCGCATCCACAGCTCGCAGGCCGAGGAGCGGCGCCCCGGGTCGTCGTCGTCGACGAAGCCGTGGCGCCGGTACAGGGCGATGGCGGGAGCGTTGTGCTCCCGCACCCCGAGCACGAGGCGCGTCGCACCCACCTCGCGCGCCCAGGCCACGACGGCCCCGACGAGCTCGCCGGCGAGGCCCCGGCCCCGCGCCTCGGGTGCGACCCACAGCGAGATGAGCTCGACCTCGCCGTCCTCGGGTGCGGTGGCGCTCACCATGCCGACGTCCCGCCCCGCCATCCTCGCCGCGAGGTTGAGCGGCACCGCCTCCAGGCGCCGGCGCCAGCGGTCCTCGGTGTCCCCCTCCTTGGACCACTCGGCGAGTGTCGAGGCGAAGGCGTCGGGGGCCTCGGCCAGCGCGGCGCGCCGCAGCGCCCGCCACCGCTGCCAGTGCGCGGGGCCAAGGCGCGACAGCGACACCCCCACCTCGTCGGGTCCGCGTGTCTCTTCCACGCGGCCATTGTGTCGCGGGCGCCGGCCTCCACCCGGGGCGTTCGGGGGCCGCCGTTAGGATCTGGCCGAGGACGGCGCACGGCGCGCCGAGGAGGCGGGACTCGTGGGCTCCTGGCAGGCGGCGTTCGACCACGGCCGAACCTTCGACACCGCCGTCGTCAACGAGGAGGCGAAGCGAGAGGCCGCCGCCAAGATGGCCGAGCGGCTGGTCGCAGGCGACGTGGTCGGGGTCGGTTCGGGGAGCACCAGCATGCTGACGCTCGACGCCCTGGTCGCCCGGTCCAGGGCCGAGGGCATCGCCTGGACGGCGGTGACCACCAGCCTCGAGATCGAGCTCGCCTGCGCGCAGGCCGGCGTGCCGATCGCCTCGCTCGCCGCGCTCCGTCCCGACTGGTCCTTCGACGGGGCCGACGAGGTCGACCCCGACGCGAACCTCATCAAGGGCCGCGGCGGCGCGCTCCTGCGCGAGAAGCTGGTCATGGCGGCCTCGCCCGAGCGCTACGTGGTCGTCGACCGCTCGAAGCTGGTCGAGCGGCTGGGCTCGCGATTCGCGGTGCCGATCGAGGTGGTCCCCGAGGCGGTGCGGCTCGTCTGCGAGCGGCTGGCGGGGCGAGGGGTCGACACCGTGGCGCTCCGCCACGGGTCGGGCAAGGACGGCCCGGTCATCACCGAGCGGGGCAACTACCTGCTCGACGCGTGGATCACCGAGGTGGGTGCGGGCACCGAGGCGGAGCTGAAGGCCATCCCCGGCGTCGTCGAGTCGGGCCTCTTCATCAGCTACGCACCACAGGTCGTTGTCTCGGACGGATCGGCGGCCTGGCCCTCGAGCACGGCGGGCACCGCCCGGCGGCGCGAGAACACGACGAGGGTCGTCGTCCCGACCCCGGCCATCAGCCAGGAGGTGATGGCCCGGTAGATCACGGTCGCCGCGACCGCGTCGGCGACGTTCGCGCCGGCGAGCGCGAAGCCGCCGATCATGCCGCCCTCGACGAACCCGATGCCGCCGGGGACCGGGGCCAGGCTGCCGGCGACCTGGGCGGCCGCGTAGGCGAACAGGGCGGCCCGCCAGGGGACCGGGAGGCCGAGGAGCCCGAAGGCGGCCACGAGGACGAACACGTCGAGGGCCCAGTTGGCGAAGCTGAGCGCGAGCACAGCGGACCCGCCGCCGGCCCGGGCCCGGAAGCGCAGGGTGGTGGCGGCGTGCTCGGCCAGCCGGTTGAGCAGGCGGCGGACCCGGCCCGCGTGGTGGCGCTCCATCCACGCCGAGAGCCCCTCGATCCGGTGCGAGCCCGCTACCACCGCGCTCGCCCCGGCTCCGAGCGCGGCCAGGCATCCGAGCGCCCCCCACGGCCCGATCAGGCCGGCGACCGCCGCGCCGATGAGGAGCAGGAGGAGGATCGAGACGGACGCCGCGAAGCCGCCGGCGAGCACGGCCCACAGCGCGAGCGGCATCGGGATCTTGCGGCGCCGGTACTGGCCGACCAGCCAGCCGCTCGCCGGCGCCGTCCCCCCGGGGACGAGGTTGGTGAGCCCGGTGGCCCCGACGGCGAGGCCGATCATCGTGCGCCGCCCGAGCCGGGCCCCCCCCGAGAGCAGGAGGCGCCGCTGGGCCAGCGCGTAGCACCCGAACGAGAGCGCCTCGGCGCCGAACGCGACGGCGAGCCACGGCAGGTTGCGCACCCGCAGGTGCGAGAAGGCGGCGCCGACGTCGTGGCGGGCCGTCCCGTCGCGCAGCACGAGGACGAGCCCGACGACGACGGCCACCGCCATCAAGGCCCACAGGGCGCGGTTGCGCCGCCGATGCGAGCGGCTCGCCGTCGCGTTCGTCCCGGGAGTGGGTCGCAGGGTGTCGATGCCCCCGAGCATGCCCGCCGGGGCCCTTCCTCTATCGAGGCCCTGCGTGTGGCCTCAACGGGCGAAGAAGTGCCATCCGGCCCAGGCCCACACGACCAGGACCGCGACATACCCCGGACGCCGCGACTCGAGCCACCGCACGACCGTCGACACCTTGGCGAGGCGGGCCCGGCCGAGGTGGGCGGCGAGGGCCGCCGCGAGCGCCGCTGCGGCGAGCGCCGCCCAGATGGCGTCGGCGACGATCTGGCCGGTCATCGCCGCACCAGCGCCGCGCCGAGGCCGAGCCAGGCGAGGAAGCACGCCGCCTTCACCGCCTCGAAGCGCGCCGCGGCGTCGTAGAGCGAGCTGATGGTGGGATGGGTCACCCGGGGCGAGCCGAGGAACGAGACGAGCTCCCATGCAACGACGAGCCCCACGAGGGCGAGCCACGGCCACCGCCGCTCGTCGGTCCACCCGGCGACACCGGGGGCGCCGAGCGCGGGCTGGGTGCGCCACCCGAGCGCCACCCCGGCCGCGACGAGGGCGATGCCGGTCGCGCTCGCCGCGTCGGCGCCGGCGGTGAACGGCGTGGTGGTCCCGGCCCACGCGGCGAGGCCCGCTGCGACCACCACACCCAGCGCCAGCCGCGCCGGGCGGCGCGCCCCCACGGGCTCGCTCATCCCGGCCCCAGCGCGAGAC
>DAHUYG010000040.1 GCA_027315315.1 Acidimicrobiaceae bacterium | reverse complement strand
GCTGACAGCCCCAGAGACAGCCACGCCGAATGAGCTCGGTGGATCCGGTGGGGGCCTGTGGATGGGAACAGCCGACCGTCTGTATGTCAACGTCGCCCGAAACCTGAACAGATGGCGCCGCTCGAAACCTGTACACCCGTCAGTGCTCCTTGGCCCCTGACAGCACCTCCTCTCGCTTGCCCCGAAGCCTGTAGCTCTCGCCCTTCAAGACAATGACCTCGGCGTGGTGCACGAGCCGATCGACCATCGCCGCCACGGCCACCGGGTCGCCGAAGATCTCGGCCCACGCGCTGAACGTCTTGTTGCTCGACACGATGAGCGAGCGGCGCTCGTAGCGCGAGCTGATCAGCGCGAAGAAGAGCGCGGCCGCCTCGGGATCGAAGGGGATGTAGCCCACCTCGTCGACGATGAGGAGGGGGATCCGTCCGAGGCGCTCGAGCTCCTCGTCGAGCCGCCCCGCCCGCTTGGCGGTGCCCAGGCGGTTCACCCACTGGTGCGCCGTGGCGAAGGCGACCCGATGGCCCCGCCGCGCCGCCTGCACGCCCAGGGCGATGCTCAAATGGGTCTTCCCGGTGCCGGGCGGGCCCAGGAACACGACGTTCTGGGCCTCGGCGAGGAAGTCGAGCTGCGCCAGGTGGGCGATGGTCTGGCGGCTGACACTCGTCTGGACCGTGAAGTCGAAGTCGTCGAGCGTCTTGACGGCGGGGAAGCGGGCCGCCTTGACCCTGGCCTGGCCGCCGTGCCCGTCACGGGCCGACACCTCCTCGGCGAGGACCGCGGCCAGATACGCCTCGTAGTCCCAGCCCTCCTCGCGGGCACGCGTGGCGAGCCTCCCCGACACGCTCCCGATGCGGGGGGCCTTCAGGGCCCGGGCGAGATAGGCGAGCTCGGATGCGGGCGTGCTCATGCGGGCACCTCGAAGAGCGCGTCGTAGTGGCCAAGATCGACCGCCGGCAGCTCGGGATCACCGGCCTCCAGGCGGTCGCGGGCCTCGCGCGCGAGGCGGATGGCCCGTCCGTGCGCCGGGTCGAGCACGACGTCGGCCGGCACGAAGCTGCGCCCATGGCGCGCGATCTCGCTGCCCTCGCAGCTGATGCGGACCCGGGTGGGCGTCACCGCGACCGAGAGGCGGCGGCCCACGAACGCCGGCGGCACCGAGTAGTCGGCGCCCAGCACCCGCACGAAGGCGTCCTTGCCCGCGCGCGCCTCGAGGTGCAGCGCGACATCGGGCAGGACGGCCGGCAGCGGGTGCAGAAACCTGCGCTCGACCGCCCAGCGATCAGCGACCCGGAGCCCCGTCCGGCGCAGGATCCGCCGGTGCGCGACCTCGGCGGCCCAGGCGTCGTGCTGGCCCTGCAGGTCGGCGAGGGAGCCGAACGTCCGCAGGGGCAGGAAGCTCGTCTCGAGGTAGTCGATCGTGCGCTCCACCTGGCCCTTGGACGTCGGCCGCCGGGGACGCAGGACGACCGCCACCAGGTGCAGCTCGCCGAAGAGCGCCGCGACCTCGGCATGGAGCCGTGCCCGGCCGTGCCCGCGGGCGGCCACGATCGAGGCGTCGTTGTCGGTGACGGCCTTCTCCGCCACCCCGCCCAGGCGCTCGAGACAGCCGAGGAGCGCGGCCAGGAAGTCGCCCACCGTGCGCCCCAGCGTGAAGACGCAGGCATGCGCACCCGAGTGGGGCAGCGTGGCCACGAGGCCGAACGCCTCGTGCGTGACGCCTCGACCCACCGGGATCTGCACCCCGGTGTGCCACCAGTCGAGCTGCACGATCTCGCCCGCGAGGTAGCTCGTGCGCTGGAAGGCCCGGGCCGCGGCGAAGTCGGGGCGGATCTGTGCCAGGTGCTCCTTGAGGACCGTGATGCCGCCCGCGTAACCCGAGCGGCGCAGGCGCTCGCAGATCACCGTGGCCGGCGCCGAGGGGTCAACGGCCAGCAGGGCGCGGATCTCGGCACGATAGGGATCGAGCCCGGAACCCGCCGCGGGCCGCACGTAGCGGGGTGGCTCGCGCAGGCGCAGCAGGCGGATCACGGTGGTGCGGCTCATGCCCAGGCGGCGGGCGATGGCGGCCTTCGTCAGCCCCTCGCGATGGAACAGCCGCTGGACCTCGGCCCAGTCCTCCACTCGATACACTCCCTTCCCCCTCGGTGCCAGCTCCTGACAGTGCTGGCCCGAGGGTGCCATCCGAACCCGACCTCGACGCGGCGAGGTGTTCAGGTTTCGGGCGGCGCGGAGTGTTCAGTATTCAGGCGGCGTCGACACATCGAGCGAGCACTGCTCGCATCCTGCCTCTGGGACCCGCGTGGGATGACCCGCGCGAGCGTTCTCTCCCCTGACGACTTCGCCGACTTCCGCCACCAGACCATCTTCTCGGTCGGCCAGGCAGTGGCCCCGACAGGCACCGAGCCAGACTCGCTCGGGATCCTGCTGGAACTCGTTCGGCTGGGCCGCCTGGCCGACGCGGGCGGGAAGGACTACGTC
>DAHUYG010000025.1 GCA_027315315.1 Acidimicrobiaceae bacterium | reverse complement strand
CCGGACTTCGCGCACGCCCGGATCGGCGGTCGGCCGGTCACCGAGGCGATCGCCGACGCCGACTGGCTGCGGGGCGACTTCATCGCCACCGTGCAAAAGCGCGGGGCGGCCATCATCGAGGCCCGCGGCCTTTCCTCGGCTGCCTCGGCGGCAAGCGCCGCGGTCGACACCGTCGTCTCGCTCAGCACCCCGACGCGCGACGGCGACTGGTTCTCGGTGGCCGTCGCGAGCTCCGGCCAGTACAGGGTGCCCGAGGGACTGCAGTTCGGGTACCCGATCGCGTCCGACGGCCGGGGCGGCTGGAGCGTGGTCGAGGGGCTCACCCACGACGAGTTCGCGGCCGACCGGGTGGACGTCACGACCAAGGAACTCGCCTCCGAGCGCGACGAGGTCAGGGGTCTCGGCCTCATCGACTGAGGACGCCCGCCGGCGGCGGGCCCGGGCTCAGGAGCCGACGGCGAGCGGCAGCTCGATGCCGGCGTGGCGGAGGAAGGAGAACTTCTTCACGAGCGCGTCCCGCCAGGCGGCCATCTCCAGGTCGAAGTGCGAGCGGTCGCCCTCTTCGCAGGCGTGCTCGAGCTGGTCGAACGCGGCGTCCTCGGCGTCCAAGAGCTCCCGGTACCTCAACAAGAAGTGGTCGTCGATCGTCTGGGACACGCGTGCCCCCTCCCTGTTCAGGCCCGCCCGCTGCGGGCCGCCCGGCTCGACACTATCGCCACCGTCTCGTCACCCGCCCGGGGTAGCCGGCGGTCTCAGTACTCGGTGTCGGCCTGCAGGGCGGCGCCCCGCCCGGCCGCCGTCGCCATGAGGGCCTGGCCCGCCACGAGCACCGCTAGGTCGCCCCGGACGTGCACCCGCCCGCTGGCGAGGGCCTCGGTGGGGTCGAGCTCGCCACGCGAGAGGGCCGCCGCATCGGCGTAACCGAGGGAGATGACGACGTCGGCCCCCACGTCGTCGACCGCCTCACCGACCGACACCCTCCCCTCCTCGACGCTCAGCACCATGCGCAGGGGTCCGGCCGCCGGGTCGCGCCAGGGCACGTCACGTACCTGCTGCTCGACGCGGTAGGTGCCCGAGCCGGCCCGGATCGACCCGGTCTCCTCGGGCGGTTCGGCGCCTCGGAGCGCCTCGTCGAAGGCCTCGATCCACTCCTCGGAGAGGAACCGGATCATCGCAGCGGGCCCTCAGGCGCCGTGGGTGACGGCCTGCTGGGGCGTCGCCTTCTTGCGTCGCAGGATCTTGCGGCCGAGCCAGGCCACCGGGTCATAGGTGGCATCGACGACGCGCTCTTTCATCGGGATGATGGCGTTGTCGGTGATCTTGATGTGCTCGGGGCACACCTCGGTGCAGCACTTGGTGATGTTGCACATCCCGAGCCCGCCCTGCTGGCGGAGCAGCTCGCGGCGGTCGTTCGTGTCGAGGGGGTGCATCTCGAGCTCCGCGTAGCGGATGAAGAACCGGGGCCCGGCGTATTGGGGCTTGTTGTCCTCGTGGTCACGGATCACGTGGCAGACGTCCTGGCACATGAAACACTCGATGCACTTGCGGAACTCCTGGCCCCGCTCGATGTCGATCTGGGCCATCCGGTAGCCCTCCTCGGGTCGCGGCGGCGGGGCGAAGGCCGGGACGCTTTTGGCGACCTCGAAGTTGAACGACACGTCGGTCACGAGGTCCCTGATGATCGGGAACGTCCGCATCGGAGCGACGGTGACCGGACCCTCGGGCAGCTGGTCCATCCGGGTCATGCACATGAGCCGAGGGCGACCGTTGATCTCGGCCGAGCAGGACCCGCACTTGCCCGCCTTGCAGTTCCAGCGGCAGGCAAGATCACCCGCCTCGGTCGCCTGGATCCGGTGGATCACGTCGAGGACGACCTCGCCCTCCTGGGCGGGCAGCGTGAACTCGGCGAAGTCGCCGCCGTCCGCGTCCCCGCGCCAGACCCGCATCGTCACGTCGTCGGCCATCAGTGGGTCTCCTCGAAGAGCGCCTTCAGTTCGTCGGGCATCTCGGGGATCGGCTCGGGTCCGATCTTGATCTCCTCGTCCATGCCGCCGCCCGACGGCTGGCGCTGGACGAGGTTCACCTTGCCGAACTCGGGATCGGCGTTGGGGAAGTCCTCCCTCGTGTGGCCGCCCCGGCTCTCCCGGCGGTCGCGGGCCCCGAGGGTGACGCACCGGGACACCGTCAACATGGCGGGTAGGTCGGTGGCCAGGTTCCAGCCCGGGTTGTAGGAACGGCCCCCGCCGACCGCCACCCGGGAGGCCCGGGAGGTGAGCTCGTCGAGCTTCTCGAGCGCCTCGTCGAGCTCGGACTGGGTCCGAATGATCCCGACGAGGGTCTGCATGGTGTCCTGGAGATCGTGGTGCACCTGATAGGGGTTCTCGCCCTCGTCCCGGGTGAACGGGGCGAGGGCCTCATCGACGGTCCGGTCGATCTCCGCCTGGTTGGGGACGACCTGACCGCTCCGGCCGGTGGCGAAATCCGAGGCCCCAATGCCGGCCCGCCGGCCGAAGACGAGGAGGTCCGAGAGCGAGTTTCCGCCCAGGCGGTTCGAGCCGTGCATGCCGCCGGCCGCCTCGCCGGCGACGAAGAGCCCGGGCACGGTGGCCGCCGCGGTCTCGGCGTCGACGCGCACGCCGCCCATGATGTAGTGGCAGGTCGGGCCGACCTCCATGGGCTCGTGCGTGATGTCGACGCCGGCCAGCTCCATGAACTGGTGGTACATGGAGGGGAGCCGGCGCCGGATGACCTCGGCGCTGCGGCGGCTCGCGATGTCGAGGAAGACCCCGCCGTGGGGGGTGCCCCGGCCCGACTTCACCTCGGTGTTGATGGCCCGGGCGACCTCGTCGCGGGGGAGCAGCTCGGGCGGGCGCCGACCGGCCGAGTGGTCCTCGTACCAGCGGTCGGCCTCCTCCTCGGACTCGGCGGTCTCCGCCCGGAACATGTCGGCCACGTACTCGAACATGAACCGCTTGCCCTCGGAGTTGCGCAGGACCCCACCGTCGCCCCGGACGCCCTCGGTGACGAGGATGCCGCGCACCGAGAGCGGCCAGACCATCCCGGTCGGGTGGAACTGCACGCACTCCATGTCGATCAGATCGGCCCCGGCCCACAGCGACATGGCGTGGCCGTCGCCGGTGCACTCCCAGCTGTTGGAGGTGTACTTCCAGGACTTGCCGGCCCCGCCGGTGGCGATCACCGTCGAGCGGGCGGAGAACACCACCATTTCGCCCGTGGCCCGCCAGTAACCGACCGCGCCCGACACCACGCCGTCGGCGTCGGAGAGCAGTCGCAGGATCTTGCACTCCATGAACACGTCGATGTCCATGGCCACGGCGCGCTGCTGGAGGGTGCGGATCAACTCGAGGCCGGTGCGGTCACCCACGTGGGCGAGCCGGGCGTAGCGGTGCCCGCCGAAGTCGCGCTGGAGGATCCGGCCGTCGGTGGTCCGGTCGAAGAGCGCTCCCCAGGCCTCGAGCTCCTGGACCCGGTCGGGGGACTCCATGGCGTGAAGCTGGGCCATGCGCCAGTTGTTCAGCATCTTGCCGCCGCGCATCGTGTCGCGGAAGTGCACCTGCCAGCTGTCCTCGGCGTACACGTTGCCCATGGCCGCAGCGACGCCACCCTCGGCCATGACCGTGTGGGCCTTGCCGAGGAGCGACTTGCAGATGAGCGCGGTGCGCAGGCCCCGGTCCTTGGCCTCGATGGCGGCCCGGAGCCCGGCGCCGCCCGCGCCGATGACGATGACGTCGTAGTCGTGGGTCTCGTACTCGGTCATCGCGGCTCCCTAGAAGATCTTGGGGTCGGTGAACACGCCGGCCGCCACGAGCCGCACGTAGAGATCGGTCAGGGCGACGAAGATGAGACTCGCCCACGCCAGCTGCATGTGACGGGCGTTGAGCGGCGTCAGGGTCTTCCAGATCCGGTAGCGGATCGGGTGCCTCGAGAAGGTGTTCACGTGCCCGCCGCAAAGGTGCCGGGCGGCGTGGCAGGACAGCGTGTAGGCCCACAGGAGAATCGCGTTGGCGCTGAGCACGAGGGACCCCAGGCTGACCCCGATCCCGCCGTCACCGGGGAGCCGGAACGCGGTGACGGCGTCGATGGTCAGGATCGTGTTGAACATCAGCGCGACGTACAAGAAGTAGCGGTGCAGGTTCTGGAGGATGAGCGGGAAGCGGGTCTCACCGGTGTAGCCGGTGTGTGCGTCGGCCACCGCGCACGCCGGCGGCGACTGCCAGAAGCCGCGGTAGTAGGCCCGCCGGTAGTAGTAGCAGGTGACCCGGAAGCTGAGCGGTCCGAGCAGGATCAAGAGTGCGGGGGTGATGTGCCACCAATAGATGACGAAGAACGTGCCGTGGGCCCCGGCCACGCAGCTCCCGGTGACACAAGGCGAGAAGAAGGGGGAGATGAGGTCGCGGTGGGCGACCGCCCCGACGTAGTAGTCCTTGTTCACGAAGACGGCCCACGTCGAGTACACGACGAAGGCGGTGAGCAGCACCACCGTGATCGTGGGCTGGACCCACCAGCGGTCCTTGCGCAGCGTTCGGGCGGACGGCCCGCCCCGCGCCCCTCCGAGCTGCACCGGCGTGATCGTCGCCCCGCCAACGCTCACGTCGGCTCCTTTCTCGCCTCGGTCATCTCGCCCTCGTCACCCCGCGTCCGCTCGCGCCTCTTCCGGCGCCCGGTTCGAGGTCGACCTCATCTTTCCATCCCGCACCGGACCTGGTGCAATCCCGGCGTCACGAGTGCCAGCCGGACCGACGGGCCGGGCGCTGCGCTTTGCCCATAGGCTTCGCGCATGCCGCCCCTTCCGACCCATGCTCCCGCCCCGCCCCACGACCTGGCCCGGACGCTCGGGGAGCTCCGAGCCTTGGGTTGGGAGTCGGTCCCGGTGTCCGAGGAGCTGCGTCGCAACGCCGCCCGCCGGATCGCGGCCGGCGAGCCGCTCATCGAAGGCGTGCTCGGCTTCGATGACACGGTCATCCCCCAGCTGGAGAACGCGATCCTGGCCGGGCACGACATCATCCTGCTCGGCGAGCGCGGCCAGGCCAAGACGAGGATCCTCCGCTCGCTGGTCGAGCTGCTCGACGAGTGGATGCCGGTGGTGTCGGGGTCCGAGATCAACGACGACCCCTACCACCCGACCTCCCGCTACGCACGGCTCAAGGTCGCCGACGAGGGCGACGAGACGCCGCTCACCTGGGTGCACCGCTCGGAGCGCTACGGCGAGAAGCTGGCCACGCCGGACACCTCGATCGCCGACCTGATCGGCGAGGTCGACCCGATCAAGGTGGCCGAGGGCCGCTACCTCTCCGACGAGCTCACCCTCCATTACGGCCTCGTCCCGCGGGTCAACCGGGGGGTGTTCGCCATCAACGAGCTCCCCGACCTCGCCGAACGGATCCAGGTCGGTCTGCTCAACGTGCTCGAGGAGCGCGACGTCCAGATCCGCGGGCACCGGGTGCGCCTCCCGCTCGACGTCATGCTGGTGGCGACGGCCAACCCCGAGGACTACACGAACCGGGGCCGGATCATCACGCCGCTCAAGGACCGCTTCGGCGCCCAGGTCCGCACCCACTACCCCGAGGAGGCCCGCACCGAGGTCGCGATCATGTGTGCGGAGGCGACGCTCCCGGAGGGAGACCTGCCGATCATCGTCCCCGGGTACATGCAAGAGGTCCTGGCCGAGATGAGCCAGCTGGCGCGCCGCAGCCCGCACCTCAACCAGCGCAGCGGCGTCTCGGTCCGCCTGACCATCGCGAACTACGAGACGCTGGTCGCGAACGCCTTGCGGCGAGCGCTGCGGACGGGGGAGTCGGTCGTCGTCCCGCGGGTGAGCGATCTTGGCGCCCTCTTGCCCTCCACGCAGGGCAAGATCGAGGTCGAGGCCCTGGAAGAGGGCAGGGAGGACGAGGTCGTGGCCCAGCTGGCGGCTGCCGCAGTGCTCTCGGTGTTCCGCCGCCGAGTGACACTCGAGGATCCCGCGGCGGTCGTCGGGTCCTTCGGCGAGGGTGTCGTCGTACACACCGGCGACGACCTCTCGTCGTCCGACTACCTGAGCGTGCTGGCCGACATGCCGGCCCTCGAGGCCCCGACCCGAGCCCTGGCCGGCCCCGATGCGGGGGAGTCCCCGGCCCTCGTGGCGGCGGCGCTCGAGTTCCTGCTCGAGGGTCTCCACCTCACGAAGCGCCTGAACAAGGACGCCTCGGGCGCCCGGGCGCTCTACCGCCGGCGCCGCTGAGGCTGCCATGACCGCCCGCTACGACTACAGCGATTGGGACGGCAGCCAGGAGTGGGGCGATCTCGACCCCGACGACCTGCTCGCCGAGCTCACCGACGACCTGCTCTCGGGCGGGGACCTGAACGACGCCCTGCGCCGGCTGATGCGCAGCGGCATGCGGACCCGTGACGGCGAGCGGATCATGGGCATGCGCGAGATGATCGAGCGGATGCGCCGCCGGCGCGAGGAGCTCTTGAAGCAGGGCAGCCCGAACGCCGAGATGGACCGCATCTCGAGGGCGCTCGACGACGTGGTCCGTCAGGAACGGGCGGCCATCGACCAGCTCGAGGCGGAGGCCAGGGACTCGGGCGACGAGCGGCGGGCCCAGGTCACCTCGGACGTCGCCACCGAGCGGCGGATGTCGCTCGACCTCCTGCCCGAGGATCTGGCGGGCAAGGTCCAGGGCCTCCAGCACCACGACTTCGTCTCGAGCGAGGCCCGGGAGCGCTTCGAGGAGCTGATGGAGGAGCTGCGCGAGCAGGTCGCACAGATGTACTTCGAGGGGATGTCCGAGGCGCTCTCCTCGACCGACCCCGAGCAGATGGCGCGCATGCGCTCGGCCATGGACGCGCTGAACACGATGCTCGAGCAACGGGCCCGCGGCGAGGAGCTCGATCCCAGCTTCGAGCAGTTCATGGAGCAGTACGGCGACATGTTCCCCGGCAACCCCGAAACCCTCGACGAGCTGCTCGAGCAGCTGGCCGAGCGGATGGCCGCCGCCGAGGCGATGTGGCGCTCGCTCTCGCCCGAGCAGCGCCAGCAGCTCCAGTCGCTCGCCAACTCGCTGCTCGAGGACATGGATCTGCGCTGGCAGATGGAGCGACTCGCGTCCAACCTGCGCGAGGCCATGCCGGGTGCGGGCTGGGGACAGTCCTACCGCTTCCGAGGCTCGGACCCCATGGGCTTCGGCGACGCCACCGACGTGGCAAGTCAGCTCGGCGAGATCGACCGGATGGAGGATCTCTTCGCATCGGCCGCCTCGCCCAATGCGCTCGACGAGGTGGACATCGACCAGGTGCGCCGGCACCTCGGTGAGGACGCCGCCCGCTCACTCGAGCGACTGGCCAAGCTCACCAAGAATCTGCAGGAGAACGGCCTCATCGAGCAGCAGGGCGGTCGCACCGAGCTCACCCCCAAGGGGGTCCGGCGGCTCGGACAGCGGGCGCTCAGCGACCTCTTCTCCCAGATGCAGCGCGAGCGCATCGGCGACCATCAGTCGGCGACGTCGGGGAGCGGGCACGATCGGGAGGAGACGACGAAGCCCTACGAGTACGGGGACCCGCTCAACTTGCACCTCTCGGCGACGGTGCACAACGCGGTGCGTCGCAGCGGGTCCGGGGTGCCCGTCCGGCTCCAGGCGGAGGACTTCGAGGTGGTGGAGACCGAGGCGCTGACTCGCTCGGCGACCGTGCTCCTCGTCGACCTCTCGATGTCGATGCCGATGCGGGACAACTTCGTCCCGGCGAAGAAGATGGCCATGGCGCTCCAGACGCTGATCTCGACCCGCTTCCCGCGTGACTACCTCGGAATCGTGGGCTTCTCCGAGGTCGCGCGCGAGATCAAGGCCGACGACCTACCGACCGCCATGTGGGACTACGTCTATGGCACGAACCTCCAGCACGCGCTGGCCCTCGCCCGTCGGATGCTCGCCCACCAGTACGGGACCAAGCAGATCATCGTGGTGACCGACGGCGAGCCGACCGCCCACATCGACGATGACGGCGAGGTGTGGTTCAACTACCCGCCGGTCCAAGAGACCCTTCGCCGGACAATGGCCGAGGTGATCCGCACGACCCGGGCAGGGATCACGATCAACACCTTCGCCCTTGACCTCGAGCGGACCCACTATCCCTTCGTCGAGCAGATCGCCCGGGTCAACGGGGGGCGGACGTTCTACACGACACCCGACGCGTTGGGCGGTTACGTGCTGGTCGACTTCCTCCGCCACCGTCGGTATCTCCGCCCGGCGGGCTGAGCCCGCCCTTCAGCGCCCGAGGCCCCGGGAAGCGATCTCGCCCAGCGCGACGAAGCCGTCGAGGAGCTGGGGAACGAGCGACTCGAAGCTGACCCCCTCGCCAAGGCGCGGCTCGAGGTTGCCGTCGAGCCACAGCGTGGCGAAGCCGTGTGCGATCGACCACGCCGCGACCGAGGTGGGGACGACCAGTGCCTCGTGGCCTGGCGGGAGGTCCCGGCCGACCAGGCTGAAGAGCACGTCGAAGCTCCGGTCCCTGGCGGCGACATACTCGGGTTCCTCGGTGTGGCAGAGGTCCGGCCGGAACATCACCTCGAAGTGGGCCCGGTGCCCGAGGGCGAAGGTGATGTACGCGATCCCGGTGTCGAGGAGCGCGTCGGGGCGCCCCGCTGCGGCCTCGATCCCCGACTCGTAGAGCAGCTGGAAGCCCTGCGTGGCGATCGCCGTGAAGATCCCGGCCTTGTCGCCGAAGTGGTGGGCCGGGGCGGCGTGCGACACGCCGGCCCGCTTGGCGATCTCGCGCATCGACAGCCGGGCCGTGCCGACGGCCTCGATCTCCTCGATCGCCGCCGCGAGCACGACCTCGCGCAGGTGCCCGTGGTGGTACGGGCGGGCGCGGCTCACCTGGGTCTTCTCCCTGCGCCGGGTCACATCGGGCCCCCTTCCTCGGCGTGCCGGAGGTCCAGCATAGCTGAATCTTGGCATTGACAAGTTCCGGGCCGCCCCGTAAGGTGGGGAACTAGCCAATGACTAGATCCTCCCGACGCCCCCTCCCGCCCGACCCCGGCTCGGCGACGCTCCGGCGCCTCGGCTCCTTCGCCATCCGGTGGCGCCGCGCAGTGCTCCTGGTGGCCGGGGTCCTGATCGCACTCTTCGCGGTCGTCGGCTTCGGTGTCATGAGGCATCTCTCCCAGGGCGGTTTCGACGCCCCGGGCTCCGAGTCCACCCGGGCTGCCACCGTGCTCGCGGAGGAGTTCCACTCCGGGGCGCCCAATCTCGTGCTCCTCGTGACGGCGACCCGGGGCACCCTCGACAGCCCGGCGGTCGCCCGGGCCGGCTCGGGGCTCACACGGCTTCTCGCGAGCCAGCCGCACGTGGCCAACGTCGAGTCCTACTGGTCCCTCGAGCACGCGAGCGAGCTGCGTTCGGGGTCTCGCGAGGCCATCGTCGTCGCCCGCATCCTCGGCGACCAGAACCAGGTGATCGCCCGCGAGCCGGCCGTCGTGGCGCCGATCGACCGGGTGGGGGGGCCGATCTCGGTCGAGGTCGGTGGGTTCGCCCCGACCTTCGTCGAGGTGGACAAGCAGGTCGAGCACGGCCTCCTCAGTGCCGACCTGATCGCGCTGCCCGTCACCTTCGTGCTCCTGCTCTTCGTCTACGGCTCGGTGGTCTCCGCTGCGCTTCCACTCGCGGTCGGGGCGGTGTCGGTCCTCGGGACGCTGTTCGTGCTCCGGTTGATCGCGGGCCTCACGAGCGTCTCGATCTTCTCGGAGGACCTGACCACGGCGCTCGGGCTCGGCCTCGCCATCGACTACAGCCTGTTCATCGTCTCGCGCTTCAGGGAGGAACTGGCCGCCGGCCAGGACCCCGACGAGGCCGTGCTGCGCACCGTGGCGACGGCGGGCAAGACCGTGGTCGGGAGCTCGATGACGGTCGCCGGTGCGCTCGCCGTCCTGCTCGTGTTCCCGATGGTCTTCCTGCGCTCGTTCGCCTTCGCAGGCATCCCGGTCGCCTTGTTCTCCGGGGTGGCGGCGGTCGTCCTCCTGCCGGCCGTGCTTTCGCTCCTCGGTCGGCGGGTCAACGCGCTGACGCTCTGGCGGCGATCGGTCGTGCAGAGCGGCGAGGGCTTCTGGAGCCGCCTGTCAGGGGTGGTGATGGGGCATCCGATCGTGTTCTTGGTCGGGACCCTCGCGATCCTCGGGCTCCTCGCAAGTCCCTTCCTCGGACTGCGGCTCGGCTACCTCGACTACCGGGTGCTCCCGCCGGGCAACCACGTCCGGGCGGTGGACGCCCGTCTCACCCACGACTTCGGCCAGGGGACCGCAGAGGGCCTGACCGTCGTCGCGCCGCGGGTCCCCGGTGCCGAGCACAGCGCGCCGCGAGACCGGCTGATCGACGCCTACGCGGCCCGGCTGTCGCGCGTGGGCGACGTCGAGATGGTGGCGGCCGAGACCGGGGTGTTCGTCCACGGCAGTCAGCTTCCGGCACCGGCCAGCTACGCCGACCAATTCGCCAATCCGAGGGGCACCTGGCTCTCGGTCGTGCCCTCGATCGACGCCCTGCAGCCGGCCGGCGAGGTGCTCGTCCATCAGGTGCGCGACGTGCCGGCTCCCTTCGGGGTGCTGGTCGGCGGGATGCCCGCCGAGAACGTCGACGCGACCCGAGTCATCCTCTCCCGCCTCCCGATCGCCCTGGGCCTGATCGCGGCGATCTCCTTCGGCGTCCTTCTCCTCATGTTCGGCAGCCTGCTCATCGCGTTGAAGGCGGTCGTGCTGAACGTGCTCAGCCTCGCTGCGACCTTCGGCGCCATGGTGTGGGTCTTCCAGGAGGGTCACCTCTCGTCGCTCCTCGGCTTCACCGCCACCGGCAACGTGCTCGCCACGATCCCGCTGCTCATGTTCTGTGTCGCCTTCGGGCTCTCGATGGACTACGAGGTCTTCCTCATCTCGAGGATCAAGGAGCAGCACGATCTCGGTGCCGACAACGCTCGGGCCGTCGCCCGGGGCCTGCAGCGGACGGGACGCATCGTCACCGCGGCGGCGCTCACGATGACCGTCGTCTTCCTGGCGGTGACCACGAGCGGCATCGCTTTCATCAAGCTGTTCGGGCTCGGACTGACCCTCGCCGTGCTCCTGGATGCCTTCGTCGTGCGCGGCATGCTCGTGCCCGCCTTCATGCGCCTGGCCGGCCGCGCCAACTGGTGGGCGCCGGCCCTCGCGCGTCGAGCGGCGGCCCGTCGCGCCCCCCGGAGCGGGCCCGAGCCGGTCGGCGCGCCGCGGGCGAGGCCCCTGACCGAGTGGCCCGATCAGCGACGGCGCCCCGGCACGACGACCGCGGCGACGCCGGGCTGAGTGCCCGCCGGGGGGCGAAACGGCCGCCCGGGCCGAAATCCGGCCCAAAATCTCACGCAGAGTGGGAAAGCGGGGCCATGCCCTGGCGTGATCCACCACAAGATGTGAGAATTTCTCGCTTGCGTTCCTATGTCGGATAGGGGAAGATGACATGGTTGTAGTTACATCGGTGCCACTTACAGTGAGGGGAGGCCGACCGGTGGACTTGGCCGCAGTGCTCTATGGACGCTTGGACAGAAGTTGGCAGGCACAGGCCAACTGCATGGGCGTCGACCCGGATCTGTTCTTCCCCGAGCGCGGGGCGTCGACGCGCGAGGCGAAGGAGGTCTGCCGCGGGTGCGTGGTGCGCGAGGACTGCCTCGAGTACGCGCTGGCAAACGGCGAGAAGTTCGGCATCTGGGGCGGCATGAGCGAGCGAGAGCGCCGGCGCCTCCGGCGGGCCAGGGCGCTGCAGCGCCGCGCCGCCGCTATGACCGACGCTTCCTGAGGAAGCGATCGGCGAGCCTGGTCTCGAGCACGGACCCGGCCGAGAGATCGAGCGCCTCCCAGCGGGCCCTGGGCACCCCTTCGAGCACGGAAGCGGGGACCAGCCCGACGAGTTCGGTCCGGGTGATGGTTGCTGGCTCAGGTAGGGCCGCCGCGACGGCGTCGTAGAGGGTCGCCGGGCCCACGCGTCCGGGTTCGGTGAGATTGCATGAGATCTGCGCGAAGGATCCCTCCACGAGACCGATGGCCCTGACCCCGGGCCCCCGGATCCGCCTCGCGATGACCCTCGCCTCGGCCCCGCTCAGCCCCGCGACCCAGACGTTGTATGCGACGAGCGGTTGGCGGGCACCGACCGCCATCGCTCCCGCGCTCGGGTGAGGAACCCGCGGGCCGGTGTCGGGGAGCAGCGTCCGAAAGGCTCCCCTGCGCACCTCTGGCAGGGACCGCTCCCCCCCGTCGGGCATCGGCCCGTAGAGGAAGCACGGGATCCCGAGGGCATCGCCGGCCCAGATCGCCAGTCGATCCCGCAGTTCGAGCGCCCCGCTCAGGTCATCGGAACCCACCGGGGTGAACGGGACGACATCGACGACGCCGAATCGGGGATGCAGACCCCTGTGGCCCCGAAGGTCGAGGAGGTCGACCGCGGCTGTGACGAGTGACTTCAGCGCGACCAACAGCTCGCCCGGAGCCCCACCGAGGGTGAGGACGCTCCGGTGGTGATCGGCGTCGACATGGACGTCGAGGAGGAGATCGCCACCGACCGCGCCGAGACGGTCGACGATGTCGGTGTCCCGGCCCTCGCTCACGTTGACGGCGGACGCGATGGCGCGTCCGGTCATCGAAGCGCAGGGACGCGCGGGAGTGGCCGGCCCCTAGCGAAAGGCGCTGACGCGAGCGGAGCGCCGAGATCGCAGGATGCGGCGCCGTTCACGCTCGGAGCGGCCGCCCCAGACCCCGTGATCGATCCGATTCGCGAGGGCATACTCTAAGCATGCATCGGCCACCGGGCAGTCGGCGCAGATTCGCTGCGCTGCCTGGACGCCGAGGCCGTCACTCGGGAAGAACACCGAGGGCGGAACGTCTCTGCATCGGCCCTCGGCCATCCATTGAGTATCCATTGGGAGCTCCATGCCTCTCGGGCGAGCATAGCGGTGCCGATACGGCCCGCTGCCTGGTTCTTATGGATCTTTTAACCCCACGGACGCGGCAGCCGGGAAGTTGAGACGGCTCCCCCCCGACCCACCGGCAGGCGGGGTACCGCCCCCGCCTCCGGGGTGGCAAGAGCGACCCGTTCGGCCGTCGTCGGCCCAGCGCGCCGACGGAGGACCGGCGCCCGCTGCCGACCGGGGGCAAGCGCCCGGGGCTCCGCCCCAACCGCCACCGCAGTGGCCGCCCGCCCAGCCGCCCGGCGCCCGGCCCTACGCGTACCCGCCCCCGGAACGGCGCAGCCCGTACTTCGTCCCCGCCAACCCCGTCGTGACGAGCGCGGCCACCGTCAAGCACACCCTCACGGCGCGCAACTGGGTGTTCGTGGTGGCGTTGACGGCCGTCATCGCCGCACTTGTCGGCGGCGGAGTCGGCTACGTGCTGGCGCAGCGTTCCCAGCAGACGATCGTCGAGAAGTTCTTCCCCAACTCCGCGTCGTTCGCAAGACCCGCAGACATCCAAGAGGTGCTGGCGAAGGTCGAGCCGGCGGTCGTCTCGATCGAGACGGCGGGCATCGTCCGGGGCCGGGGTTCGGGCACGGTCGAGGGCGCCGGGACCGGCATGATCCTGACCTCGAGCGGTCAGGTCCTGACCAACGACCACGTCGTTGCCGGCGCGAACAATGTGAGCGTGACGCTCTTCGGCCAGACGAACCTGCTGCCGGCGCGTGTGATCGGCACCGATCCCGCGCAGGACCTTGCGCTCTTGCAGATCGAGAACGCGCACGGCCTGCCGACGGTGCAGCTCGCCGACTCGAACCAGGCGCGAGTCGGCGACGACGTCCTCGCGATCGGCAACGCCCTTGCGCTGTCGGGCGGGCTGACGGTGACCAAGGGGATCGTCTCTTCGAAGGACCGGTCGCTCACCGCCACGAGCGATCTCACCGGGAGGAGCGAGAGCCTGAGCGGCCTGCTCCAGACCGACGCCGCGATCAACTCGGGCAACTCGGGTGGACCGCTCGTCGACACCGCCGGGCAGGTCATCGGGATGAACACCGCGGTCGCCGAGAGCACCCAGGGGAACGCCCCGGCCCAGAACATCGGCTTCGCCATCGCCATCGACACCATCAAGCCGCTGCTCGCCCTGCTGCGCTCGGGCGGAACGGGTCACTGACCGGTCCGCCCGGGCGGACGTCGGGCCGCCCGGCACTACGCTGAACCCTCGTCCCGGCAGCCGTGAGGAGGTCACGTGTCCCCCGAGCCCGAGGAAGTCGCAACCGACGAGGCCGGTGAGCCGATCCCGCCCGTCGGGCACGTGCGCGTCGTCTACCTGGGACCCGTCGCACCCCACTGGGAGGTCCAGTCCGACTTCGGCGACCCCGAGCTGATCGAGGCCTTCCGGGATCGGGCGCTCGCCCGCCTCGTCCTCTTACCGCCCCACGACCCCCAGTTCCGTCGCAACCGGGAGCGGGTCGTGCGTGACGCCGAACGAGAGAACCTGTCGCTCGAGTGGGACCTCGGGTTCCCCGAGGAGCCCACCCAGGGCACGCAGGCCTAGCGGCCGCCCGCCTCGTCCCCGGCGGGGGGATCGTCGGGGTCCTCGGGCAGGTCGATCCGCTCGAGCCAGAGCCCCGGCGCATCGAGCTCGGCCGGCGTCGGGAGCGTCTTGGCGCTCGTGAGGAGGCGACCGAGGCCCTCCTCCCCGGCGCGCTCGAGCACTCCCCGCACGAACGCCGCGCCGCGGTCGACCTCGCCGCGGCCCACGTCGAACCCGAAGAGGGCCGCCGCGGCCTGCCGACCGCGCTGATCGGCGATGCGGTAGCGGTACCAGGCTTCCGAGAGGGACCCCGCCGAGCCCGTGATGGCCTGTGCGATCTGGGAGGTCGCGTGGTCGACATAGCCGCTCAGCGCAGCGACGATCGTGCTCAGACGGGCCGAGGTGGCCCGGCTGCCGGGGGTGAGGAGGTCGGCGAGGAGGGCCTCGGGATCCGACATCAGCTGCTGGAGCGAATCGGGGCCCGTGTCCATGGAGCCCAGCCGCTCGGCGATGCCCTGCTGTGCCGCCATGGACTCGGCCAGCGATGCACCGAGCAGCTCGCTCAGGCGCTCGGCGACGTGCGGGCGGTCGAGCACCAGCTGCACGATGAGCTCGTGCGCGCACACCCATAGGAGGGTGGCGTCCTCGTCGAGGCTCCAGTCGGCGGCGAAGGACGCGACGTTCTCGGGAACGACCAACAGCTCGTTGGACCTCGGCCACGGCACGATCAGTGCGTACTGCCCGAGCGCCTGGCGAGCCAGATGCCCGACCGCCGAGCCGAACTGCATCCCGAGCATGATCGGCCCCATCGTCGACGCGAACTGCCCGAGGAGCGCCTGGAGCCCTTCGGGTGCGTCCTCGGCTTCGAGCCCCTCGATCCGTCCGCCGGGTGCGGCCTCCACGGCGGCAACCATGCGCTCCAGCCACGGCCTCCAACCGTCGAGGGCCCGGTTCGCCCAGGCGCCGCGCCCGACCGGCACGAACGTGTAGGCCATCTCGGCGGTGGACAGCCCGGTCGCCCCCTCCACGTGGAGCTCGACGACCCGGGCGAGCTCCTCGAGCTTGATGCGCTGGAGCGGGTCCACGTTGGGCTCGACCCCGTCCGTCGCGACTCCTTGGGCGAGGGCCCGTGCCGCGTCGAGCCAGGGCCGGCCGGCCCCCCGGGCGCTGCCGCCGATGACCTTGAGAAGGTCCCCGAGCAACCCCGAGAACGGGTTGTCCGGGTCCTCGGGGTTCATCGCCATCCCCGCATGCTAGGGGCCTCCGACCCCTCCGTTCCCGGGCGCAGTACGGCGGAAGCGGCGCAGGGCGATCCCCGACCAGACGATCTCGACGACGCCGAACGGCCACGCCCCCGAGAGGAACCCGTACGCGCTGGAGAGCAGGCACCCCAGGGCGAACGCCGCGACGAATCCGCGATGGCGGCGCTCCAACGCGTACATCGCCATCATGAATCCGACAGCGCAGATCCCGAAGACCGTGACGGCGACGGAGCGCACGTCAGATGCCTAGGGCGCGGAGCTGAGCCACATGCCGAAGGTGCGCACCAGATTGGCGCGTTCGACGCGCAGCTTCACCCAGCTGTCCGGTGCGAGGAGATAGAGCCTCGAGCTGAGGTCGGCCATCGAGCGGACCGGTCGCCCGTTGATCGCCTCGATGATGTCGCCCGGTTCGAGGCGCGTCTTGGATGCCCCGCCCGGGCGGACCGCCGTGACGAGGGCACCCTTGGGTTGGCGGGGTCCCGGGTTCGTGCCGCTGATGTCCAGCCACCCGTGCAGCACCTTGCCGTCGGCCACGAGGTCGCGCGCCACCTGGAGGACCAGATCGCCGGGGAGGAACGCCGCTCCGCCGCCGACCGACGGCACGGCGAAGCGATCGAGCAACCCGACCACCGCACCGTTGTGCTCCATAAGGACCGCACCCTCCGGCTCGACCCCCGTCGGTGTGGTCGCCACCACGCTCACCATGCCCGACCCGGGCCCCGACCCGACCGCAGCCCCGGTCGAGGCGATGGTCTCGTCCCACCACATCGACTGGGGTGAGCCGGACGACTCGGTCGCCACGGCGACCTCGACCGCACCCGCGCCCGGCGCAATGTCGCGCCAATCGACGAAGCGGGCGACCGGGAGGGCGGCGTGCACCCGAACGACGCCGACGTCGGAATGGGGGTCGACCGCGACCACGGTGGCGGTCTCGTGTCGGCCCGAAGCGGTGGTCGCGAGCACGCGACGCGCCCCCTCGAGCAGCGTGGCGTTGGTCGCGATCATCCCGCCGGTGGCGACCACGACGCCGCACCCATAGGTGCTCGGGCCGCCGGCGGTCTCGACCTCGAGGCGGACGACCGATTGGGTGGCGGCCAGAGGCGGGGAGCTCATCCTCACCGGACTGCTCGGCCCGCTCTGTGAGGAGAGCATCAGGCCGCCCGTCACGAGTGCCGCGGCGGCACCCGCGCCCACCACGAGCGTGCCCGCCCAAGCGGCCCGACGGCCCGGGTGACGGGTGCGCAGCGTCGGGGCCGTATAAGGGGGGCGACCGGCCCACGAGCCGGTCTCCGAGGGATGCCGCCAGGCGCGTTGTTCGGGAGGGACCCAGCCCATCGGCCCCTGGTCCCTCAGCTCGTCGAGGGTCTCGTCCTCACCCTCCTCTGGTTCACCGGTCCCCTGGTCAAAGGAGCCGCCATCCGATGAATCCACGATGGGCCAGGTTATCGACGCCCCCGCCCTCGATGAGGTCGCCCCGGGCCTCCTACGATGTGGCGAATGCCCCGCGACCTCGCGATCGATCTGGGCACGGCCAACACCTTGGTGTACGCGAAGGGCAAGGGCATCGTCTTGAACGAGCCCACCGTCATCGCCTACAACACGCGTAGCCGTGAGGTGCTTGCGATCGGTGCGGAGGCCTGGCAGATGATCGGCCGCACGCCCGGATACATCGTCGCGGTGCGACCGCTCCGTCAGGGGGCGATCACGGACTTCGACATCACCGAGCGCATGCTCCGCGTGCTCCTGCACCGCTGCGGCGTGTCGAAGATCAGCCGACCGCGCGTCCTCATCTGCGTACCCTCCGCGATCACCCGCGTCGAGCGTCGCGCGGTGAGAGAGGCGGCCCGCCACGCGGGCGCGTCGGCCATCTATCTGATCGAGCAGCCCATGGCGGCCGCCATCGGGGCTGGCCTCGCGATCCACGAGCCGATGGGTTCGATGGTCGTCGACGTCGGCGGTGGCACCGCCGAGACGGCGGTGATCTCGCTCGGTGGCGTCGTCGCGCAGCGGGCCATCCGCTGTGGCGGCTTCGACTTCGACGCCGCCATCCAGTCCTACGTGCGCCACAAGCACGGCGTGGCGATCGGGGAGCGCACGGCCGAGGCCGTGAAGTTCGCCATCGGCTCGGCGCACCCCTATGAGGGGGAGCAGGACGCCCAGGTCCGCGGGCGCGAGGTATCGACCGGGATGCCCAAGACCGTCGTCCTCTCTCCCCTCGAGGTGCGCGGCGCGGTCGAGGAATACGTCGCCCAGGTGATCACGGCAGCGACCGACTGCCTGGCAGAAGCGCCTCCCGAGCTCGCCCAGGACATCATGTTCGAGGGAGTCCATCTGCTCGGCGGCGGCGCGCTGCTCCGTGGCATGGCCCAACGGGTCGCCAACAGCACGGCGGTGCCGGTGCACCTCGTCGAACTCCCACTCGAGTGTGTCGTCCTCGGCGCGGGGATGTGCCTCGAGGCGCTGGACGAGCTGCGCCCGGTCTTCGCCGACGCAGGCGACTGATTAGCGTTCGAGGAGGATCTCCGCGGCCTGGCGAACCTGCCAGTCCGGGTCAGCGAGCGCCGATCGGAGCGCCGCTTCGACCTGTGGAGACTCGAATCCCGCCAGCGCGACGACCGCCCGCCGCCGGACCGCCGGGCGGTCCTCGAGGGCGTGGAGGACCGCCGGGAGGCCGGCGGGATCACCGATCGCCCCCAGTGCGGCGACGGCCGCCTCTCGACACCGAGCGTCGTGGTGTCCCGACGCCAGGGCCGCGAGGTCGGCCACCGCCGGCCGTACCCGACGCTCTCCGAGCGCCCAGGCCGCAGCCTCCACCACCAGGGGTTCGGGGTCGCGCAGGGCCTCCGCGAGGGCGGCCGGCAGGCTGGAGCGGCTCCCCCGGCCCGAGACCCTCGCAGCGAGCATCGCAGCCCGTCGGCGCACTCCGGGGTCGAGGTCGGCGAGCCCGGATGCGACGTCCTCCACGCTCAGGGCGCCGAGGCGGGCGAGGGCACCGAGCCGTGCGGAGCGAACCGAGGGATCGGGATCGCCGGCCGCGGCGTCGATCGGGCGTGGGTCTCCGGCGTGCCCGGCTGCGACGACGGCCCGGCGTCGTTCCGCGGTGTCGCGCCGGACACCGTCGTCGTCCATGGGAGGATCGACCCGCACCGCCACGAGTATGACCGAGGCCTACCCCGCACCACCCGTGTCCCCGCGCCGCCGCCGCGTGCTGCGCGCGTTGTTGGCTGCGGTCGCCCTCGTCGTGGTCGCTGCGGCGATCGCCAGCCGGATCAACGTCGACTACTACGCCTTGTCCCCAGGCGACGCCACCCCGGTCGGGCGGCTCATCAAGGTGCCGGCGTCGCACTCGCACAGGGTGCACGGTGCGATCCTGCTGACCGATGTCTTCGTCCAACAGCTCACGGCTCTGACCTACGTGCTCGACACGTTCTCGGGCAACGATCAGATCGTGCCGACCGAGGCGCTGACCGGTGGTGGGATCCCGGCGTCGGAGCTCACAGCACAGGGGTACCTCGAGATGGCCCAGGCCAAGGCGGCGGCCAAGGCGGCGGCGCTACGCCGGCTCGGCTACCGGGTGCCTGAACACGACGCCGGGGCGGTCGTAGTGGCGGTGGGTTCGGGGACCCCCGCGCTCCAAGCGCTGCGGGTCGGCCAGGTGATCACTGCGGTCGACGGAGTACCGACGCCGAACCTGTGTGCATTCGTCGGACAGATGGGGCACTTCGGTCCCGGGGACACGGTGCGGCTCACGGTCGCACAGGACAGTTTCAGGGCCGACGGCACGCCGGTGTCGGGCGCCTCGGGCGCAAGATCGATCCGCCTGGCCACGCGTCCGGCCGGGGCCACCTTGTCCTCGGGTTGCCCCGGTATGAACCCTTCGAGGGGTTTCCTCGGCATCTCCGTCGAGACCCAACAGGACTTCAGCTTCCCGTTCCCGATCACCATCAACACGGCCGACATCGGCGGACCCTCGGCTGGGCTGGCAATGACGCTCGGCCTCATCAACACGCTCTCGGGGGGACATCTGACGGCCGGCAAGGTCGTCGCAGCGACCGGCACGATGTCCCCGACCGGGGCCGTCGGCGACGTGGGCGGGGTCGCTCAGAAGACCATCGCGGTGGAGGACGCCGGGGCGACGGTGTTCCTCGTGCCGCCCCAGGAGCTGGCCGTCGCCCGCTCCAAGGCGACGGCGTCGCTCCGCGTCTATGCAGTGTCGAGCCTGGCCCAGGCGCTGTCGATCCTCCGGCAGCTCGGGGGCCGGGTGCCTGCGGGGCCCTCGACGAACCCCTGATCTCGGGTCCTGCCAGCCGGTTTTTGGGCGGGTCCGAGAGGAGGGGTCTTTCCCCTGCCCCATGCCCAGGTCCTAGGCTTGCCCCATGCCGGACGCCCCGCTGGGCTCATCGTCACGCATCCGATCCGAAGAGGTGGCGAGGCGTTCGTTCAACCGCAACCGGAGGGGCTTCGATCCCGACGAGGTTGCGGCCTTCCTCGAGCAGCTCGCAGCGGCTCTTGCCGCTTGGGAGGCCCGCGAGGAGGAGCTCCTTGCACAGCTCGCCGACGCCGAGGAGCGGGCCACCAATCCCGAGATCGACGACGCGCGTCTGACCTCCGCGCTCGGGCAGAAGAGTGCCGAGGTCTTGCGCAACGCGCACCAAGAGGCGGCCCGACTGGTCAATGCGGCGGAGGAGACCGCCGGTGCCGTCGTGCGCGACGCACAACAACAGGCAACCGACGTGCAGGTGTCGGCTGAGGCCGCAGCGGCCGAGCGGATTGCCCAGGCCGAACTTGCCGCCGGATCGGTCCGGGAGGAGGCCCAGGCCGACATCACGGCGATTTTGGACCGGGCCCGGTCGGACGGCAATGCCCTCGTCGATCGGGCGCGTGAGCGTGGCCGCCTCATGATCGAGCAGGCCCAAGAGACGCGCCGACGGATGTTGACCGAGACAGCGCAGCGACGCCGGGTGCTCCTGATACAGATCGAGCAGCTCCGGGCGGCCCGTGACCAGCTCGCCCGAACGGTGCTCGGGGTTCGAGGCACCGTCGACGACATCGTCTCGGGGCTCGCACGGGCCGACGACGACTCTCGGGCAGCGGCCGCGGCGGTCGCCGAGCGCGTCGCGGAGGTGGAGGCCCAAGAGGGCGAGGGGCTCGAACCGGTCGAGATCGAGGCGGTCAGTGGAGGCGTCGAGGCCGTGGTGGAGGCCGAATCGCTGAGTGCGAACGGCTCCGAACCCGAGTCCGAAGTCCAGCAGGATCGAGGCTCCCCGGGGGACGACTCGAAGGTCGAGGAGCTCTTCGCTCGCATCCGCGAGGGTCGCCTGTCAGAACCCGCCGAAGTGGCGATGAGCGAGGTCATCGACGCGGAGGCGCCCGCGGTCGCCGGCGCCGGTGCGGCAGCGCCAGACGCCGAGGCGCCGGCCGCCGAGGTGTCCGAGTCCGAGCGACTGGCCGCCGAGCGCGACGACCTGCTCGACACGATCATCGCGAGGATGGCAAGACGCCTGAAGCGTGCGATGCAGGACGATCAGAACCTCCTGCTCCACCGACTGCGGGCCGACCCGGGCGAGTACCGCCAGGAACTTCTCTCCTCCGAGGAGGATCAGCGACGCGGACTGGTCGAGGCGTCCGTCGACTTCCTCGGCGACGCCTTCGACGCCGGTGTCGGTTTCACGCGCAGCCACCTGGGCTCGGACGCCGAGATCGCCCCCGAGGTCACCGAGATCAATCGGTCGGCGGTGGGCTCGGGAGCCTCGGAGCTGGCCGACAGCGTCGTCACGCTGCTCCGGCGGCGGCTCCTGGAGGAGGACGCCGAGGGCCCGGGCCCGAGCGAGGAGGAAGCGGCCGAGCTCGTGAGCGCGGCCTACCGGGAATGGCGGGGGGAGCGCATCGAACGGCTCGTCGCGGACCACGTCGTCGGAGCGTTCTCGAGCGGCGTCCGAGCGGCCAGCGGGAAGGCACCCCTGCGCTGGGTCACGGCGGGCGGCAACGACGGCTGCGCCGACTGCGACGACAACGCCCTCGCCGACTCCGTCGGTGAGGGCGAACGGTTCCCGACCGGGCACATGCACCCGCCGGCGCACGCCGGTTGTCGGTGCCTGGTGGTACCGACCCCGAATTGACCCTGTCGCGGACCTAGGCTCCAGCCGTGCGTTCCCCGCAAGATGTGGCGCCGCGCGTCCCGCGGGCGCGGCATCGGGGCCGCTGGTGGCTGCTCGGTGCCGCGATCGTCCTGATCGTGGTGCTGGCCTCGCTGCGGTCGCTGGCCACGTTCTACACGGATCGGCTGTGGTTCTCTTCGGTCAATCTCACCTCGGTGTGGGACACCCTCGTCGCGGTGAAGATCGGGCTCTTCGCCTCCTTCGGCGGGCTCTTTTTCGTGCTTCTCTGGGTCAACCTGATCGTCTGCGACCGGATCAGCGCGGTGGTCGACCCTTCGGACCCCGAGGACGAGCTCGTTCGGCGCTACCAGAGGGTCGTCAGGCCCTACGCGCACCGGATCTACGCCGGGCTTTCGGTGATCGTGGCGCTGATCGCCGCCGCCGGGACGACCGGCGAATGGCAGAACTGGCTGCTCTTCACCCACGGTGTCAGCTTCGGCATGTCGGACCCCCAGTTCGGCAAGGACGCCTCGTTCTACGTGTTCAGGCTCCCGTTCCTCGAGTTCCTCGTGAACTGGCTGATCGTGTCGTTGATCGTGGTGCTCGTGTTCACCGCCGTGTTCCATTACCTGAACGGCGGGATCCGCACCCAGCGGACGCGGCCACGGGTCCGACCCGTCGTGAAGGCCCACCTCTCGGTGCTCCTCGCCCTGGTCGCCCTGGCAAAGGCGGGGGGCTACCTGTTGGCGAAGTACCAGCTGGTGACCTCGACCAACGCCTTCGTCGAGGGAGCCGGGTACACCGACGTGCATGCCCGCATCCCGGCGTTCAACCTCCTCTTTTGGATCTCGCTGGCCGCGGCGGCCGTCCTCGTCTGGAACATCCGTCGTCAGGGCTGGACGCTTCCGATCTTGGCCGTGGGCCTGTGGGCATTCGTCGCCCTCGTGATCGGCGTGATCTATCCGGCCATCGCACAGGCGATCGTCAACCCGTCCCAGAACCAGAAGGAGGCTCCGTACATCTCGCGCAACATCGCGGCGACCCGCTACGCCTATGGACTGAAGAACGTCTCGGTCTCCCAGTTCCCCGCTGCCACGTCGCTCGACTCGTTGCAGATCCTCCAGAACATGGCGACGCTCGACAACATCCGTCTTTGGGATCCGGACCCGCAGATCTCGCTGCCGACCTTCAACAAACTGCAGTACGAACACGGCTTCTACTCGTTCCAGGGGCTGGCGGTCGACCGCTACCAGATCAACGGCAATCTCCAGCCGGTCCTGGTCGGGGTGCGCCAGGTGAACGAGTCGGGCATCCAGTCGCCGACATGGGTGAACACGCACCTCCAGTACACCCACGGCGAAGGCATCGTGATCTCACAGGCCAACGCCGCCAATGCCAACGGTGATCCCATCTTTCGGGTGCGCGACGTCCCGTCCGTCTCGTCGAACGGGCTCCCGATCGTTACCCAACCCGACGTCTACTTCGGCCTCAACGAGCCCGGGTACGTGGTTGCGAACACGAAGGAAGACGAAATCGGCGGTGCCCAGCCGCACTACAACGGGAGCGGAGGCGTCCAGCTCTCCTCCTTCCTGCGCCGGGCGGCGTTCGCCCTGCGGCTGGGCGACTTCAACCTCTTGATCTCCGGGCAGGTCACCCATCAGTCGCGGATCATGTTTGTGCGCGACATCCAGCAGATGGCCGAGAAGGCCGCACCATTCCTCGCGTGGGACGCCGATCCGTATGCCGTGCTGGCCAAAGGACAGATCTACTGGGTGCTCGACGGCTACACGACGACGGCGAACTTCCCGTACTCCCAGAACGCCTCGAGCGCCCTCGTGCCGCAGGGCAGCGGTCTGCCGAGCAGCTTCAACTACGTCCGAAACTCGGTCAAGCTCGTGGTGAACGCGTACTCGGGACAGATGAAGTTCTACGCGATGGACAACGACCCGATACTGCGGACCTACGAAGCGGCATTTCCCGGGATGTTCACCCCGGGCGCCTCGATGCCCAAGGCCCTCCAAAGGCACCTGCGCTACCCCGAAGACATGTTCTCGATCCAGGCCGCCCTCTATGGCCGCTACCACCTGTCCTCGCCGCAGAAGTTCTACAACGCGAACGGCGCGTGGACGCTCTCGCCGACCGCGGGGGCGGGGTCGCCCTCCCAGGCCCTGTCGGTGACCCTCACGACGAACCCCCAGGGCCAGGCGATCAGCGGCACCATCGCTCCCCAGGCGCCCATCTACCAGGTGATGGCCCTGCCGGGGTCGACCAAGCAGACCTTCACGATCTCCGACGCCTACGTGCCGTTCAACAACGGTGCAGCGAGCCAGAACCTGGCGGCGTTCGTGATCGGCACCTACAGCGACGGCGGCGGCCCCAAGCTCCACTTCTACGAGACGAACAGCGCCCAGGACGTGGGCCCCGCCCTCGCCGATACCGAGATCCAACAGGATCAAAACGTGTCGTCGAAGATCACCCTCCTCGACCAGCACGGCTCGAACGTCCTGCTCGGCAACACCCTCATGGTCCCGGTGGGGAACGCGATCATCTACATCCGCCCGCTCTACCTCGAGGCCACCGGCAACCCTGCGCCCGAGCTCCAAGACGTCATCGCCGTCCTCGGCAACGACGTCCAAATGGACCAGACGGTCGGCCAGGCGCTGTCGGATCTCTTGAATGCGCCCGTCAACTCGGGCACCGGGAGCTCCACGACCTCCCCCTCCAGCCTGGCGGCGGCCGCCGCCCAGCAGGTCAGCTCCCTGTTGAACCAGGCTCAGGTCGACTACAACGACGCCCAGGCGGCGCTGAAGAGCGGGTCGCTCGCCCAGTACCAAAGCGACATCGCAGCGATGCAACAGGTCCTTTCCCAGGCTGAGTCGCTCCTGAGCGCAGCGGGAGCGAGCCCCACGGCCAGCCCCACCACGACCACGACCACGACGACCCTCCCGAAGACGGCCCCCAAGCACAAGGCCAAGACGGGATCGACCGCCGCGCTCCCAGCGGGGTCCCGGACCCTCGGGTCCTGACCCGGGCCCCGAGGCCCATCCTCACGGGCCGTGCGATGATGGGTACTCGCTAGGAGGCCCGTCTCGGCGGGCCCGAACTCGAGGAGGTCCCGTGGGATTTCTCGACAAGGTCAAGGAGGGTGCGGCACAAGCGACCGCGGCCGCCAAGGACGCCGCTCAGAAGGGGCAGGCCAAGATCGACGAGCTGCAGGCGAAGAAGCAAGCCGACGGCCTGCTGCGCGATCTCGGGGCCGCCATCTATGCCGAAAAGGCCGGTCGGGCGCCGGCCAACAACGCGGCCGAGATCGAGCGGCTCATCTCCGCACTGGAGAGCCATGAGCACGACAACGGCCAGATCGACCTAACGCCCACGTCGGCTCGCTGATCGGGCGGTGCCCATCAGCGGGGAGTACGAGCCAAGCACCTGGGAATGGGTGCGGAACCAGGTGGCCGAGTACGAGGCGTCGGGTGGCTCGCGCGCGAACACCCTTCGCGACACCGGCCTCCCGATCGTGATCGTGACGACGATCGGGCACAAGAGCGGAAAGGTCCGGAAGTTCCCGGTCATGCGGGTGGAGCACGCCGGCGAGTACGCGATCGTCGCGTCAAAGGGCGGGGCACCGACTCACCCGGAGTGGTATCGGAACCTGACGGCCCACCCCGCCCTCGTCGAGATCCAGGACGGGCCCGAGCCGGCCGATTACTCGGTGCGTGAGCTCGAAGGAACACAGCGCGAGGAGTGGTGGACGCGGGCTGTGGAGGCGTACCCGCCCTACGCCGAGTACCAAGAGCGCACCGATCGGCTGATCCCGGTACTGCTTGCGACGCGCGTCGGCTCCTGAAGCCGCCTGTTGAAGCGCCGGAGCGTTACCGGCCCTTGAGCCAAGACGTCGAATCGCGCCGAGGGGAACGGCGGGCGCCCCTGGCGGCCCGCGGCGCTGATCCCGACGGTTGATGCGGGCTTACTTCGGTGGCGGGTCGAACTGGTCCGGATCCATTACGCCGGGAGTCTCCGAGTCGGCGTGATCCAAACCCTCCGGGTCGTTCTCGGATGGATCGCCTCCGCCATCACGTCGGCGTCATCTTCGCGGGACACGTCATCTTCGGGGGACATAGGGAAGCACCTCCAACCCTGCGGGCCGATTCAACAGCCGCTGGTACCCCGGTCTCGGGAGGGCAAACCTCCGACCTCGCTCACAGGCAGGATGGGGGCGGTGGTCGTGCGCCAACGGGTCCGTCCGCGGCGCCCGCCCGCCGGCTCATGCCTCCTTGGGCCCCGAGGCGATCCGGACGACCGCCGCGCCGCTGAAACGGTCGCTAGCGAGATCCGACAGCGCCTGGTCGACGGCGTCGAACGAGTAGCGCCTCGTGAACGAGCGCATACCGATGCGCTCGGCGACCTCGAGCAGCTCGGTTCCGTCGCGGCGGGTGTTGGCGGTCACGCTGCGCAGCGTGCGTTCCTGAAAGAGGTGGGCCTGGTACTGGAGCGACGGGATGTCGGTCAGATATATGCCGGCGACGGCCAGTGTGCCGCCACGGTCGAGCGCTTCGAGTATCTGAGGCACGAGATCGCCGGCCGGGGCGAAGAGGATCGCTGCGTCGAGCGGTTCCGGTGGTCGGGCACCGGCCCCACCCACCGACGCAGCGCCCAACTCCCGGGCGAGCTCCCGGTCTTCGGGGGAGCGGGTGACGACATGCAAGGTGGCGTTCTGGGCGAGGGCCACCTGGGCCGTGAGGTGGGCCGAACCGCCGAAGCCGTACATCCCGAGCCGCCCGCCTGATGGCAGTTCTGCCCGGCGCAGTGCTCGGTAACCAATGATGCCGGCACAGAGCAGCGGAGCCACTGCTTCGTCGTCGAAGCCATCGGGGAGCCGATAGACGAACGCTTCGTCCGCCACCATGTACTCGGCGAATCCGCCGTCGACGTCCCAACCGGTGAACGTCGGGTCGAGGCACAGATTTTCCTGGTCACGCCGGCAGAACCGGCAGCGCCCACAGGTTCGGGCCAGCCAGGCCGCGCCCACCCGGTCCCCGGCTCGGAAGCGGGTGCATCCGGGGCCCAGCCGGTCGACGTAGCCGACCACCTCGTGGCCGGGCACCGCCCGGGGCCGACGCGCTTTGAGGTCGCCCTCGGCCAGGTGCAAGTCGGTGCGACACACTCCACAGACCGCCACTCGGACGCGGATCTGACCCGGACCTGGTTCGGGAACCGCGTGCTCGACGAGCCGCAAGGGACCCGAATCGATCGGTCCGGGGCGTTCGACGACCCAGGCCCGCATGGTGACCGGCATGGAGCTAACGCCTCATGCCGATCGACCGAGGCTCGCTTCCGTCCAAGCCTCGAAACCCCTTGCGATCGAGCGACGAGCCTCGCAGGTGCGCAAGGACGCGACACCGGTCATCGTGTGTCAAGGTAGCCCCGATCGTGCCGTCGGGAAGACGAGGCCTGGCGCGGCGTGGCCTTCGGCACTTGGGACCTTCGGCGCCTGTTCCGTCCCCTCAGGCGGGGAGACCTGAGTAGGCCAGCAAAAGCTTGGTCAGACGAATGGCGGGACGGCCCCGATCTCCCCCATGCCTTGTCCGTCGTCCAGGCCCAGTCGGCCTTGGCGCCGCCGATCCGCCCGGTCAGGTCGCGCCGAGAGAGCTCGAGGTTGATGCCGCGAGCGGGCGGCGATGTGCGACGCGGGTGAACGGCACGGGTGGAGTAGCGAGGCGCAAGCGAAGCGGCGGACGTCTGAACGAGTTGCTCGAACGGGTGATCGGCCGACCCCAGGGTTCGCCGCCGGCCTGGCGGTCCTCGCGTCGAAGTTGGCCGCCAACGCGCGCCGGGCAACGGAGGATTCCCGCTGCGCGACTGCGGGGCCGGCGGGATACTGGGTGTCTCTCAGGGCAGTCGTTCGAGGCGGGCGGTGAAAATGGGGCCGTAGTCCCACACGAGCTGGTCGCCCTCGAGTCGGCGCGTCACCTCAGTGCCCGGAAGGCCGACGGGGCGGAGCACGTGCACGCCGTGTTCGAAGGTGCACACCACCACGATGGGCCGCCCGTCGGCCGCCGCCACGTCGTTCACCCCGTGTTCCGCCGTCCCGTCGGCCCGCATGTCGTGGATGATTCCATCGGCCGTGATGCAGACCCGATCGTTACACTGTTCGATTCGCTCGACGTGCTCGAGGACACGACTGGGATCGGCAGGAGGCTCGCGATTGGTTCGCCCGACGCCGAGCCTTCTTCGCCACACGGGCATTGTGGCGTGCCTCGACCCATCGAGGCGATTCGGACGACGCTTTTGCAATCAGCCGGGCGTTGCTGGCTCCGACGGCATTCCAGGTGATCGGCGCCGCGAGCGGGTGATTTACTTGTTCAATGACAATTGAGATCGTCTTCGAGACACACTCATGGAGCGAAGATAACGATCTTGGCGTCGCCACCGGCTGGTTGCCGGGTGGCCTGTCGGAGCGCGGGCGAGGCCTGGCTCGGGAGCTTGGTCAGCGTCACGTCAATGACGGCATCGTCGCCGTATTCACATCGGACCTTCGCAGGGCGACTGAGACCGTCGAGCTCGCCTTCAGCGGGACCG
>DAHUYG010000010.1 GCA_027315315.1 Acidimicrobiaceae bacterium | reverse complement strand
TGCCGCCTCTCGGAGGTCGGCCATCGCGTCGGCATCCGACAGTACGTCGAGCGTGTCTTCGAGTGCCTCGAGGTCCTCGACCGCGAGCACTACCACGCTCGGGCGCCCGTGCTTGGTGATCACCACCCGACGGTGCTCGGTCTCGATCCCTTCGACGACCTCGGACAGACGTGCCTTGGCATCGGCCAGGGAGACCTGTTCGGAAGCAGAGGTGACCATAAGTAAGACTATATCACCCGGGGGAGCCCGCAGGCGAGACGTCTCCGGACGTCCTCGAGGTTCGAATACGAGTGACTACGGCCCACCGTAATTTTCGCGGGAGTCCTCCCTGGTCAGTCGTGGAGGGTTGCGAACAAGCCGTGGTGGACTCGAACCGCGAGGGATGACCGCTGGTGCCTGCTGCGTCCCTTTGTCACCGCTGACGGCGGTACTTGCTCTCGACGTACTCGTCGACCCACGCTCGGGTGCTCCGCCATTGGCCATCTGCTCCCTTCTGCGCCTTCAGCCGTCCCCGCTCGATGGCCGCTCGAAGCGTGAACACGCTCTGGGTCCTCGTGGCGAGCGCCACGATTGGAACCAGCCGGTGAGGCCCAGCCACGGCAGGGACGACGAACCGGTAGAGGTTGTCGGTCACCGATCGGGCGACGAGTTCGCCGAGAGGACCGGGATCACCGCTGTCGGCTCGTCGCAGGGCCCGGAGGTAGCGGTTCCGATCGCGGGTGTAGATGATGGCAGGCGGGTAGCCGAGGCGGACCAGAAGGAGATTGAGTAGCAACCGACCGGTTCGCCCGTTGCCGTCGAGGAACGGGTGGGTCCTTTCGAATGCGGCGTGGGCAGCGGCGAGGGCCTCGATAGGGTTCGCGTCGGCGGTGATTGTTACGAGCGAGTCAACCCAGTCGGTCATGGCGGCGGACACCTCTCCCCATGACGGCGGGACCATCCCGCCGGGAAAGGGCTGGATTTCATGGCGCCGGAAGCTGCCCGGCTTCTCTTCCGCAGTGGCGTTTGGGTGGGGAGCGACGCCCCACACGGGCCCGATGGCCAGCTCGTGGACGTATCGGACCTCGGTGATCGTCAAGGGCGCTTCCGAGGTCCAGCCCCCAGGTTCGAGGGCTTGGCCGTAGACCCACTTCGCGGCGTTGGCGTAGCCGGTGACCCCCATGTACTCCCGGAGTTCCTTGTTCCCCACGGCCCGCCCCTCGGCCAGCAGGGCTTCGACCTGGGCGATGACGAGAGTGTTGCCTTCGAGGGCCGTGGAGTGATGCGCTTCTTGGTACCAGATCGACGTCCAGATGTCCTCGGCCTCGACCGGTGATGGCAGCCCACCCATGCGCCCCCGCAGCTCGCCGATTCCCTCCTCGAGGCGCTGGTAGACGAGTTCCCGGGAGGGTCGTCCCCGGCGAGATTTGTTGTCCTCCATCGAATTGAATGGTAACACAACAACTCCGGTTTTTGTTGTGTTTGATTTATTACCGCTACTACTCGATAAAATCTCCTCTCCCCCCGGGAGGTGTCTGGTGCGCGGGAGCCTCTTGGAGGCGAGTTGACGAGAGGTGTCAGGCGAGCCGGTAGCCCCGGCTCCCGTCACCCCCGAAGTGGACTACCTGCTCGGTCATCGGCTGGGGCCTGCTGCTCGTCTCGGATTCATCGAGGATCTGGCCGCAGGACGGTTCGTTGCTCACCTGGAGCCTGACGCCACCGTGTCGTCGCGCAGCTCGAACGCCGGTACGAGAACCTCGACGCAAGTCTCGCTGATCCGAATGTGATCGTCGCTGCCGAGCGCCATCAGACGCGGCGTCTGCTCACCTTCGACGAGCGCCACCTCCGGACGCTCCGACCACTGAGCGGTGGTCGTTTCACTCTGCTCGTCCCTGCAGACGAGCTGCCTCACTGATCCGTGCTCGGATCTCGTCGCCCGGTCCCCACCGCTGAGCTGCGATACTGACTTTCTCTCTTGGGGAAGGCTCCCGATGATCGTTGCCATCGCAGGGGCCTCTGGCTTCGTCGGACGTGCCCTGACGGCCCGACTGCTCGATGGCGGGCACGACGTGATCGCCATCGGCCGTACCGCCGCCTCCCTCCCGACGGACGCGACGGCCATCGCTGTTGATGTGGGTGACGAACGTGCGACCGCTCGCGCCCTCTCGGGTGTCGAGGTCGCCTACTACCTCGTTCATTCGATGGCCGGCGGCGGTGGGTTCCGCGATGTCGACCTCCGTCTGGCCACCGCCTTCGGTGGGGCGGCGGCGCAGGCGGGCGTCGGCCGGATCGTCTACGTCGGGGCGCTAGGGGACGCCCCGAGCTCCGCACACCTGGCGAGCAGACACGAGGTGGGTTCGGCCCTCGGCGCCACCGGCGTGCCCGTGATCGAGTTGCGCGCTGCGGTGGTGTTCGGCTCCGGAAGCATCTCCTTCGAGATGCTTCGTTACTTGACCGAACGACTCCCGGCCATGGTCTGCCCCCGATGGGTGCGCACCCGGATCCAGCCCGTCGCGCTCGCCGACCTGCTTGCCTATCTCGAGCAGTCGCTCCACGTCCCCCCCGGCATCTACGAGATCGGCGGTGCCGACGTCACGACGTACCGCGAGATGATCGCCGCGTACGCCCGCGTCCGGGGTCTGCGTCCCCGTCGCATCATCGACATCCCGTGGCTCACGCCACACCTCTCCTCGTACTGGGTCGACCTCGCAACCCCGGTCGACCGATCGGTGAGCCACGCATTGATCGAGAGCCTCGTCACCGAGGTGGTGGTGGTCGACCCCGAGCCGGCGAGTCGGGCGTTCTCGGTCACGCCGATGGGGGTGGAGCGCGCGCTTGGCGCCGCACTCGACGACCAGGACGACGAAGTTGGTCGCTCGCTGCTCGCCCGCCGCAATGGCCTGGCCGACGGCGTCTACTCCGTTGTCGTCGATCTCGCCATCCCAGCAGATGTCGAGGAAGCGGTCGCTCGCGATCTGGGGACGATCGGCGGGCGGCTCGGCTGGTACGGCGCTGCGCCGGGGTGGATGGCGCGCCTCGTGCTCGGGCGCCTCGTCGGCGAGCGTCTTGGGCTTCGCCGGCCTGCGGCGGTGGTGCCCGGAGCGCTCGTCGACTGGTGGCGGATCGTCAAAGTCTTGTCGGGCGAGTTGGTACTGCGGAGCGTCGGATGGTTTCCCGGTGACGCCTGGCTGGGTTACCGCGCCGGTCAGGGTGTCCTTCACCAGGTAGCGGCGTTCCGCCCCCGTGGCATCCTGGGGTTTCTCTATTGGAAGCTGCTCGCGCCGGTGCACCGCGTGGCGTTCGACCGGATGGCCCGCCGTCGTGTCATGGGGGCGTCAGGGCAGCCCTGATGGCTCCCATCGGCCCCCGGTGCGCCGCCCGATAGGGGGCGCGGACTCGCTCCCCGTGATCTCGGAGCGGTCGCAGCGGCCGTGTGCGCGCCAATCCGGCATGTCGGCCCACCGCTGGCGGCTCGATCGTGGTTCAGACGGTGACGACCTTCACGAAGTCACGTACCCCTTCGAAGTCTGCCGGGTTGCGCGTGTAGAGCGGGAGGTTCTCGGCGCATGCCGTCGCCGCGATCAAGAGGTCCAACGCTCGGGCCCCTCGCGTCTTGCGCCCTCTCGCCGTCTCCGCCGCGAAGATTCGGCCGTAGGCACGAGCCGCCTCTCCGTCGAAGGGGAGGGGATCGAAAGCCGCCTCCGAGCGCTGCAGGCGGTCTTGACGGCGTGCCCGTTCCGCTGCGTCCTCGGTCGCATGTGGACCGGCGGCGAGCTCGGCCATCGTGATCGCACTCAGGGCCAATTCGACCGGAAGCTGTCGTGCGTCAAGCCGCTCGAGGTCGACGACCACGGAGGTGTCGACGAGACCTCGCGGTTCGCGTGGCGAATCATGCACGAGGATCGGCATCCTGGGAAGCGACGCGATCGAGATCGGTGCGAAGTCGAGCCAAGTCGACGAGTGGGGCGCCGCGGAACATCGCGATGACGGCGTCGGCGCTCACGAACCGGTGCCGCCGCAGAGGAGTCAACTCACCCACCGGTACCCCGTTGCGGGTCACCACAAAGGATTCGCCGCTATCCAATCCCCGCATGATCTCGCCGCTGTCGTTTCGAAGTCGTCGTTGGGTGATCTCTTTGGCCACGACCCCGAACGTAGCACGCTGCGCTACGTTCCGCCCTGACCAGCGAGCTCCGTGAGAAGGGGGTGCCGAGCCATGGTGCTGCGGCCGACGCATATGGCGACAGATTGGCTAGCATTATGCGACATGAGGACGCTCTACCTACGCAACGTGCCCGACGAAGTCGTCGAGCGCCTGGAGCGGCTGGCTGCGCGCGAGCGGATGTCGGTCGGGGCGCTGGCGGTGAGGGAGCTCGAGGAGGCCTCGCGGCGGGCGGACAACCCTGCGTTGCTCGGTACCCTCCCGGATCTTGACGTCGATCCAGTCTCGATCGTCGGCTACGTGGAGATGGGGCGCGCGGAGAGATGATCGTTGTGGACGCGTCGGCGGCGCTCTCCGCGCTGCTCAATGCGGGCCCTGCTCGCCGGGCGCTGTCAGAGGAGCAGGTGAACGTTCCTCACCTGATCGATCCCGAGGTGGCGAGCGCCCTTCGCCGTGAGGTTGCCGCCTCGCGGATTGAGCCAGGCGACGCCTGGTTTGCGCTCGACCGGTGGCGTCGGTTGGGTCTGTCCCGCTATGGCGTTTTCAATCTGTTGGAGCGCGTTTGGCAGCTCCGGGAAAACCTCTCGGCCTATGACGCCTCGTATGTGGCATTGGCTGAGTCGCTCGACTGCGCACTGGTGACAGCGGATGTCCGGCTCGGTCGAGCAACAGGGATTCGCTGTCCGGTGACGGTCGTCCCCCGTTAGCTATCTGGAGCTTGGTGGGACCCCCCAATGCGCCACCACGGGCGACACGCCCCGGACGGCCGCGGCGGAGAGCGGGCAGTTGGAGCAGGCCCGAGGGAGTCCATCCAGCGGTTGGCCGATCCGGTTCCTCCTGCCAGGCTGGCACAAGCCTGACGCGCAAGGCTCCCGAGAGACCCGTCTCGGTTGAGACGAGACGGTACGGTCGGACTCGCATGGTGCGCCACCTCTCAGCGCGCGACCGGGACTCCACACCCAGTCGGCGCTGGATCCGCATCGTGCTCCACCTCTCGGGCGCTGCGCCCTTTGTGGTGGGGGCGATCGCGGACATCGCTTATCTGTGGCGCCCGTTCGGCGACGACGCGGTCATCGCCTGGCGGTCCTTCGACGTCTTCAGCCGCCACATTCCGCTCGTCGGTCAGTTCACCCAAGCACTGCCCCACGGGGGTGGTTCCCCCTACGACCTCGGTCCGATCGAGGACTGGTTGCTCGCCATCCCGGTGCGGCTCGATTCGGTCCACGGCGTGCTCTGGGGGGCCTCCCTCCTCTGTATCGGTGCGGTCGCGCTCGCCATCGAGGCAGCGTGGTCGGTGGCGGGTCCGCTCGGTGCCGGACTCGCCGCCGCGGCGGCGTGCATCCTCGTCGTCACCTACCCGGCGGTCGCGCTCGACCCCGCATGGAACCCGTACCTCGGTGCCGTGATGCTCCTCCCCACCTTCGCCACCGCATGGTGCGTGGCGGCGGGCGACCTTCGATGGCTTCCGGGCCTCGTGGTGGCGGCGAGCATCGCTGCGCAGTGCCACCTCGTCTTCGCCATGCCGGCGCTGCTGGTCGGGTTCGGGGCGCTCCTCTCGGCCGTCCTGCGGGCGCGCGAGAGCGGGATCCACCGCGGCCGATGGTGGTTGCTCGCCGCCCTCCTCGCGGCGGCGGCGTTGTGGGCCGCACCGCTCGTGCAGCAGTTCACGAACCGCCCGGGGAACATGGCGCTCCTGCTCTTCCGCTCGGTCGGTGCCCAAGCCGGATTCAAGCCCGCCCTCCGGGGGCTGGCCGCATTCGTTCGGCCCTCACCACTCTGGTGGCATGCCGTCCAGCCGCCGGGGGCGGGCGGGACCACGTATTTCGAGTTCTCCCGGGTGGTGCTCGGCCCGTCCTTTGCCGCTGGCGTGGTGGTCCTCGTGATCCTGGCCGGGGTGTTCCTCGAGGCCCTGCTCCTTCGAAAGCGGGTGGTCGCCTCGGCCGCGCTGGTGGCCCTGCTGGCAGCGCTCGGGACGACCTGGAGCATCGCCCAGCTGCCTGCCGACCAGCTTGGCCGCCTGGCCTACCTCGACGTCATCTGGTGGCCGGTCGGAATGGCGGCGTGGGCGACGCTCGCCGTCTCGGCGCTCGCCGTGGTCGTGGCGACGGCGCGACGGTGGTGGAGTCGGGGGCAACATGGCGGTGCCCGAGCCATGCCGACGCTCGGGCGCGTGCTTGCCCCCCTCGCGCTCGCTGGAGCATCGCTCGCCCTCGCCGTCACTGCGAGCAGCGTTGCGTCGGCGGTCGCGATCTCGAACCCCGATCGCACCCAGGCGCTCGACCTCACCGCCGAGCTCGCACCCCTGGCCGCCCGGGTGGCGCCACGCGGCGAGCCGTTCACCCTCCGATTCGAGGGCGATCTGCCGCCGGCGATCCTCGCCTCCTCGCTCGTCGAGGCCATCGCCTTCCGGCTTCACGTGGACGGGCTGGACGCGCGGTTCGGCGCCGGCTGGCGCCAGATCGGGCCGAGCGTCCGTCCGGTCTCGGGCTCCGCGACCGTCGTCCTCCGGCTCCGAGCGGCGGGAGCCGTTTCGGCGACCGGGTGCCCGGGCGGAGCCCCGTGTCGCACGGTCGCGCTCGCAGATGGTCCGCCTCCTCGCCGATGACGACCTGGACCGGCGCCGGCGGGTCGCCGGCCACGGTGGCGGTCTGGCACAAGGGGAGTCCCACTTCGATGGGATGCGCCTCGGGTGCTCGGAGCCTCGGACCCTGTGTGCGCGGCGGTCACGGCATCTTCACGGGGCAACGGGATCGACCGGGAACCCGAGAGAATCTGCCGGGCGACTTGAACCCCTCCACCGCTTCAGGCGTCTTTGGGGTGTGCGGTCTTCGATCGATCAGCGGGTGAGGGGCGCCCGGAAGAAGCAATGCGCCGTGATCCCGGCGGTCGTGGCGACCGCTCTTGGCGCATGGGCGATGGCGCTGTCCGCGGGGTCCTTCTCTCCCGTCGCCGCCAGCACCGGCCCGGGGCCAAACCGATCCGACTTCTCCTGTGAGCTTCCCCCGCTGCCCCATGGGCTCCCGAACTCCTCTGGTCGTCGGACGAGCAGGCTTTCGGGACCGGCGGTGACCGCTCTGAGGGGCGGGGCAGCCCGCCACGGGTTCTCGCTCGACAACGGGGGGTTGGTCGTCGCGCCTCCGAGGCGGGGAGACGTCCCGGTCCTCACCGAGCACCAGGCCCTCTGCGGCGCTATGGCCTCCACCAGCGATCTGGGCCCGCTCGCCGCGGATGGGGTCGCCGGCGGCTACGGCCGGGTGAGCGTCGCTGCGAAGTTCTTTCCAGCCACGAGCGGCAGCTTGGCACCGGCAGATCCGAAGTTCCCGACGGTCGGTTCCTTCGCCGACCGCCTCGCCTGGTTGGTGGTCGTGCACCGCACGCCCATCGTCTTCAGCTGTCCTGCCGAGAGGACGTCGGCGCCGGTTCGTCTGACCCCTCGGCGCACCGATCACGACTATGAGGTGTTCATGGTCGATGCTCGAACGGGCTCCGACGCCCTCGTCTACTCGGAGGGAGCGCCCGGTGGCTGCGTCTCGGGCGCCCGGGTCGCGCCCACCCTCAACGCTGTCGAAGAGTCGGTCTCGGTGCCCTGGACGCTCACCTCGCGCAATCCCAACGGGTATTCGGGCACGATCTCGGCCACGGTTCTGCCCTGTGACCAGTATCCCGGCACGGTCCTGGTGGACCGGGACCGTGCCGACGTTGAGGTCCAGGTGGCCCGCCCATACGGGCCGCCGTGTGGTCGGAGCGAGCAGGTCACCTTGAGCCTGCACGCGGCGGTCGTCACCGCCGACCTGCCCGGCGTCATCGGCCACGACCCCGTGGGACTGGTCACCAACCTGCCGACAGGGCGACGGGGTGCGACTCCCGCCACCACCACGACCACAACGCCCGTCCTCGTCCCGGTTGACGCCACCATGAACGGTCAGACGATCCAGGTGGCGGTCGGTCAGGTGATCACCGTGCAGCCACTCCCCGGCGCCCAAGGACTCGGATCGTTCACCAATCCCGTAATGTCGAGCGACCCGGCGGTGCTGGGTCCGCTGACGTCGGGCCCCCAGCCGTTGGTCGCCGAGTTCCGTGCCTGGAAGGCCGGGACGGCCGACCTCACGGTGGGCCCGAGCGCCTGTGTCCATCTCGGATCGGGCCAGGTTCCCTGCGACGGTGCCTTCGTGGTCCACGTCGTGGTGCACTGAGTCACTCCTCGAGGGCCACGACTCCGTCGCCGACCATCGAGGGGTCGATCCCACGGCCCGGACCCCGAGGACGGGTGGCGCCCGGCGTGGCGTCCGCTGCAGGAACCAATCTCGACCACGGTGCCCCCCAGAGGGGCCGCCACTCCGCAACGCACGGGGTCGAACCGCCGGCCGAGCGGCGCGGGCTCCGGCCCCGCAACGATCGGCTCTCGAGAGGGGCCCGACCACCTCGGGCGCTCCGTGGCATCGAAGAGGCGCCATCGCGTCACCGACGGGGCCCGGACAAGCGCGCGTTCGGTCGCGTCGGCCGACTGGCCCCGTCACGCGATGCGCACGCCGTGCGGTAGCGTCGAGGAGCGTGCCGACGGCTCCGACCTGGCAAAATGGGCCGCGCCAGGGTTGGCCCGCCTCATTCCCCGCCGGCTGAGCCGCGCCGCTGCGATCTACCTCGACGTGCTCCGGGGGCCGGGCTCGGGCACCGGCTGGGACATGGCCGGGGAGGCGAGCGCCGATGCGTCCACGCTGCGCGGGGTCCCTCGCCCGGTGATCGTCGACGGCGCGAACTTCGGACAATGGGCGAGCGCCATCGACCGAGCCCTCGGGAACCCCGACGCGCGCTTCTTCCTGTTCGAACCCCAACTTGCTTGCCAGGAGGTCCTGGGCGAGCTCGCCCTGCCCAACAAGACCGTGATCCGGGCGGCCGTGGGAGACCACGCGGGCGAGGCGCTGCTCTCGGGGGCGTCCCCGGGCTACGGCGCCGCCTCCCTCTACGAGCGCCACGACACCTACTTCGGCGACATGAGCGCGCACCAAGAGAAGGTCGAGGTCGTCACGCTCGACGACGTGACCCGCGACCACGGGCTCGAGCGGGTCGACCTGCTGAAGCTCGACGTGGAGGGCGCCGAGCTCGCCGCACTGCACGGTGCCCGCCGCTCGCACGCCGCAGGGGTGATTCGGGCGGTCGCCTTCGAGTTCGGGTCGGCCAACATCTACTCGCGGACCTTCTTCCGGGACTTCTGGGAGCTGCTCGCCCCGCTCGGGTTCCGCTTCTCTCGAGTCGTGCCCGGCGGCGGGATGCTCCCGATCGACGCCTACAGCGAGGAGCACGAGCACTTCCGGGGAGTGAGCAACTACATCGCCCGGCGTTAGCCGGATCGGATCCCGAATCGTGGAGCGGCCAGGGATTTCACCTCGTCTTCAGCCGGCGGCGGGAGACTTCTCGTCGTGTCGGCGCGCTCGTTGAGGTTCCCAGGGCGCGGCGTCGGGGCTCGGGGGTCCCGCGCCGTGGGGCGGGGTGCCGTGCGCCCATGGTGAGCCCGGGTGGGCGGGGCCCGGCCGCGAGGCGCGGCGCCGCCCTGGTCGCCGTGGCCGGGGTGCTCCTCGCTGCTTGCGGGGGTGCACCGACGAGCCCGCGGGCCTCGAGGGCGCCGGCGCGGCGACCGGGACCCACCACCACCCTCCGGGCGCCAACCGGCGTGGCGCCCGGCCCGAACGCGCCCTGCGGCACGGCCGCGTCGCCGCCGGCCCGCTACCAGCACGTCGTGTGGATCTGGATGGAGAATCACGACTGGAGCTCGGTGATCGGCAATCCGTCGGCGCCCTTCGTGACGGCACTCGCGCACGAGTGCGGCACGGACGCCAACTACTCCTCGGTCGGGTCGCCGTCGTTGCCCAACTATCTCGGGGCGACCTCGGGGTCGACCCAGGGGGTGACCGACGACGGTGACCCGACCGAGCACTCCTTTGGGGCCGACAACCTCTTCCGTCAGGTGCGGGCGGCCGGCGGCACCGAGCGGAGCTTCGCCGAGTCGATGCCGGGCAACTGCGTGCTCGTCTCCCAGGGGTCCTATGCGGCGAAGCACAACCCGGCCGTGTACTACGACGGGCCCGGCGACCGGGCCGCCTGTCGCACCGACGACGTCCCGCTGAGCGGCCTCGCGTCTGTGCTCGAGAGCGGCGACCTCCCCACCTATACCTCCATCACCCCGAACATCTGCGACGACATGCACGACTGCTCGGTCGCAGTCGGCGATCGGTGGCTCGCGACCTGGGTGCCCCGCATCCTCGCCTCGGCCGCCTACCGTGCAGGGACCACCGCGCTCTTTGTCGTGTGGGACGAGCCGACCCCACTCGCCAACGTCGTCGTCGCGCCGAGCGTGCGGCCCGGCACCGTCTCGGAGGTCCCGGTGAACCACTACTCGCTGCTCCGCTCGACCGAGGAGATGCTCGGCCTGCCCGCCCTCGGGGCGGCCCACAGCGCCACCAGCCTGCGCTCGGTGTTCCGGATCTGATGGGTCGCCCCGTTGCCCGGAGCGGGTTCGAGCGCCCGGCCCGCCGGCCCCCACCCCCGCTTCGTCGCGTCGGCCGGGCGATCGCCCTCGGCGCGCTCGTGGCGACGCTGCTCTCTTCTTGCTCGGTACCCTCGGGCGTCGCCCGGGCGAAGGAGGCACCGGTTCATCGGACGACCACGACGACGTCGCCGCCGCCCACGACCACCACCACCGAGCCCGCGCAGCCCGGCTGGACCCCGGTCAGCTACGTCGGTCTCGACATCGCGGTCGACGAGCGCAGCGTCGTCAACCCGGACGGCGTACAGGTCGTGGTCTTCCGGTTCCGGGCCGGTCAGGTGCGCTTCGATCTCCATGTCGGAAGCCAGGACCCCCCCGCCAACCTCGCCGCCCTGCCGCCCGACGCCCAACCCTCGGTGAGCAGCGCCGAGGCGCCGCTGCTTCTCGCCGCCTTCAACGGCGGCTTCCAGGTCTCGACGGGGTCGGGGGGCTTCGAGGTGGACGGGCAGACCCTGGTCCCCCTCATCAACGGGATGGCGAGCTTCGTCATCGACGCCAACGGCACCGGGCACATCGGCGTGTGGGGGCAGGGCGTGCCGACGGCCGGAGAGCAGGTCCTGAGCGTGCGCCAGAACCTGGCGCCGCTCGTCTCCAACGGCCAGGAGAGCCCACAGATCGACGACGTCGCGGCATGGGGGGCGACGCTCGGCGGCGGGTCGGCGGTGGCCCGCAGCGCGTTGGGGGAGGACGCGGTGGGCGACATCCTCTATGCCGCCAGCATGTCGGCCGTCCCGGCCGACCTTGCAGGTGCGCTCATCTCGAGCGGCGTGCTGAACGCAATGCAGCTCGACATCAACCCGGCGTGGGTGCAGCTCGCCTTCGCCAACGCGCTCGGGGGGCCGCTGCAGGCCGGCGTGCCGGGGCAGAACCGGCCGGCCGACCAGTACAGCGTGGGTTGGTCGCGCGACTTCGTGGCGGTCCTCGCGCCCTAGCGGGGCGTCGAGGTCGGCGGGCGCCGATCGGATCGTCGCGCACCGGGTCCCCGGGCCCCCCGGGGTGGCGCATCGCCCCCGAGGGCGACGAGCCATCGCTCGGTCGCCCGTGGCGTGGACAGTCGAACCACCGGCGGCGAGGCCGGATCGGCCAGCCAGCGCGCGATCGACCTCCGCTTGGAAGAGAAACTCCTGAAGTGCCAGGCCAGGATCGAGCGCGACGAAAGCGCCAGGCGGAGCGACTCGGTGTTGGCGTTGCACACGGCCTCGTGGGTCACGAGGCGCCGCGCCGTGCGGCGCAGGAGGCGGCCGAGGGAGACGAGCCGGCGGTAGTCGAGGGCGACGATCACCTGGGCGCGTGCGAGGACGAGATCGCGCCAGTGGCCATAGGACGTGTCGAGCACCCACGCCTCGGAGGCCACGATCCCCGACACGATGGCCCGCTGCTCGTCCCGGGGGCGCTCGACCCAGCCGGGCAACCAGCCGACCTGGTCGTCGATCGAGTGCCAGGGGATCCCGAGGGTCTCGGAGATCGCCCGGGCGAGGGTGCTCTTGCCCGAGCCCGTGACCCCGTACACGAGGATTCTCTTGGCATCGTTCGGAAGCGCCCCCGGCATCACCGACTCATTGTGCTGCGGGCGAGCCGCGCCGGCCGACCGCGACGCACCGGGTCACGGGATCGAGGCGCCCACGGCGGCCGCCCGTGGCCGGGGCGCGCCCGGACCTGCTACATCACTGCGGGTGGAGATCCATCGCTTCGACGCCGAGGTCTCGAGGCCGATCGACGCGTTCGGCTCGGGCTTCCGGCTCGGCGATCTCCTCGACGTCCGCAGGGCCCGTCTGGCGGTGCTGCACCTCGCGGCCGGGGGCTCGATCGGGGAGCACCCGGCGGCCGGACGCCAGCTGTTCGCAGTCTTGGAGGGCGCGGGATGGGTCAGCGGGGGCGATCGGGAACGTCGAGGCGTGCGCGCCGGCGAGGCGGCACTGTGGGACCCAGGCGAGCGCCACGCCGCCGGATCGCCCGAAGGCCTGACGGCGCTGTCCGTCGAGGGTGACTTCACGGTGCTGGCCCTCCGGGTGACCTCCGACATCGAGGTCGTCGACCACGACCCCGAGTGGGCGACATCGTTCGCACGGATCCGCGAGCACCTCTGGCCGGCGGTCGCCCACGTCGCCCGGCGGATCGACCATGTCGGTTCGACCTCGGTCCCGGGTCTCGCCGCCAAGCCCATCATCGACGCCGACGTGGTCGTGGCGTCCGACGAGGACGTGCCGGGGGCCATCGAGGCGCTCGCCGCCGTCGGGTACCTGTGGCGTGGCGACCTCGGCGTCCCCGGGCGCGAGTCCTTCGTCTGCCCCGCGGGCTCGTCGCTGCCCCGCCATCACCTCTACCTCGTGGTCGAGAACAACAAGGCGCACGTGGACCACTGGCTGCTGGGAGACGTCCTGCGCGCCGATCCGGGCGCGAGAGACCGCTACGGGGCGCTCAAGCGCAAGAACGCACGCGAGGCGGGGCGCGACGTGGACTACTACGTGGCGGCGAAGGCGGCGTTCGTCGCCGACCTGCTCGCGGCGGCGCGGGCCGAGCGCGGCCTGCCGGAGGCCGAGTACTGGGTGCCCGACATGGCGCGCTTCGGGCCTCGGGGCCCATCGGAGCCGACCCGGCAATAGGCGCGAGGTCGTCTTGGGCGAGCTGGCGGTGGCGGCCGACGCCCTGGCCGACCTACTCGAGCGGGTCGCCGGCGACGACTGGGGTCGACCCGACGGCGAAGCGAGCGCGCCGCCTCCGGCGTCCGGAGGCATCGCCCGCGACACGGTGCACGACCGATCCACCACGTCTGGGGCGTGTCGGGACGCCCCTAGTCTCGCGGGGACCCCGAGATGAGAGGAGTCGCGATGGACGACGCCGACCTCGCGCAGCACATCAGCGAGCTCGCCGACGAGGAGCACCGCCTCGAGCGCTCACACGTCGGGGAGGGGTTGAGCCCCGAGGAGCTCGAACGACTGCACGCCCTCCAGGTCGCCCTCGACCGATGCTGGGACCTGTTGCGTCAGCGCCGGGCCCGGCGCGAAAGCGGACAGGACCCCGACGCGGCCGCCGAGCGCCCGACCGAGGTGGTCGAGGGCTACCAGCAGTAGGGGTTACCAGGTGATCTGGAGCCCCTCGGACCACAGCGTGAGGAGGTCGAGCGCGCCGCTCGCCTCGATCGCCGGGGGCGCGGGGTCGATCCGGTTCCACACCATGAGATAGAGATCCGAGGCGCGCCCCCGCACCAGGCAGTCGTGGGCGCCACCGCCGCGGGCGGCGTCGATGCCCTCGGGTCCGAGCCCGATGGACCACGAATGGCCCGTGTCGGTCGCCTCGACGCCCAGCACCCGCCGCGTCCCGGCGCGCACCTGGGCCCGGGGCGTCGGTGCGAACCCCATCACGAGCTCATCGATGCCGTCGGCGGCGAATTGCGGGTCGAAGGGACCGGGCGCGCCGCCGGCCGACTCGGCGTCGGCGCGATGGATCGCGGTCTCGTGGGCCTGGCGCCGCGCCCAGAACGCGAGCGGCGTGGGCGCATCGAGGAACGCCGAGCATTGGAGGCCGGGGTCGGCCGATCGCAGGGCGTCCACGAGCATCGCGTGGCCCTCGCAGAACCACTCCACCAGCTCGTCGTCGCCGGGGCCGGCCGCGAGCCAGTCGGCCTCCGATCCCGCGTGGAGGGGAACCGCGCTGGCCCTGGCCACGTGGCCGGCCGCCCACCGGTGGACGTGCCCGGTGTGCTTCACGACCTCACGCAGGCACCATCCCGGACAGCGGGTCACCGCCGCGTCGGGGTCGCTGCGCCGGGCCGCCGCCGCGAGCAGCGCGCCCTCGTCCTCGATCGCCGCGATGTGGTCCTCGACCTCCATCGCCGGCATTCTGCCAGCGAGCAGGTGGGCGCTCAGGCCGATGGCCGGGTTCCTCTCGGTGCCGTTTCGACACCGACGAGCGCCGAGGTGGCGTCGTCCAAGAGGGCGCGGGCCCGCGCGAAGTAGCGGCGGCCCGGCCGCACCGCCCGCAGCGGCGCGAGCTCGAGGTGGGTGGCCCCCGGCGACCATGCCGTGACGGAGAGCTCCATCGGCACCGGCCGCCCGATCCGACGCGTGCGCAACCCCAGGCGGTAGCACATGGCCCGACCGGGGACCTCGACAAGCGCGCATCGGCCGGACAACGGCGCGCGGCCCGGTCGCCAGGAGCCCATCGCCTCGAGGCTCATCGCCAGGGGCCGATCGATCCGCCGCGAGAATGCCAGCTGCGGGCCGGTCACGAGGTCCCCGCTGACCCGGCGGCGGCGGCGACGACCGGCCGGCGCGACGACATCCCGACGGGCCGCCGCACCAGGAGGGCGATCGAGACCGCCGACGCCGCCCCGAAGAGCAGGGCCGAGAGCAACGAGGCGTGGCGGAACGCCGCCACCGGGTCGCCCGGCGAGACGTGGCTGAGCACGGCGATCAGCGCGGCGACGCCGATGACCGTGCCGATCTGGCGGGCCATGTTGATGATCCCGCTGCCGGTGCCGAACCGGGCGGGCGCCAGGTGCGCGGTTCCGGCGCTGAGCAGCGTCGGGATGGTGAGCCCGACCCCGATCCCCCCGATGAGCTGCGACGGCAGGAGCTGGATCGGATAGTCGGCGTGCGCCCGCATGTGGAAGAGCCACAGCACGCACGATGCCGCGTTCACGGTGGCCCCGATCGCCGCCACCCGGCCCGGGCCGCCGAACACCCCGGCCAGCCTGGGCGCGACCACCCGGGCGAAGGGGAGGACCATGAGCGGCCCCGGGGCGATCGCCAGGCCCGCCAGCACCGGGGAGAAGTGCCACACGCCGGTCAGGAACTCGACCAGTGCGAGAAGCCACGCCCCGAAGGCGGCGTAGTAGAGGATCGACGTGGCCACCGTCCCGGCGAAGGTCCGGTCTGCGAGCATCGCCAACTCGAGCACGGGGCTGCGGTGCCGTCGCGAGCGCAGGACCACCGCCGCGCCGGTGCCGAGGGATGCCGCGAACACGACCAGGACGCGGATCGAGCCCCATCCCCACCCGGGCCCCTCGACGAGCGCAAGCGCGAGCAGCCCGATCGAGAGCGCGAGCAACCCGGCGCCGAGGGTGTCGGGCCGTCCGAGATCGGCCTCGTCCCGGCTCTCGGGCAGCACCCGGGCGCTGAGCGCGACGGCGAGGAGCGCAACGGGGAGGTTGACCCAGAAGACCCAGCGCCAGCCCACCTGGACGAGGCTGCCGCCGATGACCGGGCCGAGCGCCGCGCCGAGCGCCCCGAAGGCCGACCAGGTCCCGATCGCCCCGACCCGCGCCTCGGCCGGGACGGTGCTGAGCAGGATCGAGAGCGAGGCGGGCACCATCATCCCGGCCCCGCACGCCTGGATCACCCGGGCCGCGATGAGGGTGCCGACGTCGGGGGCGACGCCGCACATGAGCGACCCGACCCCGAACGCGACGAGCCCGGCGCCAAAGACCCGGCGTCGCCCCACCCGGTCGGCCCAGCGGCCCGCGGGCACCAGCACCGCTGCGAGCACGATCGTGTAGGCGTTCAGGACCCACGACAGCGTGCCGAGCGAGGTGCCGGCGTACTCGCGCCCGATGTAGGGGAACGCCAGATTGACGATGAAGGTGTCGAGGCTGGACATGAACACTGCCAGAGAGAGCACCATCACGATGGCGGCCACCCGGGGTGTCCGGATCGGGCGGTCGACGGCGGTCACGGTCACGGGCTCCCTCTTCGGTAGGTCCGAAATCTGGACCTACCTTAGAGGTCGCGTCGGCCTGTGCATCCAATTTTCGGACTTACTGGTAAAATTTCCTCTGTGACGCCCAAGACGCCCGAACCGAGGGTCTGTTCGGTTGCCCGCTCCCTCGAGGTCGTGGGGGAGAAGTGGGCGCTCCTGGCCGTCCGCGAGGTGCTCCTGGGCAACCGCCGCTTCGATGAGATCGTCCGGCGCACCGGCGCGCCCCGCGACACCATGGCGGCGCGGCTCAAGACCCTGGTCGAGGCGGGCGTGATGGAACGCCGCCAGTACTCCGAGCACCCCGCGCGCCACGAGTACCTGCTCACCGACGCCGGCAAGGACCTCTACCCCGTCATCACGACGCTGCGGGAGTGGGGGGACCGCTACCTCTCGGGGCGCCAGGGCCCGCCCAGCACCTTCGAGCACTCCTGCGGCCACACGCTCACCACCCGGCTCGTCTGCGAGTCGTGCGGCGAGCCGGCGACGTTCGCGAACTCCAGGCGCCCGAAGCCGGCCCGCGCCGGCGCCTCGCTCGAAGGGTGAGGGCGCTCGCGTCCGGCACGGTTGTTCCGGCTCGGCAGCCGTGCCCTCGCAGAGGCGACTTTGGGCTCAACCGGGTGATTTCCCGACGTGGATCAGGTCGACTACTCCGTCCGAAAACGTCTCCTGGTAGAAGATTTCGATGCCCTGGAGGACCGCCGTTCGGATCTGATATTCGCCCTCGACCGACATCTCGGGGATCGGGACGCTGGGTGCCTGCCACGGGGAGTCGCCGAGGCGTTCAATCCATCCACGGATCGCCATGGCAAGCAGATACGGGGGGTTCTCCCGGTGCGCCCACTCAGTGAACGCCCCAAGATCGCCTAGGGGCACTTCGTCTAGGAGGCGCTACGAAGCCCGGACTTGGCCCTCAGTGCAGCGAGTTTGCCCCGAAGCATGTCCATGAATTCGGGGTTGGCTCTGCGTGCCGCTAGCGCCCCGTCTGTCTCGGCGAACCACCTCTGAACAAGTTGCTCAACCTGTTCCTTGTCGCCAGCCGACCATGCTTGGGTGGGGGTCCGTCCGCCAAGTTCGTCGTAGGTTCGGAAGTTCCACCACTCGCTCTCCCGACCCTCGGAAAGTCCGATCTGATCGAGCAGGACACTCAGAGCGGCCGCGCGACCCTGCGATTCGTCGCCACTTTCAGTCATGGCTCTCGCGCTTCCTGTCCCTTGTGTTCCGGCAGGCTCCCATGCTCAGGACCTACAACGAGCGTAGTACCGCCTACCACGAAAACGCGGGCCGCTCGGGGCCTTGGACTCTCGATCTTAGGGAGGTTGGCCCATCAAGTGACCATTCCCCTCGGAGAACGCCTGACAACGCGGACCTCGAGATGCAGTCAGCCGGAGCGCGGCAGCCCCGACTCGGTCCGCTCCACTCGAAGCAACCGGCCGGCGCACCGACGCCCTGATCCCATCGTGTGGACCCGTCGTGTTCGGGGGGCCCGACACGGGCGTGACACGAGCGAGGCGTCCCGCTACAACGAAGCGATCGTCGACTTCTGTGAGGCTCGTCGCGCACCGCACGACGTCGCATCGTGACCACTCGCGATGCGACGTCGTGCGGTCAACCCCTAGGGCCGTTCGTAGACGTCCTCGCGCTGGGTCACCCCGCCGGGCCCGGACACGGTGCGCTGACGGCGATAGCCGCCACCGCCGCCGAAGCCGCCCCACGAGGACCAGAAGAACAACGACACGACGAACCCCACCGCTCCGACGATCATCAGAATCACGCCGATCGTCTGGACGTTGAAGTGGGTCGAGCTGACGCTGACCGCGAACCGCATGACCGCGCCGGCGGCGAACAGCACAAGGCTTGCTCCGACACCCATGGTGATCTCCTCCTCGGACGCCAAGCGTGGGCCGGCGTCGGAGGGTCTCTAACCGCAATTGGCCGCGAGCAAACCTTCTGGGTGGGGCGCCCCGGCGTGCCCGGTGGCCCCGAGGACCCCGGTGCGAGGACATATCGCCAGCTCAGCGGCCATGACGGCCCGACCGGCGGCGCGGGAGCGGGATCGTCGGCCCGGCCCCGACGATCACATCGGCAGGCGCCGCCAGAGCACCTCGGGGAGCAGGCGGAGCACCGCGAAGATCAGCCGGAGCCTCGCTGGCGACCACACGACCTCGGCACCCCGCTCGAGCCCCCGGACGACGTCCTCGGCGACCGCATCGGGCGTGGTGGACATGGGCGGGGGGGGTCGCCCGACGGTCATCTTCGAGTGCACGAAGCCCGGCCGGACGACCGTGATCCCGGCTCCCGATCCGGCGAGGGCCTGGTGGAGGTTGCGCGCGTACTCGTCGAGGCCGGCCTTGGCCGACCCGTATACGTAGTTGGCCCGGCGGACCCGCACGGCGGCGACGGTGGAGAGGACGACGGCATGACCGCCACCCTGGGAACGGAGGTGCTCGGCGACCCGGGCGAGGGCGACGGCCGGCCAAGCGAAGTTGACCGCGATCGACTCGGCCACTTTGGCCGGGTCGCGTTCTTCCTGCGCGTCGTCGACGAGGAGACCGACGGCCACGATGATGAGATCGACCCGTCCGGCCTCGGCGAACGCAGAATCCACGATGCTTGCCGCGCCGGCGACGTCGGTCGCGTCGAACTCGAGCGACGTCACCGCGTCGGCGCCGTCGGAGCGCAGCTCGGCCGCCACCACATCGAGTCGGGCGCGGTCCCGGCCGGTGAGCATGACCTTCTTGGTCCCCCGGGCCACCAGTCGCCGAACCAGCGCACGGGCGATGTCCGAGGTCCCGCCGAGGACGAGCACGGAGTCGGGGGTGCCGAAGGGGTCGTTCATGACGACGAATCCTCACAGATGCCGAGACGACGGGCGAGGTCCGAGGTGAGGACCCCCTCGGGGTCGACGCGGCGGCACACCGCCTGGAATTCGGAGAGCCGCGGGTACATCGCCTGGAACATGTCGCGTCCGAGCCGTGCGTCCTTGGCCAGGTAGACCCGGCCACCGGCCGAGGCGACGGCCTCGTCGAGACCGCGCAGGGTGTCGCGCAGGGCGGGTGGGCCGACGGGCAGGTCGAGCGCGAGCGTCCATCCCGGGATCGGGAAGCTGAGCGGGCCGGGGTCCCCCGGACCGAAGCGCTTGAGCACCGAGATCGTGACCGGGCACCTGGCCCGCTGCAATAGCTCGAGGGTGCGGGGCACGAGCTCGCGATGCGCGTCGTCGACTGCGAACTGGTACTGGAGAAAGCCGCGCCGGCCGAACACGACGTTCCAGTTGGCCAGGGCATCGAGCGGATGGAAGAACCCGCTCAGGTGGCGCAGGTGGCCCGGTCGAGACGGGCTCTTGCGGAACCAGGCCTCGTTGAAGGCCGCCACCGTGAGGGGGTTGATGGCCCAGCGCGGCACGATCGGCGGGACGCTCAGGGCGCGCTCGGGCGGAGGCCGCAGGAGGCGCGCGGCCCGCCTGCCGGTCACCTCGGATGCCGCCGCATGGTCGGCGGCATCCAGGATCCCGCGCCCGAGCTGTCGACCGCTCGCCGAGCAGTCGACCCAGGCCACCGAGTACCGGTGCGAGGCGTCGACCCGCTCGAGTGCCGTCATGAGCGAGTCGATGTCCCCATGCTGCTCGGTGTCCACCCGCATCCACGCGCTCTCGACCCGGCGCATGGCGACGCGCGCGCTCGTCACCACGCCGGTCAGCCCCATGCCCCCGGCCGTCGCCCAGAAGAGCTCGGGGTCCGCCTCGGGCCCGACCTCGTGGACGCCCCCGGGCGTGTGGAGCGTGATCGAGGAGACGTGTCTGCAGAAGCTGCCGTCGCGGTGGTGGTTCTTGCCGTGCACGTCGGCGGCGATGGCGCCGCCGATCGAGACCTGCCGGGTGCCCGGCGACACAGGGATGAACCAGCCGTCGCGCAGCCCGACGCGCAGCAGGCGGTCGAGGCTCACCCCGGCTCCCACGTCCACGACGCCGGTCTCGGCGTCGATCTCGCCGATGGCGTCGAGGCGCCGCGTGTCGAGCACGACGCCCCCGGCGCACTGCGCGGCGTCGCCGTAGCTGCGTCCGAGCCCGCGGGCGATGCAGCCCCGTCGCTCGCCCGAGAGCGGGGCGTCGACCGCGGCCGCCGAGTCGGGCTCGAGGACCCGGGCGATGGTGGGCGAGGTGCGCCCCCACCCCGCGAGCAGCCGGGCGTCGCCCGGTCGCTCGCCGACCGAGCCCCGACCCGCACCGGTCGTCGGCGCCGGGTCGACCGCAACGCGCTCAGGCATAGATGCCGATCAAGAAGAACACCAGCCAGCACGCGCCGAAGACCTGGATCCAGCGGTCCCGCAGGGCCAGGTCCTCGGGCGCCGCGCCGCCCCCGGCGTCGATGATCCTGAGCACGTGGAGGACTGCGATCGCGAAGGGCACCACGGTGAGCTCGATCCAGATGGCCGTGTATCCGGGGTGCTGGAGGCCGGTGCGGTCGAAGGCCCAAAGGCAGTAGGTGGTGACCGCCGCGGTCGCGGTCATGGTCAGCGCCGAGCGCAAAAAGGTCGGCGTGTACTCGCGCAGCACCAGCCGGTGCTCGTCGCGGGCCTCGCCCAGATGGTGGTACTCCGCGTAGCGCTTGCCGGTCACGATGAACAGCGCTGAAAACGAGGTGACTGCGAGGAACCAGTCAGAGAGCGGCACGTGGGTGGCCACCCCACCGCCGATCGCGCGCAGCACGAAGCCCGAGGCCACCGACGCCAGCTCGACCACCGCCAGGTATTTGACCCAGACGCTGTAGGCGACGCTGATCGCGACGTAGAGCGCCAGGACCACGAGGAAGCGCCATCCGGCGGTGAACCACGAAGCGACGAGCCCGGCGGTCACGAGGACGGCGCCGACCGACAGCGCCTGGCGGATCGAGACGAGACCGGCGGCCACCGGGCGCTCGCACTTCTCGGGGTGCAGACGGTCCGCCTCGATGTCGAGCACGTCGTTCAGGAGGTACATGCCCGAGGCGACGGCGATGAAGATCGCGAACGCGGCGAAGGCCCGCCCCCAGATCGCGGCGTCGCCCAGGCGGCCGGCCGCGGCGGGGGCCACGAAGACCAAGACGTTCTTGACCCACTGGCGGGGGCGCAGCGCGGCCACGATGGCCATCGCCGAGCGCGGCCGCAGGGTGTCGTCGTGTGCCGGCCCGTTCAGCGCGGCGCGGGAATGACCGACGGCCTTCCCATCCCCCGACTCGGTACCCAGCTCCTGGACCACCACGCCAGGTTAGACAGGGGTGGCCCTCGCTCAGGAGGTCACCCCACGGACGCGGCGGGGCCGCCCGGCTCGGACGCCGACGGCGGGTGCTCCCGCCATGGTCCCGATCCGGGCGGCCCCGGTCACATCCCCGCCCGGAACGGGCGGGACGGGCTTCAGCTGGTCGCGCCGGGGGCCGCGGCCTTGGGGGCGCTGATCGACCGGGCCACGCCGTTGGAGGCGAGGACGCCGACCTTGTCGCCGTTCGCGAGCTGGTTCACGCTCGTGTTGTGGAACTTGGTCGCCGAGGTGATCGACGCGGTGAGCGTCGAGCCGTTCGGCGAGTCCACCGTGATCGAGGTCGGCGAGATCGACCCGACCGTGCCCCTCGCGAGGTCGAGGGTCTCATAGCCGTTCTTGGTCTTGATCGTGAAGGTCGCGTCGACCGTGTGGCGGCGGATGAATTGGTGCACCCTGTGGCCCTTGGCCGACGGGGTGTCGGTCGCCGGGGTGCCGGTCGCCGGGGTGTTCGTGGAGCTGGCGGCGGAGGCGCCGCCGCCGCTCAGCGCCGCGAAGCTCGCGCCGCCGATCCCTGCCGAACCGAGCACGACGGCGCCGCCGAGGGCGATCCGGCGGATCCTGCTCATCTTGGTGTGCATTGCATCTCTCCTGTCTCGGGTCGAGTCCGACGCTGGGTGTCGGAGGGGGCACTCGACCTCGCCGGTCTTCCCGGCCTGTCATCAAGTCAGCCAGGCCAGGGTCAGGGGACCGTGTGGGGGATGTGAGGGAACTATGAGGGCTCGCAGGTGGGCACCGTGACCACCATCCGGGTCCCCCCGGCCGTTGTCACCGGCGACTCCACCGAAACGGTGGCACCCATGGCCCCGGCGAGCTCCGAGGCGATGGCGAGACCGAGGCCCGAGCCCCTCGGTCGCCCCGGGCGGGCGTGGCGATCGGCGCTGTAGTGGCGCTCGAAGATGCGGCCCGCCTCTTCGGGGGCGATGCCCGGCCCGTCGTCCTCGACCACGAGGCGCGCCGTCCCGTTCGTTGCGCTCGCGCCGAGGACGATGGCCGAGCGCGCGTACTTGGTCGCGTTCTCGACGATGTTGGCCAGCACCTGGTCGAGGCGGTCCGGGTCGACGCGGGCCAGGATCGCATCGGCGGGGGCGTGCACGACGAGCCCAAGCCCGGCGCCGTCGACGAGCGGCCGCAGCTCCTCGGCCACCTCCTCGAGCACCTCGACCGCGTTCACGGTCCGGAGATGGAACGAGAAGGTGCGCGCGTCGAGCTTGGCCAGATCGAGCAGGTCCCCGACGAGGCGCTCGAGGCGGCGCGACTCGTTGCCGATGACGGCCGCGGCCTGTGCGGGATCGGTGGCGGTCCCGTCCAAGATGGCCTCGGAGTACCCCCGGATGGCGGTGAGCGGGGTGCGCAGCTCGTGGGAGACCGAGAGGAGGAACTGACGCTCGGCGTTGCGGAGGTGGCCGAGGCTCTCGGCCATGGCGTCGATCGAGTCGGCGAGCGAGGCGATCTCGGGGATGCCGCCGGGCCGGCGCCCGACCCTGGCCTCGAGGTCGCCGCCCGCGATCCGCTCGGTCGTCGCCACCGCACGACGGAGCGGCCCGGTGATGCGTCGGGTCAGCGCGACGCTCACCACGATCGCGAACAGCACCACCGCGAGGGCCACCACGACGAAGTCCCCCGAGAACGAGGTGGCGCCGATCGCCCGGGTGAGCGCGAGGACGAAGTTGAGCGAGAGGACCCGGGAACGCTTGGGGGCGTGCACGATGATCTGGAGCGTCACGGCCTCGGCGGCCCAGGCCGAGGGCCCGCTCGACCCGGCCCGCACCGTGGACGAGCCGATCGCGCCCGACGCTGCGACCTCGCGCAGCACGACGGCGGGGACCGCCGAGGGGCCGCCGGTGGTCGCGACCGAGGTGCCCGAGATCGGGTAGAGCCGGGCGCTATCTACCCGGGCGGCTGCGCCGATCAGGCGCCGGAGGAGCCGGAGCTGGTGGTCGAGCGAGCGCTTCTCGGCCGCCGCGGTCGCCGACTTCACGACGACCTGGCCGACGGGAAGCACGCCGCCGTCCGTGCTGCCGAAGGCCCGGGCGCTCGCCCGCACCTCGTTGATGGCGGTGGTGCGGGCAGACTGGCGGGCCAGGACCCAGATGCTGGCGCCCGACGCCGCCACGATCACGACGACCGTGCCCACGATGACGAGGGGGATGAGGTGCCGGCGCACGTTCAGCCGAGCCGGTACCCGACGCCCCACACGGTGGAGAGCGGGAGCTCGGTGCCGAGCTTCTTGCGCAGCTGGCGCACGTGCACGTCGACGGTCCGGTCGTCGCCGACCCAGTCGAGGCCCCAGACGCCGTCGAGCAGCTGGCGGCGGCTCAGGACCAGGCCCTCGTTCTCGGCGAGGTAGGTGAGCAGGTCGAACTCCCGCGCAGTGAGCGCGACCGGGGCGCCGCGCACCCGGGCCTCGTGCCTGGCGAGGTCGATCTCGACCTCGCCCACGCGCAGGAGCGTCGCCTCGCGGCGGGTCGTGGGCTCGGCGCGACGGAGGATGGCCTTGATGCGGGCCACGAGCTCGCGCGGCGAGAAGGGCTTGGTCACGTAGTCGTCGGCGCCGAGTTCGAGTCCGATGATGCGGTCCACCTCGTTGTCGCGGGCAGTCAGGATCACGACCGGCACGTCGCTCGTGGCCCGCAGCGACCGGCACACCTCGAGCCCGTCCATCTTCTCGGGGAGTCCGACGTCGACGACGACCAGGCGGGGGCGCTCCCGGGCGATCGCCTCGAGGCCGTCCTCGCCCGACGTCGTCTGGATCACCCGGAAGCCCTCGCGCCGCAGGTACATGTCGACCAGGTCGGCGATGCTCGGATCGTCCTCGATGACCACGATGGTCCCGTTGCTCGCTGGCACATCAAGAGCTTGTCAGCTGGGCAAAGCACAGTGAGGTCCCCGGCAAGGCGGGCGGGAGGTCCAAGGGGCACGATCGACGTGCTGGCGGCTGGTCGGACCCGGCACGACGGTGGGGACACGAGCGGCCGGTCCGTCTCCTACCGGTCCGTCCGGACTGTGCCGTCGTGACGGGTCCGCCGACCGTTCAGCCCCGATGCTGATCGAACGGGCGATCCCGAGCGGGGCGGGGGTGCTGCGCGCGCCCGGTCGGGCCGCCGTCGCCGAGGTGGAGGTGGCGGTCCTCGGGCCGACCGAGGTGCGGGGGCTGGCCGGGTCCTTCGCCCGGTCGGCCGCACTCGAGCTCACCGTCTATCTCGCGCTGCACCCGGCGGGGGCCGCGAACGACACCTGGGCGACCGCGCTGTGGCCCGACCGCCTGATGGCGCCGGCCACGCTCCACTCGACCGCGTCGGCGGCTCGCCGGGCGCTCGGGCGTTCGGCGTCCGGACGCGACCATCTGCCCCGCGCCCACGGCCGCCTCCAGCTGGGCCGCACCGTGACCACCGATTGGCGGCGGTTCCAGGCCCTCGCCCGCTCCGATGACCCCGACGACTGGGACGCGGCCGTCCAGCTTGTGCGGGGACGGCCGTTCGAGGGGCTGCGCAACGCCGAGTGGGCGGTGTTCGAGGGGATCACAGCGGAGATCGAGGACCGGGTGGCCGGCCTCGCCTGCCGGCTCGTCGACGCCCGCCTGCGCCGGGGCCGCCCATCGCTGGCGGCGGCGGCCGCCCGCCGGGGCCTGGCCGCGAGCCCCTACGACGAGCGCCTCTACCGGCGCCTCCTTCTGTGCGCCGACCGGCAGGGGACCCCGGCCGGCGTCGAGCGGGTGATGGGGGAGCTCCTCGCCCACGTGGGCGGCGGCGGATGTGCCTTCGGTGCATTTGACCTGGCAGCGGTCCACCCGAAGACCGCTGCGCTCTACCGCTCGCTCAGCCGCAGACGAGGTGCCCCAGCGCCCAGGCACTAGGGTTCTCTCCCGCCATGCCTCGGAGTTCCACCGGAAAGTGGGTGAGCCGCGCCGGCGCGACCGGTGGCGGGCGCACCTATCGCGGCCAGGTGCCGGTCAACTGGTACGCCGCGCTCGTGCTCATCGTGCTCGTGGGCATCGCCTCGGTCGTCTACTCCCGCTACGAGTACCAGCACCCCTCCACGTCGACCAGCACCTTCCCCAAGGTGGGCCAGACCCTCTTCGCCGGCCTCTCCATCGACATCTGCGGGACCGTGCAAAAGCCCCTCCCGGCCAGCACCAACACGATCGTCCCGGCGATCACCACCATCGGGCACGGCGTCTTGAACGTCTCGCCGCTCAGCCCCTCTGAGGCCGGCAGCCACGCGACGCTCGGGCTGTTCTTCGACAGCTACAAGGGCATCGCGCTCAGCGCGCACGCCATCACGGTGCCCAAGCACAAGACCTACCGGGTGGGCGAGAAGTGCGGGGCGGGGACCAAGTACGCGGGCAAGGCCGGGGTGCTCAAGTACGAGGTCTGGCCGAATCCCGTCGCCACCTCGGGGACGCTCACGACCGGCGATCCCTCCACGCTGCAGATCGGCGCGAGAACCCTCATCACTGTCGGCTTCGTGCCGGCCTCGGTCACCACGCTCCCGAAGCCCCCCTCGACGACGGTGAACGGCGTGATCGTGCTGTCGGGGACCGTGAGCAACGGGACCACCACCACGACCACCGCGCCGGCGACCACGACGACGACCGCGCCGGGCGCCACCACGACCACCACCGCGCCGACCGGGACCACCACCACAACGAAGTGAAGGCGGTCGTGCTCGTCGGGGGCGAGGGCACCCGCCTGCGTCCGCTGACCTACAGCGTCCCCAAGCAGATGCTGCCCATCGCCGAGCGCCCGATGATCGAGCGCGTCGTCGAGCACCTCGGGCGCCACGGGGTCGACGAGGCTGTCCTCTCGCTCCAGTATCTCCCCGGCGCCTTCAAGGACGCCTATCCCGACGGGGTGGCGGCGGGGGTGCGCCTCACCTACGTGGTCGAGCCCGAGCCCCTCGACACCGCCGGGGCCGTCCGCTACGCAGCCGGGGAGGCCGGGATCGACGACACCTTCGTCGTCGTGAACGGTGACGTGCTGACCGACCTCGACGTCGGGGCGCTCGTCGAATTCCACCGCTCGAGGGGGGCCGAGGGGACGATCCGCCTGTATCCGGTCGAGGACCCGTCGCGCTTCGGCGTCGTCAGCACCGACGACGAGGGCCGGGTGCTCGCCTTCGTCGAGAAGCCGAGCATCGAGGAGGCCCCGACCAACCTCATCAACGCCGGCACCTACGTCTTCGAGCCGTCCTTCCTCGCCCGGGTCCCCTTGGGCAAGCGGGTCTCGATCGAGAGGGTGACCTTTCCCGAGATGGCCGCCGAGGGCCGGCTGTTCGCGATGGCCGACCCGGCCTACTGGCTCGACACCGGCACGCCGGCCGCGTACCTGCAGGCCAACTTCGACCTGCTCGAGTCCAGGCGGCCCGGGCCGCCGTGCCCAGGGGCCACCCGGGGCACGGATGGCTGCTGGCGCCTCGACGCCCCGGCGGTCGACGGCGAGCTCACGGGATCGAGCCTCGTCGGCGCAGGCGCCACGGTGCGGCGCCGGGCGGTCGTCTCGCGCTCGGTGCTCGGCGCCGCGGCGAGCGTGGGCGAGGGGGCCCGGTTGTTCGACTCGGTGGTGATGCCCGGAGCCCGGATCGGCCCGGGGGCGAGCGTCGAGGGGAGCATCATCGGCGCCGGGGCCGTGCTTGGAGCAGCATGCAGGGTGCAACCGGGCTCGGTGATCGGCTTCGGCGTCGAGCTCGAGGCCGGTCGCATCGTGGCCGGGGCCAAGGTGCCCGACGAGGCGGGGCGTCGATGAAGGCGTTGGTGACGGGCGGTGCGGGGTTCATCGGGTCGGCCCTCGTGGACCGGTTGCTGGCCGAGGGGCACGACGTCGACGTGGTTGACGACCTCTCGACCGGCTCGCTCGGCAACCTGGCCGAGGCCCGGGCGACCGGCGGCAAGCAGCTCCGGATCCACCAGCTCGACATCTGCGCCCCCGAGCTGGTGGACCTCGTGGCCCGGCGGCGCCCCGAGGTGGTCTTCCACCTGGCCGCCCAGGCGTCGGTGCCCGTCTCGATCACCGCACCGGTCTTCGACGCGCAGGTGAACGTGCTCGGGACCCTGAACCTGCTCGAGGCGGCCCGGGCCGCCGGCAGCGAGCGGGTCGTGTTCGCGGCGAGTGGCGGGACCCTCTACGGCGAGCCGGACGCCGCCAAGCTGCCGATCCTCGAGACCGAGCCGCACCGGCCGCTCTCGCCCTACGGGGTGTCCAAGAAGGCGGGACTCGACTACCTCGTCGCCTACCGGGAGATGCACGCCCTCGAGTTCGTGGCGCTCGCGCTGGCCAACGTCTATGGGCCCCGCCAGGACCCCCACGGCGAGTCGGGGGTCGTGGCGATCTTCGCCCAGCGACTGCTGGCCGGCCAGCCGGTCAGGATCGACGGCGACGGGGAGCAGACCCGCGACTTCGTCTACGTCGACGACGTCGTCGACGCGTTCGTGCGGGCCTCGGCGCGGGGCGGCGGGCTCGTGTGCAACATCGGGAGCGGCCAGGAGACCTCGGTCAACGAGATCCACCGGCTCCTGGCCGAGGCGGCCCACGAAGAGGCGGCGCCCGAGCACGGGCCGCCCCGACCGCGCGACGTGCGGCGCAGCGCGCTCGACCCGCAGCGGGCGAGCATGCAGCTCGGCTGGCAACCCTTCACCCCGCTCGCCGACGGGCTCGCCTCGGTGCTCGCGTTCTTCGCCGCACGGGCCGGCTGAGGCGCCGCCGGGCTCAGGCGCCGAGCACGACCTCCCCGAGGGCGGCGGCCGTCGCGGGGTCCGACATCACCGTCGGGGCCACGATGCAGCGCATCTCGAGGTCCTCGATCGCCGGTGCGAGCGCGGCGTCGGCCTCGTCGATGACGAGCGTGGCGGCCCACGGGGCGTAGAGGCGGGCGACGCCGAGTGCGCTCGACTCGTGGCCGAGCTCGCGGAGCAGGCGATCGGCCGGGCCCTTCAGGGCCGCCCCGGCGATGATCGGCGAGACGGCCACGACGGCGTCGCGGCGGGCGACCAGCGCGTCGAGGACGCCGGGCACGGCCAGGATCGGCCCAATCGAGACCACCGGGTTCGACGGGCAGCAGACCACCCGCTCGGCCGATGCGATCGCATCGAGGACCCCCGGTGCGGGCGCTGCGGCCGCGGCCCCCTCGAAGCGGATCGAGGCGACCGCCACGTCGTGGGCGAGCCGGACGAAGTAGTCCTGGAACGCGACCTCGCCGGCTGCGCCCGGCGGCGGGTCGGCCAGGGTGACCCAGGTGCGCACCGGGTCGTCGGACATGGGGAGCAGCCGGGTGGCGACCTCCCGGGCCCTCGCGAGCTCGGCCGTCACCTCGCTCAGGGTGGCCCCCTCCGAGAGGCGCTGGGTCCTGAAGAGGTGGGTGGCCAGGTCGCGGTCGCCCAGCTGGAACCAGGTGACCCCGCCGATGGCCCGCAGGTTCTCGGCCACCGTCCAGGTCTCACCCACGACCCCCCAACCGGTCGTCTTGTTGTCGAGCCCGGCGAGCGCATAGGTCACGCTGTCGATGTCGGGGCAGATGTGCAGGCCGTGGAGGACCAGGTCGTCGCCGGTGTTCACCACCGCGGTGAGCTCGGAGGGATCGTGCACGGCGGCCAGCCCGCTCAGCAGCTTGGCGGCCCCGACGCCGCCCGCCAGTGCCACGAGCATCGGAGCAGACTACGCGGGCCGCCGAGCCGTCCTCCACGCCATCCCTCAGGCGCCCGGTTCGTCCCGGGCACCCGGCCCCCGGGGCGCGCCGGGGCAACGGCGGGGCGGCGCGGGAGAAGTCCCGGTGAACCCGTGTGCAAGGCTCCTCGCGTGGGGGACGGGAGCCGGCTGCGGGTGGCGCTCGACGCGACGCCGCTCATCGGTCGGCGCACCGGGGTCGGCGAGTTCTGCCGGGGTGCCCTGGGCGCCTTGGCGCATCGCCCCGAGGTCTCGGTGCGTGCCTTCGCGGTGAGCTGGCACCGGCGGGGGCGCATCGCCGACGCACTGCCGGCGGGCGTCGCATCGGGCCAACGGGCCAGGCCCGCCCGCGCGCTGCAGCTCGCATGGCGCAGCGCCGGCTGGCCGCCGGTCGAGTGGTTCGTCGGTCGCCTCGACGTAGTGCACGGCACCAACTTCGTGGTCCCCCCGGCGAGGCGGGCCGGGCGGGTGCTGACGGTGCACGACCTCACGGTGGGGCGCTTCCCCGAGATGTGCGATGCGCCCACGCTTCGCTATCCCGCCCTGATCCGCCGGGCGCTGGACGACGGCGCGTTCGTGCACACGCCCTCGCAGTTCGTCGCGGCCGAGGTCGTCGAGGCCTTCGGTGCCGATCCGGCCCGGGTGCGCGCGGTGCACTCGGGGATCCCGGTGCGCGCTTCGGCCGGCGCCGCGGCCCCGGTCGACCTGCCGCCGGGCATCGGCCGCTACATCGTGTCGATGGCGACCGCCGAGCCCCGCAAGGACCTGCCGGGGTTGGTGGCGGCGTTCGACGAGCTCGCCGGCGACCGCCCCGACGTCTGGCTCGTGCTGGGCGGGCCGGCGGGCTGGGGCGAGGCCGCGCTGCGGAACGCCATCGATCGCAGCGCGTTCTCCGGGCGCATCGTCCGGCTCGGCTGGGTAGAGGAGGCCGCAGCGGGTCCGCTGCTCGCGGGCGCCCGGGTGCTCGCCTACCCCTCGATCTACGAGGGCTTCGGGTTCCCCGCGCTCGAGGCCATGGCGGCCGGGGTGCCGGTGGTCACGACGCGGGCGGGCGCGATCCCCGAGGTGGTGGGGGAGGGGGCCGCGCTGGTGCCGGTGGGCGACCCTTCGGCGCTGGCCGGCGCGCTGGCCGACGTCCTCGACTCCGACGAGCGGGCCGCCGCCCTGGCCGAGGCCGGCCGGCGCCGCGCCGCTGCGTTCAGCTGGGAGGCCTGCGCCGAGGGTCTCGCAGCCCTCTACGCCGAGGCGGCGGGCGCACGGGCGCGATGAGCGCAGGGCACCCCTCGGTCCTCCTCGTCGTCGAGCAGCTGCGCCGGGCGGTGCCCGGTGGCATCGGGACCTACACGCGCGGGCTCCTGGGCGGGATCCGGGCGTGCAAGGGCGAGGAGCGCTTCGCCTTCGCGCTCCACGCGAGCCACGCCGAACCGGACCCTTTGGCCGAGCTGGGCCTGCCGATGCGCGCCGTGCACCTCGACTCGCGCGTGCTCACCCGGGGCTGGGACCTCGGGCTCATCCGGGCGCCGGGCGGGTTCGACGTGGTGCACGGGGTGTCGCTCGCCACGCCGGCGGCCCGAGACGGGGAGCGGCTGGCGGTGATGGTGCACGACCTCGCCTGGCGCAGCCATCCCGGGTCGACCACGAGGCGGGGGCGGCGCTGGCACGAGGCGGCCCTGCGGCGCGCGCTGCGGCGGGCCGACGCCTTCGTCGTGCCCTCCGAGGCGGTGGGCGCGGCGCTCGCCTCGGCGGGGGCCGACCGGGCCGCCGTGCGGGTCATCGCCGAGGGGGCCGACCACCTCCCGGCGCCCGACCGAACCGGGGCGGCGGCGACCCTGCGGGCCTGTGGCGTCGAGGGCCCCTATCTGCTCACCGTCTCCACCCTCGAGCCGCGCAAGAACCTCGCTCGCCTCCTCGACGCGTACCGCGAGGCGCGCCGCGAGCTCCCCGAGGCGATGCCCCTCGTGGTGGCCGGGCCGACCGGCTGGGGCGACACCGGGGCGGACCTGGGTGAGGCCGAGGGCGTCGTCGGGCTCGGACGCGTCGGCGGCGCCACCCTCTCGGGCCTCTACGCGGGGGCGGCGGCGTTCGTCTACGTCCCGCTGGCCGAGGGGTTCGGGCTCCCGCCGCTCGAGGCGATGGCGGCGGGTGCCCCGGTCGTCGTGAGCTCGGCGGTCCCGAGCGTGACCGAGGCGCCCGGCGAGCCCCCCGCCCTGGTGGTCGACCCGATCGACGTCCCGGCCATCGCGGCCGCCCTCGTGCGGGTCGTGGGCGACGCCGAGCTCGCACGGTCGCTCGTGGCCCGCGGCCGCGCGCTTGTCGGGGAGCGGACGTGGGAGGCGACGGCCCGCGCGCACCTCGAACTTTGGGAAGCGCTCGCGTGAGCGACCGACCGCTTGCGGTGTCCCTCGACGTCACGGCCATCCCCGCCCGGGCCGCCGGCGCCGGCCAGTACGCGCTCGCCATCTCGGCGGCGCTCGCCAGGCGACGGGATGTCTCGATCGTCCTCGTCTCGCGCCGCAACGACACGCGGCGCTGGCGCGAGCGGGCACCGGGCGCCACGGTGCTCGGCGCGGCCCCCGGACCGCGTCCCCTCCGCCTCGCCTGGGAGCAGGCGGCGATGCCGAGGCGGTTGGATGCCCTCGGGGTCAACGTGCACCACGGGCTCCACTACACGATGCCCGAGCGCGCCCGGTTGCCGGTCGTCGTCACCGTGCACGACTGCACCTACTTCGACCATCCCGAGTGGCACGAGCCGACCAAGGTGCGCTTCTTCCGTCGCGCCATCGAGGTGGCGGCGCGCCGGGCGGCCGCCGTCATCTGTGTCAGCGAGGCGACCGCCGAGCGGTTCGACGCGCTGTGCCACCCCGTCGCGCCGGTCGTCGTCGCCCCCCACGGCGTCGACCACGACCGGTTCACCCCGGCCGAGCCCGCCCCGGGGTCCGACGCGTCGGCCCTGGCGAAGCTCGGGATCGCCGCCGATCGCCCGCTCGTCGCCTTCGTCGGGACGCTCGAGCCGAGGAAGGGGATCGGGGTGCTCCTCGACGCGTTCGACCGGGTCGCAGACGCCCATCGCGACGCGCTCCTGGTCCTCGCCGGACAGCCCGGGTGGGGCGACGCGCTCGGCCCGCTCGCCTCGTCGCGCCATTCCGATCGGGTCCTCGTCACCGGGTACGTCCCCGACGACGCGGTGCCGGCCCTGCTGCGCAGCGCCCGGGTCGCCGCCTACCCCTCGCTTGGGGAGGGCTTCGGCCTGCCGGCGCTCGAGGCGCTGGCCTGCGGCACGCCGCTCGTGACCTCGGCCGGGACGCCGATGGCCGACGCGGCGGGCGACGCCGCCCTCTGCGTGACGTCGGGGGACCCGCTCGCGCTGGCGGCCGCCCTCGACGCGGCACTGGCCGGTGGTCCGGACATCGAGGAGCGCCGCCGGGGCGGGCTGGCCCGTGTCGCCCCGATGACATGGGAGTTCTCGGCCCAACGGCACGTCGAGGCCTACGAGATCGGGGCCGGCCGGCGCTGAGGGTTGCCCAGGAAGGCGGGCGCCGGGCCGGGCCGCCCGGCCGCTGACCGTGACGGCGCGCCCGGAACGAGATCGCCTGCGTGGCGTTCGGTAGGGTCCGACTCGTGCGTGCGTTCGTGACGGGCGGGGCGGGATTCGTCGGCCGGCACCTGCGCGACCACCTGCTCGCGGCGGGCGACGAGGTCACCTCGATCGACATGGAGGTCGACGTCGCCGATGGCGCAGCCATCGGCGAAGCCGTGGCCGAGGCCCGCCCCGAGGCGATCTACCACCTGGCCGCGCTCAGCCACGTCGGGCAGTCCTGGGAGGTCCCCGCCGAGGTGCTCCGGGTGAACGTCCTCGGCACGGCGGGGGTGCTGGCGGCGGCCCGGGCGGTCTCACCGGTCCCGGTGACCCTCGTGGTCTCCTCGGCCGAGGTCTACGGGAACGTCGATCCCGACGCCCTCCCCATCGACGAGTCGACCCCCATCGCACCGATCAGCCCGTACGCCGCGAGCAAGGCCGCCGCCGAGCAGCTCGCGCTCCAGGCCTGGCGGGGATGGGACCAGCCGGTGGTGGTGGTCCGCCCGTTCAACCACACCGGCCCCGGGCAGGCGCCCACCTTCGCCGTGTCGGCGTTCGCCAAGCGCGTCGTCGAGGCCCAGCGATCCGGCGAGAGGACCATCGCGGCCGGCACGCTCACGGCGCGGCGCGACTACACCGACGTGCGCGACGTCGTGCGGGCATACCGGATGCTCGTGACCGGCGGGCGCCCGGGCGCCGTCTACAACCTGTGCTCGGGCCGCGACGTCGCGGTGTCCGAGGTCGCCGATCGCCTCATCGCCCTCGCCGGGGCCGACGTCCAGATCGTGACCGACCCGCACCTGGTG
>DAHUYG010000056.1 GCA_027315315.1 Acidimicrobiaceae bacterium | reverse complement strand
TTCTTCCCGTCGGCGACGATCTTCGGCGCCGCGACGTCGGCGACCTTCACGGACGCCCTTGGTGGTGGCGTCTTCATGGCGACCGGCGGGCGCTCGGGGCCGTTGCTGATCGTGGATCCGAATACCCCGCTGCCCGCTGAGATCCTTCCCTACCTGGCGAGCCTCTCCCACGGCGCCCAGGGCTACGTGTTCGGCGGCCCGCTTGCGATCGCACCGAGCGTGCTTACGGCGCTCCAGCAGGCGGTCGGCTAGGAGCGCGTCGGGGTAGCCGATGGGCGCCTGGAGCCCATCGGCCGGGATGGCCCCGGGTCCGCTCAGGGCGGAGTGGGTGCTCCCCCAGCAGGTTCCGAACCCGGGGCTAGAGATGGGCTAGGGACCACCACCTTGCCCCCAGACGGGTTTAGGAGGCCTTGCTCGTGGTGGCCCAGCGCAAATGGGGCGAGCGCGACATCGGGGACCCCCCTATAGGATCGAGTCACCCACGGTCGAGCTCTCTCCCGGAGGCAATCCAATGCACCCTCGTTCTCGTCGCGCCCTCTCGTCAATCGGGCGTCCCATCCCCTGGATCGCCGCAGGCTCGGCGGCTCTCACCCTGCTCGGTTGCACCGGGCCAGCAGGGGCCTCCAAGGCGCCAAAGCACAAGGCGACCGACAAGACCGCAGGCCGGCTCAAGCCTCGCCATCCGGTGACAAAGAAGGCCCCTCCGCTCGGGCATGCGGTCACGCTCACCTACTTCGTGAAGCCCACCACGATGATCCTGAAGTCGGCGTCCGGAAAGACCCTGCACGCAGGCACGACGCCGGCGGAGGGCGACTCGCTCCGCGTCGTCGACAAGGCCTACGCCGGCTCCCACACCAGGCACGGCCGCAAGGTGATGGCCACCGACAGCCTGACCTGCACGTACACGAGCGCGACGGCGGGGAAGTGCAGCTATGAGATCACCGTCAACGGGTCGAAGGTGACCGCCAACCAGGTCCTCGCGAGCTTCGCCTCCGGGATCACCACCATGCCCGTGAACGGCGGCACGGGGGAGTACCAGGGAGCGAAGGGCCTCATCACCAGGACCAACATCGCCGGGTCGCGCAACTCCGATCTCTCGATCGTCGTCCTGCCCGCCTCGAGCTGATCGATCCGATCCGTCCTCGCCCACCGGGCGAGGACGGATCAGCGCCACAAGGGTGAGATCGAGACTGTCAGGCGGGCCCGAGACCTCGTCGGGGGGTGACGCCCGAGGGATGGATCAGGAGAAGGTGACCCCGACCTCGTTGTGGCCGAGACCGAAGGTGGTGTTGCCGGCGGGGCTCGTGAGCTTGACGGTCACCGCCGCTCCCCCCGAACCCTGCGCGACCGTGACGGAGCCGATGAGGCCCCCCGTGCCTGGTGAGGTCGCCGGAGCGCCGGTGAACTGCACCCCGGCGATGGTGAAGGTGTAGACCGTCCCGCCCTGGCTGAACGCTCCGGACTGGGGCGAGAGCGTGCCCGAGACGTCCGAGCTGGCGAAGGTGATATCGACCCCCGAGCCGTGGATCACGATCTGGACGCTCGAGGACTGGACCGGGGGAGCGGTCGTCGTGGCGGGCGGCGCCGTCGTCGTGGTCGTGCTGGCCGTGGTCGTCGTGGCCTGATGGGGTCGGTGGCCGGGCCTGGTCGTCGTGGTTGCCGAGCGGCTCGCGGCGGGACTCGACGAGCAGGCGGCTGCGACCAGGCCCATGGCCACGCTCAGGCCGACGAGGGCGCCGGCGCGACGGCGGCGAGCGCGGGGAGGGGAGGGACCGTCCACGACCATCTCAGCGTATCGAGGCGCCTACGGGCCGCAGTAGGCACCGCCGGCGAACTGGAGCGTGTTGTACGAGCCGCTCCAGGGCGGGTTGGCGAGGGTGCTCTCCTCGGAGGACGCCGGGCATGTGGCCCCAAAGGCGATGAACCCCGCCACGTTGTTGGCCGGGCTCGGGAGCTCGGCCACCGGGCTCGGGAAGGCCACCGCGACGAAGGCCGGGAGCTGGATGGTGGCGAGGTCGAAGGTGATGTACTCGTACTGGTCGGCGTAGAAGCCCGGGTGCAGGGAGGGGTCGACCGAGGTGATCCCGTTGGCCCAGCCGGTGAGGAAGCTCGACCAGTTGGCGTCGGTGGCCCCCGCCCCGCTGTCGAGGCCAGAGTGGTTGTCGGGGAAGCCCTCGGGGTCCAGGATCACCCAGTCCGGCTTCAGGCCGAGGCCCTGGGAGGCGTACGAGTCGATCGTATGGGCCACGTACTGCCCGGCCCCCACCGCGTCGTTGTAGTAGCAGGTGCTCGTCGTGCACGGCGTGCCGTCGGCGTTCTGCGGGCCGCTCACCGTCCAGAAGGAGAGCCAGGTCACCCGCTTGCCCGAGGCCGCGATGGCCTGGCCGGTCGCGAGGTCGGCCCCGGTGTTCATCCCGGTGTAGGGGGCGGTCTGGGTGCCGAGCGCCCCGGTGTCGCCGATGATCGGCCAGTTGTCCTCGATGGCCTGGGAGGTCTGGGCCCCGGGCACCAGCCCGTAGAGGCCGACCCCCGTCGGCGGGGTGGCCGGCGGCGGGCCGCCGGCATACACGTGGATGGACTTGCCGAGATAGAGGAGGGCCCCGGGGTCACCCCCGATGGTCGGCCCGCCGGCGGTGGCCGAGAGGTTGGTCTGGCCGTAGCTCTGGCTCCCGGCGCTGCCCGAGAAGTCGGCGAGCGCACCTCCCGAGACCTGGGAGAAGACGTCGATGGCGCTGCCCTGGGTTATCGCCGAGGGGTCGCCGACCACGCTCCCGCCCAGGTTGTAGGCGCTCCAGTGGCCGTTGTTGCTCGAGAACTCCTCGAGGGCGCCGCTCGTGTTCCGGGCGAACACGTCGATCACCCCGTTGGCGTCCACGACGGGGCTGGGACGGCCGGTCACCGCAGGGCCCGACGTGGTGGCGGTCATGTCGGTGGCGGACCAGCTCTGGCCGCTGCCTGCGAACTCGATGAGGTTCCCGGTGGTCGAGGCGGCATAGACGTGCACGGTGGAGCCGGTGAGGATCGGGTTGGGGTCGCCCTCGATCTGGGGCCCCGAGGAGAGCTGGGTCAGGTCGTAGGAGTTCCAGAGCTGCCCGTTCGCGCTGTCGTTGATGTACTCGACCAGGTCGCCGCTGGTGCTGCGGGCGTAGATGCGGTCGACGGTGCCGTTCACGATGGGCGTGGCGTCCCCGCCGATCCCCGGCCCGTTGGCGATCGAGGTCAGGTCGTAGGAGTTCCAGAGGCGCCCTCCGGCCCCGTCGTTCACGAACTCGATGAGATCCCCGTTGGAGGCGGTGCCATAGACGTGCACGATCGGCCCGTAGAAGGTGGCGTCGGGGTCACTGGCGATGGTCGGGCCCTGGGTGATCTGGGTCAGGTCGTAGGAGTTCCAGAGGCGCCCTCCGGCCCCGTCGTTGATGAACTCGGTGAGATCGCCGTTGGCGGCCCGGCCGTAGATGTGGACGGTGGCCGTGAGCTGGTACGCGATGGGGCTCGGGCGGCCGTCGATGTTCGGCCCGGCCGACGAGGCGGTGTCGTTGTAGGCGTTCCAGGCGCGCCCGGCCGCCCCGTCGTTCACGAACTCCTGGAGCGGCATGGCCGTGCCCGGCAGTGCGGCGCCAGCGGGGGAGGAGACCGCGCTCTGGGCGACGATCTCGAGCATGCCGGTCATTGCGATGGCGACAAGCAGCGCGCTGACAAATCGCGAGCGTCGAGCCATGAGGCGGCCTCCCTGGGAGCGTCGTGGTTTGCTCGGAGTGGGCCATGGAAGCACACATGACCTCGTGGGCGACCGACTCTACCATCGGGCCCCCTTGCGACCTGGGAACTCGGGGCAGAAATGTGCGCGCGTGATCGTTACGACACCATGACGAGGGCAAGTTTCGCAGGCCAAGGCGCAAAATCTCCGGTGGTAACCTCGCATCCCCGAGGGCGAGGCGCTCGTCGCGCCGACACGGAGGACCGGCAATGACCTGGAAGCAAGCGGTCAAGTCCACGCTCCGCCCGATCACCCAGCCCCTGCTCCATCGCCTCGACGCTCGCACCCAGCGTGACCTGGGCCGGATCAACGCCGAGCTGGCCGTCGTGCGGGCCGAGCTCGACGGGCTCCAGCGGGCGCTCCCGATCGTGCTCGGGCAGCTGGGGGACCGCTCGGGCGAGCGGGACCTCGACAACTCGGTCGATGAGCTGGCCCGACGGGTCGAGTTCGTCCGCAAGGAGGTGCTCTTCGAGCTCCGCTACGGGCACCGGGGCGCGGTGGACGACGAGGAGGTCGAGTCTCGGATCCTCGACCCCGAGAAGCTTGAGCGGATGCGCGGCGCTATCCGGCTCAACCTCGGCGCCGGCCACGTCAAGAAGGCCGAGTACCTGAACGTCGACGCGAGGGCCCTCGAGGGGATCGACGTGATGGCCGATGTCGGGCACCTCCCCTTCGAGAAGGGCACCGTCGCCGAGATCTACTCGGCGCACATGCTCGAGCACTTTCCCCTCGAGCAGCTGCGCACGGTCCTCCTCCCATACTGGGTGTCGCTGCTCGCCGAGGGCGGGGCCTTCGTCGCGGTGGTGCCGGACATGGAAACGATGATCAACGAGTACGTGGCCGGCCGCTTTGGCTTCGAGGAACTGCGCGAGGTCACCTACGGGTCCCAGGAGTACGAGGGGGACTTCCACTTCAACGGGTTTTCCCGGGCCTCGATCCAAACGCTGCTCGCCGAGGCCGGCCTCGCCGAGATCGCCATGCGGGCCTTCGCCCGCCGCAACGGCATGTGTTACGAGATGGAGGTCGTCGGCTACCGCCGGAGCGGGACCTCCGAGGCTTGACACCACGAGCCGCAGGGGAGCGGCAGTGACCTCGACAAAGGCGCTCCGGATCGCCCTCTATGCCGGGATCGTGGTCCGACGGGACGCGGTGTCCTGGAGCCTGCTCCACAAGCTCGAGGCGCTGCGGAGGCTCATCGACCTCGGGGCGCCGATCGAGCTCACGGTGTTCGCCCAGTCGATCGACGACCCGGGTCCCGAGTTCATCGAGTGCCCGACGATCGGCCAACTTCTCGGTCACCACCAGTTCTGGGACGCGGACCTCCACATCTTCGAGGAGGGCATGTACTACGAGCTCTTCGAATCCATCCACCTGATCCCCCCCGAGAAGCCGATCCTGGCCATCGAGCACAACTCGACCCCCGTTGAGCTCGTCGAGGTCCCCTCCATGCGAGCGGCCGTCCAGCGGTCGCACGACCAGCGGCGGAACCTTCTCCGGGCGACCCATGTGGCGTGTGTGAGCGAGTTGAACGTCGAGATGGCTCGCGCTGCCGAGGTCCCCGACGAAAAGCTGTCTGTGTTGCACCTGCCCCCGGCGATCGTCCCCTCGGGCCCGGTGGCGCCACTGCATACCCACCCCGGCCCCGTGCGCTTCCTCTACCTCGGCCGTTTCGTCCGGGCCAAGGGCATCGCCGACATGCTGGAGGTGGCCGAGCGGATGCTCTCGGACGGCGAGACCCGGTGCCACTTCACACTGGCGGGGGACCCCCGCTTCTCCGATCCCGCCCTCATGGACGCGATGAAGGGGGCGGCCGAGGCGCACCCGGACACGATCGAGATCGTCTGGGCCCCCGACGACGCCGCCCTCGGCGATCTGCTCTCACGTTCGGACGCCCTCGTGATTCCGTCCTACCACGAGGGCTACTGCGTGCCGGTGGTCGAGGCCTACGGCTTCGGGAGATTCGTCATCGCCTACGCGGCTGGCAACCTGCCCAACATCATGGCGGGCCTTGGAGCGACCGTGCCGACGGGCGATGTTGCCTTGCTCGAGTCGAGGATCCGGACCTTTGCCGACTATCTCGATCCGGCCTTGCCCGGGCAGCCCACGATCCCCACGGATTCCGGGCTCCTTCCCGAGGCCGACTGGCGGGCGGCGGTCGGCCGGCACCTCGCCGGATACTCGAGTGCATACTTTGAACGGACCTTCCTCGGGCTCATTCGATCGCTCACCAAACGCGTCGAGCACGCCTCGGCCCCCGCCGTGAAGGCGGCAGTGGCGACCCGTCTCGCGCAACTGGCGCCGGTCGCCTGACGCTTCGGAAGGGGCCCGGTGGGTCGCTCAAGAGTCCTTAGTGCGTCCTTCTCTTCCCATGACGGAATGCCCGTTGAGCGCGCTGCGATCGATGTCTAATGTCTGGACACGCAACGTTCGGTGCTCTCCAGGCGACCTTCGCTCGGCGCTTTGAAGAGCCGACGAGCAGCGTCGAGAGGACGGGGGGCCCGATGGAGGGATTGAGCGGTCGCAGGAACCTCTGTTCGGCGGCGCCACGCCGGAACCGGTGGCGCTCGCGCCTTGTGGCGAGCGGGCTCGCGCTCGGGCTCGTCATCGGCGGCGGCGCCGGGTTGCTTCAGGCACTGCCGGCGGCGGCCGCAGGAACGGTCACGGGCGTCTCCTTCGTACCCGGGTCCAACGTGGCGCACGCCACCTCCAACTGGACGATCGGGTTCACCGTTCCATCTGGGCTCGTGACCAGCAGCACGATCACGGTCGACTTCCCATCGAGCGACTTCACCTTGCCCTCGTCTCCCGCGACGGTCGTCCTGGGTTCCAACTTCTCCGGGTGCACGGTCGCGAGTTCTCCCGACACCTCCTCAGCGGTCACCATCACCCTGGGTGGTGGTACGTGCGTGGTGACACCTGGCACCGCGGTCACCTTGACCATCGAAAGCATCACGAACCAGGGCGCCGGCACCTATGCCTCTGGGTTGACCGTGCAGACCAGCCTCGACTCGCAATCGACCTCGGCCACGGTCACCATCATCGGGACGAGCGTCTCGGGAGTCGGGTTCTCCGCCACGTCGTACGTCGCTGGGCAGACGGGAGTGACTTGGGCAATCTCCTTCTCGCCCAGTGCGTACGGTGCGCTCGGAAGCACCCCCACGATCACCGTGACGTTCGACCCGCACTTTTCGTTCTCGACGACCACACCTACGGTGACGCTCGCAGCGGGATTCGGCACCTGTGGGGTTGGAAGCGTCTCGGCGCCGGCCAACGTGGTCACGATCAACCTGACGGGGTGTGGTGCCACCACAGCCCCGCTCGTCCTTGATATCGCAGATGGGATCAACCCAGCCGCGGCCTCGTACCCGAATACGAACTTTTCGGTGAAGACTCAGGCCGATACGACCGCGGCGAGCCCAAGCGCCAACGTCAACATCGGGGTTTCGCCGAACGGTTCGGGGTTGATGACGGTGACCCCGACTGCCGTCGGTGTGGCCACGACGCACAACACCCTGCTCTTCACCTATGTCGCTGAGTCGGGCGTCGTGAGCGGCGGCACCCTCGAGATCGCGATGCCGACCGCTGCAGGCTGGTCGGCCCCCTCGCTCACCGCCACCGCCGCCGGCTACACGACCTCCACGTGCGGGACCGTCACCTTGTTGAGTGCCTCGGTCGTCGAGGTCACCGGGGTCACCCTTGGGAGTGGGGGGAGTTGCGCGATCGCCTATGGGTCGACCGCCTCGGGCGGGCCGGGATCGGTCGCCCCCCTGAGCGCCCAGGTCGACACCTTCAGTGCCTTCGAGGCATCGTCGCCCAACACCGCGGTCGCCGCCCTGTCGAGCTCGCCGCAGGTGTCGGTGGGGACGCCGCTCCCAACGCAGATCTACGGAGTCGACCCCATCGGCACCTCGATCGCCATCTCCCAGGCCGAGTTCCCGACGAGCGACTCCGCCTCGGCGGTGGTGCTGGCCCGGGACGACTTCTTCTCCGACGCCCTCGCCGGCGGCCCCCTGGCCGCCTACGTGCACGGCCCCATGCTGCTGACCGAGGGTGCGCCGATCGCCTCGACGCTGGACCCGCGTACCCAGGCCGAGATCCAGCGGGTGCTCGCGCCGGGAGGCACCGTCTACATCCTGGGCGGCACGCTCGCGATCAACCCGAATGTCGACGCCACCCTGCAGGGCCTCGGCTACACGGTCGTCCGCGAAGCGGGCACCGACGAGTACGACACGGCCTTCCTCATCGCCCAGCAGATGGGGGACCCCTCGATCATCTTCGAGGCCACCGGCACGAACTACTACGACGCGCTGTCGGCGGTGCCGGCGGCGATCGAGGACCACGCGGCGATCCTGCTCACCAACGGGAACGTCCAGTCGTATGCGACGGGGCTCTACATCATCGGCCACCCCGGGATCGTCCGCTACGCGATCGGAGGGCCGCTCGCGGCAGCCGGGGCCGACCCCGGGGCGACCGCGGTCTACGGGAGCGACCTCTACGCGACCTCTGCTGCGGTCGCTTCGACCTTCTTCCCCGCCGCCACCATGTACGGGGCGGCGACCTCGGCGACCTTCACCGACGCGCTGGGTGGCGGGGTCTTCATGGCGACCGGGGGGCGCTCGGGACCGCTGCTCATCGTGAACCCAAGTGCGCCGCTACCAAGCGAGATCCTGCCTTACCTCGCCTCGCTGTCCTCGGGCACCCAGGGGTACGTCTTCGGCGGTCCCTTGGCCATCGGGCCCGACGTCTTGAGCGCGCTGCAGGCGGCGACCGGGTAAGGGGACCCCCTTTGGCGGCCTCGCGCCGCTGGCCAGGGCGCGCCCGCCGGATCGCTCGCTTCGTGGCAGCGGATGAAGGCCCGCGGCACGGGGTGTGATCCGACCTCGGTCGCCGCGCCGCATTGCCTCGTCGCGCCGTCCGGGTCCACCTTTACCGATTCTTTACGGACACTTTGCGGAACGCTAAACGTTTTCGCGCTCGGCGGCGGCTCCATGGATTGAAGATGGAGCCGTGGCACTTCGGCTGGTCGAGACCAATGCGCGCACCCGGGCCGAAGACGACGATCTCGGGCTCGAGCGTGGCGCACCGTCCCTCCTCCTCGGGGCGCCGGCCCCGCCCGCTCGGACGCTCGTCGACGTCTTCCTTGCCAGCGTCGCCACCCACCTCGACCGGATCGCCCTCGATGACGGGAGGCGCCGGCTCACCTACCGTCAGCTCGACGAGGAGAGCCGTCGGCTCGCGGCGCGCCTCGGGGCCGAGGGCATCGGGCGCGGGGATCGGGTCGGGATCCGCGTCCCCGACGGGTGTTGCGACCTCTATCTGGCCGTCCTCGGCGTGCTCCGGGCGGGCGCCGCGTACGTACCGGTCGACGTGGACGACCCCGAGGCGCGGGCCCAGGAGGTCTGGAGCGAGGCGCAGGTCTCGGCCGTGGTCGGTCGCGGACTTCGCATCCAACATCACCGGGACCCCTCGGGCCGCGTCGGCCTGCCGGAGCCCGACGACGACTGCTGGGTGATCTTCACCTCCGGGTCGACCGGCAGGCCGAAGGGCGTCGCGGTCGCCCACCGAGCGGCAGCCGCCTTCGTGGATGCCGAGGCACAGCTCTTCAGCGTCGATCCGAGCGATCGGGTGCTTGCCGGCCTGTCGATCGGCTTCGATGCGAGCTGCGAGGAGATGTGGCTGGCCTGGCGCCACGGCGCGGCCCTCGTCCCGGCCCCGCGGAACCTGGTCCGAGCCGGGACCGAGCTCGGCCCATTCGTGCTCGAGCGAGGGGTGAGCGTCCTCTCGACGGTCCCGACGCTGGCGTCGATGCTCGATCGTCGCGATCTGAGCGGCGTGCGCCTGCTCATCTTGGGCGGTGAGTCGTGCTCCGACGAGCTCGGCTGGTCGCTCGCGGCCCCTGGCCGCGAGGTGTGGAACACCTACGGACCCACGGAGGCGACCGTGGTCTCGACCGCCGCCCGGGTCGTTGCCGGTGCGCCGGTCCGGATCGGGCGGCCGATCCCCGGGTGGGCGGCTGCGGTCGTCGACCGCGCGGGGGCCCTGGCTCCGCCAGACGAGCCCGGTGAGCTCGTGCTCGGCGGGGTCGGGTTGGCTCGCTACCTCGACCCCGAGCTCGACCGAGCCAAGTTCGCGCCGCTCTGGGAAGCCGGTTGGTCTCGTGCCTATCGGACCGGGGATCTCGTGCGGATCGGGGAGGAGGGGCTCGAGTTCCTCGGGCGCCTCGATGGTCAGGTCAAGGTCGGCGGACGGCGCATCGAGCTCGGCGAGATCGAGGCGCGCCTGCACGCCGTCCCCGGGGTGTCGGGCGCGGCCGCCGGCATCCGACGCAACGAGGCCGGCGACGACCTCCTGGTCGCCTGGTACGTCGGCACCATCGCGCCCGACGCCGTCCGCGTCGAGCTCGACGGGCACCTGGCCGCCGGCGTCGCCCCGGTGGTGGTCCGACTCGACGCGTTGCCAAGTGGACGGGCCGGCAAGCTCGATCGTGGCGCACTGCCGTGGCCTCCGCCACGGGAAGCCCAGGATCCCGTGCGCTTCGGGCCGACTGCGTCCTACCTGGCCGATCTCTGGGAGCAGCACCTGGGCGTCCGTCCGGCCAGGGAGAGCGACGACTTCTTCGCCCTCGGTGGTGCGTCGCTCGGGGCGGCACGGGTCGCATCACAGCTACGGGAGCGCTACCCGTCATTTGCCGTGGCCGAGATCTACCGGCAGCCCCAGCTCGGTGCCCTCGCCGCGCGTCTCGACGCGCTCGGCGCGCCGCGCCAGGCCGAGGTCCACGACGCGAGCGGCCGGCGGACGCTGGGGGTCGCCCAGCTGCTCGCCGGCCTGCTCCTCATGCTGCGCACGGCGGGCGGGTTCGTGGTCCTACTCCTGGCGCTCGACGACATCATCCGGCGCCATGCGTTGCCCTCGGTCGACTGGCCGTGGCTCGTCCTCGGATGGTTCGTCCTTCTCAGCCCGCCGGGCGAGGTCCTCCTCGTCGCAGCGGCCCGCCGGCTCCTGCTGGGCGATCTCGCCCCGGGCCGCTACCCACGCCGCTCGCTCACCGCGACCAAGGTGTGGTTCGTCGACCGGCTCGCCGGTGGTCTCCATGTCTATGAGTACGCCGGTTCGCCATGGGCGACGCCGATCAGCCGACTCCTCGGCATCAAGGTCGGAGCCGGGTCACGGCTCGGCACGATTCCTTCGCCGTCCGGGCTCGTGCGGATCGGCGCCGGGGTGAGCATCGAGGACGACGTGGACATGCACGGCTGGTGGATCGAGGGACCCGAGCTCGTCGTCGGCCGCGTCGAGATCGGCGATGGTGCGCGGGTGGGGACGCGAGCGATCCTCATGCCCGGCGCGACGGTCGAGAAGGGTGCCGAGGTCGAGCCTGGGACCGTGGTCAACGGGACCGTTCCCGCTGGCGAGCGTTGGTCGGGAGCTCCGGCGGCCCGAATCGGCGACGCCGGTGTCGGCTGGCCAGAGAGCCCCCCGCCCGCGGCTCGCCCCGGGCTGAAGTGGGCCTACGCCGCGAGCGTCGCGGTGGCGGGGATTCTCCCGCTGGTTGCCCTCGTGCCGGCCTACGGGGTGCTCTGGGCCTTCGGCGTCCCCCTGGCGGGCCTCGGGCACGAGTCGCTCGCCTACTTCGCACTCGCCCCGCTCTACGCCCTCGTCTTCATCGTGAGCTACGTCTTGTTGCTCGGCTTCTCGCTGCGGGTCGTCGGGGGGATGATCCGGCCCGGTTGGCACGGGCCGGGCAAGGTTGCGTGGGCGACGTGGACCAACGCCCACCTGCTCGGCCACAGCAGGGTGCTGCTCTTTCCGCTCTGGTCGACCATCTACACCCGCCACTTTGCACGGCTGGCCGGGGTCCCGGTGGGCCCGCGGGCCGAGCTGTCCACCGCCGTCGGATTGAGCCCGCTCGTCGCTCTCTCGTCGCGGTGCTTCGTCGCCGACGACGCGGTGTTCAAGGCGGGTCGCGAGCGCAACGGCTGGTTGCACCTCGAAGGGATCGAGCTCGCCGAGGGCAGCTTCGTGGGCAACTCGGCGCTCTTGCACGGCGGCACCCGGCTGGGCGAGGGAGGTCTGGTCGGCGTGCAGTCCATCCCACCGAGGGACTGCCCCGCGCAGACTTCCTGGTTCGGCACCCCGGCGATCGAGTTCCCCCGACAGCCGCCGTCGCTCGATGCCGCGCGGACGGTGGCACCGAGCCCAAGATTGGTCGCGGGCCGATGTCTGTTCGACGGGATACGGATCCTGTTCCCGATCACCGTGTCCTTCCTACTCGGCGTCGGCATGTTCGAGGGCCTGGACGCGGCCGTCACCCATCTCGGCCTTGGCGGCCTGATCGCTCTTGCGCTGCCGGCCACGCTCGCTGCGGGGTTGCTTGCCGTGGCCGTCACTGCGCTCGTGAAATGGGTCCTCATCGGGCGCTATCGCGCCGGGGAGCACCCGTTGTGGAGCTTCTTCGTCTGGCGCGACGAGATCGTCAACTCCTGCCAGGAGGTGCTGGCGGGGGGATGGCTGGTCGAGGACTTCTACGGCACCCGGCTCATGGGCCCCTACCTTCGCCTGATGGGTGCGAAGGTAGGGCGCGACGTGTGGATCGAGAGCCTCAACATCACCGAGTTCGAGATGGTGACGATCGGCGACGGCGCCGTCGTCAACCGCGGGGGCTGTCCCGAGAGCCACCTCTTCCACGACCGCGTGATGCGGATCGGGCCGATCACCCTCGGCGCGGGCGCCACCCTCGGTCCCCAGGCGGCCGTGCTCCCGGACTCCGAGGTCGGCGAGCGCTGCGTGGTGGGGGCACGTGCCGTGGTGCTGCGCGGCGAGCGGGTCCCGCCGCACACCCGCTGGCACGGGGCGCCGGTCGTCGCTTGGTGAGCCGCGAGGCTGTGCTGGTCGAACGGCTTCCCCTCGGACCCGAGGTGGGTCGAGGTCCCGACCTGCTGGTGCTCTCGGTGGTGCCCGACCGACGTGGGGCGACAACCCGCGCCACGCTCCAGACCGAGGCCCGGGCGATCAGCGCTCGACTGGGACGGCCCTTCACCAGCCGCTCTTATGCGGGAGCCTTCGCACTGGTCGCCGCGCACGACCACCGGGTCGGCATCGACCTCGAGGCGGTGGCCCATTTCGAGGGGACCGAGGCCGAGTCGATCCTCACCGAGCGCGAGGTCGCCATGGGGCTCGGGGCTCGTGACGAGCTGTGCACCTCGGCGTGGTCGGGCAAGGAGGCCCTGGCCAAGGCGCTCGGCGACGCACGGCGTTACGACCCGCGCCGGCTCGACTCGCCGCTCACCTGGCCCACCGCCAGCGCGGGGCGCTGGCGGGCCGAGCCGCTCGGCGGCCTGCCCGCCGGGCATGTCGGGTGGGTCTGCTGGCAGCTGCCCCCATCGCCGGTCGCCCCGTCACGCGTCGCGACGCTCCCCATGCCCCGAGGCGCCCGGGGCCCTCGGGGTCGCTGAACTCCGCGCGGTCGGCACCCGGATGATCGCGTCTGTCCCGCCGCCGCCTCTTGGGCGCAGCTCCGCCGCGCCACCCGAGGCCCGAAGCAGGTGCTCGACGATCGCGAGCCCGAGCCCCGAGCCCCCGGGGTTCGTGTCGCCGGCGCGCCAGAAGCGGTCGAATGCCCGTTCATGATCGCCCGGAGCGAGTCCGCGCCCTGTGTCAAGGACGCGCACCTCGATGAAGCCCCCCTGCTCGCGGGCCTCGACGCTGACGCTCCCGCCCGGGGCCGTCGCCTCGAACGCGTTCGCGAGCAGATTGTCCAGCACCTGGTCGAGCGTCGCCGGACGGGCCAGTCCGACGAGCGGGGGCCGGGGGGCGTCGCCAATCTCCCAGCCCAGGCTGAGGCCCTGTTCCTCGGCGAGCGGCTGCCACGCGTCGATGCGATCCGCGATCAGCGCCCCGATGTCGACTTCGGCCCGGTCCGGCTGAGTCGCTTCGCTCCGCGCCAGTTCGAGGAGCACGTTGACGATCCGTGAGAGGCGGCCCACCTCGTCGAGCGCCGCCTCGATGTCACGGACCGAGTCGGGGGGCACCCGGGTCTTGGCCTGCTCGAGCCGCAGGCGCATCGCAGTGAGCGGGGTGCGCAGCTGGTGCGAGGCGTTGGCGGCGAAGGACTGCTGCGCCCCGAGCAGGCGGTCCAGGCGAGCGGCCATCGCGTTGACGGCCGAGGCGAGGGCGCGCAGCTCGGGCGTCCCGCGGTCGGTCGGGGCCCGGGCCTCGAGATCACCCTCGCCGAGCGTGGTCACCGCCGTCTCGATGTGGTACAGCGGCCGGGTCATCGACGCCGAGATGAGCAGCCCGAGCAGGATCGCCGCCACGAGCACGCCACCACCGAAGGCCCCGAGCTTGAGCCACTCGTCGTTGACGGCGTCCTGGACCACCGAGTAGGGCTGGCTCAAGACGACGACCACCCGCTCGGGGTGCGATGGCGTGGTGGAACCGTACGCGACCGCATAGAGGACCTCGACGGTGCCCACGGTGGCCTGGCCGGCGTGGGACGGAGCGGCCGGGTTCCTCACCGACCTGGCGATGGCCGGCACGAGGAGCTCGGCGGGGTTCGCGCTGCCCAGGTGGAAGCGGGCCGTGCCGTTCGAGACGACCAGGATCCCGACGTCCGAGCCGGTCTCGTGCAGGTACCGCGTGGCGACCTGCACGGCCCGCCGAGGCTCCCCGTGATCGATGGCGTCGCCCACGATCACGGCGAGCCCGCCCGCATTACGCCCGACGAAGGCACGGGCGCTATCGAGCTGACGGGTCTGGAGGATCAGGCCGAGTGGCACCTCGAGGGCAACGGTCACGACGAGGGTAAAGAGCATGAACCCTGCGACAAGCCGCCTGCGCATGGTTCACCGGGCGCCGGAGCGGTCGACGACCAGGCGGTAGCCCACCCCTCGCACCGTTTCGATCACGTCGGGGTCCTCGAGCTTCTTGCGCAGGGCGGCGATATGGACGTCGATCATCTTCGTCGTCCCGTACCAGCTCGCGCCCCAGAGCTCCTCGATCAGGGTCTGGCGGGTGACGAGGGCACCGGGGTCGCGGGCGAGCAGCTCTAAGATCGCGTACTCCTTCGGCGTGCAGGAGACGGGGAGCCCGCCCACGGTCACCCGCCTCGTGCGCCGGTCGATCTCGAGGGCACCGAGCGTCTGGACCGAGACAGAGCCGCTTGTCCGGCGGTCGCTCGTCCGCCGAGCGACCGCCCAGATCCGAGCCACGAGCTCGGGGAAGCCGAACGGCTTGACGACGTAGTCGTCGGCGCCAAGGTTCAGCCCCTCGACGCGCTCGGTCTCCTCGCCTCGGGCGGTGACCACGATGATGGGGACACGGGTCGCCGCCCGCAGCTCGGTGATGACCTCCCGGCCGTCGCGATCGGGCAGTCCGAGGTCCAACAGCACGACGTCGGGGCGGGGCGACCGAAGGGCCTCGCCGGCGCTCCGGGCGAGCCAGACCTCGAATCCCGCGGTCCGCAGCCGCTCCGTCAGCGGCTCGGAGATCGCCTCGTCGTCCTCGACGACCAGCACCTTCATGGCAAAAGTCTACGGGCGGGGTCACCCCCGGCCGTAGAGCGTCGATGGCCGCACTCGCCGGTCAGTTCGCCTTGCGCACCACGAGGTACACGGCCGAGGCGACCGACTTCAGGTCCTCGTGGGAGACGAGCCGGTCATAGGAACGGACCTTGGCCAACACCTCGGCCAGCTCGGTCGGGTCGACCTTCGTCGCGAGCCCCGCCGCGTTGGTGAGCCATTCGACAGTCGTCGACAGCTCGCCGAACCAGTCGCATTCGAGCACCTCGCAACCGGCGAACAGCTCGGTGACGCCCCAGGTCGTCATGTTGAAGAAGTGGTAGGGGACCGCGTGGAGGGGCTGCATGAAGGCGACCTCGGTCAGGACCAGGCCGCCGGGGCGCGTCACGCGAACCAGCTCGGCGGCCGCCTTGAAGGGGTCGTCGACGTGCTCGAACACCGCCTGGCTCCAGGTGGCGGCGAAGGTGTCGTCGGCAAAGGGAATCGCGTGGATGTCGGCGTAGCCGTCGGCCAGCTCGAACTTCAGGTACTCGAGGTTGATCTGGCCGGCCCGGCACCGTCGGCGGTCGCCCCCGCCGAACTCCAGCACCGGCTCGCCGATCGGGACCGTTTCCAGCCAGCGGTCGAGATACGGGGAGTAGGGGTTCCCGCAGTTGACCGCGGCCGGCGGATCGAACCCGGCGTCGAGCGGCCCGTAGAGGACGAATCCCTCGACCACGATGAACCGGTCGAGGGCGTCGGCGTGCGCGGTGCCCCGCGCCCGGATGGTCACCTCGCGGCGGGCAAAGGGGAGGTCGCTCAGCGCGCGGACGGCGATGTTCTCCGAGCCCTCGGGCTGGTAGAGGTCGACGGTCGCCACCGGCATGCCGTCGACGAAGACGTCAGCAATGCCCCCGGTTGGCTCGCGGCGGAGACGGACGACGACGTCAGTGCACTCGGCCTCGAGCACCAAGGCGTCGCCGACCACGCCGGGGGAGCTGAGCGCTCCGGGCGTGTTCGGCACCCAGGCACCCTCCCGCCGGACTCGGGGGCTGTCGGCGGCGACACGCTGCTCGCCGAGCTCGGGGATCTCGATGGGCTCGGCGGCCTCGGGTGGCTCGTCGGGGAAGAAGTCGATCTTGAAGTGGTCGATCCTCCCGACGAAGCGTGCTTCGGAGACGCAGTCGATCCGCCCGGTCTTCACGTGGCCGCCCGACGTCGTCGCCAGGGGCGTGATGGCGACCGGCGATCCGCAGTGCGGGCATCGAATGCGCATTAGGAGGTCACCATGGAGTCCATGGAGTCCCTGGTCGGCTCGGGAACGCGCCGGTCTCGCCTCCTCGGCTCGGGGCGCCGATGGGACAAGGTGAGCCAGAGGTGCGGGCTCGGGGACGTCGTCGGGCTCGGCCGGGGTCGCCCTTTGGGTCGCGCTCGACCGACCGACGATCCGGTCGTAGAAGCGATTGGCCCCCTCGACCATCGCCTCGCTCCGGTACCGCTGCTTGAAGCGCTCCCGACCGGCCCTGCCGAGGCGGTGGCGCAGCTCGGCGTCCCCGACGAGGTCGCCGACCGCCCTCGCCAGGGCCTCGGGGTCCCCGGGCGGCACGAGGAGGCCGGTCTCGTGGTCCTCGACAATCTCGGTCATGCCACCGGCCTTGGCCGCCACGACCGGCTTCGCGAACTGCATCGCCTCCAAGAGGATGAGCCCGAAGGACTCGTATCGAGAGGGGACGACGAGCAGGTCGCAGCCCGCGTAGAGCGGGTAGAGCTCGTCGTCGCCGATGCGCCCGAGGAACCGGACGTGGTCGGCGACCTCGGCCCAGAGCGCCGAGCGCTCGAAGCGCTCCCGGTGGGTAAGGCCGTCGGTCATGGGCCTCGAGTCCTCGCCCACGATGGTGAACCCGACCTCGGGGTGGCTCCGCACGACGGCGGGGATCGCCGAGAGCAGCGTGTCGATGCCCTTGCGGTCCTCGAGCCGCCCGACGAAGAGGACCTCGACACGACCCTCCCAATGGTTTGGCCGGAGCGATCCGGACCGGTCGGTGATGCCGTGGGGCACGTAGCCAACCCGGTCGTCGTCGAGCTCGACCCCGTAGGCCGCCTCGATCTCCTCCACGATGGCCCGTCCGCAGGCAAGGAAGTGGGGCGCGCGGCGGTACGTCAGTCGCTCGAGCTCGATCAGGATCGGCACCTCGGGATCGCCCTTGGCCCGTCCCTCGGCGAGCGGCGTGTCAACCTCGGCCACCGTCGCGAGCGGCGTGTAGAGCCCGACGACGAGGGGGAGGCGGCCGTCCGCCATGATGGCGATGCCCTCGGTGCCCCAGTTCGGCGCCTGCACCAGGTCGAGCGCACGGTATCGGTGGATCCGGAGGGCCTCGTCTCGCAAGGTCGCCGCGTAGTTCCACAGCCCCGGGGTGACGACGAGGCCCTCGGGGAGGGGATGGGCCTTGGGCACCATCCGGTGGACCCATACGCCCTCCTCGAAGTCGATCCGGTCGATGTCGTGGCCGACGCTGAGCACGTGGACCTCGTGGCCGAGCCGGCCGAGGCCGGTCGCGAGCCCGTGCACCACCCGCCCGATGCCGTGCACCGGACCCGGTGGGTACTCGACGCTCAGGAAACAGAGGTGGAGCTTTTCCGCGCGCGCCCGCAGCGTGGGAAAGGGAAGGAAGGCGCTCGAACGCTCGGCGAACCAACGCTTCGGGCGGCGGCGGTCGCTGCCCTCGGCCCACTTGGCGTGCCCGAGGTCGAAGCCGCTCTTCACGTCGGACTCGTACTGGTCGAGATCGGCCTGCTCGAGGAGCCCGTGCGCCACGTTTTCGGTGATCTCGTCGCGATAGTGCTGCGCGTAGGCGGCCAGCGAGTCGGCGATCTCGGCGAGCGGGACGACTCCCCAGCCGTGCTTGAACGTGTAGTACGCCTTGTTCTTGAGCAGCACCGCCATGTTCTTGGTGGCTCGGTTCTCACCTCGGATCGCGCTCGGCAGGGACTTGTGGTACACGTAGCCGTCCTCGATGACCCGGACGACCCAGCCGGCCTCGATGAAGCGGTGGCACAGGTCGACCTCGTCCCAGCCGTACTCGAACTGCTCGTCGAACCCGCCGATCTCGACCAGGCGGTCGCGGCGGAACGACGCGTTGGTGCCGATCGGGTAGCAGAAGGTCGTCGTCCCGGGCCGGGAGAACAGGTCGCTCTGGTCCGGCCCGTAGTCGACGTCGACCCAGACGTCGCCCAACCTGTTGGCCCACGAGTGGAGCACCTGGAGACGGGCCCCACTCCAGTCCCACACCGGTCCGCCCACGCCGACGGTCTCGGGGTCGTCGTAGGCCTCCTCGAGCCGGTTCAGCCATGCCGGATCGGGATAGGCGTCGTCGTCGATGAAGGCCACGACGTCGCCGGCCGCCATCGCGATGCCGATGTTGCGGGACATCGACAGGTTGCGCTCCGGGCATCGGGCGACCTTGATCCTCCCGGCGTGGGGGGCCAGGACCTCGTCGGTCGCGTCGGGGGTCGGGCCGCGCACCACGATGACCTCGAAACACCGGTGGTCGAGGTGGGCCAGCGCCTCCAGGGTGAGCGCCAGGCTCTGGGCGCGGTTGTCCGTGTTGATGACGACCGAGAACCGCAAGGAGCTCACCGATGGGTCAGTCCGAGGTCCGCCCAGGCTTGCGACCGACCACCTCGAGGTCGCTCGTCGAGCCGGTCGGGTCCGCCCGCAGCTCGATGTCCTCGAGGCCCGACTCGGTCAAGAGGTCCACGAGCGAGGCGCGGCTGAACATCGTGAAGCGCACGCCGGCCTCGGCGCTTCCCCGACCAAAGGTGGCGTCGCGCAGCTCCTCGAAGGAGAGGCCGCCGGCGACATAGGCGCGCACCAGGGCCTCGGCGTCGGGGACGACCACGGCGAGCGAGCCGCAGGGCTCGAGGAGGCGGACCCAGTGGGGGAGGAGCGTGCCCCTCGTCTCCTCCAGGCTGAAGCGATCGAGGAGGTGCACGGCGCGTATCTCGGCCACCGAATCGCTCTCGAAGGGGAGCCCCGCCGGATGGGCCAGCACGTCGGTGCCGTCGAAGGGCTGCGTGTCGACCCGCAGGTAGCCGGGCCCGGGAGCCCCCGCGCCCAGGTGCAACGAGATGCGCTCCCGTTCCAGGGCGTCGGGCCGGAGGACCTTGGCCTCGAACACCGGGTCGAGCTCGTCGTGACGGGCGCCAATGAGCTCGTTGCGGACGCGCTCGAACTCGTCGAGGACCGAGGACACGAGGCGGGTCAGCTCGGCCTCGGTCCGCACGTTGGCCCGGTTGGCGGCGTTTTCGGAGGCGATCGCGTTCAGGAGGGCCGGCACGTATCGCTCGAGGCCGCCGACGGACGCCTGGACCCCGCCGATCCGCTGCTCGAGGTGCTCGAAGCGCAGGTCGGTCGTCTGGCGGACCCAGATGACCACCCGGGCGTGCAGCCTGCGCATGAGGGGCCTGGCGAGGGGCCGGATGGGCCGCAGCACGGCCCGCAGCAGGCGGTTCATGGGCCCCATTTTGGCCCGAGCGGGGGGGACGGCGCCCGGGTGGGGTGCCGATCCCCGGGCCGGGCGCCCGAGGGGCGGCTCAGGGGTGGATGGTGCGGGTGTAGACGAGGGCGCCGACCACCGCGACGACGACGCCCGCCGCCAAGACGAGTGCGGCGCCGCTCAGGCGTTGCACCACCCGGAACACCCCGTAGAGGGCGATGATCACGCCGACGACGAGCACCGCGATGCCCGCCACCTCGTGCTTGTTGATCGCCAGGAGCAGGACACCGAAGGTCGACATGGGTCCCCTTTCGCCGGGCTGGTCTCCACCCCCCGCTCGATTGTCCCCGAGTAGTGTGCCACGCCATGGTGCGCCGGTTCCCGGGGAATCCTCGGACGCGCCTGTCGGCCGGCTGCGCCGCCCTCGTCGCGTTGGTGAGCGGCGTCGCGCTCTGGGCGACACCCGTTGGCGCAACTGCGAGCGGGCTGGAGCGTCCCGCCGCGCTGGGCCAGCCGCCGGTGCCCTTCGGCGCCCAGCAGTTGGGCTCGCTTCCCGCTGCGCAGCGGGTCTCCTTCGAGGTCGTGCTCGCACCGCGCGACCCCTCGGGGCTCGACACGCTGCTCGCCAACCTCTATGACCCGAGCTCGCCCGGGTATCACCACTGGCTCGCCCCCGGGCAGTTCGACCGGGAGTTCGGACCGGCGCCCTCGATCGTGGGGGCCACCATCGACTGGTTGGAGGGCATGGGATTCTCGGCCAGCGCCGGGACCGGGTTCAGCGTGCGGGCGAGCGGCTCGGCGTCCCAGGTGCAGTCCGCGTTCGGGGTCTCGCTCGGGCGCTACCGGGTGGACGGCAGGACCTTCTTCGACGCCAACCGCACGCCGGAGGTCCCCACCTCGATCGCCTCGCAGATCACCGACGTCGTCGGGCTGAACGACCTCCCAGCGGCGACCCCGCAGGGCCAGATGGCGCCCCACGGCTCGCTGCAGAGGGGCTCGGCGAGCGTCCCGGCGGCGCAAGGCGCATCCGGCTCGACCCCCACCTGCGGGGCCGCCTCGGCGCTCGCCAACCAGTACGGCGGCTACACCACCCAGACCCTCGGCGCCGCCTACGGGGTCAGCGGCCTGAACAACGCCGGGTTCGGCGGCCAGGGCGCGCAGCTGGCGGTCTACGAGCTCGCGCCGTCGTCTGCGAGCGACGTCTCGAGCTTCGAGTCGTGCTTCGGCCTCCACGTCCCGCTCAAGGTGCAGCCCGTCGACGGCGGCGGCACCCCGTCGAGCGGGGGGACCGGCGAGGCCGACCTCGACATCGAGCAGCTGGCGTCCCAGGCGCCCGCCGCCGCCTCGATCACCTCCTATGAGGGGCCGAACACCGACCTCGGGGCCTACGACGTGACGGCGGCCATCGTGAACGACGACACGGCCTCGTTCGTCTCGGTCAGCTGGGGCGAGTGCGAGGCGTTCAACCCGACGAGCGGTCCGGACACCATCGCCGCGGTGGACGCCCTCCTCAAGCAGGCGGCGGCCCAGGGGCAGGCGGTGTTCACGGCCGATGGCGACACCGGCTCGGAGGACTGCTACCCCAACAACCAGAGCACGGGCCTCGCCGTCGACTACCCGTCTTCGAGCGCCTGGGTCACAGCGGTCGGTGGGACCTCGCGTTCGCTGAGCGGCACCGAGACGGTCTGGAACGGATGTGACGGCGTCGACAACAACAGCGGGTGCGCCCTCAACGACGGCGCAGGCGGCGGCGGCACCTCGAGCGTGTCTCCTCGCCCGGTGTGGCAGGCGAACCTGGCCGAGCCGCCCGGCGCCTCGTGCGGGTCCAACGGCACGAACTGCCGAGAGGTGCCCGACATCTCCTCGGACGCCGGGGTGCCGGTCGCCTTCTTCAGCGGGGGGAGCTGGGGGCTCTTCATCGGCACGAGTATCGCGGCGCCGCTCGAGGCCGCCATCTGGGCCGACCGCTCCACCGAGTGCGCCACGACCTCGCCGGGGGACGCCGCGCCCACGCTCTACGCGCTCGCAGCGAGCGGCGCCTATACCGGCGGGCTCAACGACATCACCTCGGGCAACAACGACTTCACCGGCACCAACGGCGGGACCTACAGCGCGGGGGTTGGTTATGACATGGCGAGCGGCCTCGGCTCGGTCAACGCCGGCGGGGTGGCGTGCACCTCGGCCCAGTCGGTGATGCCCGACCAGGCCCCGGCCGGCTCGACGGTCACGGTGAACGGCTTCGGCCTCGAGAACGCGACCATCACCTTCAACGGGGCGCCGGTCCAGGTCCTCTCTCGGACCGCCACGACGGCCCAGGTGGTCGTGCCCAACGGCATCGGCACGGTGGCCGTCGGGGCGACGGGCCCGGTCGCCAATGCCGGCTCACCCGCCTCGTTCACCTACGGCTCGCCGGTCGGCCTGTTCAACCGGGTCTACGGCCAGAACGCCATCGGCACCGCGGTCGCCGCCTCGCAGGCAGCGTTCCCCGCCCCCGACTCGGCCAAGGCGGTCGTGCTCGCCCGCGACGACTTCTTCTCCGACGCGCTGGCCGGCGGGCCGCTCGCAGCGTCGGTGGGCGGGCCGGTGCTCATCACCGAGAGCGCGGCGGAGTCCCAGAGCCTCGACCCGGCCGTCCAGGCAGAGATCCAACGGGTGCTGCCAACCGGGTCCACCGTCTACCTCCTCGGTGGCGACCTGGCCCTCAGCCCGAACCTCGACAGCACGCTCCAGGGGCTCGGCTACAAGACGCTGCGCATCGCCGGAGCCGACGAGTACGCCACCGCGGTCGCCATCGCCCAGCAGCTCAACAACCCGACGACGATCTTCGAGGCCACCGGGGAGAACTTCCCCGACGCGCTCTCGGCGGTCCCCGCCGCGGTCCTCGACCACGGTGCGATCCTGCTCACCGAGGGCCCGACCCAGGACCCCGAGACCGCGACCTACCTGGCGGAGCACCCCGGTGACACCCGTTATGCCATCGGCGGCCCGCTGGCGGCCGCCGGGGCGGACCCCGCTGCGACGCCCGTCTACGGCACGAGCCTCTACGACACCTCGGCCGCCGTGGCCTCCAGGTTCTTCCCGAGCCCGACGACGATCGGCGCGGCGACCGGGGCCAACTTCCCCGACGCGCTGTCGGCCGGCCCGGGTCTCGGGCTGGCCAAGGCGCCGCTCCTGCTCGTCCCGCCGAGCGGGCCGCTCCCGGCCTCCATCGCCTCGTACCTGTCCGGGGTCGCCCCCGGGCTCACCTCGGGCACGCTCTTCGGCGGTCCGCTTGCCGTGGCCGACCAGGTGCTGGCCGAGCTCGACGCGCTGGCCTGACCCAGAGCCACCCGCCGGGGCCGGTCAGCGGGCCTCCTCGGCCGCCTTCCGGTACTGGTCGCGAAGACGGCGCCGGTAGATCTTCCCGTTGTCCTGCCGGGGCAGCTCGTCGATGAAGTCGATGGTCTTCGGGCACTTGAAGTGGGCCAGCCGGTCCCGGACGAACTCGATGAGCTCGGCCTCGAGATCCCGGCTCGGCTCGACGCCCTCGGCCAGCTCGACGACCGACTTCACGTCCTCGCCCCACTCGTCGCTCGGGACCCCGATGGTGGCGCAGTCGGCCACCTTGGGGTGGGCGATCAGCACCGCGTCGATCTCGGTCGGGTACACGTTCACGCCGCCGGTGATGATGAGGTCGACGGAGCGGTCGGTCAAGAACAAGAACCCGTCGTCGTCCATGTAGCCGACGTCGCCGAGCGTGTAGTAGTCGCCCCGGTAGGCCGAGTCGGTCTTGTCCTTGGCCTTGAAGTACTCGAAGCGGCCGACGTCGGGCGCCTTCAGGTAGACGGTGCCCACCTCGTTGTGGGGGAGCTCGTTGCCCTCGTCGTCGCCGATCCTCACCTGGTCCGGCGGCATCACCTTGCCGACCGTGCCCGGGCGCGACAGCCAGGTCTGGGAGTCGACGAAGGTGCCGGTCCCCTCGGTCGCCGCGTAGTACTCGAAGACGACCGGCCCGAGCCACTCGATGAGCGCGTGCTTCACGTGCACCGGGCAGGGCGCCGCGCCGTGCAGGACGTGGCGCAACGAGGACACGTCGTAGCGGTCCCGGACCTCCCTTGGGAGCTTCAGGAGCTGCACGAACATGGTGGGGACCATGTGGGTGTGGGTGATCCGGTGCTCCTGGATCAACCCGAGGGCCTCCTCGGCGTCCCAGCGCTCCATCGTCACGACGCCCGCGCCCGAGGCGAGCGGGATCAGGTGGGAGAACGCGAGCGGGGCGGCGTGGTACAGGGGCCCGGTGCACAGGTTGCGGTCCTGGCCCGCCACGTAGTCGAACAGGTTGCCCAGCACCCCGACCTGGCGGGGGGCCTGGGGGCGGGTCACGCCCTTCGGGCGACCCGTCGTGCCCAACGTGTAGAGCATCTGGTTGCCTGGTGTGGCGTCCTCGATGTCGGCGCCGTCCTCGGCCCCGACCGCCTCGGCGTAGGACTCGAAGCCCTCGATCTCGCCGCCGATGGCCAGGCGCACCGTCGCGCTCGGGGCGGCCTTGGCGGCGATGGCGGCGGCCTCGCCGTGGCGGGCGTCCGCGATGAGCGCTGTGGCCTCGCAGTTGTCCACCACGTAGCCGGCCTCCTCGCCGGTCAGGTGCCAGTTGACCGGGGTGAGGCGGATGCCGCTGCGCTGGGTGGCGAAGGACACCTCGGAGAACTCGGGCAGGTTGCCCGAGATGAGGGCAGCCGAGCTCCCGGGCGTCACCCCGCGCGCCCGGAGGGCCCGGGCCAGCTGGTTGGCCTTGGCATTGAGCTCGGAGTAGGTCCGCGAGCCCCAGGGGCTGATGATGGCCGGCGCGTCGGGCTGCTGGCGCGCCCACCAGGCGAGCAGCATGCCCCGCTGCGCGTACTCGAGCCGCTCGTCGGTCCCGGCCTCGGTCATCGGAGGACACCCCCGAGGGGAGCGGCGGAGGGTCGCCCGGCCACTCTTGGACCGAGGGGTCTGGCGTTGTCGATTGCCACGATGCTGTTGCCTTTCTTGCCGTTGAGCTGTGCGGACATCTCCTGGGTGGGGGCGGGGGAGCGGGCGAGCGGGTCGACGGCGCCGGGCGGACGTGCAGCGCGCGCCGCCCTGGTGCCTGCGCGTCCTGTCGCCCGAGGAACGAGCGTGCCCACCCCCTTCGATCCTCCGGCCCCCCGACGACGACGCCCCCCGGACGCATCGCCGCCCCCCGGACGCCTCGCCACCCGGAGGCTGCGGGCGTTACAATACCGACCCGTCGTCGTAGAAACGATTGCAGGGTTTCGGGCGCCGAGCGAGCCGGGGGGCGGTGCGTTGACGATCATCGATGCCCTCGCCGGGTTCCCGGTGCCTGGACCACGCCGCATCGATCGGGGGAGGGCGGGGCCGTGGTGGCAACGCCCCTAATCGCAGAGGACGAGCCCCGGGGCCCGTTGTTCGACCGGGTGCGCGATGGCCTCTGGGGCCTCCGCAGCCAGCTCCTGTGGGCCGCGATCGCGCTGGTCGCCTGGGTGGTCCTCGACCACGTCCTCCCGAAGGGCCTTCCCCTCGGGATCGTGCTCCTCGGGGTCATCTACGGATCGATCTACGCCCTGCTTGCCATCGGGATCGTCCTCGTCTATCGCGGCAACCGGATCATTAACTTCGCCCAGCCCGCGATCGGGGTGATCGCTGCGATCCTGGCGATCGAGCTCAACGTCACCTACGGCGTGAACTTCGTCCTCTCGTGTCTCACCGGGATCGTCGCCGCCCTCATCATCGGGGCGATCCTGAGCCTGCTCCCGAGGCACTTCCGCAACAGCTCGCGGCTCATCTTGACGGTGGCGACGATCGGCCTCGCCCAGGGGCTGGGCGGCATCTCGGCGTTGATCCCGATCCTCTTCTGCAACCCGGCCACCAACCAGTCCTGCACGACGGCCGCCGCCCATCAGAGCTTCAACACCCCGCTGCACTGGCAGTTCACGATCAACCCGGTGGTGTTCTCCGGGAACGACATCGTCGCCTTCATTGGGACCGTGGTCATCGTGGCCGCCCTGGCCCTCTTCATGCGGCGCTCCCGCTACGGGCTGGCCATCCGGGCCGCTTCGGAGAACGGCGTGCGGGCCACCCTCCTCGGGGTCTCCGTGCCCCGCCTCGACACGATCATCTGGGTCGTGGCCGCCCTGCTCTCGACGGTGGCGATCCTGCTCCAGACCCCCGTGCTCGGCTTCGGCGGGTTCCAGACGGTCACGACCGGGAGCAGCGACACCTTGATCCGGATCCTGGCCGCGGCGGTCATCGGACGGATGGAGTCGATGCCGCGCACCGCGGTGGCGGCGATCGCCATCGGCATCTTCGACGCCGGTGCGACCTGGACGTACTCGAACGTGACGTTCGTCGACGCCACCCTCGTCCTCGTGATCATCGCCGCCCTGCTGCTCCAGCGGAAGAGCTACAGCCGGGTCGCCGAGACCGACCAGTCGACCTGGCGGGCGGTCGCCGCGGTCCGCCCGATCCCCCGCGCGCTCATGGCCCTGCCCGAGGTGCGCTGGACGATGCGGGGCCTCAAGCTCGCGTTGGTCGCGGTGGCGGTCCTTTTGCCGGTGATCCTGTCGGACTCCCAGACCTATCTGGCCGGCTACATCCTCATCTACGCCATCATCGGGCTGTCGCTTCTCGTCCTCACCGGGTGGACGGGGCAGATCTCCCTCGGCCAGGCGGGCTTCGCCGGGCTGGCCGGCGCGGTGTCCTCGGATCTCTACGCGCGCCACGGCTGGGACTTCTTCGCCGCCCTCGCGGTGGCGGTCGTCGTCGGCGCCGGCGTCGCGCTGTTGATGGGTCTCCCGGCACTGCGCATCCAGGGCCCCTACCTCGCGGTCACGACGCTCGCGTTCGGGTACTGCGCGTACGTCTACCTGCTCTCGCCCTCGTATCTGACCTGGCTCGTGACGCCGTCGGCCAACCGGCCCTCGCTCTTCGGGTCGTCCTCGCTGTTGAGCTCGAACACCGACATTTACTACTTCTGCCTGATCGGGTTCTTCGTGGCCCTGATGGCGGTGCGGTCGCTCCGGCGGAGCCACGTCGGGCGGAGCCTCATCGCGACCCGGGACAACGAGGCGGCGGCGCGCGCGTCCGCGCTCAACACCACCCGCCAGAAGCTCACCGCGTTCGTGATCTCGGGCGCGATCGCCGGGTTCGGCGGCGCGCTGTTCGTGGTCCAGCAGCAGGGGGTGAACAACGGCTCGTTCACCACCGACGTCGACATCGCGCTCTTCACCATGGTGGTCATCGGCGGCCTGGGCTCGCTCCCGGGCGTCGTCGTCGGGGCCTTCGCGGTGTGGGCGGCGACCTACTTCTTGCCCTCGGGGTGGGCCCAGCTGATCAACGGCGGGGCGATCCTGCTGCTCCTCGTCGTCCTACCCGAGGGGCTGAGCGGGATCATGTACCGGGTGCGCGACGTGCTGATCGCCCTGGTGGCGCGACGCAGGCACATGTCCCCGGGGGGCCTCCTGCTCGCCCGCGAGCCGGCGGGCCAGGTCGGCGAGGGGATGCTCATCGCCTCGGCCACCGAGGCGGCCGAACACCTCGAATCCGCGGTCGCGGCCGGCGACGGCACGGTCCTCGCCGTCTCGCCGGGCACGCAGGCCGACGGGGCGCCGGGCGAGGCCGAGGACCACCGCCGGGCATGACCCTCACCGTCGCCAGCGCAGAGGCGGACCCGAGGCTCGAGCGCGAGCGCCTGCACCCCCTCGACTTGAGGCGCCTGACCGCGCCCTACCCGATCATCCCGCTCGCCGTGCTGATGTCCTTCAACTTCTGCCTGCTCATGTCGGGCATGTTGATCGTGCTGCAGTTCGTCGGGATCCAGGACTCCTACCACTCCGCCCTGGTCGTCCTCACCGGCGCCATCGCGCAGCAGGTCCAGCTCGGCATGGGTCTCGACCTGCCCGTCGCGGTGGCCGCCAACCGCAACAACCGTTGGCGCTTCGCCATCGGTGGGATGGTCGCGCTTGGCGTCTTCACCTTCGTGCTGGCCATGGCCGGCATCACGCCCAACACCGTGCTCTTGTACTTCGGCATCTTCCTCGCGGTGTCGATGAGCGGACTGCTCACCTCGACCCAGCACGGCGCGCTTGCTCAGTACTACCCGCCCGAGATCCGGACCCGGGCGATCCTCGCCCACCGCTTCGTCGGCGTCGGGGCGATCGCGCTGGCCGCGCCGGTCGCCTATCTCTTCGGCCGGGCCTTCGGGTGGGAGGCGCCGCTGCTCGCCCTGGCCGGCCTCGCCCTCCTGCTCGCCTTCATCGGCAGCCGGCTGCTCCCGGTGAAAAAGGAGGACGCACAGGACGCCGCGCTGAAAAAGAGCGTCGAGGGGCCGGCCACCCTGCCCGAGGCGGCACGGGTGCTCTTCAGCGTCCCGTCGATCCGGACCCTGTACCGGGCCCTCCCGCTGCTCTCGGTCTGCTTCATCGGGATCAACTACTACGTCGGGCTCCTCTATCTGAACGTCTTCCACCAGAACGCCAACGCCAGGCGCCTCGAGCAGGACCTGGCCCTGGCCGGCGCGGCGCTCGGCGTGCTGGTGGCCGGGTTCGTCATGCCGAGGCTGTTGCGCAACGACCCCAACCGCGGCGTCACGATGCTGGTGCGCGCTGCGCTCACCGCGTGCCTGGCGAGCGTCGTGCTCGCGACCAGCCCGAGCGTGGTGCCGGTGATCGTGGCCGACATCGTCTTTGCCGGCGCGGCGGCCTTCGTCGTGGCCGGCGTCTACGCCACGCTCTCGGTCGCCCTGCCCCAGCGCCTCATGACGCTCGGCTTCGCCCTGAGCTCGATCTGGTTCCAGATCGGCATCATCGCGGTGGGCCCGGTTGGGACCGTCGGGTCCACCTTCGGCGCCACCATCGGCAACGACTTCGGGTTCCGGGCCACCTTCTGGCTCTTCGCCCCGCTGATCCTCATGGGCACGCTCGTGCTGGCGCGGACCTCGCGGTACCTGGCCGACGACATCGCCCGGCTCGAGTCCTCGGTCAGGGCGGACATCCAGGTGCGCCGGGACCGCCTGGAGGGCCACGGCAAGCTGCTCATGGCCCGGGGGGTGGAGGCCGGCTACGACACGGCGAAGGTCCTCTTCGGGGTGGACTTCGACATCGACGACGGCGAGATGGTGGCGCTCCTCGGGACCAACGGCGCAGGAAAGTCGACCCTCGTGCGCACCTTGACCGGCCTCATCACGCCGACCGCCGGCGAGGTGCTCTTCGACGGGCAGCCGATCACCACGCTCGACACCACCCGCATCGTGCGCCAGGGCATCGCGATGGTCCCGGGCGACCGCGGGGTCTTCCCCGGCCTCAGCACCGCCGACAACATGCGCATGGCCGGGTGGATGTACGACAAGGACGCCGCCTACGTGAAGAGCGCCACCAAGACCGTCCTCGGCTACTTCCCGTCCCTGGAGCGGCGCCTCGGCACCCAGGCCGGCAGCCTGTCGGGCGGCGAGCAGCAGATGCTCAGCCTGGCCATGGCCTTCATCGCCCAGCCCCGGCTCCTCATCATCGACGAGCTCTCCTTGGGCCTCGCCCCCACCGTCCTCGAGTCGCTGCTCGAGATCGTCCAGGAGATCAACCGGCGGGGGACCGCCGTCATCTTGGTGGAGCAGTCGGTCAACCTCGCCCTGCGCATGACCGCCCGGGCCACCTTCATGGAGAAGGGGCAGGTGGTCTTCCACGGGCCGACCGCCGAGCTCATCGAGCACCAGGAGATCGTCCGTTCGGTCCTGCTGGAGGGCGCCCGCCAGCAGGCGGTCGGGGGGACCGGGATGGCGGCGCGCGGCGACGCCGTTCCGGCGGGCGGCGGGGGAGCGCTCGGGGCGACTGCCCTCGGGAACCTCAAGGTGGACGAGGCGGGGGCCCCCCGGCGCGCCGAGGGGACGGGCGCCGTCCTCTCGGCGAGCGGGATCGTGAAGCGCTTCGGCGGCGTGCTGGCGGTCGACGACGTGAGCCTCGAGCTCAACAACGGCGAGATCCTGGGGCTCATCGGCCCGAACGGCGCTGGCAAGACGACCGTGTTCGAGATCATCTCGGGGCAGCTGCGCCCGAACGCCGGGCGGATCGAGATGCACGGGACCGACATCAGCGACTGGCCGGCGTTCCAGCGCGCCGCCTTCGGGCTCGGGCGGTCGTTCCAGGCGGCCCGCCTGTGGCCGGGGCTCACGGTCGAAGAGACGGTGTCTTTGGCGGTGGCCCGCCGGGTGAAGACCCCCGGCGTGCTGCTCACGATGGCGTGCTCGCCGACCGTCCGCCGGGCCGAGAAGAAGCTGGCGATCGCGGCCGACGAGGTCCTCGACATGCTGGGCCTGGGCGACTACAAGGACCACCTGGGATCCGACCTCTCGACAGGACTGCGCCGCCTGCTCGAGCTCGCCGTGATCGTGGCCCAGCGCCCCTCGGTGATCCTCCTCGACGAGCCGTCGGCCGGCCTCGCGCAGGCCGAGACCGAGGCGCTCGGGCCGGTGCTGCGCGACATCAAGACCGGCCTGCGGTGCAGCCTCATGCTGATCGAGCACGACATGGGCCTGACCAAGGAGCTGGCCGACAGGATCGTCGCCCTCGACACCGGGGCGGTGGTGGCCTCCGGACTCCCCGACGAGGTGCTCCGCCACCCCCGCGTGGTCGAGTCGTACCTCGGCGCCTCGGCGGTCTGAGAGCGGTGCGGACCCCGCTGCGCACCACCCGACGCCGTTCGGCGGCCCTGGTCGCCATCGCCCTCGCCGGGGCGGCCCTCAGCGCCTGCAATTCCTCCGACAGCCTCGCGGTGCGGACCACCGTCGTGCCCCCGCCGCCGGGGTGCGACACCTCCCGGGTGGACGTGATCGGGGCGTCGCTCGACCTCTCGGGCCCGGGGGCTGCGGTCGGTCACGAGTACCTGACCGGCCTCGAGCTCGGCATCGCCAGGGTCAACGCAGGCAACGGGGTCCCGCCCCGTAACACCTGCTTCGAGCTCGCCTACAAGGACAACCGGGGCGACCCGGCGATCGACTCGAAGGCGATGCTCGACCTCGTGAACACCGAGCAGGCCAAGGTGGTCGTCGGCCAGTTCCTGGGCGCGGCCAACGCCGCCTATCTCGGGCGCCTCGGGGTGGTTGCCATCAGCCTGTCCAACCTCGAGAGCATCTACCGGCCGACGGAGTACCCCAACACCTTCCCCATGACCGCCTCCATGGACTCCCAGGCCTTTGTGATCGCGAGGGCGATCAAGAAGGACAAGATCACCCGGGTCGGTCTCATCTCGACCGCCGACCCGGCCAGCCGTGAGGGCGCGGCGCACCTGGGGGCGCTCGCGTCGTCCGACGGGTTCACGATCACCGGAAGCGCCACCGTCTCGGCCTCGGGGGTCGGGGCGACCTCGGCCGTCTCGAGCGTCCGGGCCACCCGACCCCAGCTCCTTGTGGTCCTCGACGACGCCGGGGCGGTCGCCTCGGTCCTCGCCGCGCGCGCCTCGGAGGGTTGGAGCGTGCCCGTCGTGGCCGGGCCGAGCGCCACCACCGCGAGCGCGCTGTCGAAGATCTCGGGCTCGCTCTCGGGGGTCTCGGTCGACGTGCCCAACGGCGCGGTGGAGGGGAGCGGGCCGGGGTCCGGGACCAGTCTCGGGTTCCGGAACCTGCTCGCGAGGCACCTCGGCGGGACGATCCGGGGCTCGATCATCCCCTATGCCGAGACCTACGACGCCATGTCGATGGTGGGCTCGGCGGCGAGCGGCGCGACGGCCATCGTCGCCACGGACGTCACCACGTTCATGGAGAACGCCAACTACCAGGGCGTGCTCGCCGCCTACAACTACACGGCGGCCGCCCATACCGGGGTGTCGCCGGGAAGCCAGGTGATCGTCCCGCTCGACTCGCTCTCCGACGGGCTCCTCAAGATGCCCCCGAAGGTGGGCTCGACGGGCCCCTGAGCGCGGGCCGCCGGGGCCCGGGGGCGCCTTGCATCGCGACCTCGTCCTCGACATCCTGGTTGCCCGGTGGCGGACGGCCCATGGGGCCGACGCCACGCTCCGGCGACGCTTCGAGGTGAGCTCATCGTGCGCGTGACAAGGCGATTCGCGACCGCGGCCCTGCTGGGGGCGATCATGGTGTCGGTGGTGTCGGTCCCGGCCGGTGCCGCCCGGGCCTACGGGCCGCCGTGGGGGCGCTTCCACGCCCGGTTCGCCTCGAGGCCGAGGTCCGCTGGCGGCCTCGCCTCGGACTTCAGCTACTTCGGCGTGAAGGACGCCGAAGCGTACGCCGACTCGGGCGCGAAGAAGCCCTTCGCCGCCTCGACCGTCCTCGCCGCGCCGACCTTCGAGGTGGTCGCCATCGACTTCGGGCTCAGGGCCGAGGCGCTCTCGGCGCTCGCCACCGCCAGGCCCCGCTACGCGCACCCGAAGAAGGTGACCGTCGGTGGGGCCAAGGGGTTCGAGTCGCTCACCGACGTGAACGGCGCGCCGATCAAGACCAAGAAGGGCGCGAGGCCGCGCTCGCAGGTCGACCGGCTGGGGTTCCTCATGGTGGCGAGCGGCTCGACCGTCTTCGAGGTGATCGCGGACGCCGCGAGTTCCTCGGCGGTCGCCCGGTTCCTCGGGTCCTTCTCCCCGGTGCGCTGAGCGGGCCGGGCCACCCCGGGCCCGCTCAGCGATGCCGTTCGCTAACCGCCGGTGAACATCGTCGGCAGCGACGTCGGCCAGGTGCCGAGCGAGAACCGCTTGCCGCCGAAGGCCGCCACGTAGGTGCCCGGCTTGCCGTTGAGCGGCGAGGTGCCGTTCCCGTCCCACCAGATGAACCGGGCGTCGGTGTCGGCCGAGTGCTCGCCGACCCCCTTCTTGCCGTTGACCCCGCTGTTCCAGCTCCAGTTGCCATAGGTGAGGATCGAGCCCCCGAGGTTGGGGAGGGCGTGGGCGCCACGGGCCATGTTCTGGGGGGTGAGGTTGGGACCGGCCGCCTGCAGCATGTCGAAGATCTCGACCAGGTACGCGTAGTCGCCGTCGGTCTCCTTCGGGATCACGTGCCCGGTGAGCTTCTGGTAGAGCTTGCCGGCGATCGAGCCGGGGCCGGTCAGCACGGTGGAGGGCGAGAGCTCGCTCAGGCCGAACAGGTGTCCGGTGATCTCGCCCGCGTTGTCGTAGGTCTGGGGCGCGGGGTCCTGGTCGTCGAGCGAGGTGCCGGTCTCGAACCACTCGGGGTGGTAGTTCTGCTGCGCGGCGGCCTGGGTCAGGAGGCCGGCCGAGAACGGGTCACAGGACTGGATGACCGTGGTCACGCCGGCGGACTTGAACTGGACGATCGCCTGCTGGGTCTGCTGGGTGAAGGTCGCGATGTCCAGGTTGTAGGCGAAGTCGGTGAAGTCGCTCGCCGGCACGTGGTATTTGGTCTCGACGTCGTGCAGGAACTGCTGGTAGCAGGTGAGGTAGGCCGGCACGTTGGGCACGTAGGTCCCGAACTTGCGGGTCTTGGAGGTGAGGTCGGGCTCGCCGGCGTACTTGGCCGGCTTCTTGGCGAGCATCTGGCCGACGATCTCGGCCTCGTTGGCGCTGATGAGGGTGCAGCTCTGGCCGATCCCCCAGACGTAGGGGTTCTCGGCCTGGAAGGCGCCCTCGTTGTAGTAGGCGTCGCCGTTGAACTCGACGAGGTGGTCCTGGGTGGCGCACGTGGAGAACGGCCCGCTGCCGCCGGCCCCGTTGAAGTTCGGGGCGAAGCCGACCTCGCCGAAGGCGTGCATCTGGTTGGTGATCGTCGCAGCGTCGGCGCACGCCTGGGCCTGGCCCTCGTTCAAGGCCTCGGTCGTCGAGTTCCCGGTCGCGTTCACCTGCTGGATGACGACCTTGCGGCCGTAGAGGTCGAAGACCTTGTTGAAGTAGTTCAAGAAGACCTGCTCGACCTGGTCGGCCACCGCCGGGAGGGCGACGCCGGCGGCCTCGGCCTGGGCCGCCACCTGCTGGCTGTTGCCGGTGCTCGGGAAGGTCCGCTGGGCGAGGAGGATCTCGTTCGAGGTGACGCCCCGGTAGGTGGCGCCGCCGTTGTTACCGGTGAACTTGGCGATGCAGGGATCCGCGTAGGGCGAGTCGAACTGCGGGGTCCCCGCCTTGCAGCCCCCCCCGCTGATCGTCGTGCCCGAACCCACCTTCACGTTCCCCGAGGCCGGGTACTTCCAGGGGTAGGGGCCCTCGCTGCTCGGCCCCGACTTGCTCAGCACCGGGGTGCTGGAGGACCCGGCGGCGATGCCGCTCAGCGCGAGCGAGGCGACCGCCACCAAGAGGGCGACCCCGATGGGCGCCGAGCGCGATCGATGACGAAGCCGACGCGTGAACATGTGATCCCCCCGATCGAGCCGGTCGCTGGAAGACGTCAGCGACGGCCTCCCCCAGGCGAACACGTTACCGGTCCAAGGCCCAAGATTCCCGAAGGCCTGCGGCGGCGGGGTTCGTGCATCGAGGGGGGTCTCTTACCTCGAGGCTCGCCGTCGTCGGCGGGCCGGGTGGTCGTGCGGCGAGCCGGCGAACGGGCTCCTCGGAGCTGTGAGAGGTTTGGGTCCGATCGAGAGGGGACGTCATGACATTTGACTTCATCACCTATGAGACCGAGGGGCGCATCGCGTCTCTCACGATGAACCGACCCGAGGTGCTGAACGCGCTGCACCCCATGGCGAACGCCGAGATGCGCCGGGCGTGCGAAGCGTTCCGGGACGACAAGGACGCCTGGGTGCTGATCGTGACGGGAGCGGGCGATCGCGCCTTTTCGGCCGGAAACGACCTGAAGGCGACGGCCGAACGATCGAAGCATCCCGAGGCGCCGCGAACGCCGTGGATCTCCTTCGGAGGCATCACCTCGGGCTTCGAATGTGACAAGCCGATCATCGCAGCGGTGAACGGGGTCGCCCTGGGCGGCGGATTCGAGCTTGCCCTGGCATGTGACATCGTCGTCGCAGCCGAACACGCCACCTTCGGCCTGCCCGAGCCGAGAGTCGGGTTGGTCGCGGGTGCCGGCGGGATGCATCGGCTTCCCCAGCAGATCCCGCTCAAGCTCGCGATGGGTCTGTTGGTGACGGGCCAGAGGATCGACGCGCACGAGGCCCATCGGCTCGGGCTGGTGAACGAGGTCGTCCCGCTCGAAGGGCTGATGGACGCGGCCCATCGGTGGGCGTCGTCGATCCTCGAGTGCGCGCCGCTAAGCGTTCGCATCTCGAAGGCCTCGGCCATGTCCGGCCTCAACCTGTCACCCGAGGAGGCCATGCGAGAGGACCAGCGCTCCGGAAGGCTCGCCGTGCTCAGGAGCTCGAGCGACTTCGTCGAGGGGCCGAGGGCATTCGCCGAGAAGCGAAGGCCCGTCTGGAGGGGCGAGTAGCGGCCGGCTCTCCGGCCCGCCCTTGGTGCTCGGTGCGGGCCCGGTCTTCGTCCTCTTTGAAGCGAATCGGTCCTACGCGGCCGCGCTGAGCTCGCTCAAGACGTCGTTGCCGACCGCAAGGGGGCCGCCAAAGAGCGTTCCCGAGGTGATGGTGCCTGCGACCGAGGAGAGATAGCCCGAGATGCTCGAGGGCAGCGGGCCCGAGGGGGGGACGAGGAGCATCGGTCCGTGGTCCTCGCCGAGGACGGGCCCCCCGGCCAGGGCGTCGGAGAAGGTCGCGCTGGTGGCGGCGCCGAAGGTGCTCGGCGCGGGGAAGAAACTGCGGGCGACGGCCGCCGACGTGCCGTAGAGGTCGCTGCCGTAGACGGCGGTCGCGCTCGGGTCGGCCCCGGCGGCGGCGAGCGGGCCGCCGATCGCGTATCGGGTGTCGGAGGGGTGGGCGGCCAGGTAGGCGGCGGTCTCTGGGGCCTGCGTCGTCCCGTCGGTGAGCAGGATCGCGCCGTGGGCGCCAATGGCGGCTGGGACCGCCGAGAGGGCGTCGTAGAAGCTGAGCCCGGTGGTCTCGAACACCGTGGAGGGGTCGCCGAGCGCCTCGGCGATGTCGACGGCGGTGGCGTACTCGTTCACCCCGGCGATCCGCTGGGTCTTGTACCCGAGGCCCTGGAGGCCGGCGTCGATCGAGGGGCTGAGCGCGAGGTCGCCGCCCAGGATGAAGACGGTCGAGCCCGTCGGGAGGACCCGTTGGATCTCGGCCTGGACCCGGGGATCGAGGCTCGCAGAGATCGATGCCCCCGGCGTGATGAGGAGGGGCCCGCCCACCTGGGCGGCGAGCGGGCCGCCCGCCAGCGCGTCGGCGAAGAAGTCCGACCGGGCGAGCACGACGGCCTTGGCGGACCCGGCGGTCGGGAAGCTCGCCTGGGAGACGGCGATGGCGGTGCCGATGGCGTCTTGGCCATAGACGCGCGAGACCTGGAGGGCGCTCGTCGCGCCGCACGCCACGTCGCCGTCGAGAGATCCGCTCGTCCACTGGGTCAAGGCGATGGTCCCGCTCGTGAACGGGCTCAGCGCGCAGTTCGCCTCGGCCCCGGCCGCCGTCGAGGCGCCCGGGACCCAGTCGTCCAAGGCGGCGATCGAGCCGAGGGCGGCCGAGGGCGCGCCGGTGATCGCGTCCCACTGGCTGGTCGTCGAGTACACGCCGATGGCGCTCGCCCCGGCCCCCTGGAGGGCCGCCACCATGCCCTGGAGCACCGCCACGTTCATGGCCTGACCGGCCGAGCCGCTCTGCCAGGTGTTGGCCGTCTCGACGTCGAGCCACCACGGGTAGCCGCCCGCCTGGTTGGGCACGGTGAGCGGGGGGGACATCGCGTTGATGGCGTTGGCCGCGGCGCTCAGCCAGCTGGCGTCCTGGGCCGCCTTCTCGTTGCCGTACTCCCAGGCACAGGCGTTCGAGTTCTGGCCGACCGTGGCCGATCCCGAGGCGGTGGACGCCGTGGTCGTCGTGCAGGTGCCATAGGGCGTGCTGCCCGAGGTGGGCCAGTCGGGGATCACGGTGCCCGCGACCACGTTCCCCGGGTCGGCGGTGTTGACGTACAGCGACGCCTTGGGCTGCGGGGTGCCCCCCGTTGCGTTCGCGACGGCCCAGTACAGCTCGCTCTGCGCGTCGGAGGGGTCCGGTCCGAGACAGGGGTTGAGGTTGTTGGCCAGGCCACCGTTTACCCCGACGAGGCCGAAGGCGGGGGAAGCCGGGAACGTGCCCCCGCAGTCAAAAGAGGAGAGGTCGTTGCCGGTGGGCGAGGTGGTGGCACCCGCAGGGCTCGTCCCCACGATCAGGGCGCCTTGGACCGAGAGGAGCGCCAGCGCAGCGACCGAGACGGTCCGGCGGAGGGTCCCCGAGCGCCCGGCGCCCAGCGCGCGTCTGCGAGGCTCCGACGAGCTGTTTGACACGGGGCGACGATACTTGACAGCGACCTTCGGGGTCCCTGGGGGACGACGCGCGCGGTGCGGAGCCTGCGGAGGACCCGGATCGGCCCCGCTTCGCCGACGCCTCGACGCCGATCGCTCGCTCGTGGGAGCGGATCGCCGGCCCGCGGTCACGACGTTACCGGTGAGTATTAGGGCAACCTACGATTCCAATCATGGGTAGCCGAATTCCTTGGTCGTCGCTCCGGCGGGGCGCGGCCCTCGGAGGGGTGGTCCTCGCCGTCGCCTGCGGGCTGAGCGCCTGTGCATCGAGCGCCGGCCCCGGCACGATCACCCTCTACAACGGCCAGCACGTGCAGACCACCGACGCGCTGGTGCAGGCCTTCGAGCGCCAGACGGGGATCGGTGTCGAGGTCCGCTCGGACGACGAGTCGGTGCTCGCCGACCAGATCGTCACCGAGGGCCCGCACTCGCCGGCCGACGTGCTCTTCACCGAGAACACGCCGCCGCTCGCGTACCTCGAGTCCAGGGGCCTCCTGGTGCACCTCGACCCCGGGGCCCGGGCCGACACCCAGACCCGCTACGACTCGCGCGCTGGGGACTGGGTGGGGGTGAGCGCCCGGGTGAGCGTGCTCGTCTACAACCCCTCGGTGATCAAGCGCTCCGCGCTGCCCACCTCGGTGCTCCAGCTGGCCGACCCCCGCTACCGGGGCCTGCTCGGGCTGGCCCCGGGGGAGACCGACTTCCAGCCGATCGTCACCTCGGTCCTGCACGCCGAGGGGCGTCCGGCCACCCTGTCCTGGCTCGAGGGTCTGAAGGCGAACGCGGCCGGTCACATCTATCCGGACAACGAGACGCTGACCCGCGAGGTCAACGCCGGGCAGATCGGGCTCGCGGTGATCAACCAGTACTACTGGTACCG
>DAHUYG010000036.1 GCA_027315315.1 Acidimicrobiaceae bacterium | reverse complement strand
GTCTTGAAGAAGTGCCGATAGAGGCGCCACCCGAATCGGGCCACCAGCCAGCCCTCGTAGTTGGTCTGGTCCTTGGGCGGCCGGACCTTGGCCCACAGGTAGGAGCACCCGCAGAGGAGCACCTCCTTCGGGCCGAGCTTGAACACGTCGGTCACCCGGAGCGGGTAGTCGTAGTACTTGCCCTTGGAGAAGATCCGGCTCTTTCGCGGGCGGAGCAGGAAGTCGTCGTCGGTGAGGATCTCGTTCCAGAGGTCCTCGACCGGGCGGACCTTGGTGAAGAACCGGTGGCCCCCGATGTCGAAGCGCCAGCCGTCGCGCTCGACGGTCCGGCTGATGCCCCCCACCACGTCGTCGGCCTCGGCCACGACGACCGGGTCCCCCAGCTTGGCCAGCTGGTAGGCGGCCGTCAGCCCGGCCGGCCCGGCCCCGATGACGACGACCGGGCGCGCGTCACGGGCAGCGTCGGCGCCACCCGAGCCCGGGGCGTTCTCTCCTGGCGTGCTCAACCGTCTCACCCTCCGCCGTGCCCTGGGCCCTACCCCGCCGGGCGGCGGTCCCTCGTTCGGGGGTCGACGTTAGTGGATGCCAATGCGCCCGCCCCGGGCTCAGGGGACCATGACGTTCAAGAACGCGAGCAGGGCGTACGCGAACAACCCGGCCGCCGAGAGCGCGAGGACCAGGCGCTCCACCCGCCTCGACGCGAGCGCCATGGCGCCCACGATCACGAGCGGGAAGGCCGACATCGCGTAGCGCTCGAAGGAGTCGAGGTTGCTCCCCGACAGGGCGACCAGCACCACCGCCGTCGCGAAGGCCCCGTAGGCGGCCGGAAGGCGCCGCCAGACGAAGACGAGGACCACGATCACGAGGAGGACCCAGGGGACGTGCAGGGCCGTGCCGAGGTGGTGGTGCAGGGCGCCCTTGGCGTCGTCGAACAGCGTCCGGAAGGGATCCGACAGGCCTCCGTGGTGGCCGGCCGAGGTCTGGACCCTCGCCGGGAGCCAGAAGTCGCCGTCGACCGCAGCCGACCAGCCGAGGTAGGTGCACAGCCCGTCCACCGGCGCCACCAGGGCGGCCAGCATCCCGGCCCGTTCGGGTCCTCGGGCCGCACGCCAGCGCCGGAGACCCTCGATGGCCACCGGGGCCACCAGGAGCACCCCGAGGGGCCGGGTGAGCGCCCCCGCATAGCCGAAGGCCGCCGCCCACCACCACGACGGGCGCCGGCCGGCCGCCGGGCGCAGGCACAAGAAGCAGGCCGTGGTGCACACGAGGAGGAGCCCCTCGGCATAGCCGAGGACGAGGCTGAACGCCGGCGGGGCGAGGCACAGGAGCCACGCGCTGCGCCGGGCGAGCGCTTCGTCGCCCGTCTCGCGCCGGACCAGGGCCACGAGCAGCACCGTCCCGACGAGGGCGCCCAGGTTGGCCAGGATCACGACCGCTGCACCGTCGCCCACCCCCGGGACGACGGCGAGCGCCCGGGCCGCCAGCGGGAAGAGCGGGAAGAATCGCAGCGCCTGGTGGCCGAACGGCGCGTAGCCGAAGCGGGCGATCGAGTCGTAGAAGCCCGCGTCCCAGGCGAGCAGGCCCTGGTGCACCCGGAAGACCTCCGCCGCCGAGGGGTGCCCCCTCGAGATGACCAGGTGAGCGACGCCGAGGGCGCCGAGGACGACGACGCGGGCAACGACGAAGGGGATGACGACCGGCCCGAGGAGCACCGCCAGGCGCGATCGCGGCACCGCCGGCGCGGCCCCCAGCGCCGGGGCGTCCATCAGGACCCCGCGGTCGAGGGCAGCTTCTTGTACTCGGTGAGGTCCATCGGCTCGTAGTACTTGCTCGGGCGCTGGGTCACCCAGTTGTGCCCGCCGTATCCGGGCGACTGGAGCAGGTCGCTCGCGATGGTCTCGCAGCGGGTCCCGTATCCCTGGTAGCCGGGCGCCCACACCAGCCATATCAGGTGGCTGGCGCCGGCGAGCGACTGGACCTCGTGGACGAAGGCCGAGGGCGAGGCGGCGTCGATGGCCTTCTTGTAGTCGATCCAGTCGATGATCGCCGGGCTCTGCCGGCGCGGGTAGGTGATCTGGTCGTAGCCCCGCGTCGAGGTCAGGCGGTAGAGGGCCGGGCCGAGCTGATCCGGGCAGTAGGCGACGATGTCCCCGGGGCGGGCCTGCGCGCCCAACACCGCGGCGACCGGGCCGGCCTGGGTCCGCTGCGTGTTCACGTTCTCGGCGCCGACTGCGAGGCCGGCCGCCGCCGCGACGAGCACGATCACGGCCCGAAGCCGAGGCTCGCGCATCGTCATGAGCCCGAGCGCGACGAGGACGAGGAACGGGAGGAACACGACCGACGCGTAGCGGTTCGAGTAGCCGCTCTTGGTCAGCAGGCCGCCGCCGACGGCGAGGACCAGCGTGGCGAACACGACGAAGGCGAGGGCCCGCGAGCGCTGCCTCGTGTGCAGGTCGAGCTCGATGCGCCAGCGGTCCCGCGCCGCCCCGAAGACGGCCAGGAAGGCGAGGATCAGATAGATGATCGCGAGCAGCCGGCCCTGGTTGGACCCGGCCGTGGACAGCGTCGCCTGGTTGTCGGTGAACCCGGTCAGCGCGCTCACGATCGCCCCGAAGTTGCCCGGCGCCGCCCACGGCGTCCCGGTGTGGCGGGACTGGAAGAAGAAGGTGGGCAGCCACGGCACGAAGGCGAGGCCGGCCACGATCAGCGCGCCGAACGACCACCGTGCGTTGGCGCGCCGGGCGGCGTCGGGCTGGCCCTTGCGACCCTGCCAGAGCAGCCACAGGCCGACCGCCGTGAGCAGGTAGAGCGACCAGTACTGGGAGTACAAGAGGGCCGCCGCGACGACGGCCACCGCGAGCAGGTTCCAGGGCGTCGCCCTCCTGATCGCCCGGTCGAGGGCCAGGAACCCGAGCACGGTGAGGAGCATCACCAGCGCGTACATGCGCGACTCGGTCCCGTAGTAGATCGAGAAGGGGGCACTCGCCGCGAGGACGAGGACGGCCCAGGCGCTCGCCCGACCGAAGCGCCGGCCCGCCAGCCAAGCGAGCGGGAGGGTGAGAACCGAGAGCACGCCCGAGAGCGAGCGGACGCCCTCGTTCGAGGTGCCGAACACCTTCATCCAGAAGTGCAGGAGGAGGTAGTAGAGCGGTGGGGCGCCGTCTTGGCGGAGCAGATGGTGGAGCTGGCCGAGCGGGCGCCTCGCGATGTCGACGGTCAGTGCCTCGTCGAGCCAGAGCTGCGAATGGGTCCAGAACCGGAGGACGACCCCGGCCGCCACGACCAGCGCCCCGATCGCGAACGCCCCCTGGCGCCAGGGACCCTGGAGCGACCATGGACCATCGGGCGAGCGGTCGGGCTCATCCGGCGCGCCCGGGGCGGGCGGGTCGACGGTGGCCAGATCCACGGGCCGGAATGGTAGGCGATGCCCCCCGAGGTGGTGTGCTCCTGGTGGGGCGGGGGGCTATTCGGCGGGGGCCTCCTCAGCGGGGGCGTCCGGGTGATCCGAGGCGCTCCGCTCGGCGGCGTAGTCGGCCCAGGCCGCCTGGGCCTCGGTCTCGGGGGTGAACTCGACGTCGGTGTAGTCGTAGGTGCCGATGTAGTTGCCCTCGGCGTCATAGGCGTGGGCGCCGAATGCCTCCCGGTACTCCTCTGAGACCTCGCCGCCCTCGGCCGCCTGCTTGATCGAGAGGCTGATGCGGCGGCGCTGGAGGTCGATCTCGATGATCTTCACCCACAGCTCCTCGCCCGGCTGGACGACCTGTTCGGGAAGGTCCACGTGGTGCGCCGCCATCTCCGAGATGTGGACCAGTCCCTCGATGCCGTCGCCCACCTGCACGAAGGCGCCGAAAGGCACGAGCTTGGTGATCCGCCCGTAGACGAGCTGGCCCACCTGGTGCCCGTCGGCGAACTCCTGCCAGGGATCGGCCTGCGTCGCCTTGAGCGACAGGCTGATCCGCTCCTTGTCGAGGTCGACATCGAGCACCTCGACCTCGATCTCGTCGCCGACCTGGACGACCGAGGAGGGGTGGTCGACGTGCTTCCAGCTGAGCTCCGAGACGTGCACGAGGCCGTCCATCCCGCCGAGATCGACGAAGGCGCCGAAGTTGACGACCGAGGACACCACGCCACGGCGGCGCTCGCCGGGCTTGAGGTTGGTGAGGAAGTCCCCCCGCTGCTCTTTCTGGGCCTCCTCGAGCCAGGCCCGCCGAGAGAGCACCACGTTGTTGCGGTTGCGGTCGAGCTCGATGATCTTGGCCTCGATGGTCCGCCCGACGTAGGGCTGCAGCTCGCGCACCCGGCGGAGCTCGACCAGGGAGGCGGGCAGGAATCCCCGCAGCCCGATGTCGACGATGAGGCCGCCCTTCACCACCTCGATGACCGGGCCCTTCACGATCTCGTCGGCCTCCTTCAGGCGCTCGATCGTGGCCCAGGCCCGCTCGTACTGGGCCCGCTTCTTGGACAGGACGAGGCGGCCCTCCTTGTCCTCCTTCTGGAGCACCAGCGCCTCGACGTGGTCGCCGAGCGAGACGATCTCTTCGGGGTGCACGTCGTTGCGAATCGAAAGCTCGCGGGCCGGAATGACGCCCTCGGACTTGAAGCCGATGTCGAGGAGCACCTCGTCGCGGTCGATCTTGACGACCGAGCCCTCGACCAGGTCGCCGTCGTCGAACTCGATGATGGTGCCCGCCATGGCGTCCTCGAGGGAGGAGCCGCCCATGTCGTCCTCGGTGATCTTGCGGGGGAGGTAGTGACCTTCGTCATCGAAGGTGCCCATGGCCTCCTCGGACCACGGGGCAATCGGCTCGGCGGACATGGATGAAACGGACTCGCTTTCAGTGGGGACGATCGCCGCATGCGGCGAGGGGTACAACGGGCCAGCCCGAAGGCTCCGGCCAGGAGAAACAGCCTACCACCGGCTACCCGCCCTTGGCCTCGGCCCAGGACTTGCCCCAGGCCATGGACACCTCGAGGGGCACCGAGAGCTGGGCGGCCGAGGTCATCGCGTCCTGCACCAAGGGGCCCACCTCCTCCCGCTCGTCGAGCGCGACCTCGACGATGACTTCGTCGTGTACCTGGAGCACGAGGCGGCTCTTGTGCCCCCCCTTGGCGAGCGCCCGGTCGACCCGCACGAGGGCCGTCTTGAACAGGTCGGCCGCCATCCCCTGGATCCCGGCGTTCATCGCCTGGCGCTCGGCGGCCTGGCGGACGCGGAAGTTGCGGTCCGAGAGCTCGGGCAGCGGTCGGATCCGGCCGAAGGCGGTGCGGGTGTAGCCGCGGCGGCGAGCCTCGGCCACCGTGTCGTCCATGTAGGCCCGCACGGTCGGGAACGCGCCGAAGTAGCGAGTCATGATCTCGGCGGCCTCCTCGACACCGGTCGAGAGGCGCCGCGCCAGGCCGTAGGCCTCCATGCCGTAGACGAGGCCGTAGGAGACCATCTTCGAGTACTCGCGCTGGGTGCGCGTGACCTCTTTGACCGGGACCCCGAAGACACCCGAGGCCACGGCGCGGTGGATGTCGGTCCCCGACGCGAAGGCCTCCCGCAGGCCCGGGTCTCCGGCCAGGTGGGCGAGGACCCGCAGCTCGATCTGGTCGTAGTCGGCGACCAGGAACGCGCAGCCCTCGGCGGGCACAAACACCCGCCGGAATCGCTTGCCCGAGTCCGAGCGCACCGGGATGTTGTGCAGGTTGGGCCGCTCCGAGGACAGCCGGCCCGTGCGGGCAACCGTCTGGCGGAACGACGCGTGGATGCGACCGTCGTCGGCCACCTCGGCGAGCAGCGTCTCTCCGTAGGTGGAGCGGAGCTTCTCCACCTCGCGGTAGCGCAGGAGCGTCTCGACGATCGGGTGCTGGTCGCGCAGGCCCTCCAGGGTTGCGGCGTCGGTCGAATAGCCGGTCTTCGTCCGGCGCCCCGGCTTGAGCCCGATCTCGTCGTAGAGGACGCTGCGCAGCTGGGGGGTGGAGTTCACGTTGAAGTCGCGCCCGGCGAGCTCGTGGATCTCGGCCTCGAGGCTCTGGCAGTCGGCCGCCAGCTCCTTGGAGACCCGGCGCAGCTCGTCGGTGTCGACCCTGATCCCGGCGACCTCCATCCGGGCCAGGACCCCGACGAGCGGGCTCTCGATCTCGTCGTGCAGTGCGGCCATGCCGGCCGACTCGAGGGCGGCGTGGAGCGGCTCGAAGAGCTGGCCGACCACGTTGGCCTCGGCGACGGCGCCCGCCGCGACGTCGACCGCAGGGGGTACCTCCAGGGCGAGTCGACCCTGGGGCTCTGGCGCCGAGCGCTCCTCGAGGGTCCCTCGCAGGAACGGTGCGGCGATCTCGCGCAGCGGGTAGCTCCCCTGCGACGGATCGAGCAGGTAGGCGGCCACCGCAGTGTCCATGACCGCCTCGATGCCCCCGACGCCCAGTTCGAGCAGCGAACGAAGCAGCTCTTTTAGGTCGTGGCCGACGACCGGGCGCCCGCCGAGCCCCCTCATGGCCGGGCGCAGGGCCGCGCCCTCGAGTGCGTCCCCGCTCACCCAAAGCGCGCGGGGCGCCGAGCCCCCCGAGACGACGGCGAGGCCGCGCAGCTCGCTGCGGCCCGGCAGGCCGCTCCACGCACCGGCGAGCGCCAGCCGTCCGTCGCCCCTCACCAGCTCGCCCAGGACGCGCGCAGCGTCCTCGGGGCTCGCGGGGCGCTCCGCCTCGGGCGGGGCGGCCAGGTCCCGCTGCTCGATCGCGATGCCGATCTCGCCGAGCGAGATCTCCTCGACCCGCGCCGGCGCCGCGTCCGGGCCGAGGGCCGCCCCCGGGTCGCCCGACCCCGCAGCCGGCAGGCCGAGCGTCCCGTCGCTCAACAGCGGCACCACCCGGTCCCAGGTCGACTTGAGCTCGAAGTCGGTGAAGCACTGGCGGGCGGTGTCGAGATCCCAACCGCCGAGCGTCAGCTGGTCGACGGTCACCTCGAGCGGGACGTCTCGCACGAGCGGGATCAGCTGCAGGTTCACCCGCACCTGGTCCTCGAAGGAGGCCATGTTGGCCCGCAGCTTGGGGGTCAGCGCCTCGATGTTGGCGTAGATCCCGTCGATGTCGCCGTAGGTGTTGAGCAGCTTGGCCGCCGTCTTGTCCCCCACCCCCGGAACGCCCAGGATGTTGTCCGAGGGGTCGCCTCGCAACGCGGCGAGCATCGGGTACTTCGCAGGGCGCACCCCGCTGCGCTCCTCGATCCCCGCCTCGTCGTAGAGGGCGTAGTCGCTCACCCCGCGCCGGTTGTAGAGGACCTTCACGTAGGGGTCCTCGACCAGCTGGAAGGCGTCCCGGTCCCCGGTCACGATGATGACCTCGCAGTGCCGATCGCGCGCCTGGGTCGCGAGCGTCGCGAGCACGTCGTCGGCCTCGTAGCCGGGCACCTCGACGATCGGGATCGCGAGGGAGGCGACCGTCGCCCTGATCATGTCGAACTGCGGAGCCAGCTCGTCGGGGGTCTCGGGTCGCCCGGCCTTGTACTCGGCGTGCAGCCCGTCGCGGAAGGTCGGCCCCGGGGGGTCGAAGGCGACCGCCATGGATCCCGGACGGTGCTCGCGCACGAGATAGATCAGCATCGAGGTGAAGCCGTGGACGGCGTTGGTCACCGTGCCCGCCTTGGTGGTGAGCTCGGGGGGCAGTGCGAAGTAGGCCCGGAAGGCCAGCGACATGCCGTCGAGGATGACGAGCGGGCCGGTCCTCGCTTCGCTCACGCTTCGGCCACGATCCTCACGGCGACAGCGAACCGTCGAGGACCTGCCGGGCGACCTCGCGCATCCTCGCCCTGGTGCGCATGGCGGTGCGCTGGATGAACGAGAACGCCTCGGCCTCGGTCATGCCGGAGTGCTCGATCAGCGCGACCTTGGCCTCCTCGACGACCCGCCGGGTCGCGATCTTGTCCTCGGCCGCGTTGCCCTCGGCCCCGAAGGACTCGATCTCGGCCTCGATCGCCCACTCCTGACGGCACGACGCGAGCACCTGGTCGACCGCGCCGAGTAGCTCGTCGCGACGGAACGGCTTGACGAGATAGGCGGCCACCCCGGCGTCGCGCGCCTCTTCGATCAGCTCGCGTTGGCTGAAGGCGGTGAGCACCATGACCGCCACGCGGGCGTCCTTGGTGATCTCCCGGGCGGCCTGGATCCCGCTCATCCCGGGCATCTTCACGTCCAAGATCGCGAGGTCCGGGCGCGTCTGTTCGGCCAGGCGCACCGCGTCGTCCCCGCGCCCGGTCTCGCCCACCACGTCGTAGCCCGCCGAGAGCAGGATCTCCTTCAGGTCGAGCCTGACGATGGCCTCGTCCTCGGCGATGACGACCCGCACCGGGGTCTTGGTCTCCTGCACGCTCAGCCCTTTCCTCCGACCTGTTGGAGCAGCTCGTCCCGGCGGTGCTCGAGCTCGGCGACGGTCGAGACCAGGGCCTCGCGGGCGCGGGCCATCGCATCGGCGTGCCGCTTCACCTCGCCGTAGTCGTGCGCGGCGAGCGGGGTCTCCGAGACGAGCGAGCGCAGCCGGGCGTCCTCGGCGGCGTCGGCCACCACCGCGTACTGCTCGTCGAGCACGGCGAGTTCCTGGCGCGCCCGCACGAGCCGGTCGTGGACGTCGCGGATCCGACGCTCGACGAGGAACCGAGGCATGGGCGCCCGATTGTACGCCCTCGCCCCGAGGATCCGACCGGGCTCAGGGGCGCAGTCGGACCCGGCGGGATCGCAGCGTGCGGGACTCGAGGAGCTCGACCACGAGGCTGGATCCGAGCCCGGGCGCCCCGGACAATCCCACGGTGCCCCCGTCGGTCGGGAGGTAGCGAAAGGGGTTCGCGACGAGGTAGTTCGCCGGGTCGCCGAGATCGCCCGGCAGCGTGCACTCGGGGCGGCCGGCGAGCGCTGCGTTCACGCTGCGGCCGAGGCCCGACTCGAAGAACCCGCCCACGAAGCAGTCGACCGCCGCCGACCCGCACGCCGCCGCGGCCTCGATCGTCGCCGCCACGCCGCCCAGGCGGCCCGGCTTGAGGCAGGCGACCCCGCAGGCCCCCGTCCGCACGGCTTCTCGGACCCGCTCGACCGACCACAGCGACTCGTCGAGCCCGACCGGCGTCGCCAGCTCGTCAGCGAGCCGGCGGTGCGCCTCGAGCTCGTGGGGGGCGAAAGGCTGCTCGAGGCACCGCAACCCGAAGGCGTCGAGGGCGCGCAGCGAAGCCCGCTCGCGCACGTCGTAGGACCCGTTTGCGTCGGCCAGGACCGGCACCTCGACGTCGCGCTCACGCAGGGCCTCGAGGGGCAGGCGGTCCCAGCCGGGCTCGATCTTGATCCGGAGGCGGCGGGTCGGGGTCTCGAGGGCCCGCTCGACCTCCTCGACGAAGCGCCCGAGATCGCGCCCCTCGGGGATGCCCACGAGGAGGCCGGTCTCGACCTCCCCTCGCGTGGCCCCGACGGCGTCGGCCAGCGAGCGGCGCGCTGCGAGCAGCTCGAGGTCCAAGAGCGCCATCTCGAGCGCCGCCGCGACGCTTTGCGCGCCGACCGAGTCCGGTGAGCAGGCGGCCACCAAGTCGAGGGCCGATTCGACCCCGCTGTCGCACGTCTCGACGAGGCGCCGCACCAGCGCGTCGAGGGCGCCCTGCTCGACCTCCTCGGGCGTTGGATCCGGTGCGCGCGCCCCGGGGTACGCCGTGCACTCCCCCCAGCTCGAACCGGCCTCGGTGGTCACCTTGACAAAGAGCGTCGTCTTGTCGCGCTGCACGAGCCCGGCGCTTCTGATCGGCGTCCGCAGCTCGAGCCCGACGACGACGACCTCGACCTCCTCGATGCGCACCTCAGGGGCCCACGGGGGACGCACCGGGTTGGGGTGGCATCGCCGCCGCGACCGCCGCGAAGACCGCCGCCGTGTCCCGCTCGATGTGCCGCCGCGCGAGCAAGAGCGCGACGCATCCGGTGAAGGCGATCGGCATCACGATCGAGAACGCGATCCGGTAGTTGCCGCCGAACGCGGTCGCGACGGCCGAGGTGAGCAGCGGCGCGACCGCCGAGCCGAAGATGATCGTCGTCACGTTGAACGCCCCGCTGCCGGTGCTGCGCAGCTGGGCCGGCACCGCGTCGGCGAGGCCCGCCCGGAGGGCCGGGAGCGACGAGGCCGCCACGAAGAACCCCACGAGCTCGAGCCCGAAGCAGAACCCGAAGGGCATCGGGATGAACGACACCAAGAACAAGGAGGCGCACGTGCCGAGGCAGATCCCCGGGATCACCACCCGGGCACCGAGCACCCGGTGCACGAAGCGGTCGCTGATCGCGCCGCCGATGAGGGTGCCTGGGATGCCCGCCACGATGACGAGCGCCCCGAAGGCGAGGTTCGCCTTGCCCTGGGTCAGCCCGAACTGGCGCTCGTAGAAGGTGGGGATCCACGTCGCGACGGCCGTCACGACGAAGAAGATGTTCGAGACGCCGACGAGCGCATAGCGCATGGTGGGGATCCGCAGGATGGTGCGCAGATCGTCGCGCAGCCCGTGGAACATCTGGCCGGTGAACTGCCCGATCCCCCCAGGGAACAGCGGCTCGCGCTCGTGGTCCACCTCGAGCTCCACGGTGCCGGCGACGTGGGCCCGGTCCGCCGAGCCCCGCCTTGGCTCGGGGAGCCTCCAGCAGAGCCCGGCGATCACGAGCCCCGGGACGATCGACACCAAGAACGCCAGTCGCCATCCGTTGTGGCCGAAGGGGGTGGCGAAGAGCGAGCCGATCATGAGCCCAAGCCCGAGCCCGATGTAGCCGAGGCAGTATTGGAGCGAGAACGCCCTCCCGCGGCGGGCGATGCCGTAGTAATCGGCGATGACGCTCGCGCTGGCCGGGTTGGTGGTCGCCTGGCCGAACCCCAGCAGTCCACGCACGACGATCAGGAGCCCGAAGGCACCGCCGGGCACCCCACCGCCGAGTGCGCTCAGGACCGACCAGAGCGCAATGGTCACCGCCATGAGACGGGTCCGGCTCCAGCGGTCGCCGATGTAGCTGGCCGGGATCGTCGCGATCCCGTTCATGATGATGAAGGCGGAGAACAGGATCCCGACCTCGAAGTCGCCCACGTGGAAGGCCTTCTCGATCTGGTTCGCAGCGCCCCGAACGATGTACTGGTCGACGTTGTCGATCATCGCCAGGAGCCCGATGACCCACATCGGCCAGGTCGGCCAGGTGGAGACCAGACCCGACGGGCGCCCGCCGACGAGGGAAGCCTCCGAGGAGCGCCGGAGCGAGAGGGAGAGCGGTCGCCGAGCCATCGCCTACGCGCCGGAACCCGGCATGCTGAGCCCCCTTGCCCCGTGGCCGCTCGGGTGTCCCGGGCCGGCAATGCACCGGAAGCCTAGGTTTACACGGGTGAGGACCACGCTCACCGCCACCTCGCCCGACGAGGTCGCCGAGGGTCTCACGAGGGACGGTTACGTGATCGTCGAGGGCGCCCTCGATGCCGCGGCGGTCGCGGCGGCCCGAGCCGATCTGCTCGGGATCCTGGAGGAGACCCCGACCGGGCGGAATGCCTTCGAGGGGTTCTCGACGCAGCGGATCTATGCGCTCTTCGCAAAGACGCGGACCTTCGACTCGATCGCCATCGACCCCTTCGTGCTCGGCGTCCTCGAGCGCGCCCTCGGGCACTACCAGTTGAGCGCTCCGGTCGGCATCCAGATCGCCCCCGGCGAGAAGGCCCAGGTGCTGCACCGAGACGACAGCGTGTATCCCCTTCCCGAGCCGCATCCCAACGTGGTGGTCAACTCGATGTGGCCGCTCGACGATTTCACAGAGGCGAACGGGGCCACGAGGCTCGTGGCGGGGAGCCACCGCTGGGAGCCGGCCCGTCGTCCCGAGGTGGACCCCGAGATCGTCGTCGCCGAGATGCCCGCCGGCTCGGCGATGTTCTACCTCGGGAGCCTCTGGCACGGCGGCGGGGCGAACACCACCGAGCGTCCGCGTCTCGGCGTCATCCTCGAGTACGTCGTGAGCTGGCTGCGGCCCCAGGAGAACCACTACCTCGCCGTGCCGCGCTCAGTCGTCCGGGCACTCCCCGAGCGGCTCCAAGAGCTGCTCGGTTACAACATCTATCCGCCGTTCCTCGGCTACGTGGACGGGCGCCACCCCCGCTCGGCCCTGCTCCGCTCGGACTGACCCCGGCCGGAACGCACTCACCAGGGGGGCCGTCAGGAGCGATTGTTAGGCTCGGTCGCCCGGCCCGGATGGCGGAATCGGTAGACGCGGAGGCCTCAAAAGCCTTTGCCGGCAACGGCGTGGGGGTTCAAGTCCCCCTCCGGGCACAGGTCAGAGGGTGTTTCTTGGCACTGTGATCACAACTTGGTCACAGATGATCCGGCCCACTCTCGCCCCGCCGAGCGGCGCCCTAGTGCCGCATCAGGCAACGTTTGCCCCGGGATCGGCTCCGACCGCCCGACTCGACTGCGGGTGATCCCGGGCGGGTGGACAAGGTCCGCCGGGCAGATTCCACGGCAACCCGGCGGACCTTGTACGGCATGATGAGCTGGCGTCGGAGAGACGATTCATGGAACCCTCGGGCTGAATGGGCGAGATCCAAGGGGCGACCTCGGTCGGCCGCCGCGTCGTGGTGACCGGCCTAGCGGGGGCAGGCAAGAGCACGTTCGCCCGAGCGCTATCGGCGAAAACTGGCCTCCCCGTCATCATTCTCGACCTTCACTTCTGGAAGCCCGGTTGGACAGAGCCGACCGAGGACGAGTGGCGCGACAAGCAGCGCGGACTGCTCGCCAGCGATGATTGGATTGCCGACGGCAACTACCACGCCACGCTCGATCTTCGACTTGAGCGAGCGGACACGGTGGTGTTCCTCGACACTCCGTGGTGGATCTGCGCATGGCGCGCCCTCGTGCGCGGGGTCCGCAGGCGCCCGGTTGACTTCGAGCTCCCGAAGGGTTGCGATGAGACCCGCTGGCGCCGTCTGCGTGATGAATGGTGCCTGCCTTGGCGCATCTGGCGAGCCCGCCGGTCTGACCGCGAACGAGAGCTGAGGATCCTGTCAGCGCACGGAGGACATGTGGCGGTGTGCATGCTCCGCTCCAAGCGCGCGGTGCGCGGGTTTCTCGACACATGAGGGCGCTTCCGAGGCAGGGTCGTTCGCTGATGACGGGTGGCGCCGCTGGGTTGAAGCCGCTGGGGATTACCGGGGGCGACGGTGAGTCCAGCCACAAGGAGGCCAACGTTGCCTGATAGGGCACTAGGCGAACGAGTCGACCGTCTGGTCCTCGTTCCCAGACGGCGCCAACAACGTCCTCGATCGCCTGGGCACCCATATGTGGATGTCCGCACCAGGCGCACCGCGCTCCGGCCGGAGCTGGCTCGCTCACCGTCAAAATTCCCGCTCCCTTCGTGGTCACAACTCCGGTCACAGACTCCGCAATATGAGCCCGGACGGGGGATCACGACCACTCTAAGGAGGGGTAGTCACATCGGTCCTTAGCTGCGGACACCGGATTCGCCCGGACGGACCGTCACAAGCTCGACGAGAGTTCGAGTCCCCCTCCGGGCACCATCACCGCGGGCTCGGATTCGGGCCCGGGTCGGTCGCTCCTGGACCGGCCCCGGGCGGGGGCGCCCCGGGGCGCCCGGGGCGGACACGAGCCTCGTGACCCGGCCTCCGGCCGGCTCAGCCCGTCGGGGTGGGCGAGGAGCTCGGCGCCGGCACCACGAGCCGGCGGTGCGCGAGCACCGGCAGCGAGGCGCGCACCGCGTCGAGCGCAGCGAGGTCGAGGTCGCCCAGCGCGATCCCCTCCTCGCTCGGCCCGAGCTCGGCGAGCACCACCCCGAGCGGGTCCAGCACGCTCGAGTGGCCCGTGTAGGCCGGCCCGGGCTGGGCCCCGGCGACCACGTAGGCGGTGTTCTCGATGGCGCGCGCCGCGAGCAGGGTGCGCCAGTGCGCCACCTTGTGGGCACCCGCGACCCAGGCGGCGGGCACCGCAAGCACCGTCGCCCCGGCGTCGATC
>DAHUYG010000033.1 GCA_027315315.1 Acidimicrobiaceae bacterium | reverse complement strand
GCTCTTGCGCCCGACGGCCGCCGAGTTGGGACCCGCGGGGGTGGCCGGCGGTGATCACGAAGCTCCAAGCGATCCGGCCACACGCGAACCGTCAGGTCCCGCCCTTCCATGGATCCTGAAGCCTCGAGCAGGGGCCGTGCCCGACCCTCCCCGTCACGCCGCTCAACGCCGGCGGGCTCGACCTACATCCCGGCCCGCCCCCGAACACCCCGGACGGCGCCAGCCAGCAGGCACAGGCCCGCCGAGCACCTCCAGTGGTATGCAGCGGGCCCTTCGGGGCCCCCCGGCCGGGGGGCCCCGAAGGGGCCTCCGGCCGGGGGTTTCCGTAGCTCGGGGGCCCCTCTCTTCGGGAAGGACCCCTTTGCGGAGGGAGTGGGATTCGAACCCACGGTGCCCTAAAGGACACAACGGTTTTCGAGACCGTCCGATTCGGCCACTCTCGCATCCCTCCGTCGGCCAATTTAGGTGGGATGGGGACACCGCATTGAGGGCGTGCCCCGCTCAACCCTCCCTGCGGCGAGTGCGCCGTTCCGAGAAGAACGAGGTGAGCAGCGCCCCGCAGTCCGAGGCCAGCACCCCACCGGTGACGGAGACCTCGTGGTTGAGCCGCGAATCGGCACACAGCGCATAGAGCGAGGAGACCGCACCGGCCTTGGGGTCGAGCGCCCCGAAGACCAGCCGGCCGAGACGCGCGTTCACCATGGCGCCGGCGCACATCGGGCACGGCTCGAGGGTGACCACGAGCGTGACGTCGTCGAGCCGCCAGTCGGCGCGGGCCTCGGCGACCTCGCGAAGGACCAAAAGCTCAGCATGGGCCGTCGGGTCCTTGCGCAGTTCGCGCTCGTTGTGGCGCCGAGCGACGACCGTGCCCTCGACGAGCGCGACGGCGCCGACCGGGACGTCGCCGTGCTCGACGGCCAGGCCCGCCTCGGCGAGGGCCACGCGCATCGCCTCATCATCGGATTGGAGGGACCCAGCCTGCTGGTGCGACACGCCGTGCCTCCGTCTCTCTGAGCGGAGGAGGTGGGATTTGAACCCACGGACCCGTGAAGGTCACACGATTTCCAATCGTGCCGATTCGGCCGCTCTCGCACTCCTCCAATGACGGGTGGTCAGGCTAATCGCGGTGGCTCGGCGTCCCCGGAGGGATCGCCAACGGCACCCTAAGATCCGCCGGCGTGCACTCCCTCGGCGCCCGCATCGGATTCGGCGCCGGGACCGGCATGCGGTCCGTGGACCAGGTCCGCCGGGAGGCGGAGTGGGCCGCGGCGGCCGGGTTCGACAGCTTCTGGGTCTCCCAGGCCTCCGGCGTCGACCCGCTGGTCGCGATCGCGGCCGTCGGGCGCGATGTGCCCGAGTTGGCCGAGCTCGGCACGTCGGTCGTGCCCCTGGTGGGCCGGCACCCCCTCGCCCTCGGGGCCGAGGCGCGCACCGTGCAGAGCGCCCTCGGAGGACGCCTGGTCCTCGGTGTCGGCGCCTCGCACCAGGCGGTCGCCGAGCACGCGTTCGGCGAGAGCTACGCGAGGCCCTACTCGCGCACCAAGGAGTTCCTCGAGGCGTTGCTCCCGCTGCTCGAGGGGCAAGCCGCGGACGTCTCGGGCGAGCAGGTCGTCGCACGGGGCGGGCTGACGATCGAGGCGCCTCCCTGCCCGGTGCTCCTGGCGGCGCTCGCCCCCCGGATGCTCCGGCTCGCCGGCGCGCTGAGCGCCGGGACCTCGCTCGGCCATTGCGGCCCCAAGACGATCCGCACGCACATCGCTCCCGTCCTCCACGAGGCCGCCGAGGCGGCGGGGCGACCCCGGCCGCGGATCATGGCGCTGGTCTCGGTGGTCGTCACCGACGACCCGACCGCGGCGCATCTGGCCGCGCTCGAGGGTGCCCGCGGGTACGCAAGGCTGCCGTCGTATCGCCGCGTGCTCGATCTCGAGGGTGTGGCCAGCGGGGCCGAGCTCCTCGTGGCTGGCTCGGTCGGCGCCGTCGCGGAGGGCCTCGCGCAGTACGTCGCCGCCGGGGTGACCCACCTGCGGATCGGGCTCGGGTCCTCCGATCCCGGGCTCGCCGAGGCGACGCGGGCCGGCCTGGCCGAGCTGCTCGCCGGCTGATCGCCCGATATCCTGCAGTATTCCGCCGCGCCGACGTTGGGTGCGGCGGCCGGGTCCTGCGCAACGGCCGCTCGTGAACCGAGTCAGGGTCGGAAGGCAGCAGCTCTCAGCGGGTGAGGCCGTGTGCCGTAGCCAACCTGGCCGCCGCACCGAGCGCCGGATCGGCGCCGGTTGACTGGGGGACCCATGCTCATCGTGGCCGGACACTTCGACGTCGACCCGGACGAGCGCGACGCGTTCATCGCCGGGCGGATCGAGATGGTGCGGGCCTCTCGGGCCGAACCGGGGTGCATCGTCTATGCCTTCAGCCCCGATCCCGTCGAGCCCGGGCGGGTGCTCCTCTTCGAGCGCTGGGAGGACAAGGCGTCGCTGGCGGCCCACCTGGAGCGGCTTCGCTCGGCGCCTCGGCCGGCCGACGTGAAGGTCCTGAGCGCCGAGATCCAGCAGTACGAGATCGCCGACGTCGGCCCCGTCGGCAGCTGAGCTCCGCCCAGCGGGCCCGGGGAGCGGTTCGGGACAGACCGTTAGGCTCCCCGTGATGGCCAAGGACGCCGCCCCCGAGCGCGCAGGGGGCGCCGGCGACCCCTACCTCTCGCTGTACCGGCGCTTCCGCCCGACCCGGCTCTCGGAGATCCGGGGCCAGCCCCACGTGGTGCAGGCGCTGCGCGGCGCGGTCGCCGAGGGCAGGGTGGCGCACGCCTATCTGTTCAGCGGGCCGCGGGGGACCGGGAAGACCTCGGCCGCCCGGGTCCTCGCCAAGGCCCTCAACTGCGCCAACCCGGCGGACGGCGAGCCGTGCGGGTTGTGCGACTCGTGCGTGGCGATCGCCCAGGGGACCTCGCTCGACGTCCGCGAGCTCGACGCCGCATCGAACAACGGGGTCGACGCGATGCGGGACCTCGTCTCGCACGCCGCGCTGGCCACGCCCGGCGAATGGAAGCTCTACATCGTCGACGAGGTGCACATGCTCTCGACGGCCGCTGCGAACGCGCTCTTGAAAACGCTCGAGGAGCCGCCCTCCCACGTCGTGTTCGTGCTGGCCACGACGGACCCCCAGAAGGTCCCAGAGACGGTGCGGAGCCGGACCCAGCACTACGAGTTCCGCCTCCTCGGCGCCGAGACCCTGGGCGAGCTGGTGACCTGGGTGCGCGACCAGGCCGGCCTCGACCTCGACGACGAGGCGGTCGCCCTCGCGGTCCGCCGTGGTCGGGGTTCGGCGAGGGACGCCCTCTCGGCGCTCGACCAGATGGCCTCGGCGGGCTCGGCCGAGGGCGTCAGGCCCGAGCTCGTCGGCCTCCTCGACGCCGTCTGCGAGGAGGACGCCGGTGCGGTGCTCGTGGCGGTCGCCTCCCTGATCGAGGCCGGGTGGAGCCCGCAGCAACTGGCCGTGGAGCTGGTGGACGACCTTCGCCAGGCGTTCCTCCTCAGCCTCGCACCCGATCTCGCCTCGGCCGGGGGGGACGAGCGGGCACGCCTCGGCGCCCAGGCCGAGCGCCTCGGCCTGGCTCGGGTGGTGCGCTCGATGGAGGCGATCGGGCTGGCCCAGGTCGACATGCGCGAGGCACCCGACGCCCGCGTCGTGCTCGAGGTGACGCTCGTGCGCCTGGCCAAGAGCGAGCTCGACACCGCACCGGAGTCCCTGGCCGAGCGCGTCGCCCGCCTCGAGCGAGCGCTCGCCACGCGCGAGGTCCCGGCCCGTCAGCAGCCCGGTCCCCCGGCGCCGCCCCCCGGGCCCGTCGACGACCCCCGGGACAGGCCCACGATCGGGGCGTTGCGGCGCCAGCGTGCCGAGCGCCCCGAGGTGTCGCCGGTCATCATCGAGGAGACCCCGCCGCCCGATCCGGCTCCCCCCGCACGGCTGCGCAGCGGCGTCGCCCCCGATCGGGACGCGCTCGTCGAGGCCTGGGGCGATCACCTGCTTCGGGCCCTGCCGGCCCGGGCGAAGGTTGTCTACAGTTCGGGCCGTTTCGTCGCCGTCGAGGGGTCGACGGCGCTGTTCGCCGTTCCCAACTCCGGGTACCTCGGTCGCTGCGAGGAGGTGCGGCCGCTCGTCGAGGAGGCGCTCGGCAACCACTTCGGGGCGACGATCGCCCTTCGGCTCGTCGTCGAGGAGGCCCCCGAGACCCGGGCGCCCGTACGCAGCGCCAGGCGGGCTGCCGAGCCAGACCCGAGCGACCTCGGCGACGACGACTTCGATCCGGAGGATCCCGGCGAGCCGGTGGAGGCCCAGTCGCTCGCCCAGTCGCGGATCCTCGAGGCCTTCCCGGGCGCCGAGGAGGTTACCGGCTAGGTGTACACGGGCCCGCTCCGCTCGCTGATCGACGAGCTCGGCCGCCTGCCCGGCATCGGGCCGAAGTCGGCTCAGCGCATCGCGTTCCATCTGCTCAAGATCCCGAACGAGGACGCGCTCCGGCTCTCCGATGCGATCGTCTCGGTGAAGGAGCGCACGGCGCTCTGCGAGCGCTGCTTCAACGTCGCCGAGCGCGGCTCGCTGTGCGAGATCTGCCAGGACGAGAGGAGAGACCCGGCGTTGCTCTGCGTCGTCGAGGAGCCCCAGGCGATCGCCGCGTTCGAGCGGACCAAGGAGTTCCGCGGCCGCTACCACGTCCTGCAGGGGGCGCTCAACCCCCTGGAGGGAGTGGGTCCCGAGCAGCTCCGGATCGCCGAGCTCGTCGCGCGGATCGGGAGCGAGGGGGTCGCCGAGGTCGTGCTCTGCACGAACCCCAACCTGGAGGGGGAGGCCACCGCCATGTACCTCGCCAAGCGCCTGGCCGACCTGCCCGTCCGGGTCACCCGCCTCGCGAGCGGGCTTCCCGTCGGCGGTGACCTCGAGTACGCCGACGAGATGACGCTCGGGCGCGCCCTCGAGGGCCGGCGCGAGCTGCGCGCCTGAACCCGTGGCCGAGGACCGCGTCCTCTGGGTGCTTCGGCACGCGAAGACCGTGCGCCATCCGCCGGTGGGCGGTGGCGACCACGAGCGGGTGTTGGCGATGCGAGGGCGCCGGGATGCCGACGCCCTCGGGCGTCGGCTCGGCGACGACGGCGACCATCTGGGTCTGGCGGTCGATCTCATGCCCACCCTCGTGCTGTGCTCGACCGCAGCGAGGAGCGTCGAGACGACCGAGCGGGTGCTGGCCAACATGGCCACCCCGCCCCCGGTCACCTATCTGCGCTCGCTGTACGGCGCCTCGCCCGAGGACGTCCTCGAGCAGGTTGCGACGGTGGACGAGGACATGGCCGCCGTCATGGTCGTCGGGCACAACCCGACTTTCGAAGCCCTGGCCGCGGCCATGCCGAGGCGCCCGACGCCGAGGCTCTCGGGCGGACTGGCGACCTGCGGGCTGGCCGTCTTCGGGCTGCCGGTGCGGCGCTGGGACGAGATCGCCCCCCGCACCGCCGCGGTGCTCGGGGTGTTCGTCCCGCCCTTCTCGGCGGACCCCTAGCGAACCGAGCGCAGGATCAGGGCGTCGCCCTGGCCGCCGCCGCCACACAGGGCGATGGCAGCGAGGTCGCCCCCCCGGCGGCGCAGCTCGAGGAGCGCCGTGAGCGCGAGACGGTTGCCCGACATCCCGATCGGGTGACCGAGGGCGATCGCCCCGCCGTTCACGTTCAGCTTGTCCTCGGGGAGGCCGAGCTCGTCGGCCGAGGCGATGCCGACGGCGGCGAACGCCTCGTTGATCTCGAACAGGTCGATGTCGCCGACGGCGATCCCCGCCTTCTTCGCCGCCTTGTTGATGGCGTTGGCCGGCTGGAGCAAGAGCGAGGGGTCGGGGCCGGCCACCTGGCCGTAGGAGACGAACTCGCCGAGCGGGGTGATCCCGAGCTCCTCGGCCTTCTCGGCCGAGGTGACGATGACGGCGCAGCCGCCGTCGGAGATCTGCGAGGCGTTGCCGGCGGTGATCGTCCCGGACTTGTCGAACGCGGGACGTAGGGCACCGAGGGACTCGGTGGTGGTGCCCGGCCGCACCCCCTCGTCGGTGTCGACGAGGATCGGATCGCCGCGGCGCTGGGGCACCTCGACCTGGACGATCTCCTCGGCGAAGCGACCCTCCTTGGCGGCCGCGGCGGCCCGCTCGTGGGAGGTCGCAGCGAACGCGTCCTGGCGCTCCCGGGTGACCTGGGCGCCCGCGGTGTTGTAGCGGTCGGTGGCCAGGCCCATCGCGCAGTCGTCGAAGGCGCAGGTGAGCCCGTCGAACATCATGGAGTCGACGAGGGTGCCGTCGCCGATGCGGTACCCGGTGCGGGCCTCGGGCAGCAGATGGGGCGCACGGCTCATGGACTCCATCCCGCCCGCCACCACGATCTCGGCGTCGCCCGAGGCGATCATCTGGTCGGCGAGGTAGATGGTGTTGAGCCCCGAGAGGCACACCTTGTTGACGGTGGTGGCCGGGACCGACATCGGGACGCCGGCCTTGTTGGCGGCCTGGCGGGCCGTGATCTGGCCCTGGCCGGCCTGGAGGACCTGGCCCATGAGCACGTAGTCCACCTGCTCGGGTGCGACCCCGGCCCGCCTCAGGGCCTCGGCGATGGCGAATCCCCCGAGTTCCTGGGCGCTGAACGCGGAGAGGACTCCCGAGAGCTTGCCGATCGGCGTGCGAGCGCCGGCAAGGATGACCGAACCAGGCATGTGCGGACCTCCAGGGGTCGGAGAGTTTCCCATCCTATGACCACGGATATCGTCGTGGTCCATGGACGAGATCTTGCAGGCAGTGATCGAGGGCGCCCCCGGCGAGACGCTGGCCGGGATGCCACTCCCGGAGACCTACCGGGCAGCCTTCGTCCGCCGGGACGAGGCCGAGATGTTCCAGGGGATGGAGTCGGGGGAGAAGGACCCGAGGAAGTCCCTCCACATCGGCGAGGTGCCGCTCCCCGAGCTCGCGCCCGACGAGGCCTACGTGGCCGTCATGGCCTCGGCCATCAACTTCAACACGGTGTGGACCTCGATCTTCGAGCCGCTGCCGACCTTCGGCTTCCTCGACCGGCTGGCCCGCGAGAGCCGATGGGGCGCCCGCCACGCGCTCGACTACCACGTGGTCGGTTCCGACGCCTCGGGGGTCGTCATCGGGGTCGGCTCGGCCGTGCGCAACTGGAAGCCCGGCGACAGGGTCACGATCCACTGCAACCACGTCGACGACCAGGACCCCTCGGCGCACGACGACTCGATGCTCGCGGCCAACCAACGCATCTGGGGGTTCGAGTCCAACTTCGGCGGCCTGGCCGACGTCACCCTCGTGAAGGCCAACCAACTCATGCCCAAGCCGCGCCACCTCACCTGGGAGGAGGCGGCGGTGAACGCGCTGTGCAACTCGACCGCCTACCGCATGCTCGTCTCGCACAACGGCGCACCGATCCGCCAGGGCGATCGGGTGCTCGTGTGGGGGGCCACCGGCGGGCTCGGCAGCTTTGCCGTCCAGTACGCGCTGAACGGCGGCGCCATCCCGATCGGGGTCGTCTCCTCGCCCGAGAAGGTCGAGCTGCTCCACGATCTGGGCGTCGAGGCGGTGATCGACCGACGGGCCGGCAACTACCAGTTCTGGAAGGACGACACCCACCAGGACGAATCGGAGTGGCGGCGCTTCGGCAAGGACGTCCGCGCGCTGATCGGTGACGACCCCGACATCGTCTTCGAGCACCCGGGTCGCTTCACGATGGGGGCATCGGTCTTCGTCGCGAAGCGCGGTGGGACGATCGTGACCTGCGCGGCGACCTCGGGCTACATGATCGAGTACGACAACCGACACCTCTGGATGAAGCTGAAGACGATCAAGGGCTCGCACTTCGCCAACTACCGGGAGGCCTGGGACGCCAACGCGCTCGTGTGCGAGGGGAAGATCCTCCCGCCGCTCTCGGCCGTCTACCCGCTGGTCGAGGTCGGCGAGGCCACCTACCAGGTCCACAAGAACCTGCACGAGGGGAAGATCGGCGTGCTCTGCCTCGCTCCCTCCGAGGGGCTCGGGATCGACGACCCCGAGCTGCGCGAGAAGGTGGGCGAGGACCGCATCACCCTCTTCCGGAGGCACGGCGCGTGAGCGGCGCGGCCGAGACGGGCGGACTGTTCACCGAGGTCGACCACGTGGCGATCGCCGTCAGCGACCTCGACGCCGCCGTCTCGTTCTACGAGCAGACCTTCGGGGCGAAGGTGGTGCACCGCGAGGTGGTCGAGCGCGACGGGGTGGAGGAGGCGCTCGTCAAGGTCGCCGACTCCTACATCCAGCTCCTCACCCCAACGAGCGACGAGTCGACGGTGGCAAAGTTCCTCGCCCAGCGGGGCGAGGGCCTGCACCACGTGGGGTTCCGGGTCGCCGACTGCGCTGCGGCGCTCCGGGCGGCCCAGGACGCCGGGGTCCGTTCGATCGACCAGGCCCCTCGGCCCGGCTCGCGCGGCACGACGGTCGCGTTCTTGCATCCGAAGTCGGCGTACGGGACCCTCATCGAGCTCGTCGAGGAGTGAGGGCGCCCGGCGTCATCCCGGCGCCGGACCGGGCGGCCGAGGCCCCCTGAGCGGGATCCGGGGGGTCGGCCCGGCCCGCTGACCCTCGCCCCGGGATTGCTAGCGTTGCCGCCGTGGAACACGACCAGCGGCTGGAAGAACTCCTGGCCAGGCGGTCCGAAGCACTCAGTGCGGGTTCTCCCGCCGCGATCGAGCGGCATCACTCCCGGGGGAAGATGACCGCACGCGAGCGCGTCGACTACCTGCTCGATGACGGCTCCTTCCAAGAGCTCGACATGCTCGCCAGGCACCGGGCGCACGGGATGGGGCTCGAGGACAAGCGCCCCTACACCGATGGCGTCGTGACCGGCTTCGGGACGATCAACGGCCGCCGGGTGTGCGTGTTCTCCCAGGACGCCACGGTGACCGGCGGGTCCACCGGTGAGGTCCACGGGGAGAAGATCCACAAGGTGATGGACCTCGCGACCTCCATCGGGGTGCCGATGATCGGGATCAACGACGGCGGGGGGGCCCGGCTCCAGGAGGGCGTCGTGTCGTTGCACGCCTACGGCGGGATCTTCTTCCGCAACGTCCAGGCGTCGGGCGTCATCCCCCAGATCAGCGTGATCCTCGGGTCCTGCGCCGGTGGGGCCGTGTACTCGCCCGCGATGACCGACTTCATCTTCATGGTCCAGGGCATCTCGAACATGTTCATCACCGGGCCCGACGTGGTGAAGACGGTGACCGGCGAGGAGGTCACCCTCGAAGAGCTCGGGGGCGCGATGAGCCACGCGACCAAGTCCGGCGTCGCCACATTCGTCGCCCCCGACGAGAAGGCGTGCCTCGACGACGTGCGCTACCTCCTCTCGTTCCTCCCGTCGAACAACCTCGAGGACCCGCCCGCCGTCGTCTCGGGCGACGACCCCGACCGCGAGACGCCCGAGCTCGTCGAGCTGATCCCGCCCTCGCCCAATCTCCCCTACGACATGACCAAGGTGATCCAGGCGGTCGTGGACGACGGCGAGTACTTCGAGGTGCACCCCCACTGGGCGATGTCGATCACCTGCGGGCTGGCCAGGATCGACGGCCGGGTCGTCGGGATCGTCGGCAACCAGCCGGCCATCTTGGCCGGCGTCCTCGACATCGACTCCTCGGAGAAGGCGGCCCGCTTCGTGCGCACCTGCGACGCCTTCAACATCCCGCTCGTCACGTTCGTGGACGTGCCCGGGTTCCTGCCGGGCACCGACCAAGAGTACGGGGGCATCATCCGCCACGGCGCCAAGCTGCTCTACGCGTACTGCGAGGCGACCGTCCCGCGCGTCCAGATCATCACCCGGAAGGCCTACGGCGGGGCCTACGTCGTCATGAACTCGAAGTCCATCGGCGCCGATCTCGCCTTCGCCTGGCCGTCGGCCGAGATCGCGGTGATGGGGCCCCAGGGCGCAGTCGAGATCCTGTACCGCCGGGACCTGGCCGACGCCACGGACCCCGTGGCCCGGCGGGCCGAGCTCGTGAGCGAGTACACCGAGCGCTACGCCAACCCCTACATCGCCGCCGAGCGCGGCTATGTCGACGACGTCATCTCGCCCTCGGAGACCCGTCGCGTGCTCGTGCGGAGCCTCGCCCTGCTCGCCTCCAAGCGCGAGGAGATGCCGCGCCGCAAGCACGGCAACGTGCCGCTGTGAACGAAGTGCCCGAGACGCGCCTCGGGCTGCGGCCGAGACCCGAGATGGACCCGGGGGTGCTCGCCGCGATCGCCATGGCGGTGGACAAGGTGTGGCCGCGGGCGGTCGAGCCGCCGCAGTGGCGCGGCGCCAACGACAACTGGCGCTTCAGCGGTCGCTGGTGGAACCAGCGGGCCTCGTTGCGGCGCGAGCGGCCGACCGCGGGGTTCTAGGCCGACGCCGAGCGCCGGCGCTCGACGAGGGCCACGAGGTCGCTCATGATCGCCCCGAACTCGAAGTCCTTGGGCGTGTAGACCGCGGCCACCCCCTTGCCGAGCAGGATCTCGGCGTCCTCGGGCGGGATGATCCCGCCCACGACGACTGCGGGGTCGAGACCCGCCGCCGCAAGGCGGTCGATGACCTCGGGCACGAGCTCGAGGTGCGATCCCGAGAGGATCGAGAGCCCCACGACGTCGACGTCCTCGTCGCGCGCAGCGGCCACGATCTGCTCGGGCGTCAGCCGGATCCCCTGGTAGATCACCTCGAACCCGGCGTCGCGGGCGGCGACGGCGATCTGCTCGGCGCCGTTGGAGTGCCCGTCGAGGCCGGGCTTGCCCACGAGGAGCCGGGGGGGCGATCCCGTGCGCTTCGCGAGTGCCCTCGCCCGCTCGGCCGCCGCAGCGACCTCCGTGCCATGGGTCCCGGTGGCACCGCCGACGCCGGTCGGGCCCCGGTACTCGCCGAATACCTCGCGTAGCGCCCCGCCCCACTCCCCGGTGGTGCCCCCGACCCGGGCGAGGGCGAGGGTGGGGCCCATGAGGTCGGCGGAGGGGTCCTCGGCCGCCCGGCGCAGGTCATCGAGCGCCCGGCTGACCGCCCCCTGGTCCCGGTCGTTGCGCCAGGCCTGGACGTCGGCCTGCATCTCGGCCTCGACCGTCGGCTCGAGCTTCAGGACCGAGTCGACCGGGAGCGGCGACAGCGCACTGTCCGTGTAGGCGTTCACCCCCACCACCATCTGTTCGCCGCTCTCGATGCGGGCGACCCGTTCGGCCTGGCTCCTCACGAGGCGGGTCTTCAGCTCCTCGACCGCCTCGAAGACCCCGCCGCGGCCAAGGACGTCGTCGAGCTCGGCGGTCGCCTCCTCGATGATCCCGGAGGTCTTGGCCTCCATGACCTTGGAGCCCTCGAAGATGTCGTCGTACTCGAGGAGGTCCGACTCGTAGGCGAGGATCTGCTGGATCCGGAGCGACCACTGCTGGTCCCAGGGCCGGGGCAGGCCGAGCGCCTCGTTCCACGCCGGCAGCTGGATGGCCCGGGCGCGGGCGTCCTTGGACAGGGTGACCCCGAGGGTCTCGAGGACGATGCGAGGGATGTTGTTCTCGGGCTGGGCCTCGGTCAGGCCGAGGGAGTTGACCTGCACCCCGTAGCGGAACCGGCGCAGCCGCTCGTCGGTCACCCCGTAGCGTTCGACGCAGATCCGGTCCCACATCGTGGAGAACGCCCGCATCTTGGCGGTCTCCTCGATGAACCGCACGCCTGCGTTCACGAAGAAGCTGATGCGCCCGACCACCTGGTCGAACTGGTCGGGGGCGATCCGGCCCGAATCCCGGACCCCGTCGAGGACCGCGATGGCGTTGGCGAGCGCGTAGGCGACCTCCTGGACGGGCGTCGCCCCCGCCTCTTGGAGGTGGTAGCTGCACACGTTGATCGGGTTCCACCTGGGCACATGGCGCACCGTGTAGGTGATCGTGTCCACCGTCAGGCGGAGGCTCGGGGCCGGCGGGAAGATGTAGGTGCCCCGGCTCAGGTACTCCTTCACGATGTCGTTCTGTGTCGTCCCCTGGAGCACCGCCGGGTCGACGCCCTGCTCCTCGGCGTTGGCGACGTAGAGCGCGAGCAGCCACGCCGCGGTGGCGTTGATGGTCATCGAGGTGTTCATCTCGGCCACCGGGATGCCCTCGAGGAGCTGGCGCATGTGGCCGAGGTGGGCCACGGGTACCCCCACCTTGCCGACCTCGCCCGCTGCCTCCGGCGCGTCGGGGTCGTATCCGGTCTGGGTCGGCAGGTCGAAGGCGATGGACAGCCCCGTCTGCCCCCGTGACAGGTTGGTCCGGTACAGCTCGTTGGAGGCCCGGGCGCTCGAATGACCCGAGTAGGTCCGCATCACCCAGGGCCGGTCCCGGGGAGTGCCGTCCCCGTCTGCGCTCATGTCACCACCTCCGACTCGACTCGGTGGTCAGCCGGTCCATTCTGGCCGACCCGCGGCAACGTTCCCGCGAGGGCAGCGCTCAGTGCCGCTTGTAGTCGTAGAAGCCCTGGGAGGACTTCCGCCCGAGGTGGTTCGCCGCCACCATCCGGCGCAGCAGGGGGGCCGGTGCGTACTGCTGCTCGCGGTGCTCCTCGTAGAGCGCGTCGAGGATGGCGACCGAGGTGTCGAGGCCGACCAGGTCGAGCAGGGCGAAGGGACCCATCGGAAACCCGCAGCCCCCGACCATGGCGGCGTCGATGTCCTCCTTGGAGGCGATGCCACGCTCGAAGAGCCGCACGGCGTTGTTGAGGTACGGGAACAACAGGGCGTTCACGACGAACCCGGCCCGATCCTCGACCTCGACCGTCTCCTTGCCGCAGGACCTCGCGAACTCGGTCACCGCCTCGATCGTCTCTTCGGACGCCGTGATGGGCCGGATGATCTCGACGAGGTTCATGACCGGAGCCGGGTTGAAGAAGTGGACCCCGCACACCTGCGCCGGCCGGCCGGTGGCCATGGCGATGTCGACGACGGGCAGCGTCGAGGTGTTGGTGGCGAGGATCGTCTTCTCGTCGCACACCGTGTGCAGCTCCTCGAAGAGCTCGAGCTTGACCGTGAGGTCCTCGACCACCGACTCGATCACCAGGTCGACGTCGGCCAGGTCCTGCAGGTCGGTGGTCACCGAAAGCCGTGCCAGTGCCTCATCGCGGTGGGCCTCGGTCGTCTTCCCCCGCTCGACCTGGCGGTCGAGCGACCTCTTGACCCCGGCCAGGACGCCGTCGGCGGCCGGCTGGCTGCGGCTGCGGACCACGACCTCGTGCCCGGTGGTCGCCACGACCTCGGCGATGCCCGTGCCCATGATGCCGGACCCGATGATGCCCACCTTGTTGATCGACATGAGAGGGATGCTACCCAACGGTCACCGGGTCTTACCTCGGGAGATGGCGGACCTGGTCCGTCGGCGTGGAAGAGTGAGGGCGTGTCCGGAGCCGGAGGGGTGCTCGCGTTGGTCGGGGGCGCCGAGTGGACCGCGGGCTGCGAGTTCGATCGCGATCTCCTGGCGGCGTCGGGAGGGTCCGAGGTGCTGGTGCTCCCCACCGCCGCCGCGTACGAGCGCCCAGAGCGGGTCGTGGTGGCCGCCGCCGAGTGGTTCTCGAGCCTCGGCGCCGAGGTGGAGGGCGTCATGGTGCTCACGAGGTCCGACGCCGAGGACCCCGGGGTGGCCGAGGTCGTGCGCCGAGCCCGGTGCATCTACCTCTCTGGAGGCTCGTCGCTGCACCTCCGCTCGGTGCTGAAGGGTTCGGCCGTCTTCGGGGCACTCCGGGAGGCCTGGGGAGCGGGGGCGGTCGTGGCCGGGGCGGGCGCAGGCGCCATGGCGCTCACCGACCCCATGGTCGACCCGCGCGGTGGGGCGCTCACCGTGGGCCTCGGGCTGATCGAGGGTCTGGCGGTGTTTACCCACTACGGCGACGCCGCCGAGGACGCCCACGGGGAGAAGCTGCACCGTTCGGTCACCCTGGCGCCCGGCGGACTCCCGGTGGTGGGGATCCCGGAGCGGACCGCCCTCATCCGTGACCCGGAGGGCACATGGCGTGCCGCGGGCGCCGCCCGCCCGGCCGTGTTCGTCGACGGGCAGGCCGCCGGTCTCGAGGCCCTGCCCGGCTAACCGGTGCTAGTGGCCCGAACGCTCAAGGGCCGCCGCCAACCAGCTCCGGTTCTGCGCCTCATAGCGTGTCCACCCCTCCATCCTGGAGTTGGCCACCCCGTTGGCGAGTTCGAGCACGTCGACGATGTGCAGGCGTTCTCGCTGCATCCGAGGCTCACCAGCCGGCGAGTAAGCGGCCCAGAGCGCCTGCTCGGCGCCATCGAAACGCGAGCACGCCTGCCAGCGCAGCTTCACGAAGTCGACCATCGGGTCCCAGGCCTCCGCGGCGTCCCAGTCCACGATGGCGGCCAGCCGGCCGTCGTCGCCTGCGACCAGGTTGGCGAGATGCAGATCGCGATGGGTGAGCGACGGGGCGACGACGTGGTCGACCTCCCTCGCCAGGTCGGCCGCCTCCGAGAGCACAGGGGAGATCTCGTGCTCGGCGAACGCGCCCGAGACGACTGCTCGCCGCACGATGGCCGGCACCCGGGACTCGACGTAGGCGCTCCACCGGTCGAAGGCCGGCGCCGATCCGTCGACGCGGGAGCTGAACCCATCACAGCCGATCCCGTGCAGGCGGGCCATCGCCGCGCCGAGCGACCCGAAGAACGCCTCGGTGGCCAGCCCAGGCCCGATGTCCCCGGGGTCGCGACCATCGACGAACGCCACGACGCGGCATGCCCGTCCGCCGAGAGCCTCGCAGTGCTCCGAGAAGCTCAGGCACCGTCCGGTCGGGACCCCGGCGTCGAACGCGAGCTCCTGGGCCCGCCACGACGCCCGGAGCTTTCCCGGATCGGCGCCAGGACGGGCGATACGCAGAAGGACGCGGCCGAACCCCAGGACCGGGACCACCCAGCTCTCGTTGTCGAATCCACCCCCGAGGGGCTCGGGCTCGCCGGCGAGCGTGGCCGACAGGAGCTCGGCCACAACGCGTCCGATCAGCCTGCGATGAGCATCACCCGACGCCACACCGCCCATCCTTGCCGGGCCGACCGGTGGGTCAGTCGGACTCCTCGATCGTGACCGACTCCATCACCACGCGCTCGGTTGGCTTGCCCGACTGGGTGCCGACGGCGTCGATCGCCTCGACCACGTCCCCGCCCGAGACCACGGACCCGAAGAGCGAGTACTGGGGCGGCAACGCCACGCCGTGGGCGCCGGTGATGATGAAGAACTGGCTCCCGTTGGTGTCAGGGCCAGCGTTGGCCATGGCGAGTGACCCGACCTGGTAGCGGCCGGGCTTGGGCAGCTCGTCCTTGAACCGGTAGCCGGGGCCGCCCATGCCGGTGCCCTCGGGGTCGCCACCTTGGATGACGAATCCCGGGATGATGCGGTGGAAGAAGATGCCGTCGAAGTAGTGGTACCGGGCGAGGAAGACGAAGTTGTTGACCGTGCGGGGCGCCCCGATCGGATCGAGCGCGATCTTGATGGTCCCCTTCGTGGTCACCATCGTCGCCGTGTACCGCTTGTCGGGATCGATGGTCATGGGTGGCTCGGAGTCGAAGTGCTGCCGCTTCTCGCTCGAGCCGTCCGCTGCGGGGGGGTCGACGGGGCTCATTGGCTAGCTCTCCTTGATCGTGATCTTCAAGATGCGGTGGTACACCTTGGGCGTCCCCACGCTCGAGGTGCTCGAGGCGCCGTCGCTGTTGATCTTCTGCACCACACTCATACCCGAAGTCACCTGCCCGAAGAGCACGTAGTCCGGGTTCAGGTTCTCGCCCTGGGTACCGGTGACCACGAACCACTGGCTCCCGTTGGTGTTCGGATCGGTCGTTGCGGGGTTGTTGGAGTTGGCCATGGCCACCGACCCGATCGGGTACTGGGGCGACGCCGTCGCCGGGCCCTGCTCGGTGAACTGGTACCCGGGCCCACCGGCGCCCGTGGCGGTGGGGTCACCGGTCTGGTCGACGAAGGTCTTGATGACCCGGTGGAAGACGTTGCAGTTGAAGTAGCCGGCCTTGGCCAGGAAGACGAAGCTGTTGACGGCGACCGGGGCTTGCTTCTGGTTGAGCGTGATCACGAACGTGCCGACGTCGGTCTTCACGCTGGCGGTGTAGGTCGCGCTCGGCGAGATCGTGTTCGCCGGCGCACTCGAGTAGTGCTGGGTGTTCACCCGGGCCGTGGGGCTCGTGGGGCATCCGGCCTTCGACCAGATCGACTCGAGCCGGCCCTGGGGGCTCGAGTTGGAGGTGGCCTTCTTGGGCGGAGTGGGGGTGTGCCGGGTGATGAGGTACACCGAGCCGACCACGACGGCGGCGATGACGACCACGATCGCGGCGCTCCGCACCCGGCGTCGCCGCTTCTGCTGGCGGGCCAGGGCCTCCAGGCGGGCGACCCGACCGGCGCGCTGGCGTGCTCGTTTCTCGCTGGGCACGGGTCGACACCCTATCGGCCGGCGTCGAGGGCCCAGGATCGCCGGGGGCGGTCGTCCGGGGCAGCCGCTCGACGGCGGGTAGTTTCGGCCCGTGGCGCTCATGGTCCAGAAGTACGGCGGGACCTCCGTCGGCGACGCGGACCGCATCCGGGCCGTCGCCGAGCACGTCGCGCGGACCCGCCGGGCCGGCCACGACGTCGTGGTGGTGGTGAGCGCGATGGGCAGGACCACCGACGACCTGATCCGCCTGGCCGGTGAGGTCAGCTCGTCGCCCTCGCCGCGTGAATACGACATGCTCGTGAGCGTGGGGGAGCGGATCACCGCCCCCCTCGTGTGCATGGCGCTCGGGGACTTCGGGGTCCCGGCCGTCTCGTTCACCGGCAGCCAGGCCGGGATCATCACGACCCCCGAGCACTCCCGCGCCAAGATCATCGAGGTCCGGGGGGACCGGGTGCGCGAGGCGCTCGCCGAGGGCAAGGTCGCAGTCGTCGCCGGATTCCAGGGCGTTTCGACCGAGCGCAACGTGACCACCCTCGGGCGCGGCGCGTCCGACACCACGGCGGTCGCCCTGGCGGCCGCCCTCGGGGCCTCGATGTGCGAGATCTACACCGATGTGACCGGGGTGTTCAGCGCGGATCCCCGCGTGGTGCCGAACGCCAAGCGGCTCGCCCGGGTCAGCTTCGACGAGATGTTGGAGATCTCGGCCACCGGCGGACGCGTCCTCATGCTGCGCTCCGTCGAGTTCGCAAGGCGCCACCACGTCACCTTGCACGTCCGTTCCAGCTTCACCTGGGAACCCGGGACCATCGTCACCGAGGAGGATCCGACCATGGAGCAAGCCGTCGTGACCGCAGTCACCCACGACATCTCCGAGGCGAAGATCACGGTCGCCGGAGTGGTCGACCGGCCCGGGGTGGCTGGCCGTCTCTTCCGTGCGCTCGCCACGAAGTCGATCAACGTCGACATGATCGTGCAGAACATCTCGTCGCACGGCACCACGGACATCTCCTTCACGCTCCCGAGGCTCGACCTGAAGACCGGCGTCGAGGTCTGCAACGAGCTCGCGAACGAACTCGGGGCCTCGGGCGTGTCCTCCGACGACGCCATCGGCCGGGTCTCGGTGATCGGCGCGGGGATGAAGACCCACCCCGGCGTGACCGCGGCGATGTTCGAGACGCTCGCCCGCGAGGACATCAACATCGAGATGATCTCCACCTCGACGATCCGCATCTCCTGTGTGGTGCGCGAGGAGGACGTGGAGCGGGCCGTCCGGTCGCTGCACGACGCCTTCGAGCTCGGGTAGCGCTCGGCCCGTGCGGCTCGTGGCCGATCGGGCGTGGGCGGGCACGCCAGGATCGGGCGACCGGGCACCGCGCCCCTAGGATTGGCCCCATGCGAGTCGGCGTCTTCGGCGCAACCGGCCAGGTCGGTGGGGTGATGCGCTCGGTCCTGGCCGAGCGGTCGTTCCCACTCGAGGCCATCCGGTTCTTCGGCTCGGCGCGCTCGGCGGGTTCGGTGCTGCCCTGGGCGGGGGCGGAGATCACGGTCGAGGACGCGGCCACCGCGGACTTCGGGGGCATCGACATCGCCCTCTGTTCGACGGGCGCAACCGCCTCGCGGGAGATCGCGCCACGGCTGGCCGCTGCCGGCGCCATCGTCATCGACAACACCTCTGCGTGGAGGATGGACCCCGATGTGCCCCTCGTGGTGAGCGAGGTCAATCCCGAGGCGCTCGCCTCGATCCCGAAGGGCATCGTGGCCAACCCCAACTGCACCACGATGATCGCGATGCCCCCCCTGAAGGCGCTGCACGACGAGGCCGGCCTGCGCCGGCTCGTGGTGGCGACCTACCAGGCGGTCTCGGGCAAGGGCAGCTCGGGTGTGGCCGAACTGTCCGAGCAGCTGATCAAGACGGCGCACTCCACCGACGACCTCGTGACCAACCCGGCCCGGGTGGGCTTCCCCGAACCCAGCGCGTTCGCCGCGCCGATCGCCCACAACGTCCTGCCGTTCGCCGGATCCCTGGTCGGCGACGGCTCGGGCGAGACCGACGAGGAGCAGAAGTTCCGCAACGAGACGCGCAAGATCCTCGGCCTGCCCGGGCTCCCGGTCACCTGCACGTGCGTGCGGGTGCCGGTGTTCACGGGGCACTCGGTCGCCGTGGTCGGCGAGTTCGAGCGGGCGATCTCGCCCGAGAGGGCGGCCGAGGTCCTCGCTTCGGCGCCCGGTGTCGAGTTGCGGGAGATCCCGACGCCCCTCGATGCGACCGGAGGCGACGTCTCGCTCGTCGGTCGCATCCGCGCCGCTGACGGCCGGGCGGACGCACTGGCCCTGTTCGTCTCGGGCGACAACCTGCGAAAGGGGGCGGCGTTGAACGCCGTCCAGATCGCCGAGCTGCTCCTCGAACGGAGGTTCTGAGCCGGTTCAGTCCGAGGCGACCGTCCCGGGCTCCGGTCCACCACCGACGAGCGCCGCCATCCGCCTCGCGAGGCTCACGGCGTGGTCGCCGAAGCGCTCGTAGAAGCGCCCGACCATGGCGAGCTCGATCGCCACGGGCGTCGGCATCGTCCCGGCGGCGATCTCGGCCATCAGCGTGACGTGCAGGTCGTCCATCTCGTCGTCGAGGTCGTCGACGAGGACGTCGCCCTCCGATGAGCGGTCGGCGAACACCTCGGCGGTGCTGCGCCAGAGCTGGGTCGCGACCTCGCCCATCCGCTCCACCAGCCCGCGGCTGCGCGCCGACATCTCGACGCCCAGGCCGCGGGCGGCCCGTCGGGCGATGTGCTCTGCGAGGTCCCCGTTTCGTTCGAGGTCCGGCAGCATTCGCAAGACGGCCACCAGCTCGCGTCGTTCCTCGACCGACCCCTGGCCCAAGATCAGGCGTCGCTGGGCGAGCACGGCGATGTCGTGGGTCAGCCGGTCGACCATCTCGTCGCGTTGGACCAACTCCTTCGCCGCCTCGCGGTCGCTGGCCAGCAGCGCGTGGGTCGCGCCGGCGATTCCTTCTCCCACCAACGCGAACGCCTGCACGAACATCCGATCGATGTCGGCGAGCACCGGGCCCTCGTCAGCGGCCGCTGGGGCGTCCTGCCCGGGGCCGGCCGGTCCGGGTTCGTTCTCCCGGGAGGTGCGCCGCACGGAGCCGAGCCGGAACACCATGTCGTTACGGTAGCGCCGCGCACCTCCCGGTGGCAGGGGCACGCCGCCCGCAGTGTCCGCTCGGCGAGGTCAACGACGGTCCCATGGCCGGTCACACCCCCTCGGTACTCTGACCCGGTGGTGCGGCGACGCCGGCGCGAACCGGCAAAACGAGAGCTTCGAGGCGACCGAGGTGTCGGCTCCGGGTGGGGGATGGCATGACCGTCGGACTGCTGATCGGCCTGGTGCTCGGGCTCTGTGGGGGCTGCGCAGTCGCCCTCCTCGTGTTTCGGCGCCGCAACGACGAGGTCCTCTCCGAGGCCAGGGTGGCGCAGGGGCGCCTGGCCGACGCGCACGAGGCCCTCGGCCGCCTCGGCGCACAGCTCGAGCAGTCGTCCGCCTCGATGACCCGGCTCAGCGCCGACAACGCACGCCTCGCGACGGAGATCGAACTCTCTCGCCGCAGCGCACAAGAGCGGGCCCAGGCCCTCGAGGAGGAGCGCGAGCGCCTGGTCGGGACCTTCTCCCAGCTCTCGAGCGAGGCCCTTCGTTCCAACAGCGAGCAGTTCTTGACGCTCGCCGACTCCAGGCTGAGGGAGGCGCAGGAGGCCGCCCGGGGCGAGCTGGGCCAGCGCCAGGAGGCGATCGCCCAGCTCCTCGAGCCGCTGCGCGAGACCCTCGGCCGTTACGAGAGCGGCCTCCGCCAGATGGAGCTCGAGCGAAAGGGTGCCTACAGCGGGCTCACCGAGCAGGTCCGGCAGCTCTCGAGCTCCCAGGAGCAGCTGAAGAAGGAGACCCACAATCTCGTGACTGCGCTGCGGGCTCCCCAGACCCGGGGCCGGTGGGGCGAGATGCAACTCCGGCGGGTCGTCGAGATGGCGGGGATGGTCGAGCATTGCGACTTCAACGAGCAGGTCACGCGCTCCGGTGACGACGGGCGCCAGCGACCCGACCTCGTCGTGCACCTCCCGGGTGGGGCCAACATCGTGGTGGACGCCAAGGTGCCCCTCGACGCGTACCTCCGCGCCATGGACGCCGAGGAGGAGTCGGCGCGGCGGGCCGCCCTCGAGGCGCACGCCCGGCAGGTCCGGGCCCACATCGATCAGCTGGCCAAGCGGGAGTACTGGGTGCAGTTCGATCCCTCGCCCGACTTCGTCGTCGCCTTCATCGCAGGGGAGTCGCTCTACACGGCGGCGTGCGAGCAGGACCCCGAGCTCTACGAGTACGCAATCGCGAAGCGGGTGCTGATCGCGACCCCCACCACCTTGATCGGGCTGTTGCGGATCTTCGCCCAGGGATGGCGTAACGAGGGCCTGGCCGAGAACGCGCAGAAGGTCCGCGACCTCGCGAGCGAGCTCTACGAGCGCCTCCGGGTGCTCGGCGGCCACTTCTCCAAGATGCACCGCTCGCTCTCGAGCACGGTCGAGGCGTTCAACGACGCCATCGGCTCGCTCGAGTCGCGTGTGCTCGTGACGGCGCGGCGGTTCCCCGAGCTTTCAGTCGTGGAGCACGACGCCAAGGAGATCGGCGAGCTGCGCCATGTGAGCGCGGTGCCCCGGATGCCCCAGGCCCCCGAGCTGATCGGGCGGGGCGACGACACCGATGAGATGCCGCCGCAGCGCCCCCAGCTCGACGTCGTCTCAGGGGGCGCCGAAGAGCGAGAGCTGCCCGGAATCAGCGGCGTCGGCTGAGGGGGCGTCCGCCCCGGCGGCCCTGAGCACGTCGGCGATCTTGGCCTCCAGGGCTTCGCCCTCCAGCGTCTCTTCCTCGGAGCCCGCCTCGTCGAGGTAGCACACCGCGACCCGGGCGACCGGCTCGTGGGTCGAACGTTCGAGCAGATAGGCATATGCGGCGACCTGCCCCAGGTATTGGGGCGAGGCGGCTCCCCGAGGGGCGGTCTTGAAGTCGACCACCACCAACCCCTCGGCGCTCTCCCCGACGAGGTCCGCGAAGCCCTCGAGCAGGCCGCCGCCGGGGAGTGGCGCAGCGAGGGGCAGCTCCTTCCAGTGGCGCCCGGCCGCCAGTGACCGGACGAGGGGCGACGCGATCGCCCACCGGACCAACGCCACGACCGTCTCGCTCACCGCCGGGTCGAGACGCTGCGCCGCCGCGGCACCTCGAGCGATCCTCTCGCCGGCCTCCGACAACTCGCCGTCGACTGTGAGCGCGATCTTGGCGAGCGCGTCGTGCACCGCCCGGCCGACCCTGCGCCGGATCTCCTCCTCGTCGTGCCCGGCTGCCGCCGGCCAGCGCCGTTCGCCCGTCGAGCCGGCCGCGGCGAGCGCGGTTGCCGACCACGTCGGCTGCCGGGCGCTCTCGGCGACCAGCCGGTCGCGTTCGGTCTGCCAACGCGCCTGCTCGACCCACCAGCGGGCCCCCTCGGCGCGGGCAGGCGCCTCGGGCCGCACGGGTGCGATGGCGGGCGCGGGCGTGATCCGGTCGACCCCCGCCGCCTCGCAGATGAAGAAGAGCTTCGTTGCGAGCGCCTCGGTGGCGGTTGCCTTGTGCCCGAGGTCGACCACCAGGTGGTCACGGGGCCTGGTCAGCGCGACGTAGAGGAGCCGGAGTCGTTCGGCGGCCTCGAGCGACCGGTCGGCGTCCCACAGCGCCTTGTAGTCCGGCGAACGGAAGTCGACGCCGAACGAGAAGCGCGGCATCCCCCCGGCGTCGAAGAGCACGGGCGGGACGATGTTGGGCGGCGGCGTGTCCAGACCCGTCAGCACCACGATCGGGAACTCGAGGCCCTTTGCGCCGTGAACCGTCATGACGCGGACCGCGTCGTCGTCGGGCTCGGGGGCTCCGAGCGTGCTCGTCCAGCGCTCGGCCTCCTCGCTCAGGTCGACCCACTCGAGGAACTCTCCGAGCGTGCCGCCGCCGGCCTCCTCGAACGCGCGAGCTTGATCCTCGAGCCACCGGAGGCGCTGCCAGTGGTCGCGCGGCCGACGATGGACGAGCGCAAGCTCGAAGAAGCGCAGGTCGGTCACGATGGCCGAGATCATCTCCGAAGGGGACATCCACATCCCGCGGTCATGGAGCTCGGCGAGGACCGCCATTCCCCGGGCCACCGGGTCGTCGGCGCCCGGAGCGCCGTCGACCTCCGCCCTCGGGTCCCAAGACGCGCCACGCGCATGGAATCGGACGAGATCGTCGTCGCCGCACGCGAGTCCCGGCGTGCGGAGTGCCGCGACGACCGCGATGGGATTCGCCGGGTCGTGGACGGCGCGAGCCACGGCGAGCACGTCGCGCACGTCCTGGGACGCCCACACCAGGCTGGCGCCCTCGAGACGATAGGGGACATCGGCAGCGTCGAACGCGCGCTCGCGCATGGGCAACGACGTGCGCGTGGGGAGCAGCACCGCGACGTCGCTGTATCGTGCGGCGCGCCGACCGTCGGCTTCGTGGACGGTCCAACGCTCGCGTACCGCCGCGCCGGCGATGGCGGCGACGTCCTCGGTCGAGCGCATACGCACCTCGCGCGCCCGAAGCTCGTCGTCGGGGCCGCCGAAGGTGCCAACCGTGGGCCCCGCTTCGTGCGCGTCACCGCCTCGGGTGGCCACGAGGGAGCGGTGGGCGATCCCGTCGTGCTTGGCGACCTCCTCGCCGAGCCCCTCGAAGACGGCGTCCACGAACCGCAGGATCTCGGGCACCGAACGGAAGTTGGAGGCGAGCGTGATCTCCTCGTCCATCGCCGCGACGGCCGCCGTGAACTGCGCCACGTCGGCCCGGCGGAACCGGTAGATGGACTGTTCGGGGTCGCCGACGAGGAACAGCCGGGCCGCAGCATCGCGTGCCTCCGGCTCGCCGAGGAGCCCGGCCAGCTCGGCCTGAAGCGGGTCGGTGTCCTGGAACTCGTCGATGAGGACGCAGCGGTAGCGCTCCCGGACCCGGGCGCGCGCCGGGTCGTTGTCCCTCAGCAGCGTGCGCGCCTCCACCAGGAGGTCGTGGAAGCTGAACCGGCCCTCGGCCCGGCGCTGGGCGGCGCCTTCGACCGCCCAGCGCGTCAGGCGGTACCCGAGCTCGGTGACGACAGTCAGGGCTACGGCGGAGCGGATGGTGTCGCACGCGTCCTGCGCCTCGGAGCACGCCGCGCGCACGTCGCGGACCTCGGTGCTCCAGTTGTCCCTCTGCCCGAAGCTGCACGTGAGCCGAGGGAGGGTCCGCAGCACGCTCAACAGGGTGGTCTCGTCGTCGGATCCGACCAGCGGCTCGAGCTGGCCGAGCGCGTCGGCCAACACCGTGCGGAGGTGGTGGTGCAGGCGGTCGGAGTCGTCGGTGCAGTGTTCCTTCAGGGCGATTGCCGCCCGGATCCTTTCGACGGCGCCCCGGACGTCGAGCCGTGGATCGGCGCGCTCGACCCGTTCGAGCTCGAGGCGGGCGAGGACCGGCGGCGTGAGCCGGTCGTGGTGCTGGGCGAGGGCCCGGGCGACCTCACGCAGTTGCCCGAGCCGGAGCCCCGAGGCGAAGCCGCGCATGAGGGCGGGCGCCGCCGCCTGGTCCGCCAACAGCTCGCTCGTGAACTGCGCCCATCGCGTCTTGTGGTCGAGGTACTCACCGGCTGCGTCGAGCACCTCGATGTTGGGCGTGAGCCCGGCCTCGAGCCAGTTCTCGCTCAGAATGCGTCGGGCGAAAGCGTGGATGGTGCAGATCGCGGCGTCGTCAACCTCTCGTGCCGCCTTGGCGAGCCGAGGGTCGTCCCGAACGCCCGCCTCGAGCGCCCGGCGGACCCGGACACGCAACTCGGCCGCCGCCGCCTCGGTGAAGGTGATCGCGGCGATGGAGGACATCGGGGTCCCATGCCGGGCGACCAGGGTCACGATGCGATCGACGAGCGCGGTCGTCTTGCCGCTGCCCGCTGCGGCGTTGACAGCCAGCCGGCTCGCGACGTCGGTGGCGATCTGGTGGCGGGCCGGTCCGTCGACGAGCGTGTGGGGCTCGCTCATCGTTGCCTCTCGCGGCGATCGAGCGCCTCCGCGTCCACGATTCCCTCGAGGCCGGGATCGGGGTCTCCGGCGAGGCGGAGCACCGGCTCGACCTCCGGGGAGGTGGCCGCCAGGGCCCAGCGCCGATCGCGATCGACGGGGCAAAGCCGGTCGAAGTCACAGAACCTGCAGTTGGCGAACGTCGGTCGGCGATCGCGGTACTCCTCCTCGCCGGGGTGCCCGGGGAAGGAGCCCGACTCGATCCCCGAGGCGATGGTGGAGACGACGTCGGTGAACCGGCCGAGCAGCCGGTCGTCGAGCGTGCATCCATACGAGGGACGGTGTCGATCCCACGAGAGGTTCCAGTACCTGGCCCGCACGATCCCGTCCCACTGCGCGTAGGCCTTGGCTGCCAGGGCGTAGATCGGGAGCTGCAGTCGCGTCCCGCCTGCCACGGGGTCCTTCCGCAACCGGTCGAGGTCGCCTTGGCGCCCGGTCTTGTAGTCGCTCACCACGAGCGAGCCGTCGGGGGTGCGGTCGATGCGGTCGACCGAACCCCCGAAGCGGACGATTCGGCCGTCGGCCAACTCGACCTTGACGGCGCCCGTCCTCATGGACGCCCGCTGGTTGGGCCCGGTCTCGCGGCGGTTCTCAGGGACGTCATCGGCCGACGCGAGCGCTCCGAAGGCCAGCTCGGCGGCGATCGGCGAGAGGGTGTCCTCCTCGTAGAAGCGCCGCAGGTCGCGCACGAGGTTGGCCCGTTCGACGGCGGCCATCAGCGGAGGCCCACATCGGCCCTCCTCGCTTGCGACGGCGAATCGTTCCTCGGCGATCGCGAGCAGCCGGTCAAGCGATTCGTCTGCGCCGGCGATCCGCTCGGTGACGTAGGCGGCCAGGATCTCGTGGACGAGCGTCCCGCGATCGCGCGCCTCCATCTGCTCGGTCGACTCCGGCCGGAACGGCGCCGCAAGGCGCAGCTCCCGGCCGAGCAGGTACCGCCGCGGGCAGGTGGCGTACTCCTCGAGCCTCGTCGGGGAGAGCTCACCCGAGACGTCGCGGGCGAGCGCCGCACCGACGTGGCCCTCGAACCTGCTGAAGGGGTGGCCCACCGGGGCGCTCGCCGCCTCGATGCTCGTTCGCAGGGGCGGGACGGTGAGCCCGTTGGCCCCCGGCTCGTCCCCCTCGACCGCCGGGTGCGTGAACAGACCCCCGCCCGAGCTCGAGAAGCGAGCCAGATGGCCGAGCAGCCGCTCGGCCCCCGACAGGGGAAAACTGCCGGCTCGCTCGCTCAGGAGATCGGCCTGGAACGACGGGGCATCCTCTCCGACCCATCCCCCGAGCTCGCCCTCGGGGTGGAACCAGCGGGAGGGGGCGAGCTCTCGGCCAGTTCTCGGGTCGAGCACGGGGCGGGTCACGGTCACCGGCGCTCCGCACAACGCGATCACCGTCGCGAGCTCGTCGTGGAGCTCCTCGGCCGCCCGTTCCTTGGTGGGCCAGTCCGGATGCTCGATGTCCGCATCGAGGAACGGCACCGCCCGGGCGAGCCCGGGAAGGAAGTCGTCCGAACCTCCGACGACGATCACCCGCCTGAACGTGAGGCCGAGCGCATCGGAGGGCGTGCCCACGAAGACGCCGGATCCAACCGGTCCAGGCAAGCCACGACGATCGACCGGAGGCGCGGCAGCCCCACCCTCCGAGGACGGGCGAGCGACGTCCGCGTCGTCGTGAAGAGCGCGGGACCCGAGCTCGGCCGCCAGCGCGTCGCGGAAGGTGGGGAGATCCGGATCCGACCCGACGAGATCCAGGTCGCCGAGGTCACCGACCACCCCCAACACCTCGTCGAGAGCGATCTGCTCGGGCCTCGGCCAGGTCTCGGCCGCCTCGAGGTAGCGCTGCAACACCCATGTGCACCAGCGGGCCCAGGTGGACCAGCCTCCGGAAGGCACCGCGAGGTCGAGCGCAAGCTGCTGGACGAACCCTCGCAGCGCGCGGGCGGCACCGGCCTCGGACTCGGTGTGCGCCATGTGCTGCTCGCGCACGGGCCCGATCTCCGAAAAGCGAAGCAGCCTCGAGTCCCACTGATCGAGGCCCTGGACGACGCCGGCCCGAGCCGAGATGTCGTCCCATCGGTCGATCGGGGCGCGCCTTTGTCCCGGACCGGTCGTGATCGGTGCGGCCGAGAGCCAGTCCATCAGCTCGTTGCGCCGCCACTCGCCCGATGCGAGGTCGAGGAGACCGAGCGTGGCCCGACCCGCGGCGGTCTCGACCAGGAACCTCGGCGAGGGTCCCGAGGTCGGCAGGCCCGCTCGCTCGAGACGACCGTGGACCAGCCGCGAGTAGCGCGTCGACGGCGGGTGGATGACCGCCTGCTCCCAGAGGGGAATCCCCCCTGCCGCCGCCTCGACGAGGCGGCGGGCGACCACCCGCACCTCGACATCGGGGTCGCTGCACGCCACGACGCACCCGACGGCACCATTGCCGGGGCCGATGGTGCTGATGGCGATCCCGACGTCGGCCAATCGCTCGAGGACCTTCTCGTCGCGAGCCCGGAGGGGGGCGGGGCACCACCGCACGATGGATCCGATCGAGGGACCGACCGGCGCGTCCGCCGCCAGGTCCAAGAGGCGACCGGGGTCGGTGAACCCCCGCTCAGCCAGGTGGGACTCGAGAGCGCAGAGCACCGCGACGAGCGACTCCGCCGTCTCTCCCCCACGGGCCATGGCGTCTCGCAGATCGGTGCCGGCCCGCCAGAGGTCGCCGAACACCAAGGCGAGCTGGCGACGGCCGGCCGACGACCGGGCGAGCGACGCGAACGGGGAGGGAACCGAAAGGAGCACCTTGCGGAGCGCCTCGTCCAGGACCGGCCGGGCGGGCAGACGCACTTCGGTGCCCGCAGCCGACCGGGCCAGGTCGCCGACCAGCTCGCCCCAGGTGCGGAAGGCGACGTTGCAGATCCCCCTGGTCGCGCCGACGGCCCGCCGGAGCTGGACGCGTGCGTACGGGGAGGGCACCACGACGGTCACCGGGGCGAAGGGGTCCTTGGCCTGGGCCTGGGCGATCGCATCGGCCAGGGCGACGACCGGTCGCCCGTGGTTCATGAAACTCGGCACGTCCGGACCCTACAAAAGGGCTGTGACCTGGGAATCAAAGGTGAAAGGGCCTCCCGGGCCCTCCCCTTCCCAGGGAAATCTCAGCTACGTCGGTCATCATGGTTGTTGCGGTTTCATTTCGAAGTTGAGCCAGCCGGCCCGGACAAAGAGGTCCGGGAGCGGGCGGATCTCAAAGGGAGCGTGCATCGAAAATGAGAGTGCTGGTACTCGGCGCAGACGGATATCTCGGCTGGCCTACGGCCCTCCACCTCTCCCATCGGGGGCACGAGGTCGGAGCCGTCGACAACTTCGTCCGCCGCCAGTACGACTACGAGCTCGGGACCTCGAGCCTCGTCCCGATCGCGCAGCTCCAGCGCCGGGTCAAGGTGTGGGAGGACATCTCGGGCCTGCGGGTCCAGCCGTTCATAGGGGATCTCAACGACGCCGAGTTCGTCTATGACACCGTGCGCGAGTTCAAGCCAGACGCGATCATCCACTTCGCCGAGCAGCGCTCCGCTCCCTACTCGATGATCGACCGTGCGCACGCCGTCTATACACAGGTCAACAACGTGGTGGGCAATCTGAATCTTCTCTTCGCGATCGCCGAGATCGACCCGAGCATTCACCTGGTGAAGCTTGGCACGATGGGCGAGTACGGAACCCCCAACATCGACATCGAAGAAGGGTTCATCGAGATCACGCACCGGGGCCGGACCGACGTGCTGCCCTTCCCCAAGCAGCCCGGCTCCTACTACCACCTCTCCAAGGTGCACGACAGCCACAACATCATGTTCGCCTGTCGTATCTGGGGTCTGCGCTCGACGGACCTCAACCAGGGCATTGTCTATGGCCAGGAGACCGACGAGACGGTGCTGCACCCCGATCTCGCCACCCGCTTCGACTACGACGGCGTGTTCGGTACGGTGCTCAACCGCTTCTGCGTCCAGGCCGTCGCGGGCCACCCGCTCACCGTCTACGGAGCGGGAGGTCAGACGCGCGGGATGCTGAACATCCGTGACACCCTCGCGTGTGTCGAGATCGCGGTGAACAACCCGGCCGAGGAGGGCGAGTACCGGGTGTTCAACCAGTTCACCGAGTCGTTCTCGGTCAAGGAGCTCGCGGACAAGGTGGTCGAGGCCTCCAACGGGCCGGTCAGGGTCACCAACCTTGACAATCCTCGGGTCGAGAAGGAAGAGCACTACTACCGGGCCGCCCACACCAAGCTGCTCGACCTCGGGCTGGTGCCCAACCTCTTGGACCGCTCGACCGTGGCATCGATTTTGTCCGTGGTGGAGCGGCACCGGGACCGCATCGACGTCGACGCCATCGCCCCGAGCGCCAACTGGCGGAGTGCGGGCAACGACGACAGGCTCCACAGCGAGGCCGGTTCGGTCAGGTCATAGGCGCGCAGGCCCCGCCCGGGGCCCGCCTTCGCACTCGCAGTAGCGTCGATCCCCGATGTCGCCGGGCTCCCGCCGCGATCTGAGGCCCTTCGTCTTCCTGCTTGCCGTGGGTGCGATCGCCCTCTTTTTGGTCGTCGGGGGCCTCGCATCGGTCGGTCGCTCCTCCGGCTCCTACCGGGCCACGATCGACCAATCCTTCGCGGCCCAGGTCCGGGTCCTCGTCACCCAGTCGAACCAGGTCGGGGCGCAGCTGCGGACCGTGGTGGATCAGGCGCCGGGCTACAACCGCGCCGAGCTGACCCAGGCGCTCGACAGCCTCGTCGCCGGCGCCGATGCGGTGGAACGGTCGAGCTCCGACGCGTCGTCGGTCGACGCGGGGATCACCGACGACTTCGCTGCCGCCATGCGCAAGCGGGCGACCGCCGCGTCGGTCCTCCGGAGCGCGGTGGACGGCCTCCTGCGGCTCACGCCTACGTCCGACGCCCAGACCGGGCCTCAAGCCTCGCCCGATCCGCCGCCGGTGCTTACTGCGACCCAAGCCGAGCAGAAGCTTGGATCGGCCGGTGCCCTGCTCCTCAGCGCCGACAGCTCGTATCGCGTGGCCAGGCAGCTCTTCGCCAAGGCGCCCGGCGGGTCCCGGCTGCCGGCGTCGGTCTGGGTGCCGACACCGACCGTCTGGGGGTCTGGCAACGTCGACACCCTCGTGAACCAGTTGAGCTCGGCGCGCAACCTCGACGCGCTCGTCGAGGTGGATCTGGAGGCGGTGGCCCTCGACCCGCCGGTGCTCCCGCCGGCTCCGACCTCCACCGGCCAGTCCCAAGCGATCCCGGCCGGTGCGTCAGCGGTGCCCCCCACCTGCACGCTTCGGGTGACCGCGGTGGTCCGCAATCAGGGGTCGGTTGTGGTCCGGGAGGTCCCCGTCCAAGCGACGGTTCAGAGCGTGAGCGGCGGAGCACCCTTCGTCGTGAAGAAGCTCGTCACCCTGGCCCCGGCGCGCAGCGAAGCGCTCGGCCTCCCGGCGATGCCGGTCTCACCCGGCACCACCTACAACCTGACGGTCACGCTCGGCTCCCCCCCTGGTCAATCGCCTGCTCCGGCGCCGGACGGGGCCACGATCGTCGTCGCCTCCTACGGATCGGCAAAGAGCAACGCCCGCTGTGCCCGGACTCCCGCCGCCGCGCCGTAGGATCAGCTCGGCGGAATTTTTCGAGGTCCAGGAGGAATCAGGGGCGTGCCAGAGACGATCACGATCACTGACAACCGGACCGGAGATTCCATCGAGATCCCGATCCTCCACGGGGGCATTTCGGCGGCCGAGTGGTCCAAGCTGCTTCCCGGCATCTGGTTCTACGACCCGGGGTTCATGGCCACCGCCGCATGCGAGAGCGCCATCACCTACCTGGACGGCGACGCCGGCATCCTGCGCTATCGGGGCTACCCGATCGAGCAGCTGGCCGAGGAGTCGACCTTCCTCGAGGTCGCATACCTGATCCTTTACGGAGAGCTCCCGGGCCAGGCCGAGTTCGACGCGTGGAAGCGGGAGATCACGTACCACACCTTCATCCACGAGAACGTACGAAAGCGCTTCTTGGACGGGTTCCACTACGACGCACACCCGATGGGGATGCTCGTATCGGCGGTGGCGGCGCTCTCGACCTTCTACCTCGATGCAAAGGGGATCTTCGACCGGGAGTCCCGCCAGAAGCAGATCATCCGCCTCATCGCCAAGATGCCCACCCTCGCCGCAGCGGCCCACCGGTTCAGCGTCGGGATGCCCTTCGTCTATCCCGACAACTCGCTCGACTTCTGCTCGAACTTCCTCTCCATGTTGTGGAAGGTTGCCGAGCCCCGCTTCGAGGCGAACCCCGTCCTCGCCCATGCACTCGACGTCTTGTTCATCCTGCACGCCGACCACGAGCAGAACTGCTCCACGACGGCGATGCGGGTGGTCGGCTCCTCCCATGCCGACCCCTACTCGGCGACCGCCGCCGCCGCGGCCGCCCTCTACGGCCCCCGCCACGGGGGCGCCAACGAGCAGGTGATCAAGATGCTCCAGGAGATCGGGAGCATCGACAACGTCCCTGATTTCATCGCCGAGGTGAAGGGCGGGGGCGACCGGATGTGGGGCTTCGGCCACCGCGTCTATAAGAGCTATGACCCTCGGGCCAAGATCATCAAGCGGACCGCCGACGAGGTGTTCGAGATCACCGGCAAGAACCCACTGCTCGACATCGCGTTGAAGCTCGAAGAGATCGCGCTGAACGACGAGTACTTCATCTCACGCAAGCTCTATCCGAACGTCGACTTCTATTCGGGCCTCATCTACCAGGCAATGGGGTTCCCGCTCGAGATGTTCCCGGTCCTCTTCGCCATCCCGCGGACCGTGGGGTGGCTCGCGCATTGGCAGGAGATGCTCGATCAGGATTCGAAGATCGCGCGTCCCCGGCAGCTCTACATCGGCGACGGGGCGCGCGACTACGTGCCGATGTCCGCTCGTTAGTCAGCGACTCGGTACCGCCCCCAGGATCCGGGCCAGGCCCTCCTGGGCGACCGAGACTGCGAGCCGGCCCGAGCGCTCGAAGAAGAAGCCCCGGGCGAGGCCGCGCGCCCCGGTCGCGATCGGTGAGTCGGTGTCGTAGAGGAGCCATTCGTCGGCCCGGAGGCGGTGGTGGAACCACATGCAGTGGTCGAGGCTCGCTCCCATGAACCTCGCCTCGTCCCAGTGCACCTCATGGGGGCGCACGATCGTGTCGTAGAGCGACAGATCTGAGGCGTAGGTGGCTACGCAGGCGTGCAGCAAGGGGTCGTCGTCGAGGCGGCCGTCGGCCCGCACCCAGATCCGCTGGCGCGGATCGGGGTCCTCGACCCTCGGTGACCACGGGATGGTCCCGATGTAGCGCTGGTCGATCGGATGCGGGCGGTCGTACCAGGAGCCCAGCTGGTCCTTCCACTGCTCGAGCCGCTCGGTGAGGGTCGGGAGCGTCTCGGGGTCCGGCACCTCGGGCATCGCGATCTGATGCTCGGGTCCCTCCTCTTCGACGTGGAACGACGCCTCCAAGTTGAAGATCGCCTCGCCGTGTTGGATCGCCACCACCCGGCGGGTGGTGAACGACCGGCCGTCCCGGATCCGGTCGACCTCGTAGAGGATGGGGATGGCCGGGTCGCCCGGCCGCAGAAAGTAGGAGTGCAGGGAGTGGACGTCACCGTGGGTGACAGTGCGGCCGGCGGCCATGAGGGCTTGGGCGGCGACCTGCCCCCCGAAGACCCGCTGGCGCTCCTCGTCGGGCTGCGTGCCCCGGAAGATGTTCACCTCGATGGGCTCGAGGTCGAGGAGGTGGACCAGCCGGTCGAGGGCATCGCTCATCTGGACCATGTAAGCAGCCCGCGGCGGGCCCGCTGACCCGTCCTTCCTGGCCCAGCCGGTGGAGGCGCCGACCGCCCGGATAGAGTGGAGGGAATGCCCGAACTCATCGAGCGCCTCGCGCGGTGGCTGAACACCCGTGAGGGACGGAAGATCTTCCGCTACTCAATGGTCTCGGTGATCTCGACCGCCGTGTCACTCTCGGTGCTCGCGATCGTCTATGGCTTCATCTTCAAGCACAGCGAGGTCCAAGACACGGTCTTCGCCAACGTCGTCGCCACCTTCCCCTCCTATTGGTTGAACCGGAGCTGGGCCTGGGGCAAGAGTGGTCGCTCGCACCTGACCAAGGAGGTCATCCCGTTCTGGGCGATGTCGACCTTCGGCATCGCGTTTTCGATCGTCGGCGCGACGGTCGCCAAGAACATCGGGCACCACCTGCATGGCCCGCACGCCCACCTGGAGCAGACGGTCCTCGTGGTGGCGGCCAACCTGATCAGCTTCGGCATCTTCTGGATCGCGAAGCTGATGCTCTTCAACCGGCTGTTCCACGTCCCGAGCCTGGCCGAGGAGATCGACGAGCACCTCGAAGAGGAGGACCGGGAGGTCTCCGGCGATGTCGGGCTTCGGTGATGCCAGCGCTCGCGTCGTTCCGACCGACACGGGGGCCGCGGCCGAGGCCCGTTCACTCCACGATCGCCTGACCAAACCGCCCGGCTCCCTCGGGCGCCTCGAGGACGCCGGCGTGCAGCTCTGCGCGATCGCGCGGACGTGTCCGCCACCGGTGCCCGAGACCGCAGCGGTCGCAGTCTTCGCCGGTGATCACGGTGTGCTGGCGGAGGGCATCTCGCCGTGGCCCCAGGCGGTCACCGCGCAGATGGTGGCGAACTTCGGCTCGGGCGGGGCCGCGGTCAACGTCCTCGCGGGACACGTCGGGGCTGATGTCGTGGTGGTCGACGTCGGCGTCGCGAGCGAGCTCGGGGACATCCCGGGGCTCCGGCGGGCCAAGGTCCGCCCGGGCACGGCCAACCTCGCCAAGGAGCCCGCGATGACCAGGGCCGAGGCGGAGCGCGCACTCGACGTGGGTGCGCAGCTGGCGGCGGAGCTGGTTCAAGACGGACACCGCTGTCTGCTGACCGGGGACATGGGGATCGGCAACACGACGCCGTCCGCCGCACTCATCTCGATCCTGTGCTCGCGGAGCCCGGCGGAGGTCACCGGCCGCGGGACCGGGATCGACGACGAGCGCATGCACCGCAAGGTCGAGATCGTGGCGAGGGCGATCGAGCGCGCAAGAGACGAGGGCGCAAACGAGCCGGTCGATCTTCTGGCGTCGGTCGGCGGGCTCGAGATCGCAGCGCTCGCCGGCTACATCGTGGGCGGCGCCGGCGCCCGCGTTCCGGTGCTGCTCGACGGCGTCATCGCGTCGGCGGCCGCGCTTGTCGCTGCGGCGATCGTGCCCGAGACCGTCGGCTACATGGTGGCGGGGCACCGCTCCACCGAGCCGGGGGCGACCGCGGCGCTCGACCACCTCGGCCTGGTGCCGCTCCTCGACCTCGGTTTGCGGCTCGGCGAGGGGACCGGAGCGTGCCTGGCTTTGCCGGTCCTGCAGGCCGCGGCCAAGGTGCTCCGCGACATGGCGACCTTCGACTCCGCTGGGGTCAGCGAGGGCCCCGCCGAAGGGATCAGTCCCTGAAGTTGTTGAACTGCAGGGGGATGCCGAAGTCCTTCTCCTTGCAGGCGGCGATGATTGCCTGAAGGTCGTCGCGCTTCTTGCCCGACACGCGGATCTGGTCACCCTGGGTCTGGGAGTTCACGCCCTTGAGGCCAAGCGCCTTGATGAACTTGTTGACCTCGCGGGCGTTGTCGCTCGATATCCCGGCCTTGATCGCGATCCGCTGGCGGGCAGCACCATGGGAAGCCTCCTCGACCTTGCCCTCGTCGAGGGCCTTCAGGGAGACCTGGCGCTTGACGATCTTCTCTTGGAGCACCTGGCGGAGGGCCTTCAGCCGGTCCTCGGTTGAGGAGCGCAGCACCAGCTCGTGGTCCCCGAGCTCGATCGCAGAGTCCGTGTTCTTGAAGTCGAACCGGGTCGACGCCTCTCGGTTCGCCTGGTCGACTGCGTTGCGAATCTCCTGCATATCGACCTCGGAGACGATGTCGAAGGTGGGCATAAACGAAGCGTACCGCCGGCCCCGACGGTCCCTCCCCCCGGCGAAGAGGGTTCCCCGGGTTGGCTAGCCTCTCGGGCGGGTCGGTGTCCGAGTGGCCAAAGGAAGCAGACTGTAAATCTGCCGGCACAGCCTACGGGGGTTCGAATCCCTCCCGGCCCACCAGCCAATGTGTACTTATTATGGTACACATTCTGCATGAGCAAAACCGTCCCCGTCCGTGAGCTTCGTGCTGAGCTCAGCCAGGTCATCGACCAGGTTGCCGACTTGCGTGAACACGTCATCGTTACCCGCCACGGTCGTCCGGCGGCCGTCCTCGTCCCAGTGGATGAGTACGAGGCTTTGGAGGAGACCGCGGAGATCTTGTCGGACGCCGAGACGATGGCCGCCATTGACGAGGGGCGGAGCGAAGTAGATCGTGGCGAGACGGTGACGCTCGACGACCTCCGCCGGGAACTGCAGTCGCGCCGTAGAAGGTGAGTCGGGCCGAGCTCGCCCGGCGCGCGCGCAGGGAGATCGTTGACCTCGTCTCGCCGCTCTCCGACGCCGTGGTGGAGGCTCTCGGGCTTCTCGAGCGTAAGCCCGGGGCGGGTCACTTGCTTCGGGGACGGCTACGCGGACTGCGGTCCCTTCGAGTCGGCACGTATCGAATCGTCTACCAAGTCGACGACGATCAGCGCCTGGTGCGCGTACTCGCTGTCCGACACCGGTCCGTTGCGTACACGACCGATCCGCGTTGAATCTCAGTCTCCGAACAGGGACCTGATCCGCTCCTGCAGCTCGGGCAGGTTCGAATACGAGTGACTATGGCCCACCGAATCCGCGGCCATACGTCCCTATTCGCGATCAATCCGAGAAGGGGGCGCTTCCAACCCGGAAGGGTAGGCAGAACCACCCCCACGGTGATGGCGGCCCCGGTGCCGCCTCCCTACCTTGAGTCGTAATGGCGTGGAGCAGACTTCAGTCCGTTGTTGGCGGTCGCCGTCGTGTCGGCCGGCGGCACGCTCGCCTCTTCGCTAGCGTCGCCCGCCGCAGGCGCCGACACCGAGATCGCGGTGAACTCGGTCGCCGCTCCGACCGAGTTCGGCGGACTCGGCGACGTCTCGTGCTCGGCACCGGAGGCTTGCGTAACCGTCTCCAGCTATCTGCCGGTTGGCCAAGCAAGGAAGCGATCCTGCTGTCGCGACGCTCGCGGGTGGCTCCTGGAGCTTCGAGGCCCTGCCCCTCCCAGCGGACGCCGACGTGTCGTCGGCGCTCGCTTGGTACCTCAGCTTGATTTCCTGCGCGTCAACCGGCGGTGCATCGCCGTCGGGGCCTATGTGACGGACCTCGCCGGGTCCGCCGTGCAAACGGGTCTCCAGGAGACCGCTGCCCTCCGATGCTGTGGCGCCGCAGAGCAGCGGTGGACCGAATGATGCGCTCGTGAGCGTCGCATGCCCCGGGACGGGTTCCTGCTTGGCGACGGGTCATTACCAGGGCGCCGAGGACTCGATGTTCACGGCCACCGTCGTCCAGACCAATACCGCTCGGCTATATGGGAGCGGTCCCCTGCAGACGGCGATCGCGGTGTCGCTGGCGGCATTCCCCGCAGACGGGTCCGCGGGGTGCGTGGTGTTGGCACAACGACTTCTTCTCCGACGCGCTTGCCGGCGGTCCGCTCGCCGCTTCGTGCAACGGCCCGCTGCTCATTACCCAGAGCGCTTCGGAGAGCTCGGGCCTCGACCCGGCGGTCCAAGGCGAGATCCAATGGGTGCTGCCGAGCGGCTCCCCGGTCAATGTGCTCGGCGGGGATCTAGCGATCAGTCCCCAAGTCGACATGACGCTCCAGGCTCTCGGATATCGGGTGGTGCGCGAGGCCGGCACCGACGAGTACGCCACGGCTGTCGACATCGCCGAGCAACTTGGGAACCCCTCGACCCTCTTCGATGCGACCGGGATCAGCTTCTATGACGCCCTCTCGGCCGTGCCGGCGTGCGTCGAGGCCCATGGAGCGATCCTTCTCACGAACGGGTCGACCCAGAACCCCGAGACCTCCGCCTACCTCGCGGCGCACCCATCGGACACCAGATACGCCATCGGCGGCCCGCTCGCTGCGCTCGGCGCCGGACTCGCCGGCGAACGGTGTGTATGGCCAGGACCTGTATGGGACCGCGGCCGCGGTGGCTACCCGCTTCTTCCCGAAGGCCACCGACTACGGCGTTGCTACCAGCGGATTCTTCTCCGACGTGTTGGCCGGGGGCGTCTTCATGGCGACGGGTGGACGGTCCGGGCCGGTGCTCCTCGTGGGCGGTGTTCCTCTACGGCAATCCATCAGCCAGTACCTCGGGACGCTGCCGGGTTCGGCCAGTGGTGACGTCTTCGGCGGTCCGCTCGCCGTGAGCGGTGCCACCGTGATCGCAGTGCAACAGGCGGTCGGGTAGGGCCCGGGTCTCCCCAGCGCCGGGTTCGGACTGGTCGGATGCGAACGTCGGTCCGGGGTCGCCGTGTGCGGCAGGCTACCGAGGTGGATGTGCGGGAGGGACGGGCGGGGGATCGCGCCTTCATCGAGCAGGTCCTGGTCGAACGCTGGGCCTCGCCGGCCATGGTGAGCCGCGGAAGGGTTCGCGACGCCGGGTCGCTCCCCTCGCTGATCGCCGAATCCGACGGCGTGCCAGTCGGGTTGCTCACCTATTGCATCGAACGCGACGAGCTTGAGATCGTCTCGCTGGACGCCCTTCGAGAGGGAGTGGGTGCGGGCTCGGTGTTGCTTCAGCGCGCCAGCGAAGTGGCCATGGGCCGGGGGTGTCGAAGGATCTGGCTCGTGACGACCAACGACAACCTCACCGCACTGGGCTTCTACCAACGACGAGGCTTCCGGTTGGCGGCACTGCGCGCGGGGGCGATCGACCAGGCGCGCCGGTTGAAGCCGGGGATCCCCCCACGAGTCGATGGCATCGTGGTCCGAGACGAGCTCGAGCTGGAGCGGATCGTGGTGCCGGCGACACCCCCCGAAGTGCGGCTCCACCCGGTGAGCGAAGAGCAACGGACGCTCCTCGGCAACCTCCTACAGCTTTACACCCACGAGTTCTCGGCATGGCGTCAGATGGAGCTCGGCGAGGACGGGCGCTACTCCTATCGCTATTTCGACGCTTACTTCACCGAGCCCGAACGGCACGCCTGGATCATCCGCCAGGGCAAGGCGATCGCCGGCTTCGCGATGGTGCGCGAATGTGAGGACGGCCGCCACGACGTCTCGGAGTTCTTCGTGCTGCGGGCCCATCGTCGCGGTGGCATCGGTCGGGTTGTGGCCGCCCTCATCTTCGAGGCGCTGCCCGGGGAGTGGGAGGTCCGCCACGACCTCGCCAACGACGAGGCCTCGTCGTTCTGGCCCGCCGTCGTCGAAGCTGCTGCCGTGGGACCCGTCGAACGTCGCATCGTCGGGCCGCCCGAGGCAGAGGTCGAGCACGCGGTGTTCCGCTTCTCGACGGAGTAGCCGCACCTGGGCCCTGGCCGAAGGGATCGGCCCTCTCGGCCCCGCTCCGGGTGACGTCCATCCCGGGCTTTCGTAGTCTCAGCCCGTGCCTGACTACTACGACTACTCGGGGCGCCCCGGCTTCCGCGACGGCGGCATCGTGATGGTGCCGATCCAAACGCCCGGGGGTTCGCACACGGTATGGACCAAGCGGGTGGGCAACAGCCCCGGCCGTCAGGTCCTCCTGCTTCACGGCGGCCCGGGGTGCACCCACGAGGAGTTCGAAGGCTTCGACAGCTATCTGCCGTCCGCCGGAGTCGAGTACTACTACTACGACCAGCTCGGCTCGTACTACAGCGACCAGCCCGACGACCCCGACCTTTGGGATCTCGGCCGATTCGTCGACGAGGTCGAGCAGGTGCGTGCAGCACTTGGGCTCGAGGACTTCATCCTCCTCGGCCACTCGTGGGGTGGGCTCCTGGCGATCGAGTATGCCCTCGCGCATCAGGAGCACCTGAGGGGTCTGGTCATCGCCAACATGATGGCGAGCACCCCGGCGTACCACCGCTACGCCGAGGACGTCCTCCTGCCCGAGGTGGACCCGGACGCCCTGGCCGAGATCCGGGGGTTGGAAGCCAGCGGGAGGACAGAGGAACCCCGTTACCTCGAGCTTCTCGTGGAGCACTACTACGTGCACCACATCCTCCGCATGGCCGCAGCGGACTGGCCCGAGCCGATCCAGCGCATGTTCGGGCACGTGAACGAGGCGGTGTACCGGACGCTCTGGGGACCGAGCGAGCTCATCGGGACCGAGAAGCTCGCTGACTGGGACAGGACCGCAGACCTCCATCGGATCACGGTCCCGACGCTCGTGGTCGGTGCGACCCACGACACCATGGACCCCAGCCACATGCGCGCTGTCGCCGACGCGGTGGCGGACGGCACCTATCTCCATTGCGCTGCGGGAAGCCATCTCGTCCTCTACGACGACCCCGCTCCCTTCGTCGAGGGGCTGACCGAGTTCATCGACCGATGCGCTGGTCCACGGACCCCGGTCTTCCCCTCGAGGGCCAGGTACCTGGACAACGCGGGCCGCCAGGATGTATTGGCCGGCGGCGTTCGTCTGATCCCGATCGACACCCCGGAGGGCGCGCACAAGGTGTGGACCAAACGGGTCGGCAACAACGACGAGGTGAAGCTCCTCCTGCTCCACGGCGGCCCCGGCTGCACGCACGAGGAATTCGAGGCGTTCGACTCCCATCTGCCGCCGGCCGGGATCGAGTACTACTACTACGACCAGCTCGGCTCCTCCTACAGCGACCAGCCGGACAGCCTCGATCTATGGCGCCTCGATCGTTTCGTCGACGAGGTCGAGCAGGTGCGGGTCGCCCTCGGGCTCGGGCCGGAGAACTTCTATCTGCTCGGGCACTCCTGGGGCGGGATTCTTGCGATGGAGTACGCCCTGGCGTACCAGGAGCACCTCAAGGGGCTCGTGATCTCCAACATGATGGCCAGCATCCCGGCGTACAACCGCTACGCCGAGGAGGTCCTGATGCCGGCGATGGACCAGGATGCCCTGGCCGAGATCAAGCATCTCGAGGCGACCGGCCGCACCGACGACGCCCGCTACATGGAGCTCCTCGTCCCGAATCACTATGAGCACCACGTGATCCGAATGCCCGAGGCGAGCTGGCCCGATCCCATGCGCCGCGCCTTCCGGCATCTCAATCCCGACGTGTACGTGACGATGCAGGGCCCGAGCGAGCTCGGCGCCTCGGGCAGGCTCGCAGCTTGGGACCGCACGGGCGACCTCCACCGCATCACCGTGCCGACCCTCGTCATCGGTGCGACCCACGACACCATGGACCCCGAGCAAATGCGCTGGATGGCCGAGACCGTCAAGCGCGGCACCTACCTCCATTGCCCCAACGGGAGCCACTGCGCCCTGTACGACGATCAGGAGACCTACGTGCGGGGGCTCGTCGACTTCCTGACTGCGTGAGGACCCCGAGCGGGGCGACCGGGCGGCCTGGTCCGTCGAGGGTCGGAGAACCGATTCGAACGGCGCCGCTCAGGCGGGCGCCCGGGCGAGCTCGTAGACGAAGGAGTTCACCTCTCCCAAGGTGCCCTCGGGGCCGAAGGACGTCACCCATCGGGCCAGCTCCCACTCGAATTCGTCGACCATGGACCCGAGTGCGCCGCGGTTGAGGAAGGACGTCGAATAGACGAACCCCTTCAGCGTCTCGAGCGTCCAGGTCTGCTCCCGGCCGAACTCGAAGCGGCCGACGTAGTCAAGCCCGGCCCGTTGCAGCACCTGCTCGTGGGGGTCGGCGTCGATGGCGGCCTCCCATCCGGGCGGGACGCGGTCGGTCGCCCCGGCCCGTTGCATCCATTCCCCCAACAGCCGCCCGAGTGCGGGCTGCCACGGTGCCCGGCCGACCCAGGGGACCGGGCTCCAGAGCAGGGCCACGCACCCTCCGGGACCCAACCAGTCGACGACCCGCCCGGCGACGACGTTGCGATCGAGGCGGTGGAACGCGTTGCCGATCGCCACGAGCTCGAAGGGTCCCTCGAGCTCCACCGTCTCGGCTCGTCCCCTCAGCCAGGTGACGTTGGTGAGCGCGCGGGCCCGGGGGGTCGAGCGCCCCCAGGCGATCGACCCCTCCTCCTGGTCGACCGCCCACACCTCGACGAATCGGTCTGCGAGCGGGAGCGCGATCTGCCCGGTCCCGCACGCCAAGTCGAGCAGCCGTCCGGCGCCCGAGATCGGCACGCGCCCGAGAAGGTCTTCGAGCATCTCGGGCGGGTACGGAGGGCGGAAGGCGTCGTAGTACGGAGCGACGCCGCGGAAGAGGTCGGTTCGATAACGCGGATCGGCGGCCACGAGTAGATCGTCGCGCCTGGCTCGCCCTCATCGGATTGGAGGCAGACGACGACTCCCCCGGCTGCGACTTCTCTCAGGCCCCCGAGCAGTGGTCGCCGTACGCCGCACCGAAGCGGCCGATGACCGCGAGGCAATCGGGGAGCGGGTGGAACCGTGCGCCGGCAACCGTGTGAAGCCAGGCCGCGAGCCCATAGGTGGGGCTCCGGCGGTAGCGGTCCCACGCCTCGTCGAACCGGGGTGCGTCCGCACCGGCGGCTCCGAGGGCTTCGAGATACCCCTCGAGAAGTGAGCGCTCATGGGTGCGGCGCTCCTCGACGTCGAGGCTCGAGACGATGAAGTACCCCACGTCGTGCGACCAGTTGCCGGTCCGCACCAGTTGCCAGTCGAAGAAGCCGACGATCTCCTCACCAAGCGCATAGGTGTTCGCCGAATGTGGGTCGCCGTGCAAGACGGTCTGAGACCCGGTCGCCGCCAGGTCCGCCCAGGCCCGAAAGCCGCGCTCGAGGGTCGATGCTCGGACCCCGGAGGGGAGGAGCCCCCCGTTCCTACCGGCCCGCAGCAGGTGCAGGGCGCGAGCGAGGCCGGCCAACGAGAGCGGGGCCCAGAGGGGGCCGAGCCGCCACGGGCCGAGGAATCCGAGGGCGGGGGGGCGACGGTCGTCCCAGTAGCGCGCATGGAGGCGGGCCAGGGCCCCCAGCCCGTTGCGGACCTGCCCGACGCTCAACGCAGCCGTGCCGGCATTCGCCCGGGCCCCCCTCAGGGTGACGTCCTCCAGCACGACGATCGCGGCCAGCCGGCGGGGTTCGAGCGCCGCCGCGTAGGCCTCGGGCCGCTCGAGGGGGAGGACGGCGTCCGAGGCGAACAGCCGCGCCTCGGTCGTCAGCGCGCCGAGCGCGACCAGGGCCAGTCGTTGGACGATCCGCCCCTCGCGCTTCACGAACACCCGCTCGGGCCCGGATCCCGAGGCGTAGCGGAGCGACACCGTCGCCCGACTGTTGGTGCCCTCCACGACCGGGCCGATCGCCGTCTCGCTCACCACCGCGCCGGGGAACCGCCCGGCGAGCGCCTCGTTCATCCAAGCGGGGTCGAGATCCGACCACGAGCGCGGCACGCGCAGCACGGCGGATCCTCAGCGCGCCGCCAGGGCGCTCCGGAACTCCTCGTCGTCCTCGATGATCGCCCTTTTGAGGGTGGCGAGCAGCGCCTCGCGGGCACGCAGCTTGGTGCCTTTGTGGGCCCGCATGTCGAGCCCCCCGACGCGGCCCACGACCTCCTCCACGGTCTCGTCGAGGGCGGAGGGCTGCACGACCAGATCGAGGATGCCGGCCGCCAGGGCGCCCTCGGGCGAGAAGACCTCGGCCAGCGCGACCGTCCGGTCGAAGTGGCTTGCCGGCAAGCGGTACCGGCAGATTTCCGTCGCGGTGCGAGGCAGGGTCATGCCGATCGCAACCTCGTTGGCCGTCAGCCGGAACGGGCCCGACACGCCGATGCGGAAGTCTCCCGAGAGGAGGACGAACAGGCCCATTGCGATGGCGTGGCCCGGACATGCGACCACGACCGGAGTCGGGAACGACAGCATCCTCTCGGCAAGCTCGAAACCCGCCCTCAGCAGATCGGCGGACTCCGAGCCGCCCCCCGTCAGCACCTTCAGGTCGAAACCGGCCGAGAGCGCCTTGCCCTGTCCCCGCAGGACGACCGGCAGCTCCTCGCCGCCCGCTCGCTCGAAGGCCTCGTGCAGCTCGGCGAGCATCTGGGGGGAGAGGACGTTGAGCTTCCCGTCGTCCATCCCGATCCTCACGGCGCCACCCTCGACGGAGTAGCTGACCAGCGATGCCATGGGTGCCTCCTCGCGACGGTCGCCGCACGGGACGATATCGGAGCGCCGTGCGCGCCGACCATGGCACCGGGCCGGCCTGCGGCCCCGCCGCGACCCACGAAAACGACCAGTTCGCGGGCCTTGCTTGTGTCCCGGATGTCGTTACAATGCCATTACGGAAAAGTGTCACGACGAGCGGGACGCCGCCCGGAGCGACCACACCGTTGGCCACCTCGAGAGTTCTATGCGCGCCGGTTGGGGGCGGCGGCGCCGGGCATGACTGGTGGTCAGCCGTGCCACGACAGTCCAGAGCGAGATCTGAGTGGGAGACCAACTGAGTAATCAGCGAGAGGCTTCCGCTCCCACCCCACCGAAGGCAGCCGGGGGGACGCTCGGGCGTGCGCGTGCGTTGAGCACGGGTGCGCTCGAGCGCCTTCGGTGGGCGGTCGACCGTGCCGTCATGCTCGCCGAGGTCGCCCGAGTCAAGGTCGCGCCGACCCGGGTGCTCGGCGAGAACGTCGATCCCGACCACGACGAGCCGAACGACTGGCGCTTCCTACGGCGTCCCGCCGTCATCGGCTTCGTGGCGATCCTCTCGATCGGGGTCGGGGTCTCCTTCACCAGCTCTCCGTTCAAGCTGGAGATGCCCGGCACCTGGTTCTTCGGAGAGCCGGCCCAGCAGAACGCGACCTCGACCTCGTTCCTGCTCTTCGGGCTGGTCGCCGTCTACGGCGGCATGGTGCTCCTGGCACGGGTCTGGTACGGGATGACCCGGGCCCTGACGCGCCGCCCCGGCGTGCCCATCAAGCACCTCTGGCTCATCATGGGCCTCTGGATCGTCCCGCTGCTCGTGGTGGCGCCCATCTTCAGCCGCGACGTCTTCTCCTACGCAGCGCAGGGCGAGATGGTGAGCCACCACATCAATCCCTACAACTACGGCCCCTACACCCTCGGTGCCGGGCCGTACGTGAATCCGGTCGACCCGCTCTGGGCCAACGCGCCGGCACCCTACGGCCCCCTCTTTTTGATGATCGACGGGTTCTTCGCCTCGGCGAGCCTCCACCACGTGCTCGTCACCGTGATCTTCCTGCGGCTGCTGGCCGTCGTCGGCGTCGGGCTCATCGCGTACGGGATCGCGATTCTCGCCCGCGCCCACGGCCGGGACCCGGGGCCGATCGTGCTGCTCACGGCCCTCAATCCGCTCGTGTTGCTGGCCCTCGTGGGCTCGGGCCACAACGACGCCATCATGCTGGGGCTCCTCGTCTGCGGGCTCGCCGCGGCCAAGACGAAGCACCCGGTGTGGGGAGTGGTGCTCGTGGCGTTGGCGGCAGCCATCAAGGCCCCGGCCGGCCTCGGCGTCATCTACATCGGGTGGGAGTGGCTCGGGACCGGTGTCCCGATCCGCCAGCGGATCCGGCCGGTGCTCACCGCCGGGATCGCAAGCCTCGGCGTTCTGGCCCTGTTCTCGGCGGTGAGCGGCCTCGGCTGGGGTTGGGTCGCCAACCTGGAGACCCCGGGGACGGTGCGCAGCTGGCTCGCACCGACCGCGGCGGTCGGCCTCGGGTTCGGGCACCTGCTCCATGCCCTTGACTCGGGGATCTCCATTACCATGGTGCTCTCGGTCGCCCGGATCCTCGGCTTCGTGGTCGCCGCGGCGGCTGCGGTGTACCTGCTCAAGAACAGCGACCGCATCGGGGGCCTCAAGGCCATCGCCTACTCGCTCCTGCTCTTTGTCGTCCTCGGCCCGGTCGTCCAGGACTGGTACCTGACCTGGGGCCTGGTGCTCCTCGCGCCGATCGCGGTCGGCCGCTCGCGGACGATGCTGATCGCTGCCTCCGTGCTGTGTCCGTTCCTCGGGCTCCCGGGCGGCAGGACGCTCATCTCCCAGCTGATCCACGCCGACCCGCTGTCGGTCGCGTGGGCCTTCCTCGCATGCCTGGTCGCGCTGGTGATGCCGCTCGGGCGCTGGTCGACCTCGTGGCGTTGGGACGGCGAGGACGCATGGGACGAGGCCCCGGCGTCGCCCGAGGTCGCTCGGGGGTAAGGCCTCGAGCCACCTCCCCCTCGCGCTCGACCCGCGCTCGGTGTTGGGACCCCGAGCCGGCGAGGGCCGCCGCTCAGAGCATCCGCTGGAGCTCGATGACGTCGAGCCAGCGCCCGTGCTTGCGTCCGACCTCGCGCTCGACCCCCACCGTCTCGTAGCCGCAGGCCCGGTGCATCTCGATCGAGGCCGTGTTCGAACCCTCCGTCCTCGCGATGATGGCGTGGAAGCCGTGCTCACCGGCGAGACGGATCAGCTCAAGGAGGATCGCCCGCCCGACGCCCCGCCGGCGGGCGTTGCGGGCCACGTACACCGAGTTCTCGACCGTCGTGGCGTAGGCCGGCTTCTCCTTGAACGCCGAGAGCGTCCCGAAGCCGAGCACGGGTTCGGCCCGGGCGCCGCTGAGCGTGCCGTCACCGCTCCCGGGCTCGTCGACCGCCACCACCGCCGGGTGGGCGCCCTGGTGCCGTTCGAGCCACCGCACCTGGTCGGCGACCTCCCAGGGGACGATGTCGAAGGTGACGAGGGACTCGACCACCTCGGTGTTGTAGATGGCGCAGATGGCCTCCAGGTCGTCGGGCTCGGCGGGCCGGATCCGCATCAGCCGAGAGTATCGAGCGGCCGCTGACCGCCATGGACTCGGCGGGTTCCCCGGCGGTCGCGGGGGCTCCCGCCGTGGGGCCGAGCGCCCCCGTTGACCTAGAGTGTCGGGGCGGGCGCGGAGACTGGCGCGCCCCCTTAGCTCAGTCGGCAGAGCACAGCCATGGTAAGGCTGGTGTCGTCGGTTCGATTCCGACAGGGGGCTCCCCGGCGGCGTAGCTCAGTTGGTCAGAGCACACGGCTCATAATCGTGGGGTCGCGGGTTCGAGTCCCGCCGCCGCTACCACCGGGAACAGAGAGGAGTGCACGGGGTGCCGAAGAACGAGAAGCGGGTCCAGGTGACCCTCGCCTGCGAGGTCTGCAAGCGGCGGAACTACATCACGGTCAAAAACAAGAACAACGACCGCGAGCGCATCGAGATGCAGAAGTACTGCCGCTGGGACCGCCACCACACGCTCCACAAGGAGACGAGGTAGGCGCCGGGCGACCAGGTCCGGGCGGGTGGTAACCTTGCCGGTTGCTGCCCAGGTCAGATGGCTCGGGCCACCGCCCGAACACGCTGAGGGCGGTCCGCCGAGGGCAGTAGCTCAATTGGTAGAGCACCGGTCTCCAAAACCGGCGGTTGGGGGTTCGAGTCCCTCCTGCCCTGCTCTTCCGATCCGAGCGCCAGCTCGACACACCGGAGCATTCCAATGAACCGCGAGACCAAGCGATTGATGCGGCGTCAGGGCCAGATGGAGGCCGACGGCTCGCCGTCGACCCGCGCCCGCAGCCAGGCCCCGGTGGCCACCCGCCGCCGGCAGCGCACCTCGCCCAGCCAGTTCGTCCGGGAGATCCGCGACGAGCTCCGGCAGGTCGCCTGGCCGAACCGCTCCGAGATGGTGAACTACACCGCCGTCGTGCTCACGACGCTGGTCCTCATGGTCTCGCTCATCTTCGTCTTGAACCTCGGCTTCGGGAAGGCCGTGCTGTTCATGTTCCACAAATGACCTTCGACGCGGACGACGAGACCGAACAGCCGAGCGTGGACGGGGGACCGGGCGGCCAAGGCGAGACCAAAGGCGAGGTGACGCTCGGGGGCGGCGCCGCCGAGACTGAGGACGCGGCGGCCCTCGACGGCAGCGAGCCGGACATCGTCCTCGACGCCACGGCCACCCCCGACGACGAGTTCGACGAGTTCGAGGACGAGGACGAGGAGGCGGAACCCCCGCCCAGCCCCTTCGACCGTCCGGGCCGCTGGTACGTCGTGCACACCTACTCGGGCTACGAGAACAAGGTTCGTTCCAACCTCTTCAACGTCATGGCCTCCCGCAACATGGAGGACCGGGTCTTCGAGATCGTGATCCCCATGGAGGACGTGGTCGAGTTCAAGGCCGGCAAGAAGGTCACGGTCCAAAAGAAGGTGTTCCCCGGGTATCTTCTCGTGCGCTGCGACCTTGACGACGACGTCTGGGGCGCCATCCGCAACACCCCCGGGGTCACCGGGTTCGTCGGACCCGGCACGAAGCCCACCCCGCTCTCCCGGCGCGAGGTGGAAGGTATCTTGCAGGAGAAGGTCGAGGGCGCCGAGGGCGCCGCCCCCAAGCGGACCCGGCCGCGCCTCGAGTACGAGGTCAACGAGACGGTCCGGGTGAAGGAGGGCCCCTTCGCCGACTTCTCGGGCCAGATCGCCGAGATCAACGAGGACCAGTTGAAGCTCAAGGTGCTGGTGAACATCTTCGGGCGCGAGACGCCGGTCGAGCTCGAGTTCAGCCAGGTCGCGAAGCTCTAGGACAGGGAACGGAGGAACCCCATGCCCCCCCGGAAGCGAGTCCTCGCCAAGGTCAAGATCCAGTTGGAGGCCGGCTCGGCCACCCCGGCCCCGCCGGTCGGCACCGCGCTCGGGCCCCATGGCGTCCAGACGATGGAGTTTTGCAAGCAGTACACCGCGGCGACCGAGAACCAGCGGGGCACGGTCGTGCCGGTGGACATCACCATCTATGAGGACCGCAGCTTCAGCTTCGAGCTGAAAACGCCGCCCACCCCGGTGCTGCTCCGCCAGGCGGCCGGCGTCCCCAAGGGTTCGGCGACCTCGGGCCGCGAGTCGGTCGGGTCGGTGACCGACGACCAGGTCGCCGACATCGCCCGGATCAAGATGCCGGATCTCAACACCGATGACCTCGAGCAGGCGAAGCTCCAGGTTGCGGGGACCGCCCGCTCCATGGGCATCACCATCTCGGGCTGAGCCCACGAACATCGAGGACCAAGCCATGACCCAGCACGGCAAGAAGTACAAGGAGGCCCTGAGCAGGGTCGACCGCGAGGAGCAGCACAGCGTCTCGGAAGCGGTCGACCTCGTGAAGGACCTCGCCACGGCCAAGTTCGACGAGACGATCGAGTTGGCCCTGCGCCTCGGTGTCGACCCGCGCAAGGCCGACCAGATCGTCCGCGGCACCCTCTCGCTTCCCTCGGGCAGCGGGCGCGATGTGCGGGTGGCGGTCTTCGCCGCCGGCGAGAAGGCGGCCGAGGCCCGCAGTGCGGGCGCCGACGTGGTCGGTGCCGACGACCTCGTCGCCCGGGTGGCGAACGAGGGGTACTTGGACTTCGACGTCGCGATCGCCACGCCGGATCTGATGGGTCAGGTCGGGACGCTCGGGAGGATCCTGGGCCCGCGGGGCCTCATGCCGAACCCGAAGACGGGGACCGTCACCATGGACGTCGGCCGGGGCGTGAGCGAGTTCAAGAGCGGACGGGTCGAGTACCGCACCGACAAGGTGGGCAACGTCCATGTCCCGGTGGGCAAGGCGTCTTTCACCAAGCAACAGCTGATGGCCAACATCCACGCGGTGATAGACGAGCTGGTGCGGGTGAAGCCGGCAGCGGCCAAGGGCCGGTACCTGAGGTCGGTGACGCTGTCATCCACGATGGGCCCGGGCGTGCACATCGACCCGGCGAAGGCGAGAGAGGTCGAAGAAGAGGAGCTGGCCTCGGTCTCCTAGGCCCCCATGAGCCGGCGCTTCGGCCGGCCGCTAGAGTGCAACGGTCCGTCCGCCCGACGGGCCACAAACTGAACGCCGCAGACCTCCGGTGCACCTCGGTGCCGAAGGGGCTCCCCGGAGCCCGCCCGAAGAGGCGAACCGAACCGGAGCCGGCTCCGCCGGCCCCGGGACCGTCGTCGCTTGCCGGGTCTGCCAGGACAGGAGAGGACGATGGAGAACCCCCGACCCGAGAAGGTCGCCGTGGTGGAGGAGGTCCGCGAGCGGCTCGCGTCGGCCCACGCCTCCGTCGTCACCGAGTACCGGGGCCTCACGGTCGCCCAGCTGGCCGAGCTGCGCAAGAGCCTCTCGGCGGTCGGGGACTTCAAGATCTACAAGAACACGCTCGTTCGCCTGGCCATAGCCGGCAGCGAGCACGAGGGACTCGCCGAGCTGCTGACCGGCCCGACCGCCATCGCCTTCGTGGATGGCGAGATCTCGGCGGCGGCGAAGGCACTCCGAGACTTCGCCCGGGCCCATCCCGCCCTTGTCGTGAAGGGTGGCCTGGTCGCTGGCGGCTCCCTCAGCAGCCAGGACCTGGGGCTCCTTGCGGACCTGCCGTCGCGCGACGTCCTCCTCGCCCGGTTCGCCGGGGGCCTCGCGGCGCCGCTCCAGCAGCTGGCCGGCCTCATCCAGGCCCTGCCCCGCAACCTCGCCTACGGCATCTCGGCGCTGCTCGAACAGCGCCAGGCGGCAGAGCCCGCTGGGGCGGAGGCCGCCGAGGAGCCGGCCGAGAGCGACGCTGCCGGGCCCGAGGAGGAGGCTCCGCCGAGCGAGGTCGAGGCCCAGGCCGGGGAGGCCGCCGAGGAGCCGGCCGAGCAGACCTAGGCGCGCTCGGCCGAAACGATCGCACACGAAGAATCGAGTAGAGAAAGGAATCCCATGGCTGGGACCATCACCAAGGACCAGATCCTGGACGGCATCGCATCGCTCTCGGTATTGGAGCTGAGCGAGCTGCTGAAGGAGTTCGAGGAGCGCTTCGGTGTGACCGCAGCGGCGCCCGTCGCCGTGGCGGCCGGTCCGGCACCCGGCGGTGCCGGCGCCGACGCCGGCGAAGAGGAGCAGACCGAGTTCGACGTCATCCTCACGGCCGCCGGTGACAAGAAGATCCAGGTCATCAAGGAGGTGCGCTCGCTGACCAGCCTCGGCCTGAAGGAGGCCAAGGACCTGGTCGACGGCGCGCCCAAGCCCGTCCTCGAGCACGTGAGCAAGGACGAGGCCGAGAAGGCCAAGGCGGCGCTCGAGGGTGCCGGGGGCACCGTCGAGCTCAAGTAGGGAGGGGCTGGGGAGCGCGCAACCCTTGACGACAGGGGTCGCGTTCCCTAGCCTTTTTCGCAGCCCGCAGGCTGGGGCGCTTTGGGTCGCGGGTTCGCGCGACCCAGGGGTTGTAACCTCGCCCGCCCGCGGTTAGGCTACAGGGTTGCCGTGGGCAGCCTCTGGTCCGTACCTGAAATCCTTGTGCGACCGCGCGCGCCCCGGCGCCGGCCCTGATCCACCTCGCGTCCATCCTTTTCGCTCCGGAGTCGCGCCCCGGAGACGCCCTGTTTCCCCGTTGCACCCGTCAGCAGCCCAGCTGGGAGGAGTAGGCCGTTGCCCGCACGGTCCCGCAGTCCCGAACGCGTTTCCTTTGCCAACATCGACGAGACCCTGCCCCTCCCGGACCTGATCGCGGTCCAGCGCGACTCGTTCCAGTGGTTCTTGGACAAGGGCCTCGCCGAGGCCTTCGGCGATATCAGCCCCATCGAGGACTTCACCGGTCAGCTGAGCCTCGAGCTCGAGTTCGACCCGTCAGACCCCGACCTGCGCCCGCCGCCCAAGTTCTCGGTGGAGGAGTGCAAGGAGAAGGACATGACCTATGCCGCCCCGGTGTTCGTCCGGGCGCGGTTCTTGAACGCCACGACCGGTGAGATCAAGGAGCAGACGGTCTTCATGGGGGACTTCCCGATGATGACCGAGCGTGGCACCTTCATCGTCAACGGCACCGAGCGGGTGGTCGTGAGCCAGCTGGTCCGGTCTCCCGGGGTCATCTTCCAGCCCGGCCGGGACGCCAAGACCATCTTCACCGGCACCATCCACCCGTATCGCGGGGAGTGGATCGAGCTCGACATCGAGGCCAAGCCGTCGCGTGACGTGACGGCCGGGGCCCGCGTGGCCCGCAAGCGGCGGCTGTCCCTCTTCGTGCTGCTGCGCGCCCTCGGCTACGGCGACGAGGAGTTCCTGGAGCGCTTCGTCCGGCACTTCGACTTCCTGGAGGGCCAGTGGGACAAGGAGCGCACCCTCGCCCCGACCCGCGAGGAGGCCCTCCTCGAGATCTACAAGCGGGCGCGCCCGGGCGAGCCGCTCTCGATCGAGGCAGCTCGGCAGTACTTCGAGAACGCCTTCTTCAACCCGAAGCGTTACGACCTCACCCGGGTCGGCCGGTACAAGCTGAAGCGCAAGCTCGGCCCCGAGATCGAGCGAATCTCGGAGCTCTTCGGGATCGAGCTCGAGCGCCCGGCCCCGGACCAGAGCGTGCTCAGCCCGTCGGAGATCCTGGCGTCGGCCACCTACATGTTGCACCTGGCCCTCCACATGGCCGACGGCGACTCCACCTACCGCATCGACGACCAGGACCACTTCGCCAACCGGCGCGTCCGGTCGGTCGGCGAGCTGATCCAGAACCAGGTTCGCGTCGGGCTGTCCCGGATGGAGCGTGTCGTGCGCGAGCGCATGACCACCCAGGACGTCGAGGCCATCACGCCCCAGACCCTGATCAACATCCGCCCGGTGGTGGCCGCGGTCAAGGAGTTCTTCGGCACCAGCCAGCTCAGCCAGTTCATGGACCAGAACAACCCGCTGTCGGGGCTCGCCCACAAGCGCCGGCTCTCGGCGCTCGGGCCGGGCGGGCTCTCCCGGGAGCGGGCCGGATTCGAGGTCCGGGACGTGCACAGCTCGCACTACGGCCGGATGTGCCCGATCGAGACGCCCGAGGGGCCGAACATCGGCCTGATCGGGGCCCTGGCCACCTACGCCCGGGTGAACGAGTACGGCTTCATCGAAACCCCCTACCGCAAGGTGACCGAGGGCCGGGTGACCGACGAGATCGTCTACCTCGCAGCCGACGAGGAGGAGGAGCACGTCATCGCCCAGGCCAACGCGCCGGTCGACGAGCGAGGGAACTTCACCGAGGACCGTGTCCTCGTGCGGCGTGGACCCCAGGGCACCGGCGTGCGGGTGGGCGTGGCGACGACGACCTACGGCACCACGAGCGAGATCGACTTCGTCCCGCCCTCCGAGGTGGACCTCATGGACGTCTCGCCGAAGCAGATCGTCTCGGTGTCGACGGCGCTCATCCCCTTCGTCGAGCACGACGACGCCAACCGGGCGCTCATGGGCGCCAACATGCAGAAGCAGGCGGTCCCGCTCGTCGTCCCCGAGGCCCCGTACATCGGGACCGGGGTCGAGGCCAGGGCCGCCCGCGACGCCGGCGACGTCATCGTGGCCGAGGGCGAGGGGACCGTCACCGAGGTCTCGGGGGACCAGATCGTCGTCGAGTACCGCTCGGGCCAAAAGGACCGGGTCGGCCGCACGCTCGGCAAGAAGATCTACCGGCTGGCCAAGTTCCGCCGCTCCAACCAGAACACCAGCATCAACCAGAAGCCGCTCGTCGCCGAGGGCCAGTCGGTGGTCGACGGCGACCTCCTGGCCGACGGCCCCTCGACCCACAACGGGGAGCTGGCGCTCGGCAAGAACCTGCTGGTCGCCTTCATGCCCTGGGAGGGCTACAACTACGAGGACGCCATCATCCTCTCGGAGCGTCTCGTGCGCGACGACGTGTTGACCTCGATCCACATCGAGGAGCACGAGGTGGACGCCCGCGACACCAAGCTCGGGGCCGAGGAGATCACCCGGGACATCCCGAACCTCTCCGAGGAGATCCTGGCCGACCTCGACGAGCGCGGGATCATCCGCATCGGCGCCGAGGTTGGCCCCGGCGACGTCCTCGTCGGCAAGGTCACGCCCAAGGGCGAGACCGAGCAGACCCCCGAGGAGCGGCTCCTGCGCTCGATCTTCGGGGAGAAGGCCCGAGAGGTCCGTGACACGAGCCTGAAGGTCCCCCACGGGGAGGAGGGCAAGGTCATCGACGTGAGGGTGTTCTCCCGCGACAGCTCCCACGAGCTGCCGCCCGGGGTGAACGAGCTGGTGCGCGTCTATGTGGCGCAGAAGCGCAAGATCTCCGAGGGCGACAAGCTCGCGGGGCGCCACGGCAACAAGGGCGTCATCTCCAAGATCCTCCCGATCGAGGACATGCCGTTCCTGGCGGACGGCACCCCGGTCGACATCATCTTGAACCCCCTCGGTGTCCCGAGCCGGATGAACGTCGGCCAGGTCCTCGAGTCCCACCTCGGCTACGCGGCCCGCTTCGGTTGGCAGGAGGTGACGCCCGAGCCCGACGCCGGCACGAGCGACCGGGACGAGGGCGTGTCCCGCAAGACTCGGCCCCGGACGATGCCCGCCAACTGGATCGCCACCCCGGTCTTCGACGGTGCCCACTGGGACGAGGAGGAGGACGCAGGTCGCCACCCGACGATCAAGGGGATCTTCGAGCAGCTGCGCCCGGACTCGGCCAAGGGCGGGGTCCAGATCGGGACCGACGGGAAGGCCGTCTTGTACAACGGCCGGACCGGCGAGGCCTACGACAACCCCGTCTCGGTCGGCTACGTGTACATCTTGAAGCTCGCCCACCTGGTGGACGACAAGATCCACGCCCGCTCGACCGGCCCGTACTCGATGATCACCCAGCAGCCCCTCGGCGGGAAGGCGCAGTTCGGTGGCCAGCGCTTCGGTGAGATGGAGGTCTGGGCGCTCGAGGCCTTCGGTGCCGCGTACGCGCTGCAGGAACTGCTCACGATCAAGTCCGACGACGTGCTCGGCCGGGTCAAGGTCTACGAGGCCATCGTGAAGGGGGAGAACATCCCCGAGCCCGGGATCCCGGAGAGCTTCAAGGTGCTCATCAAGGAGATGCAGTCCCTGTGCCTGGACGTGGACGTGCTGTCGGTCACCGGTGAGGAGATCGAGATGCACGAACTCGACGAGGACGTGTTCCGTACCGCCGAGGAACTCGGCATCGACATCAGCCGGCCCGAACGTGGGTCGGACGAGGAAGACGAGCGGCGAGCCGCCGAGAGGAGCTTCTCGTGACCGCACTCGACGTCAACACCTTCGATCAGCTGAAGATCGGCCTGGCCACCGCCGGGGCGATCCGGGGCTGGTCCAACGGCGAGGTGAAGAAGCCCGAGACCATCAACTACCGCACGCTTCGTCCGGAGAAGGACGGGCTCTTCTGCGAGAAGATCTTCGGTCCGACCAAGGACTGGGAGTGCTATTGCGGCAAGTACAAGCGCGTCCGGTTCAAGGGGATCATCTGCGAGCGCTGCGGGGTCGAGGTGACCCGCTCCAAGGTGCGCCGCGAGCGGATGGGCCACATCGAGCTGGCCGCTCCCGTCGTGCACATCTGGTACCTGCGGGGGACCCGCAGCTGGCTGGCCTACCTCCTCATGGGCACCGAGGCCCGCGAGGAGCTGAAGGCCAAGCAGCTGGAGAAGGTCATCTACTTCGCCGCCAATCTGGTCACCTGGGTCGACGAGGACAAGCGCCACGAGGACCTGTCGAACCTCGAGGCCGAGCTTGCCGAGGAGATCGCCGACATCGAGAAGAAGCGGGACCTCGACATCGACCGCCGGTTCAAGGCGCTCGAGGAGGAGCTCGCCCAGCTCGAGAAGGACGGGGCCCGCGACGCGGAGATCAAGGCGCGCCAGCGGGCGGTCGAGAAGGAGATCACCGCGGCGCGTGACCGCAGCCAGGACGAGATCGAGCTGGCCCAGCGGGCCCTCGAGGAGTTCCGCAGCCTCCACGGCCGCAAGATCATCGAGGACGAGCTCCTCTGGCGTGAACTCAGGCTCCGCTACGAGGACTACTTCGAGGGCGGGATGGGCGCCGAGACGATCAGCCGGCTCATCGACCGCATCGACCTCGACCAGGAGGAGATCAAGCTCCGCGAGATGATCGACGCCGCCGACGGTCGGCGCCCGCTCTCCGCGCAGCGCAGGCAGAAGGCCATCAAGCGGTTGAAGATCGTCACCGCGTTCAACCGTCGAGACGAGCACGGGCGCCGGATCAACGACCCGCGGGCGATGATCCTTCAGGCCGTGCCGGTGATCCCGCCCGACCTGCGCCCGATGGTGCAGCTCGACGGTGGCCGGTTCGCGACCAGCGACCTGAACGATCTCTACCGCCGGGTGATCAACCGGAACAACCGCCTGAAGCGGCTGCTCGACCTCGGCGCACCCGAGATCATCATCAACAACGAGAAGCGGATGCTCCAGGAGGCCGTCGACGCTCTGTTCGACAACGGGCGGCGTGGCCGGCCGGTGACCGGACCGGGCAACCGGCCCTTGAAGAGCCTCTCGGACATGTTGAAGGGCAAGCAGGGCCGGTTCCGCCAGAACCTGCTCGGCAAGCGGGTCGACTACTCGGGCCGCTCGGTCATCGTGATCGGCCCGACCCTCCAGCTCCACCAGTGCGGCCTGCCCAAGCTGATGGCGCTCGAGCTGTTCAAGCCCTTTGTCATGAAGCGGCTCGTCGACATGGAGCTGGCCCAGAACATCAAGTCGGCCAAGCGGATGGTCGAGCGGCGCCGGCCCCAGGTCTGGGACGTGCTCGAGGGCGTCATCCAGGAGCACCCGGTCCTCCTCAACCGGGCCCCGACGCTCCATCGCCTGGGCATCCAGGCCTTCGAGCCGGTCCTCGTCGAGGGGAAGGCCATCCAGATCCACCCGCTCGTCTGCACGGCGTTCAACGCCGACTTCGACGGCGACCAGATGGCCGTCCACCTCCCGCTGTCGGCCGAGGCCCAGGCCGAGGCGCGGGTCCTCATGCTGTCGGCCAACAACATCCTCTCGCCGGCCACCGGCCGCCCGATCACCGTGCCCACCCAGGACATGGTGTTCGGTGCCTACTACCTGACCCTCGCCGTCGACGAGGCCAAGGGGCAGGGCAACGCCTACCGCCACAGCCACGAGGTCCAGGCAGCCTTCGACAACGGGGATCTCGCGCTCCACGCCAAGATCTCCCTTCGGCCGAAGGCCGACTCGTCGCTCGGTGGGCGCCTCGCGGCCGCCGGCTTCGAGGCGGACGAGGACGGCGAATATGCCATCGAGACCTCGGCCGGGCGCGTGTTCTTCAACGAGGCGCTGCCGGCGGGCTTCCGCTACGTGAACGACGTGGTGGGCAAGCGCAACACGCCCATCGGGCTCATCGTCGAGGAGCTCTCGGCCGAGTACCCGAAGGCGACGGTCGCGGCCAGCCTCGACCGGATCAAGGCGCTCGGCTTCCGCTTTGCCGCCCAGTCCGGGCTCACCATCTCCATCGACGACGTCCGCACGCCGCCCGAGAAGCAGTCGATCCTCGACCGCTACGAGAAGGAGGCGGACAAGGCCGAGATGCAGTTCCGCCGGGGCATCATCACCGACGACGAGCGGCGCCAGAAGGAGATCGAGATCTGGACCTCGGCGAACTCGGAGGTCGGTCGGGCGATGGAGCAGACGCTCGCCACGCTCTCGTTCAACCCGCTCGACATGATGGTCGACTCGGGTGCCCGGGGGAACGCCCAGCAGATCCGGCAGATCGCCGGCATGAAGGGCCTCGTCTCCAACCCCCGCGGCGAGATGATCCCGCGCCCGATCAAGTCCTCGTTCCGGGAGGGCCTCTCGGTGCTCGAGTACTTCATCTCGACCCACGGCGCGAGGAAGGGTCTGGCCGACACGGCGCTCCGGACCGCCGACTCGGGGTACCTGACCCGGCGCCTCGTCGACGTGGCCCAGGAGCTGATCGTGCGCGAGGAGGACTGCGGCACGGTCCGCGGCATCTGGATCGAGGCCGTGGTGCCCGACCAGGGAGGTCGTCGGAGCTACCTCGAGACCCGGCTCTACGGGAGGATCCTGGCCGAAGCGATCTCGTTGTCGGACGGATCGACCATCGAGGCCGGCACCCTGCTCGACGACGAGCTGGTCGAGCGCCTCCGAGACGAGCCGACGCTCGACCGGGTGCGGGCCCGCTCGGTGCTCACCTGCGAGGCCACTCACGGCGTGTGCGCCGCCTGCTACGGCCAGTCGCTCGCGACGGGCAAGATGATCGAGCTCGGCGAGGCGGTGGGCGTGATCGCCGCCCAGTCCATCGGCGAGCCCGGCACGCAGCTGACCATGCGGACGTTCCACACCGGCGGCGTCGTCGGTGAGGACATCACCCACGGCCTGCCCCGCGTCGTCGAGCTCTTCGAGGCCCGCACGCCCAAGGGCGCTGCCGTCCTCGCCCGTCACTCGGGCATCGCCCGGGTGGAGGAGGAGGAGCTCGGCCGCCGGATCACCGTGGTAGCCGACGACGGCACCGAGGAGTCGGTCGTCGTCGCGCCCAGGGCGCACCTCGAGGTGGCCGACGGGCAGGAGGTCGCCGCCGGCGACGCGCTGGTCGAAGGCCCGAAGGACCCCAAGGAGCTCCTCGAGGTGAAGGGCATCCGGGAGACCCAGCAGTACCTGGTCGAGGAGGTCCAGAAGGTCTACCGGGACCAGGGCGTGTCGATCCACGACAAGCACATCGAGCTCATTGTCCGCCAGATGCTGCGCCGCGTGCTGGTCGCAGAGCCCGGTGACGCGCCGTTCCTGCCCGGCGAGCGGGTCGACAACCAGATCTACACCGAGGTCAACCGCAGCCTGCGGGAGGAGGGCAAGCGCTCCGCCGAGGGTCGTCCCGAGCTCATGGGGATCACCAAGGCGTCGCTCGCCACCGACAGCTGGCTGTCCGCCGCCTCCTTCCAGGAGACGACCCGGGTGCTGACCGAGGCCGCGATCGAGGGCCGATCCGACCAGCTGTTCGGGCTGAAGGAGAACATCATCATCGGCAAGCTGATCCCGGCCGGCACCGGCATGGACCGCTACCGGACGATCAAGCTCGAGATGCCCGGCGCCGAGCCGCTGCCCTTCTGGGCGGGGAGCGCGGACGCCGACACCGAGGACCTGGCGGCCTGGCTCCGCGACGTGGGCGGCGACGGGGTCTCCGACGAGCCCTTCGACTCGTCGATCGACGCCAGCTGGCTCGGCGCCGCGCCGACCGGCGAGGGCGAGTCGGAGCGGTCGGGCGAGAGCGGTGGGGCCTCCGGGGTGATCTGAGGCACCCGAAGCGAACCGCAGCACGGGTCCGCCGCCGCGGCCGGGAGTCCGGTCCGGCGGCGGTCTCGCGCCCGGGCCACAGCCCGGTGCCCGGGTGGCGGCCCTGGTCATCCCCGCGGGGCCGAGGGGGCCAGCCCTGAGGGCGATCACCCCGCGGTCGGCCCGGCGCCGGGCGCCATCGGATCGAGGCCGACTGGTCTCGCGGGGACCGCGTGAGCGCTGTCGGGAGCGGGGGTCTGCGCTGGTATCCTTGGGTCGCTGATTCTGCACGGTGCCGAGGGTCTGTTGCTCCCTCGTCGGCGTGCCCCTAGCATCGGTGCGCTCTGTGGGCACTCGCCCCGGATCGCAGCAACCCCGAAGTCCATCGACGAGGTAGGCGCGTGCCGACAATCGCCCAGCTGGTCCGTAACGGGCGCCAGACCAAGGATTCCAAGACCAAGACCCCGGCGCTCAAGGGCGCGCCCCAGCGTCGGGGGGTCTGCACGCGCGTCTACACGATGACCCCCAAGAAGCCGAACTCGGCGCTGCGCAAGGCGGCCCGTGTCCGGCTCACGAGCGGCGTCGAGATCACCGCCTACATCCCGGGCGTCGGGCACAACCTCCAGGAGCACTCGATCGTCCTCGTCCGCGGTGGGAGGGTCCGGGACCTGCCCGGCGTGCGCTACAAGGTCATCCGGGGCGCCCTGGACGCCGCCGGGGTGCGCGAGCGTGCCCAGGCCCGCAGCCGCTACGGCGCGAAGAAGGAGTCGTAGTGTCTCGCAAGGGACCGGCCCAGCGCCGGGAGCTCCAGCCCGATCCGATCTACCGCTCGGTCCTCGTCACCCAGGTGGTGAACAAGGTCCTCTCGCGGGGCAAGCGGACCCTGTCGGAGCGGATCGTCTACAGCGCGCTCGACCTCGTGTCCGAGCGCAGCGGGTCGGACCCGATCGCCTCGCTCAAGCGGGCCATCGAGAACACCCGGCCCGAGCTCGAGGTGAAGAGCCGCCGGGTCGGCGGCGCGACCTACCAGGTCCCGATCGAGGTGCGTCCCCGCCGGGCCACCACGCTCGCCATCCGCTGGCTGGTGAGCTACTCGCGCCAGCGCCGTGAGAAGACCATGGCCGAGCGGCTTGCCGGCGAGATCCTCGACGCCTCGAACGGGGTGGGGAGTGCCGTGAAGCGGCGCGAGGACATGCACAAGATGGCCGAGTCGAACCGGGCCTTCGCGCACTACCGCTGGTAGTCCCCCTAACGGAGTCAAGAAGCATGGCTGAACCCCTACCCATTCGCGAATTTCCGCTTGCCCGGACCCGGAACATCGGGATCATGGCGCACATCGACGCTGGCAAGACCACGACGACCGAGCGGATCCTCTACTACACGGGCCGCAACTACAAGATGGGCGAGGTCCACGAGGGCGCCGCCACCATGGACTGGATGGTCCAGGAGCAAGAGCGCGGCATCACCATCACCTCGGCCGCCACCACCTGCCGCTGGCGCGATACCTGGATCAACATCATCGACACGCCGGGGCACGTGGACTTCACCGTGGAGGTGGAGCGTTCGCTGCGCGTCCTCGACGGGGCCGTCGCGGTGTTCGACGCCGTGGCCGGCGTCGAGCCCCAGACCGAGACGGTCTGGCGCCAGGCCAACAAGTACCGGGTTCCCCGGATCTGCTTCGTGAACAAGATGGACCGGATCGGCGCGGACTTCGAGCGGACCGTCGCCATGATCCGGGACCGCCTCGATGCCCTCCCGGCGGTCGTCCAGCTGCCGATCGGCGCCGAAGCCGGCTTCAAGGGTGTGGTCGACCTCCTCGAGCGGACGGCGCTCGTCTGGGACGAGGGCATGGGCGAGAAGTGGCACGAGACCGAGATCCCCGCCGAGCTCGTCGAGTCGGCCGAGGACGCCCGGCACCAGCTGGTCGACGTGCTCTCGAACTTCGACGACTCGATCATGGAGATGTACCTCGCCGACGAGAAGATCACCGGCGACGACCTGCGCCGCTCGCTACGCTCGGCCACCCTCGCCTCCCAGGTGGTGCCGGTCCTGTGCGGTTCGGCGTTCAAGAACAAGGGCGTCCAGCCCATGCTGGACGCGGTCGTCGATTACCTTCCGAGCCCGCTCGACCTGCCCCCGACCCTGGGCACCAAGCCGGGGAAGGACGAGGAGGCGGTCGAGCGGTCCCCCGAGGACGACGCCCCCTTCTCGGCGCTCGCGTTCAAGATCATGACCGACCCCTACGTGGGCAAGCTCACCTACCTGCGCGTCTACTCGGGGACGCTGCGCAAGGGCGGGACCGTGCTCAACTCGTCCAAGGACAAGCGCGAGCGCATCGGGCGTCTGCTCCAGATGCACGCCAACCACCGCGAGGACAAGGACGCCATCTTCTCGGGGGACATCGTCGCCGCGGTGGGGCTGAAGCAGACCACCACCGGGGACACGCTGTGCGACCCGGCCCACCCGATCCGGCTCGAGGCACTCGTGTTCCCCGAGCCGGTCATCCACGTGGCCGTCGAGCCCAAGACCAAGGCCGACCAGGACAAGCTGTCGAGAGCGCTGTTCAGCCTGTCCGAGGAGGACCCGACCTTCCGGGTCCGCACCGACGAGGAGACCGGCCAGACGGTCATCTCGGGGATGGGCGAGCTCCACCTCGAGGTCCTGGTCGACCGGATGCTCCGCGAGTTCAGCGTGGACGCCAACGTCGGCAAGCCCCAGGTCGCCTACCGGGAGACCATCCGCAAGCCGGTGACCGACATTCAGGGACGCTACGTGCGCCAGACCGGCGGCCGGGGCCAGTACGGGCACGCGGTGATCAACCTCGAGCCGACCGGGCCCGGCGGGGGCTACGAGTTCGTGGACAAGATCACGGGCGGGACGATCCCAAAGGAGTACATCCCGGCCGTCGACGCGGGGATCCAAGAGGCCCTGACCTCGGGGGTGCTGGCCGGGTACCCGACGGTCGACGTCCGGGTCACCCTGGTCGATGGCTCGTACCACGACGTCGACTCCTCCGAGATGGCCTACAAGATCGCCGGCTCCATGGCGGTGAAGGAGGCCGCCCGGAAGGCCTCGCCGGTCCTCCTGGAGCCGGTCATGGCGGTCGAGGTGGTGACCCCCGAGGAGTACATGGGCGACGTGATCGGCGACCTGTCCTCCCGGCGGGGCAAGGTCGAGGGCATGGAACAGCGGGGCAACAGCCAGGTCGTTCGGGCGCAGGTACCGCTGGCAGATATGTTCGGCTACGCTACCGACCTGCGTTCTCGCACGCAGGGTCGGGCCACGTACACGATGCAGTTCGACGCCTACAACGAGGTGCCCGAGTCGATCTCGAAGGAGATCGTGGCCCGGGCCCGAGGAGAGTAGGCCTCGCCAGCGGGCGACACACACAACTGCGGCGGGTGACCGTCGCGGCGGGCCCAAGGAGGGCCCGTCCGAGAGCAGGAGCGGTTCTCCAGATATGGCCAAGCAGAAGTTCGAGCGGACGAAGCCCCACGTCAACACGGGCACCATGGGTCACATCGACCACGGCAAGACCACGCTGACGGCCGCCATCACGAAGGTCCTCTCGGAGGCCAACCCGAACACGACCTTCACCCCCTTCGACCAGATCGACAAGGCCCCCGAGGAGAAGCAGCGGGGCATCACGATCACGATCGCCCACGTCGAGTACGAGACGGCCAACCGGCACTACGCGCATGTCGACATGCCCGGCCACGCCGACTACATCAAGAACATGATCACCGGGGCCGCCCAGGTGGACGGCGCCATCCTGGTGGTCTCGGCGGCCGACGGCCCGATGCCCCAGACCCGCGAGCACGTGGTCCTGGCCCGCCAGGTGGGCGTGCCCTCCATCGTGGTCGCCCTCAACAAGGCCGACCTGGTCGACGACGAGGAGCTCTTGGACCTGGTCGAGCTCGAGGTGCGCGAGCTCTTGAGCGAGTACGAGTTCCCCGGCGACGACACCCCGGTGGTGCGGGTGAGCGCCCTGAAGGCGCTCGAGGGCGACCCGGAGTGGACGGCCAAGCTCCTCGAGCTCATGGAGGCGGTCGACAACTTCATCCCCGAGCCCCTGCGGGACGTCGACAAGCCCTTCCAGATGCCGATCGAGGACGTCATGTCCATCACCGGCCGCGGGACGGTCGTCACCGGCAAGATCGAGCAGGGCGTCGTGCACGTGGGCGACGACGTGGAGATCGTCGGCCTGCGAGACACCCAGAAGTCGGTCGTCACCGGCGTCGAGATGTTCCGCAAGCTGCTCGACGAGGGCCAGGCCGGCGACAACGTGGGCCTCCTTCTCCGGGGCACGAAGAAGGAGGACGTCGAGCGTGGCCAGGTCATCTGCAAGCCGGGCTCGATCACGCCGCACACGAACTTCGAGGCGAACGTCTACATCTTGACCAAGGAGGAGGGCGGCCGGCACAAGCCGTTCTTCAACAACTACCGGCCGCAGTTCTACTTCCGGACCACGGATGTGACCGGCGCCATCACGCTGCCCGGTGGCACCGAGATGGTGATGCCGGGCGACACGACCGAGATGACCGTCGAGCTCGGCAAGCCGATCGCCATGGAGGAGGGCCTGCGCTTCGCTATCCGCGAGGGCGGGCGCACCGTCGGGGCCGGCCGGGTCACCAAGATCCTCAAGTAGCGATCGGAGCAGCGGAGCATGCCTGAAGGCCCCCGTCAGAAGATCAGGATCCGGCTGAAGGCCTACGACCACGAGGTCCTGGACCAGTCGACCGAGAAGATCGTCCAGACGGTGCTCCGCACCCAGGCCAAGGTCCAGGGACCGGTGCCCCTGCCGACCGACAAGCACCGCTACACGGTCATCCGCTCGCCACACAAATACAAGGACTCCCGTGAGCACTTCGAGATGCGGGTCCACAAGCGCCTGGTCGACATCGTTGAACACACGCCCAAGACGGTCGACTCGCTCCAGCGCCTCGACCTGCCGGCCGGCGTCGACATCGAGATCAAGATCCAGAACGCTTAACGCCCGGTGGCCTCGGCCGCCCAAGACGTCGGCAATCGGGCCAATCCCCTCACTCAGGTCGGTACAGACCAGTTAGCTCGTCGAGCGAGGTCGTCGACCGAGAGGGTGCCCAGGGATTCCAGGTACCCCTCCTCGGCTTCTCGGCGAGCCTGCTCCTCGGCGACCAGCAGCTCGGGGAACTCGCTGGAATCCGGCTTGCCCCATTCGATCGTTTGCCCGACCCGGTCAGCCTCGGTCAAGGACCGGACGATCTGCTCCTGAATGGGTCCGAGGCGACCTCGACCGAAGAAGGTTCAGACACCGAGCGCGTGGGGGAGGCGCACGACGCCGTTGATCAGTTCAAGTTGGTGTGCCTGGCTGCGGCTAACCCCCACGCGGTTCCCCGGCCCCGCTGTCGGCTTCGAGCGGCGGGATAGAGGCGACGCCTGTGCAGGCTGGGCGCACCTTGAGAGGAGATGCCCCGGATCGCCGAGTTCTGCGGAATCGTGATCTACATGTACTGGAACGAACGTGACCATCCCGTTCCGCACTTTCACGCCAGTCATGGGGAGTACCGCGCTTCGATCTCGATCGAAGGGGTGGTCCTGGCGGGCACTCTGGAGTCGCGTTCGCTTGCCCTGGTCACTGAGTGGGCTCGGCTGCACCGGCGGGAACTGATGGCGAACTGGGACCTCGCACGGGACAACCGACCCCTCCTGTCCGTCGCCCCGCTGCCGGAACATGGTGAGCGTGAGTGGGACCTACCTGCCGGTGGTTGTGGGCGTTGCGGTGCTGCGCGACCAGGTCCTGCGTTTGCTGTTTGACGATGGGACGGTCGGAGACGTCGACTTCTCAGCCGAGAGCTGGAGGGGCGTGCTCGAGCCGCTTTCCGATCCGCAGTACTTCGCCCAGGTTCGGGTGGACTTCGAGGCTGGAACCATCGCCTGGCCGAACGGTGAGGATCTAGCGCCTGAGCCGTTGTACGAACAGGCACTCGTCCACCCGCTGGTGGCCGCATGAGTGCCCAAGGCCCAGTCGGGCGTCGGGTGAGCGGTGATCCCACCACGAATTCTGGCGGCTGCTGGCTTGGGTGATCTGGTCGCAGCCGAACTCGCTCGGCGGCCGGGCCTCAACGTCATTCCGCGGTCGATGAGATCGTGCCGGGCGCTGGAGCGGAGTCGACCTTCGACTCGTTCGTCACGGCCATGTCAAGGCCTTGCTAGTCAGCAGAGCCGCCGGGGCGGCGAGACCGGGCTTCCGGTCGTGATGCCGGCGGTGCACCGGCGGACGGGGTGGGCCTACCATGGCCCCATGCGCGCCGAGCTTTGGACCGAGTCCTACCAGGGTGAGGTGCTTGGAGAGACCTTCTTCGGGTGGCTGGCCGCACACGAGTACGACGAGGAGCGCCGCCACCAGCTCGAGGTCCTGACCCTGCTCGAGCGGGCGACGAAGGAGCTGGCCGAGCCGGTCATGGACCGTCTCGGGTTCGACCGGGGGGACACCGATGCGACCGCCGCCGGGGCGGTCACGATAGCGGAGCGCTCGGCCGAGGGGACCTGGGAGGCAACGCTCGAGGGGACCGAGGCGGTGGCCGGGGAGTTCCTGCCCAAGTACCGCCAGCTGGTCGAGCTCGCCGAGGAACCATTCGAGCGAGAGGTCGCGCTCGCCTACGTGGCCCACGAGGAGGCGCTGATCGCCTTCGCCCGCCGGGCGCTCGGCAAGGAAGAGGGAGATCCCCTGGCCGAGATCCTGGCCCTGCCCCACGTGGCGGCCGCCCGGGTCTGAGCCGATCGGGGGCCGGGCGCCCACGGGTGCCCAACGGCGTCCTCCCCGCCGCCGCCGGGTGGCCCGCCGGACGCGATCCCGGCGCAGCGCGGGATGCAACCGGGGCAGATGGAGATCTCCGGGGCGCTCGGGCCCCCACCCGAGGTTGCTCGGGAGCCCCAGCACGAGAGCACCACGGCCAGGTCACGGTCGATCTCGCGCCGGGGCGCCGTGGCGGAGCGCATCGTGGGTGGTGTAGCCTCCCTCTTCGGGCCAAAACCTGGTCCACCCCTCAGCAGATGTGCCCGAGCGCCCGGTATGCCGGGGACCTCGGGTCGACACGATCGAGCGCTCCGCACGGGGAAACCGGGCGGAGCGTTGGCGTGGACGGCGGCCCCTCGGGGCCAGAAAGACGCAGCAGTGAGCACCAAGGCGATCGTCGGCGAGAAGGTCGGCATGACCCAGATCTGGGACGACCAGAACCGGGCCATCCCCGTGACCGTGCTGCGCGTCGCGCCCGTGCGCGTGGTCCAGGTGAAGACCCCCGAGAAGGAGGGCTACGCCGCCCTCCAGGTCACCTACGGCTTCCGGCGCCGCTCGACGCTCAACAAGCCGGTCGAGGGCCACTACGAGTCGGCTGGGGTCGAGCCGGGCCGGCGCCTCGTCGAGCTGCGCCTCGACGACATCAGCGACTTCGAGGTCGGCCAGCAGCTGACGGCGGAGATCTGGAGCCCCGGCGACCGGGTGGACGCCATTGCGGTCTCCAAGGGAAAGGGCTTCGCCGGCGGCATGAAGCGCCACAACTTCAAGGGCCAGGGCGGCGCGCACGGCAACCACAAGCACCACCGGGCCCCCGGTTCGATCGGCGCCTGTGCCACCCCGTCGCGGGTCTTCAAGGGCACCCGAATGGCCGGCCGCCTCGGCGCCCGGCGCGTGACCGCCCTCAACCTCCAGATCGTCTCGTCGGACCCCGAGCGTGAGCTCGTCCTCGTGAAGGGGGCCATCCCGGGACCCCGGGGCGGGATGGTCGTGCTCCGCAACACCGTGAAGGGTGCCGGCCAGAACGGGAGCGCCCGGTGAGCCCCGAAAGCGCGCTGCGCGGCCCCGTGCGCAAGGAGCGGCCCGCGCCGACCCGCCGGAGCGCGAACCGCTACGACGCATCGGGTGAGAAGCTGGGCGAGGTCGACCTCGAACCGAGCATCTTCGGGATCGAGCCCAACGAGGCGGTGCTGCACCAGGTCGTGACGGCCCAGCTGGCGGCGGCGCGCTCGGGCACCCAGTCGACCAAGACCCGGGCCGAGGTGCGCGGTGGGGGCGCCAAGCCGTACCGCCAGAAGGGCACCGGACGAGCCCGCCAGGGCTCCGAGCGCTCGCCGCACTTCGCCGGCGGCGGCATCGCCCTCGGGCCCAAGCCCCGCAGCTACCGCCAGCGGACCCCGAAGAAGATGGTGCGCCTGGCGCTCGCCAGTGCGCTGAGCGACCGGGCGGCAGACGGCCGGGTGCTCGTCGTCGACCGCTGGCCCTGGGAGCAGCCGAAGACCAAGGACGCCATCGCCGCCCTGGAGGCGCTCGACCTCGGCGGCCGGGTGCTCGCGGTGTTGGCCGGCGACGACCTCGTCGCCGGCCGGTCCTTCGCCAACCTCTCGGAGGTCGACACCATCGTCGCCTCCGAGCTCAACGCCTACGACGTGCTCCGCAGCGACTGGGTCGTGTTCACCGACGCCACGCTGCCGGGGGGCGGGACGCCCGAGGCCGCCGCCGAGGAGCCCGAGAATGAGGAGCAGGGCGATGCCTGACCTCGGCAATGTGCTCGTGCGCCCGGTCGTCTCCGAGAAGACCTACGGGCTCATGGAGCAGAACGTCTACGTCTTCATCGTCCACCCGCACGCCAACAAGCTCGAGATCCGTCGTGCGGTGGAGGAGGCCTTCGGCGTGAAGGTCGACAACGTGAACACCCTGAACCGCCGGGGGAAGTCCACCCGCAACCGCCGCACGAACGTGCCCGGTCGCCGCGCCGACACGAAGCGCGCCTTCGTGACGCTGCATTCGGGCGACAAGATCGACCTCTTCGAGAGCTAGGAACACCGATGGCCGTCCGCTCACGAAAGCCCACCAGCCCGGGACGCCGGTTCCAGAGCGTCGCCGACTTCTCCGAGATCACCCGCAGCCGCCCCGAGCGCTCCCTCACCGCACCGCTCCCTTCGAGCGGCGGCCGCAACAACTACGGCCGCAAGACCTCGCGCCACCGCGGCGGCGGCCACAAGCGCCAGTACCGCATCGTGGACTTCCGCCGGGACAAGGACGGCGTGCCGGCCAAGGTCGCCGCGATCGAATACGACCCCAACCGCAACGCTCGGATCGCCCTGCTCCACTACGTGGACGGCGAGAAGCGCTACATCCTCGCCCCGGCCCAGGTGAAGGTCGGTGACCGGCTCCAGAGCGGCCAAGGCGCCGAGATCCGGCCGGGCAACGCCCTGCCCATGCGCTACATCCCGGTCGGCTCGGTGGTCCACAACGTGGAGCTGCGGCCCGGCGGCGGCGGCAAGATGGCGCGGGGTGCCGGCATGAGCGTGCAGCTCGTGGCCAAGGACGGCGGCTTCGCGACCCTGCGGCTGCCCTCGACCGAGATGCGTCGGGTCTCGATCGACTGCCGGGCGACCCTCGGCGTCGTCGGCACCCCCGAGGCGGAGCTGATCAAGGTCGGCAAGGCCGGCCGCAACCGCTGGAAGGGCATCCGCCCCCAGACACGCGGCGTCGCCATGAACCCCGTCGACCACCCGCTCGGCGGTGGCGAGGGCAAGTCCTCGGGCGGCCGCCACCCTGTGTCGCCGTGGGGCAAGACCGAGGGCCGGACCCGGGCCCGCCACAAGGACTCGGACAAGTTGATCATCCGCCGTCGCCGCACCCGCGGGGCGAGGCGATAGGGGACGAGATGCCGCGCAGCTTGAAGAAGGGGCCCTTCGTCGACGATCACCTCCTGAAGAAGGTCGACGCACTCAACGCCACGGGCGAGAAGCGGGTCATTAAGACCTGGTCGAGGCGCTCGACGATCATCCCCGACATGGTCGGGCACACGATCGCCGTCCACGACGGGCGCCGCCACGTGCCCGTGTACGTGACCGAGTCCATGGTCGGCCACAAGCTCGGCGAGTTCGCGCCGACGCGGACCTTCAGGTTCCACGCCGGCCAGGAACGGGCCGGGAGGCGCTGATGCCCGGCGTGAAGACCAACGAGCGCCCCGGGACCCGGGCGGTTTTGAAGCACTCGTCGATCCCGGCCCCGAAGGCCCGCCAGGTCCTCGACCTGATCAGGGGCGAGGACGCCGACCGCGCGGCCGAGATCCTGCGGGGGACCGAACGCCAGGCCGCGCTCGAGATCGCGAAGGTGCTCGCCTCCGCCGTCGCCAATGCCGTGCACAACGACGGCCAGGACGCCGAGGACCTCTACGTGTCGGCCTGCTACGCGGACGAGGCGCCGACCGCCAAGCGCTGGCGCCCCCGGGCGCGGGGCCGGGCGACCAGGATCCGCAAGCGCAGCTGCCACGTCACCGTGATCGTGAGCCGGATGGACGACGAGCGACTGGCCCGCCGGCGGGCCGAGCGCGACGCCAATCAGGCCCGCCGCTCCCGCCGGGTGACCGAGTCGCGTCGCCGTGCCGATCTCTCGGGCCGCCTCACGAGGCGCCGCGCCGCACAGGCGGAGGCCGAGGAGGCCCGGCTCGCGGCGGAGGCCGAGGAGGCGGAGGCCGAAGAGCTCGAGCTCGAAGACGAGCTGCCCGAGGACGAGCAGCTCGAGATGGACGAGGATCTCGCGGCCGACGAGACCGCCGAGGCTTCGGACGACGAGGCCGCTGAAGAGGCAGAGCAGGACGAAGACGACGAACAGGGCGCGCAGGCCGGCGAGGAGACGAAGGGCTAATGGGTCAGAAGGTCAACCCCTACGGGTTCCGGCTCGGCGTCACGACCGACTGGAAGTCCCGGTGGTTCGAGGAGCGCCGCTACCGCGACTTCGTGGTTGAGGACTGGCGTATCCGCGACTACCTCATGTCACAGCTCGAGGCGGCGGCGGTCAGCCGCATCGAGGTCGAGCGCACGCGCGACCGCGTCCGGGTGGACATCCACACGGCGCGTCCGGGGATCGTCATCGGGCGGCGCGGCTCGGAGGCCGACCGGCTGAAGAAGAAGCTGGAGGAGATCACCGGCCTCCCCAACCGGATCCAGCTCAACATCCAAGAGATCAAGCGCCCCGAGATGGACGCCGCCCTCATCGCGCAGGGCATCTGCGACCAGCTTGTCCGTCGTGTGGCGTTCCGCCGGGCCATGAAGCGGGCCATCCAGACCGTGCAGAAGGCCGGCGCCCAGGGGGTGCGGGTGCAGTGCTCGGGGCGCCTCGGCGGTTCGGAGATGTCCCGCAAGGAGTCCTACCGCGAGGGCCGGGTGCCCCTCCAGACGCTGCGGGCCGACGTCGACTACGGGTTCCGCGAGGCCCGCACCACCGCCGGCCGCGTCGGCGTCAAGGTCTGGATCTACAAGGGCGACATCCTGCCCTACAAGGTGTCGATCGACGACAAGATCACCCGTGAGGCGGCCATGGCGGTCGGGGAGACCTCGGGCCAGGCCCGGCCGCGCCGACTGATCACCGCGGGCGGCGGTCGCCGGCGTCGGGACCAGGGCGAGCCCGGGAGCGCCGTCGACGACGGCATGGACGACGACCTCATCGAAGAGGCGCCCGAGGCGCCCGAGGCGGCCGTGGCCCCGCCCGTCGCCGCGGCACCCGAACCGCCAGCGGCGGAGACCCCGGAGGCCCCCGAAACCGCAGAGGCCCCCGAAACCGCAGAGGCCCCGGAGACCGCAGAGGCCCCAGAGACCCCCGAGACGCCGGCCCGCGAGCTCCTCGAGGTGCCCTCCGAGCCCGACGAGCTCGAGCGCCGTCTGGCCCAGGACGAGCAGATGGAGCGCCAGACGCGCCACCAGCACCACGAGGCGCCCCACTTCCGCAGGGAGTCCGACTAGTCATGCTGATGCCCCGCAAGGTCCGTCACCGCAAGCAGCAGCGCGGGCGCCTCCGTGGCGTGTCAAAGGGTGGCACCACCATCACCTTCGGCGACTTCGGCATCCAGGCGCTCGAGCCCGGGTGGATCACCGCCCGCCAGATCGAAGCCGCCCGGATCGCGATGACCCGTCACGTGCGACGCGGCGGGAAGGTCTGGATCCGCGTCTTCCCCGACAAGCCGGTCACCGAGAAGCCCGCCGAGACCCGGATGGGCTCGGGTAAGGGCAACCCCGAGCACTGGGTGGCAGTGGTTCGCCCCGGCCGGATCCTCTTCGAGCTCTCGGGCGTGGAGAGCACGCTCGCTCGCGCGGCCATGGAGCGGGCCATCCAGAAGCTGCCGATCAAGGCGCGCTTCGTGGTCCGTCCGGGCACCCACGGTGCCTCGGAGGTGTCGGTCTGATGGCCCGATCGACCGAGTTCTTCACGATGGACCCCGAGGAGCTGGGACAACGGTTGGTGGAGTCCCGTCGCGAGTTGCTCAATCTCCGCTTCCAGCTCGCCACCGGACAGCTCGACAACGTCGCCCAGATCAAGTTGGTCCGGCGGGACATCGCCCGCGCCATGACCGTCCTGCGGGCGATCGAGATTGCCGAGGCCGAGGGCGTCACCTACGAGCCGCCGGCACCGAGGCCCGAGCGGGTCCGCGCGCAGCGGCGCGACGCCGAGCGGGCGGCCGAGGAGCCTGTGCTCGACACCGAGGAAGACTCCGAGGAGGGCTCCGAGGCACCGCGGGCGCGACCCAGGCGGCGAGCGAAGGCATCCGAGACCGAGCAGGTCGAGATCGAGCCCGCCGCCGGCGACGAACCAGGTGAACCAGATGAGGAGCCGGCCGCCGAGGAGCCGGCCGCCGAGCAGCCCGCAGCGAGGCGCCCCCGCGCCCGGCGAATCCGCAGGTCCGCCGAGACGTCCCAGGTCGACGAGGAGCAGTGATGGCCGACACAACCGAGAACCGGGCGAACCGGCGCAAGGTCCGAGAGGGCATGGTCGTATCCGACTCGATGCGCTCGACGGTCGTCGTCGCCGTCGTCGAGCGGGTGAGGCACCCCCGCTACGGCAAGACGGTCCAGCGTACCAAGCGCCTCTACGTGGACGACCCGGAGAACACCGCCAAGGTGGGCGACCGGGTCCGGGTCACCGAGACGCGCCCGCTTTCGAAGCTGAAGCGCTGGCGTCTCACCGAGGTCATGGAGCGCGCCCGATGATCCAGCAGGAATCGCGGCTGCGGGTGGCCGACAACTCCGGGGCCAAAGAGGTGCTCTGCATCCGGGTGCTCGGGGGCTCGCGCCGCCGCTACGCGAGCATCGGTGACATCTTCGTCGCCACGGTGAAGGACGCCATCCCGGGCGCCGCCGTGAAGAAGGGCGACGTCGTGCGTTGCGTCGTCGTGCGGACGAAGAAGGAGAAGCGCCGCCCCGACGGCAGCTACATCCGCTTCGACGAGAACGCCGCCGTGCTGATCAACGACCAGCAGCAGCCCCGCGGGACCCGTATCTTCGGTCCGGTTGGCCGGGAGCTGCGCGACAAGCGCTTCATGCGCATCGTCTCGCTCGCTCCGGAGGTGCTCTGATGCGGATCCGCAAGGGCGACCGGGTCGTGGTCCGCACCGGAAAGCACCGCGGCCAGCGGGGCGAGGTGGTCCGCACCGTGCCCTCAGAGGACAAGGTGGTGCTCGACGGCGTCAACATCGCCAAGCGCCACACCAAGCCAAGGCGGGCAACGATGCAGGGCGGCATCATCGACAAGTTCATGCCGATGGCGGCCTCAGCCGTCTCGGTGTGGTGCAACGCGCACGGCGGTCCGGCTCGCGTGGGAATGGACATCGACGACGAGGGCCGCAAGGTGCGCGTCTGCCGGAAGTGCGGGGCCCAGCTGTGAGCCCCGAGGAGACCGAGGTGCGCGAGGACGCATCCGAGTCCAAGGGCCCGGTCCCGGCCGACGGTGCGTCCGGCGGGCGAACCGCCTCCCGGCCCCGCCTGAAGGAGCGTTACCTCGGCCAGTTTCGGGCCGAACTGCAGCGCGATCTCGGCCTCGACAACGTCATGCAGGTGCCGCGCCTCGAGAAGATCGTGCTCAACATGGGGGTCGGCCGGGCCACCCAGCAGCCCTCCCTGATCGAGGGCGCACAGCGCGACCTCGAGATGATCTCGGGGCAGAAGCCCGTCGTCACCCGGGCCAAGAAGTCGATCGCCGGCTTCAAGCTCCGGGAGGGCAACGCGATCGGCGTGAAGGTGACCCTCCGGGGCGACCGGGCCTGGGAGTTCTTTGACCGGCTGATCTCGATCACGATCCCGCGTGTGCGTGACTTCCGGGGCCTCTCGCCCCGCTCGTTCGACGGGAACGGCAACTACACCTTCGGCGTCACCGAGCAGCTGATCTTCCCCGAGATCGACTACGACCGCATCGACACGGTGCGGGGCATGGACATCACGATCGTCACCACCGCTTCCAATGACGACGAGGGCCGCGCGTTCCTCCGGGCGTTCGGCTTTCCGTTCCGACAGGAGACCCGATAAGCGACATGGCAAAGAAGGCACTCATCCAAAAGCAGCAACGGATCCCGAAGTTCAAGGTGCGCGGCTACACGCGCTGCCAGCGGTGCGGACGCCCCAAGGCGGTGTTCCGCAAGTTCGGTCTGTGCCGCATTTGCCTCCGGACGATGGTCCACGCCGGCGAGGTGCCGGGCGTGACCAAGTCGAGCTGGTGAGGGAGGTGGCGTCATGACGATGACCGATCCCATCGCGGACATGCTCACCCGCATCCGGAACGCGAACTCGGCGCAGTTCGACACCGTGAAGATGCCCGGCTCCAAGGTGAAAGAGGCGCTCGCCGCCATCTTGGAGAAGGAGGGCTACATCGCGGGGTACTCGGTCTCCAAGGCCGACCGGGGTCCCGGGTCGACCCTCGAGATCACCATGAAGTACGCCCCGGACCGGTCGCGGACCATCGCCGGGTTGAAGCGCGTCTCCAAGCCGGGCCTTCGCATCTACGCTCGTGCCGACCGCATCCCCCGGGTGCTCGGTGGCGTGGGTGTCGCCGTGGTGTCCACGAGCCACGGGCTCATGACCGACCGCGAGGCCCGGCAGCACCACCTGGGGGGCGAGGTGCTCTGTTATGTCTGGTAGCCGATTCCTCACGCAGCGTCGCCGTGCGCGCCCGGGCCCCTTGGGAGGTGCTCGCTGATGTCGCGCGTCGGAAGAGCCCCGATCGCCATCCCCTCGGGGGTGTCGGTGACCCTCGCCGGCCGGTCGGTGACCGTGCAGGGCCCCCAGGGCACCCTCGAGCGATCGCTGCCGCCCGCCATCACCATCAGCCAGGACGGAGACGTCCTCACCGTGGCGCGCCCCGACGACGAACGCCACAACCGTGCGCTGCACGGCCTGACGCGTTCGCTCGTGGCGAACATGGTCACCGGGGTCACCGCCGGCTTCTCCAAGGAGCTCGAGATCGTGGGCGTCGGCTATCGGGCCACGGCTCAGGGTCCGAACGCCCTCGAGCTGGCGCTCGGTTTCTCGCACCCGGTCCGGGTGGAGGCGCCCGAGGGCATCAGCTTCGAGGTGCCCACCCCCACCCGCATCGTGGTGCGGGGCATCGACAAGGAGAGGGTCGGCCAGGTGGCCGCCGACATCCGCAAGATCCGCAAGCCGGAGCCCTACAAGGGCAAGGGCGTCCGCTACGCGGGCGAGCGGGTCTTGCGCAAGGCCGGGAAGGCGGCGAAGTGACCTCCAAGGCCGCGAAGATCCGCACCCTGCGGACCCGCCGACATGCGCGGATCCGCTCCAAGGTGGTCGGCACCGCCGAGCGACCGCGCCTGGCGGACAGCCGCTCGAACCGGCACATCTCGGCCAAGGTCATCGACGACACGGCGGGGCGGACGGTCGCCGCCGCCTCAAGCGTCGAGGCAGAGTTGAGGAAGTCACTGGGGGACGGCGGCGGCGGGAACATCGCAGGTGCCGAGTCGGTCGGGAGGCTGCTCGCATCGCGTGCAAAGGAGGCCGGGATCACCAAGGTCGTCTTCGATCGGGGCGGTTTCGCATACCACGGGCGGATCGCGGCGGTCGCCGACGCCGTCCGGTCCGAGGGAGTGGAGCTCTAGATGCCCGAGACCCAATACGAGGAACGCACCATCAAGGTGAACCGCGTCGCCAAGGTCGTGAAGGGCGGCCGGAGGTTCTCCTTCGCCGCGCTCATGGTCGTGGGCGACGGCAACGGCCACGTCGGGCTCGGCTACGGCAAGGCCAAAGAGGCGGGCCTGGCCGTGCAGAAGGGCATCGAGGAGGCCCGCAAGAACCTCTTCGAGGTCGCCCTCGCCGGCTCCACCATCGTGCACCCGGTCATCGGCGAGAGCGGAGCCGGCCGCGTGCTCCTGAAGCCGGCCGCTCCCGGAACGGGCGTCATCGCCGGAGGCGCGGTCCGCCACATCTTGGAGATGGCCGGCATCCGCGACGTGCTCGCGAAGTCGCTCGGCTCCTCCAACGGGATCAACGTTGCCCACGCCACCATCGCCGGCCTGAAGAGCCTGCGTCGTCCGGACGAGATCGCGGCGCTCCGCGGGAAGGCACCCGACGAGGTCGTGCCGGCCGGCGTGCTTCGTGCCTATCGCGAGCGCAAGCGCGAAACCGAGCTGTACGCGTCGGAGGGCGGTTGACCATGCCTGCCCGCAAGAGCGCGAACGCGGCGGGCGCCGTACTGCGCGTGACCCAGGTCCGCTCGGCGATCGGTTCCAAGCCCAAGCACCGAGGGACGCTTCGCGCCCTCGGGCTGCGGGGAATCGGCCAGGTGAACGACCTGCCGGACCGCCCCGAGATCCGGGGCATGATCGCCCGGGTCCCCCATCTCGTCTCCGTCGAGGAGGTGTCGTCGTGAAGCTGCACGAGATCTCGGCCCCGAAGGGCGCCCGCAAGCAGCGTCACCGTGTCGGACGGGGCATCGCTGGCAAGGGTGGCAAGACCGCCGGGCGCGGGACGAAGGGCCAGCACGCCCGCGACACGGTCCCGCAGGGCTTCGAGGGTGGCCAGCTGCCCCTCATGCAGCGGATCCCCAAGTTGAAGGGGTTCAAGAACCCGTTCCGGGTCGAGTACACCGCGGTGAACCTCGACGCCATCGAGGCGCTCGACGCAGAGCGGGTCGACCCAGAGGCCCTCGTGGGTGCGGGATTGCTGCGCAAGGGGGCCATGGTGAAGGTGCTCGGCCGGGGAACGCTGTCGCGCAAGGTGACGGTGGCCGCCCACGCCTTCTCGGCCTCGGCCCAGGCCGCGATCACCGCGGCCGGGGGTAGCGTCGAGCGAGTTGATCCACCGTTCGGACACGGGCGGCCGCCGGCCAAGGGCAACGCCCTGACCAACCGGTAGCCACCCCCTTAACGAGAGCGACCACAGAGCCGCATGCTCACGAGACTGGGGAACATCTTCCGGGTACCGGACCTTCGCAACAAGGTCCTGTTCACCCTGCTCATCATCGGTCTCTATCAGCTCGGGGCCAATGTGCCGGTGCCCGGGGTGAGCTGGGCCAGGGTCGAGCAGCTCCAGCACCAGGCCGGCGCCTCGGGCGTGCTCGGGTTCTTGAACCTCTTCTCGGGCGGCGCGCTCGTCCGGCTCGCCATCTTCGGGCTGGGCGTCATGCCCTACATCACGAGCTCGATCATCATCCAGCTGCTCTCCACGGTCATCCCGAAGCTCGAGGAGTGGCGGGACCAGGGGGCCGTCGGGCAGAAGAAGATCACCCAGACGACGCGCTACCTCACCGTCGCGCTCGCCCTGATGCAGTCGACGGGCCTCGTCTACGCGTTCCACGGCCACGACTCGGGCCTCCTCGGCGGGACCTCGATCAACCTGATCCCGAGGTTCTCCGTCGCGCTGGCGGCGTTCATGGTGCTCTGCCTGACCGCAGGCACCGCCTTCGTCATGTGGCTGGCCGAGCTCATCACCCAACGCGGCATCGGCCAGGGGATGTCGATCCTCATCTTCGCCAACGTCGTAGCGTCGATCCCCTCGGGCGGGAAGGCGATCTACGAGGAGGGCGGGAAGGCCAAGTTCGCCACGATCGTCGTCGTCTCGATCATCTTGCTGATCGTGATCGTGTTCATGGACCAGGGGCAACGAAGGATCCCGGTGACGTTCGCCAAACGGGTGGTCGGGCGACGAATGTACGGCGGCTCGAGCACCTACATCCCACTCAAGGTGAACCAGTCCGGCGTGATCCCGATCATCTTCGCCAGCTCCGTGCTCTACATCCCCGTCCTGTTCTCGAACGTCATCCCCTGGAAGGGCTTCCAGGACTTCGTCCGCAACAACATCCAGCCGACGAGCCTCATCTACATCGCCTTCTACTTCGTGCTCATCTTGGCCTTCACGTTCTTCTACGTGTACGTGGCCTTCGATCCCCACCAACAGGCCGACCTCATCCGCAAGCAGGGCGGCTTCGTGCCCGGGATCCGGCCCGGTCCGCCGACCGAGCGCTACTTCGCGCACATCTTGAGCCGCATCACCGTCGTCGGTGCCCTGTTCTTGGCCGTCGTGGCGGTCGTGCCGTCGGTGCTCATGTCGGCCTGGCACCTCAACGCCTTCCCGTTCTACGGGACCACGCTGCTCATCTCCGTTGGGGTGGCGCTCGAGACCATGCGCCAGATCGACAGCCAGCTGATGATGCGCAACTACGAGGGCTTCCTCAAGTAGCGGGGTGGTCTCCGGCGTCAGGCTCGTGGTCCTCGGGAAACAGGGGGCCGGCAAGGGAACGCAGTGCGTTCGGCTCTCGCACCACTACGTGGTGCCGCACGTGTCGACCGGAGACATGCTGCGAGCCGCCGTGAAGTCGCGCACCGAGCTCGGGTTGCGGGCCCAGACCCTCATGGACGCCGGCGAGCTCGTCCCCGACGACCTCATCATGGAGATGGTCGGACAGCGGCTCTCGGAGCCCGACGCCCGCTCGAGGGGCTTCGTGCTCGACGGGGCCCCGAGGACGATCGCGCAGGCGAAGCGGCTCGACGAGATCCTCGCCCCCGAGCGGCTCGACCTCGTCATCGACCTCGAGGTCCCCACCCAGGTGGTCCTGCGGCGGCTCTCCGCTCGCCGGGTGTGCGAGGATTGCGGGACGAACTACTCGCTCTCCTCGCCGCCGACCGTCCGCTGGATCTGCGACGTCTGCGGGGGGCAGGTGGTCCAGCGCGACGACGACACCGAGGAGGCGATCACGCGACGCCTCGAGCTCTACCGGCGTCAGACGCTGCCGCTGCTCGACTTCTACACCCAGGCCAACTTGCTCGTGACGGTCAACGGCTCGGGTGACCCCGAGCGGGTCACGCGTCGGGCCGTGCGTGCGATCGACAGTGCACTGCGTGAGCACGGTCGGCCCCCCTCGGAGAGCCCCTGATGCGCCGCAACAAGGACGAGCTGGCCAAGATGCGCCGGGCCGGTGCGGTCGTGGCCGAGATGCACGAGGTCACCCGGGTCGCAGCTCGGCCGGGGGTGACCACCGCCGAGCTCGACCGGCTGGCCCGTGAGGTGCTCGAGCGCCGGGGTGCCCGGTCGAACTTCCTCAACTACGGCCACCCGCCGTTCCCCGCGGTCATCTGCACGTCGATCAACTCGATGATCGTCCACGGCATCCCGGGACCCCGGGTGCTCGAGGACGGTGACATCGTCTCGGTCGACTGCGGGGCCATCGTCGAGGGCTACCACGGCGACGCGGCCTACACGATGGCGATCGGCGAGGTGACTCCCGAGGCCCGCCGCCTCATCGAGGTGACCGAACGCTCCCTGTTGGCGGGCATCGACCAGATGACCGTCGGCAAACGTCTGCACGAGGTCGGCCGGGCCGTCCAGCAGGTCGCCGAGGCGGCGGGCTTCTCGGTGGTCCGCGAATACGTCGGCCACGCGATCGGCACCGCCATGCACGAACAGCCCCAGGTGCCCAACTATTGGCCCGGGACCCCGGGGCCGACGCTGAAGAGCGGGATGGTGTTCGCCGTCGAACCGATGGTGAACGCCGGTGGCCCCGAGACCCGACTGCTCGAGGACCAGTGGAGCGTGGTGACCGCCGACGGGTCGCTCTCGGCGCACTTCGAGCACACGATCGCCGTGACCGACGATGGGCCCGAGGTGTTCACCGTCCTCTGACCACGGGGTCCGCTCCGGGCGCGCGCCATACTCTGGCCATGGCGCCCCGAGTCCGCTACGAGCTCGACGGCCACGTCGCGACGATCACCTACGACCGTCCGGAGGCCCTGAACGCGATCAACGCCGAGGTCCGACGCGACCTCAACGAGGCGTTCACCCGCTTCCGGGAGGAGGAGGACGCCTGGGTCGCCATCGTGACCGGCTCGGGGCGGGCGTTCTGCGTGGGCGCCGACATGCGGGGCGGGGGCGGCGCGGCCGGAGCGTTCAAGGGCACCTTCTGGGAGAAGCCGACGGTCAACTCCTTCGAGAGCGGCTGGGAGATCTTCAAGCCGGTGATCGCTGCGGTGAACGGCCTGTGCCTGGGCTATGGGTTGACGCTCGTGACCTGGTGCGATTTCGTCATCGCGAGCGACCGGGCCGAGTTCGGGTTCCCCGAGGTCCGCCTCGGCGTGCCGACGATCGTGGGCGCGATGCGCCTCCCGCAGCGGATCAACTGGCAGTACGCCATGGAGCTGCTGTTGACCGGGGAGCGCTTCGGGGCCCGCCACGCGCACGAGATCGGACTGGTCGGCTGGGTCGTCGACCATGACCGCCTCATGGACGAGGCGCGGGCACTCGCCGATCGGCTGCTGGCGGCGGCGCCGCTCGCCGCCCGCACCGTGAAGGAGATGGCGGTGCGGGCGCGCACCCTCGGCGACACCGAGGCCATCCGGTTCGGCGAGACCATGCGCAAGGTGGTGGGGGCGACCGAGGACGCCGCCGAGGGGGCCGCGGCCATGCGCGAGGGCAGGCCACCGAGCTGGAAGGGCCGGTAGGGGTGTCCTCGCTCGGGCCCGATGCACCGGGCCACGAGGCGGCCCGCCTGAGGTTCCGCCCCGCTTCGACCTCGGGGTCCAACGCCGGGCGACTCGAGCCGCTCGGGCTCTCCCCCGGACGCGACGGGGTCCTCTACGTCCCCGACAACGCCGGGCCGGGAGCGCCCGTCCTCGTCTTCCTCCACGGCGCCACGGGATCGGGGAGGGCGCACCTCCGGGCCGTGCTCGCAGCGGCGGACCGCTACGGCGTGATCCTCGCCGCCCCCGACGCCCGCTCCGAGCAGAGCTGGGACCTGCTCGCCCGGGGCGGCTTCGGTCCCGACGTCGCCTTCGTGGACGAGGTGCTGGCCTCGCTCGTCGACCGCGTGGACGGCGACCTCGGTCGCCTGGCCGTGGGCGGGGTCTCCGACGGCGCCTCCTACGCCTTGTCGCTCGGGCTCGCCAACGGGGACGTGTTCTCCGCCGTGATCGCCTTCTCGCCCGGGTTCCTGGTCGTGCCGGAGCCCGTGGGCCGGCCCCGGGTGTTCCTCTCGCACGGCACCGAGGACCGGATCCTGCCGATCGACATGTGCAGCCGGGCGTTCGTCCCGGCGATCCGTGCCGCCGGCTACGAGGTCGAGTTCGAGGAGTTCGCGGGCGGCCACACGGTCCCACCGACGGTGGCCGACCGGGCGCTTCGCTGGTGGGTCGCGCCCGAGCCCGGTCGCAGCGGGGTGTCGGGCGCCGGCTGAGCCCGACCCGGCTCAGGTCGGCGTCGAGGCCGCCACGTCGGCGGCGTCGGACACGAGGAGGAGCCTGGTCCCGTTGTTCTGCGCCGGATCGATCCACCAATGGCCCCGCTCCGGCGCCGCCCCGGGCAACGCCGTCGGGTCGTCGACGACGAATGCCAGGTGATGGACGCTCCCGGTGCGCCCGGCGAGCCAGTCCCTCAACGGACCGGGGCCGGTCGGCTCGACCAGCCGGAGGCGACTGGGCCCCGGCCACCTGAGCTCGACCCAGCGGCCGGCGGGGCCGGTCCCCTCGGCCGATCGGGCGCCGCCGAGCAGCCGCTCGAAGAGGCGGAGGCCCTCGTCGAGCGAGTGCACGGCGTGGGCGACGTGGAGGAACCGGGCCGCCGGGCCCGCCCCGGCGGGGAGCGGGCGCTCGTGGTGCTCGTGGGACTCGGCCAGCTGCACGACGACCCCGGGGGCGTCCTTCGGGTGCAAGAACGCCTCCTTCCAGTCGGGGTCCGAGTCGTCGACGGCGACCGGCGGGTAGCCTGCCGCGGCCGCCTCGGCCAGGGCGACGTCGAAGCTGGGCACCGTGAAGGTCATGTGGTGGGGCCCCGGCCCGTTGCGGTCGAGGAACCGGCGGAGGAAGTCGTTCTCCTCGACACGCTCGGGCTCGAGCATCTCGACCACGGCACCGTTGGCGAAGGCGAGCTGGGCCCAGACGAACCCGGCCGAGGGGCCGCCGGCCAGGGGCCGGCCCCCGAGCTGGTCGCGATAGCGGACCTCGAGGGCGGCCCTCGACTCCCCGGCCACGGCCACGTGGTCGAAGGAGGCTCCGAGGATCACGGGGCGATCCTGCACGGACCCGGCGGCCGGGCTCAAGTCCGGGCGAGCCGTGCCCGGGCACCGTCTCGGGCCTGGCAAGATGGGGGAGGCGTGCGCCCCGCGGCCACTCGTGGCCGGCCCGGCATCACCGGGGTGGCAAATCGCCCCCGATGCGGTAGAATCTCAGGTCGGCCCGCCGCGCCTCGCGGAGCGGTGTGGCTGGTCAAAGCCGATCTTCGGGTCCGCGTGCCGCGCGGCGCCCGGGGAGCATGAGGAGAGACACCTGCCAAAATCCAACGACGACGCCATCGTGCTGGACGGGACGGTCGTCGAGCCGCTCCCGAACGCGATGTTCCGGGTCGAGCTCGAGAATGGGCACAAGGTGCTGGCGCACAGTTCGGGACGGATGCGGATGCACCGGATCCGGATCCTGCCGGGCGACAAAGTGCAGGTGGAGATCACCCCCTACGACCTCAGTCGTGGGCGGATCACCTACCGATACAAATAGGACGAGAAGAGGGACGAGCAGTGAAGGTCCGACCGAGCGTCAAGCGGATCTGTGAGAAGTGCAAGATCATCCGGCGACACGGCCGGGTGGTCGTGATCTGCGACAACCCGAGGCACAAGCAGCGTCAGGGCTGAGGAAAGAGAACCAGAGTGGCTCGAATCGCAGGCGTCGACATCCCGCGGGAGAAGCGGGTGGAGATCGCCCTCACCTACATCTATGGCATCGGCAACACCGTCTCGAAGCAGGTGTGCCAGTCGACCGACGTCTCCCCGGACACGAGGGTGCGCGACCTGACCGACGAGGAGATCAGCCGGCTGCGCAACTACATCGACGCGAGCCTCCGCGTCGAGGGTGACCTGCGTCGGGACGTCGCGCAGGACATCAAGCGCAAGCAGGAGATCAACTGCTACCAGGGGATCCGCCACCGCCGGGGGCTCCCGGTGCACGGCCAGCGCACCCACACGAACGCCCGCACCCGCAAGGGACCGAAGAAGACGGTCGCCGGAAAGAAGAAGGTTCGCAAGTAGATGCCCCCCCGCACGGCTAAGCAGCAGGGCGGTCGCCGACCCCGGCGCCGGGAGCGCAAGAACATCGCCTACGGCGTTGCGCACATCAAGAGCTCGTTCAACAACACCGTGGTGACCATCGCCGATCCCGAGGGCAACGTGCTCGCCTGGGCGTCGGCGGGCAACGTCGGGTTCAAGGGCTCCCGCAAGTCCACCCCGTTCGCGGCCCAGCTGGCGGCCGAGGCGTGCGCCCGCCGGGCCATGGAGCACGGCGTGCGCAAGGTCGACGTGCTGGTCCGGGGTCCCGGTTCGGGGCGCGAGACGGCCATCCGCTCGCTCGCCGCGACCGGCATCGAGGTGGTCGGTATCAAGGACGTGACGCCGATCCCGCACAACGGCTGTCGCCCGAAGAAGCGTCGGAGGGTCTGATGGCTCGCTACACCGGACCCGTCTGCCGGCTCTGCCGGCGTGAGCGCACCAAGCTCTTCTTGAAGGGCGAGCGGTGCTTCTCACTCAAGTGCCCCGTCTCCGAGGCGGTCACCGACCGCCACAGCCGCGCCTACCCGCCCGGCGAACACGGCCGGGACCGGATGCGCCAGGGCTCCGAGTACCTGAACCAGCTGCGCGAGAAGCAAAAGGCGCGGCGGATCTACGGCCTGCTCGAGAAGCAGTTCCGCAACCTCTACGAGGAGGCGAACCGCGAGACGGGGATCACCGGCGAGAACCTGCTGCGCATGCTCGAGATGCGCCTGGACAACGTGGTGTTCCGGGCCGGTTGGGGCGCCAGCCGGGCCCAGGCCCGCCAGTTCGTCCGCCATGGGCACGTCCGGGTGAACGGGAAGCGGGTCACGATCCCGAGCTACCGCGTCCGCAAGGGGGACGTGGTCACGCTGAAGGAGGCGTCGCGCCAGATGTTCATGGTGCGCCGCAACATGGACACGCTCGACCGCCAGCGGCCTCCGTGGCTCGAGGCCGGCGACCAGGGGTTCGCCGTCTCGGTCCTGAACCCGCCGCTGCGCGAGCACATCGATGAGCCGCTCCAAGAGCAGCTCATCGTCGAGCTCTACTCGAAGTAACCAGCGAAGCACCCCGTAGGAAACCGAGGAGCCCACATGCTCATCATCCAACGTCCGACCGTCGAGGCCATCGGCGAGGAGCGCGACAACACCCAGCGCTTCGCGATGGGCCCGCTCGACCCAGGCTTCGGGCACACCATCGGGAACTCGCTGCGCCGGACGCTGCTCTCGTCGATCCCGGGCGCAGCGGTGACCCAGGTGCGCTTCGACGAGTCCCTGCACGAGTTCACGACGCTCAACGGGATCAAAGAGGACGTCACCGACATCATCTTGAACCTGAAGGATCTCCTGGTCCGGATGGACGAGGACGAGCCGGTCACCATGCGCATCGACAAGCGCGGCCCCGGGGAGGCCACCGCGGCCGACATCCAGACCCGTGCCGGCGTCGAGATCCTGAACCCGGATCTGCACCTCGCCACGCTCAATGCCAAGGGCCGCCTCGCCCTCGACGTCACCGTGGAGCGCGGCCGCGGGTACGTGTCCGCCGAGCGCAACAAGCGTTCGGCGACCATCGGGGTCATCCCGATCGACTCAATCTTCTCCCCGGTGCGCCGGGTGACCTTCGACATCGAGTCCGTCCGGGTCGAGCAGTCGACCGACTTCGACCGTTTGGTCCTCGAGATCGAGACCGACGGCACCATCAGCCCCCGCGAGGCGCTGGCCTCGGCCGGCGACACGCTGCGCACGCTGGTCAGCCTGGTGGCGGACCTCGAGGAGGCCCCGAGGGGCCTTGAGCTGGGCGAGACCGGGACGACCTCGAGCGGCTCGCCCGATCTCGACCTGCGCATCGAGGAGCTCGACCTCTCCGAGCGGCCGCGCAACTGCCTGAAGCGCGCCCAGATCAACACCATCGGGGAGCTCGTGGACCGCACCTACGACGACCTCCTCGGGATCACGAACTTCGGCCAGAAGTCGCTCGACGAGGTCGTCCAGCGCCTGGACGAGCGGGGACTCTCGCTCAGGACCAAGGACTAGCGGTGCGCGCCACGCCGACCAAGGGCAAGCGGCTCGGGGGCAGCGCCGCCCACGAGAAGGCGATGCTCGGCAACCTCGTGGCGTCGCTGATCGCCGCCGAGGCCATCGTGACCACCGAGGCCAAGGCGAAGGCCCTCCGGCCCGTCGCCGAGAAGTGCATCACCGCAGCCAAGCGCGGCGGCGTGCACCAGCAGCGCCAGGTGATCGCGTTCCTGAGGGACAAGGACATGACCCACAAGCTCTTCGCCGAGCTCGGCCCCCGCTACGCGGATCGTCCCGGCGGTTACACGCGGATCTTGAAGCTCGGGCCGCGTCCGGGCGACAACGCGCCGATGGCGCGCATCGAGCTCGTCTAGCCCCATGCCGCCGCGGGGAGCGGCCCGCAAGCCGGCAGGCGACGGTTCCCCGACGGTCGCCCGCGGCACCACTCGCTGGCGCCTCATCCTTGCCTACGACGGCAGCGCCTTCCGGGGGTTCGCCGCCCAACCCGATCAGGTCACGGTCGCCGGCGCGCTCGCCCACGCCCTCGCCCGCACGCTGCGCATGAAGGAGCCCCCGCCCATCACCTGCGCCGGGCGCACCGACGCCGGGGTCCACGCGAGGGGCCAGGTCGTCCACGTCGATCTCCCGGCGACCCTTCCGACCCTCCGGCGGGGCACCGGATCGCGGGCGATGGGCCCCGAGGACCTGGTGGCGGCGCTCAACCGCCAGGTCGGCCCGTCCATGGTCGTGAAGGACGCCGGGCCGGCCCCCGCCGGGTTCGACGCCCGGCGCTCGGCGACCGGCCGCCACTACCGGTACCTGGTCTGGAACGGCCCGGCCCCCGACCCGCTGCTCGCCCCGATCGCCTGGCACGTGCGCGCGCCCCTCGACCTGCGGCACCTGGCCGCAGCCAGCGACGTTCTCGTCGGCGAGCACGACTTCGGCGCCTTCTGCCGCCGCCCGCCGGGCGCCGCCAAGGGACACCCCCTGGTGCGCCGGGTCCGCGTGGCCCGCTGGTCGCTCGCCTCGGGCCCCGAGGTCGGTGACGTCAACGACGGGATGCCGGGCCACGGGGGCCGGCTGCTTCGCTTCGACATCGAAGCGGACTCGTTCTGCCACCAGATGGTCCGCTCGCTCGTCGCCGAGCTGGTCGAGGTGGGCAAGGGGGGGCCGACGACGGCCGACGTGGTGGCCCTCCTTCGGGCCCGGGACCGGGCCGGCCTCCCGGCCCCGGCGCCGGCCCACGCCCTGTGCCTCGTGTCGGTCTCCTATGGGCCCTGAGCGTCCCGTTGCCTGGCCAGGGGGCCGGCGGTAGCGGGCGGGGTCCGAGATGCCCTATCCTTGAGGGTCGCCCGTCGCCCCCCTTTCGGGCGGATTCGCCGCCTGGGGCGCCCGTTTCGAGGATCCTTTCGTGCGCACGTTTGTCCCCAAGCCAGCAGAGATCGACCGTGCCTGGCACGTGGTCGACGCCGAGGGACTCGTCCTCGGCCGGATGGCCACCGAGGTGGCCCGCCTGCTCCGGGGCAAGCACCGGCCGATCTTCGCCCCCCACACCGACACCGGCGATCACGTGGTCATCGTCAACGCGGCGAAGGTGGTCCTCACGTCGGACAAGGCGGAGGACAAGTTCGCCTACCGCCACAGCGGGTATCCCGGCGGCCTGCACCGACGGAGCTATGCCGAGCTGCTCGAGCGCCGGCCCGAGGAGCTCGTGCGGCGGGCCGTGCGGGGCATGCTCCCGAAGAACACCCTCGGCCGCCAGCAGCTCGCCAAGCTCAAGGTGTACGCCGGCCCCGACCATCCCCACGCCTCCCAGAATCCCCAGCCGCTCGACATCCCCGGCGCGCGGCGCCAGGACTAAGACCCAGGACTCAGACAAGGACCCAGATGCCAGCGCCGCTCAGCCAGACCACCGGCCGCCGCAAGGAGGCCGTCGCGCGGGTCCGGTTCCGCCCCGGGACCGGCACCATCAAGATCAACCGGCGGGGATTCGAGGAGTACTTCACCTCGGCGAGCCATCGGATGGCCGTGACCGACCCGCTCCGGCTGACCAACACGGCCGAGACCTACGACATCGACGCCACGATCAACGGCGGAGGCGTGTCGGGGCAGGCCCGGGCGCTCCGGCTCGGGATCGCGAGGGCGCTCTGCGTCATCGACCCGGAGCACCGCCCGACGCTCAAGCGATCGGGTCTTCTCACGCGCAACGCGCGAGAGAAGGAGAGCAAGAAGTACGGACTGAAAAAGGCGCGCAAGGCACCCCAGTACTCCAAGCGGTAGGCGCGTGGGACGGGGTCGGTTCGGCACCGACGGAGTTCGCGGCGTCGCCAACGTCGACCTGACGGCCGAGGTAGCCCTCGCCCTCGGTCGCGCCACCGCCCGGGTGATGGATGCCCCCGCATTCCTCGTCGGCCGGGACACCCGGTTGTCGGGCCCCATGCTGCAGGACGCGTTCAGCGCCGGGCTCGCCACCGAGGGCAGCGCCGTGGTCGACGTCGGGGTGCTCCCCACGCCGGCTTTGGCCCTGCTCGCCCGGTCCAGGCGCCGCCCGGCGGCAGTCGTCTCGGCTTCGCACAACCCCTTCGCCGACAACGGGATCAAGTTCTTCAGCGCCCTCGGCGCCAAGTTCCCCGTCGAGACCGAACACGCCATCGAGCGCCAGCTCGATGCGTTGCTCGACGCGCCCGACCACCCACCGGCGCGACCCGACGGCGCAGCGGTGGGCTCGATCACGGCCGACGAGCGGGCGGGCGACGAGTACTGCCGGGGGGTCGTCCGGGCCCTGAAGGGCCGCCGGCTCGACGGGATGCACATCGTGCTCGATTGCGCGAACGGCGCGGCGAGCGCGCTCGGCCCCGCGATCTTCCGGTCGCTCGGGGCGCGGGTCGAGGCCATCTTCGACGCCCCCGACGGGACGAACATCAACGACGGCTGCGGGTCGACGCACCCCGAGGCGATCGCCCGGGCCGTCGTGCAACGAGGCGCCGCCTTCGGGCTGGCCTTCGACGGCGATGCCGACCGTTTGGTGGCCGTCGACCACCGCGACCAGCTCGCCGACGGCGACACGCTGCTCGCCTTGTTCGCCCTCGACCTGCGGGCCCGGGGGGAGCTGGCCGGCAACTCGGTGGTGGTCACCGTGATGTCGAACCTCGGGTTCCGGCTCGCCATGGAGCAGCGGGGGATCGCGGTGGTCGAGACCCCGGTGGGCGACCGGGCGGTGCTCGAGGCGCTCGAGGCCGGCGACTACCACCTGGGCGGCGAGCAGTCCGGCCACATCGTGTTCCGCAACCTGTCGACCACCGGGGACGGGATCCTGACCGGGCTCCTGCTCGCCGACCTCGTGGTGCGCTCGGGGGTCGGCCTGGCCGTCTCGACAGCGGGCCTGATCGAGCGGGTGCCCCAGATCCTGCGCAACGTGGCGGTGGCCGATCCGGCCAGCCTCGACCGGGCCCCGGGCGTCTGGGAGACGGTGAAGGAGGTCGAGGCCGGACTCGGACCCACGGGCCGGGTCCTGCTCAGGCCGAGCGGGACCGAGCCCGTGATCAGGGTCATGGTGGAGAGCCGGGACCACGAGGCGGCCGAGGCGGCCGTCGAACGCATCGCCTCGGTGGTCGAGACGTCCCTCGGCGCTCCGGGCGGGTAGTTCGGAACCGGGCGAGGTGCCCGGTAGCCTCGCGTGCCATGTGCGGGATCATCGGGGTGACCGGGCGCCCTGACGCCGCCGAACTGCTGTTGGAGGGCCTGGAGCGCCTCGAGTACCGGGGCTACGACTCGGCCGGGTTGGTCCTGAGCGTCCCGGGCTCGCTGTGGCGGGCGCGGGCGGCCGAGGGGACGACCTCGGTGGGCGCCCTCCGGGTGCTCGCCGCCGAGGCCCCGGGGGCCAGCACCGGCCTCGGCCACACGCGATGGGCGACCCACGGCCATCCGGCCGTCGAGAACGCGCACCCGCTCTTCGACTGCACGCAGCGGGTCGGGGTGGTGCACAACGGGATCATCGAGAACCACGCCGAGATCCAGGGCCGCCTCGTCGCCTCCGGCCACACGATGGCCTCGGCCACCGACACCGAGGTGCTCGCCCACCTCGTCGAGGAGCGCATGGCCGGCGGGATGGGCCTCGCCGAGTCGGTGCGGGTGGCACTGGGCGAGGTGAGGGGCTCCTTCTCGATCGCGGTGGTCTCCTCCGACGAGCCCGAGCTCCTCGTGGCGGCCCGCCGCAACACGCCGCTCATCCTCGGGCTGGCCGACGGCGCCGCCTTCCTCGCGTCGGACATCCCCGCCCTCCTCGGGCAGACCGATCGGCTCTTCGTGCTCGCAGACGACCAGTTGGCCGAGCTGCGCCCGGGGTCGATCGCGGTGAGCACCCTGGACGGCCTGCCGGTCGAGCCGCCGGCGCTCAGCGTCCACTGGGACTTGGCGGCCGCTCAGAAGGGTGGCTACGAGGACTTCATGAGCAAGGAGATCCGCGAGCAGCCCCGCGCCGTCGCCGACACCCTGCTCGACCGATGCCGTCCCGACGGGTCGCTCGCGCTGGACGAGGCGAAGCTCACCGACGAGGACCTCCGGTCCATCACCCGGATCCACATCGTCGCCTGCGGGTCCAGCTACCACGCCGCGCTGCTCGCCCGCTACGCCATCGAGCACTGGGCCGAGCTGGCGGCCGACGTCGATGTCGCGAGTGAGTTCCGCTACCGCGAGCCGGTGCTCGACCCGAAGGCGCTCGCGTTGGGGGTCAGCCAGTCCGGGGAGTCCCTCGACACCCTCCTCGCACTGCGCGAGGCGCGCGCACGCGGTGCCCGGGTGCTCGGTGTCACGAACGTGGTGGACTCCTCGATCGCCCGCGAGGCCGACGGCGTGCTCTACACGCGGGCCGGCCCCGAGATCTGCGTCGCAGCGACCAAGACCCTGCTCGCGCAGATCGTCGCGCTTGACCTGCTGGCACTGAAGCTCGCTCAGCTGCGCGCGACGAGGTCACCGCGCGAGATCTCGGCCACGCTCGACGCCCTGCACCGGCTGCCGGCGGCAATCGAGGAGGTGGTGTCGCGGGCCAAGGAGGTCGACGACGTCGCGAAGGCACTCGGCGGGGCCCGGGACTTCTTCTTCCTCGGGCGCAACGTGGGGTACCCGGTCGCCCTCGAAGGCGCGCTCAAGCTGAAGGAGCTGTCCTACCTGCACGCCGAGGGGTACCCGGCCGGCGAGCTCAAGCACGGCCCGATCGCGCTGCTCGAGCCGGGCGCCGTCGTGGTGGGGGTGGCCACCCGGAACCCGCTCTGGGAGAAGTTCCGCTCGAACATCGCCGAGGTGAAGAGCCGGGGGGCGACCGTGGTCCTCGTGGCCAACGACGGCGACGAGCGGGCGGCGCAGCTCGCTGACCACGTGCTGTGGGTGCCCGAGGCCGAGCACCTGTTGTCCCCGGTCCTCGACATCGTCCCCCTCCAGCTCTTCGCCTACCGGTTGGCTCGGCTCCACGGCCTCGACGTCGACCGGCCCCGCAACCTGGCCAAGACGGTGACCGTCGAGTGATCGGTCCCGCCGGTCCCGGCTCGGTGGCCGGCATCGGGATCGACGCCGTGGACATCGTCCGGTTCCGCAAGGTGATCGCGAGGCGGCCGAGGCTCGTCGAGCGGGTGTTCACCGAGGACGAGCGCGCCTACGCAAGCCGCCGGGCCGAGCCGGCCCAGCACCTGGCGGCCCGCTTCGCCGCCAAGGAGGCGGTCATGAAGACGCTCGGGGTCGGCATCGGCGGCTTCGCCATGCGCGACGTCGAGGTCGTGCGGCCGGTCGGGCCGAGCGGCCGCCGGGGCGCCCCGGCGCTGCGGCTGAGCGGGAAGGCCGCGGCGCTGGCCGAACGGCGGGGGATCGTCCGATGGCACGTGTCGCTCACCCACACCGACGACCTGGCGCTCGCGATGGTGCTCGGCGAGTCCGCCCCAGCGGTCTCCTAGGGCCGCCCGTGCGCTCCGTGGTCACCGTGGCCGAGATGCGGGCGGCCGACGAGCGGGCACGGCGGGTCGTCGCCGAGTCCGAGCTGATCCGGCGGGCCGGCTTCGCGACGGCGACCGCGGCGATCGACATGCTGGGCGGCGCCTACGGCCGGCGGGTCGCCGTGCTGGCCGGCAAGGGGAACAACGGCAACGACGGCCGGGTGGCGGCGGCAGTGCTGCGACGGCGCGGCGCGCGGGTGGTGGTCCTCGACGCATCGAGGCCCCCGGCCCGGATCGGGGGCGTGGAGCTTCTCGTCGACGCCGCGTACGGCACCGGGTTCGGGGGCTCCTACGACGCGCCCGAGGTCGCCGAGGGCGTCGCGGTCCTCGCGGTCGACATCCCCTCGGGGGTGGACGGCGACACCGGGGAGGCGCCGGGCCGTCCGCTCGCCGCCGAGCGGACCGTCTCGTTCGCCGCGCTGAAGCCGGGCCTCGTGATGGGGGAGGGGGCGTCGCTCGCCGGGCGAGTCCAGGTCGCCGACATCGGGGTCAGCGTCGGGCGGCCCTCGATCGGCCTCGTCGAGCAGGCGGACCTGGCCGGGTTGCCGCGCCGGGGGCGCGAGACGCACAAGTGGGCGAGCGCGGTCGCCGTCGTCGCAGGGTCGCCCGGGATGGAGGGGGCGTCGTTCCTCTGCGCCCGGGGCGCCTCGAGGGCCGGGGCGGGGATGGTCCGGTTGGGCGTTCCCGGCGCTGGTGCCTCGGCGACCGGCCCCTGGCCGGCGGAGGCCGTCCGACTCCCGCTCGGGCACGAGGACTGGGCCGGCGACGTGCTCGGGATGCTCGAGCGGTGCCGGGCGCTCGTCATCGGCCCGGGGCTCGGGCGCAGCGACTCCACCGCCGCAGCGGTGCGCCGCGTGATCGGCGAGTCCCCGGTCCCGGTCGTCGCCGACGCCGACGCGCTGTTCGCGCTGGGCGACGCCGCGAGCGCAGCCGCGGTGGTCCGGTCCTCTGGGCGGGTCGTGGTCCTCACGCCCCACGACGGCGAGTACCGGCGCCTGGCCGGCGAGGCGCCGGGACCCGACCGTGTCGGTGCGGCACGCCGGCTCGCGGCGGCCACCGGTGCCATCGTCCTCGTCAAGGGCTCGACGACAGCGGTCGCGGCACCGGGGCGATCCGAGCTTCCCGACGTGCTCCTCTCGAACGCCGGCAGCCCGGCGCTTGCCACCGCAGGCAGCGGCGACGTCCTCGGCGGGATCATCGCCGCGTTCATCGCGAGCGGCCTCGATCCGCACCGGGCCGCCGCCTTCGCTGCGTTCGTCCACGGCGCCGCCGCCCGTCGGGGCCGGCCCCGCGGGCTGCTCGCGATCGACCTGCCCGATCTCGTGTCGGACTGGCTCTCGGGCCGGGTCGGCGGCGGCGATGGCTGAAGGCAGGCTCCGGCCGACCTGGGTCGAGGTGGACCTCGAAGCGCTGTCCTCGAACGTCGCGCTCATGAGGGAGATCGCAGGGAGCGCCGCACTGTGCGCGGTGGTGAAGGCCGACGGCTACGGCCACGGTGCCAGCGATGCCGCCGCCGCGGCGCTCGACGCCGGCGCCGCATGGCTGGCGGTGGCCGTCATGGACGAGGCGGTGGCGCTGCGCGACGCCGGGATCACCGCACCGATCCTGCTCCTCTCGGACCCCGCCCCCGACGCCGCCGCGGAGGTCGTCGTGCAGCGGGTCACGCCGACGGTGTCGAGCCGGGCATCGGTCCGGGCGATCGCCTCGGCGGCCGCCCGGGTCGGGGTCGAGGCCACCGTCCACCTCAAGATCGACACCGGGATGCACCGGATCGGGGTCGCGCCCGAGGCGGCGGGCGAACTGGCCCGGGAGGTCGCAGACGCCCCGGGCGTCGCCCTCGGCGGGGTCTTCACGCACCTCGCCGTGGCAGACGGTGCCTCGGCCGAGGACCGAGAGTTCACCGCGCTCCAGCTCCGGCGGTTCGAGGAGGGGGTCCTCGCGGTGCGCGCGCAGGGCGCATCGGGCTTCCTGCGTCACGCCGCCAACTCGGCCGCCACGATCGCGCACCCCGCTGCGCGCTACGACCTCGTTCGGACCGGTATCGCGATCTACGGCGAGGTGTCGAGCGCGGCCGTCGCCGACGCGCTCTGGGCGAGCGGAGGGCGCCGACTCGAACCGGTGATGTCGCTGCGCTCGCGGGTCGTGGCACAGCACCGGTTGGCCGCCGGCGAGCGGCCCTCCTACGGCCGGCTCCGGCCGCTGCCGGCCGACTCGACCGTCGCCACGGTGCCGATCGGGTACGCCGACGGCCTGCCGAGGCGCTACTTCAGCGCCGGTGGGGAGGTGCTGATCCGGGGCCAGCGCCGACCGCTTGCCGGCGTGGTGACGATGGACCAGATCGTGGTCGACTGCGGGCCCGGCGGCGACGTGGAGCTCGGCGACGAGGTCGTGCTGCTCGGCGCCCAGGGCGAAGAACGCATCTCGGTGGGTGAGTGGGCGGGGATCCTCGGGACGATCAACCACGAGGTGCTGACCCTGATCGGCGCCCGGGTGCCGCGCGTGGTCTCGAGCGACGCCAAGGCCCTGCGCGACGGCGGCGTGCCCGGAGCGCGGCCCGGGCGATGACCCGCTCGAGAACGCTCGGGTCGCTCACCCTCGGCGCGGGGCTCGGGCTGGGCTACCTGCTCGAGCGCTCGCTTGTCCGCCGCTGGCGGGCGACCGAGGAGGAGCTGACCGCGGCGGGCCTCTCGATGCCGGCCGACGTCGAGCACCACTTCGTGGCGACCGACGACGGGGGGAGGGTGCATGTGGTGGAGGCCGGGACCGGACCGCCCGTCGTGCTCATCCACGGCATCGCGCTCGGCGTCGGGGTCTGGGCCCGGCAGTTCTCGACCCTGCCCGAACGCCATCGGGTGGTGGCGATCGACCTGCGCGGGCACGGTCCATCCATCGCCGGAGCCGGCGGCTTCTCCTTCGAGCGGCTGGCCGACGACGTGATCGCGGTCCTCGAGGCGTGCGACGTCCGGGACGCCGTCGTCGTCGGGCACTCCTTGGGCGGGATGGTGCTGCAGCTGGCGGCGATCCGCCGGGAGGCCGAGCTGCGACGACACGCTCGCGGGCTCGTCCTCGTCGCGACCGACGCCGGCCCCACGGTCCCGGGGCCGCTCGGCCGGCCCGTGGGGACGCTGACGGCGCGCGTGGCGTTGCGCGCCGCCCGCTACGCCGAGCGTCGCGGCAAGGGCGTCTACCCCGGATCGGACCTCGCCACCTGGAGCTCCCGGGCGTGCTTCGGCGCCCGGGCGCGCCCCGTCGACGTGGAGCTGGTCCGCTCGCTCTCGAGCGCGGTGTCCCCCCGGGCGATGGCCGAGCTCCTGGCGCCGCTCATGAGCTTCGACGTGCGGATCGACCTGCCCCGGATCGGGCTCCCGACCCTCATCGTGGCCGGGACCCGGGACGCCTTGACCCCGGCCCGGCGGGCTCGCTTCGTCGCCTCGCACATCCCCGGTGCCCGCCTCGAGCTGCTCGGGGGCTGCGGTCACCTCGTCATGCTGGAGCGACCAGGCGAGCTCGACCGGCTCATCGAGGACTTCTCGGCGACGCTCGCGGCGCCCGGTTGAGGGCGCGGCGCCGGGCCCCGGAGGCGGGGAAGGCCCGGTGCCGGGCGCAACTACGATGCCGCGGTGGTCGGGCCAGGCTCGCCCGTCGCGTTCGAGGCCCTGCGGGCGGAGGCGTTGGACTGCGTGCGCTGCCCCCTGTCCCGGGGTCGCACCCAGGTCGTCTTCGGCGTCGGGGACCCGCACGCCCGGCTCATGTTCGTGGGCGAGGGCCCCGGCCGCGAGGAGGACCTCGCCGGGGAGCCCTTCGTCGGGCGTTCGGGCAAGCTCCTCGACCGACTGATGCAAGAGGAGCTGTCGATGGACCGGAGCCGGTGCTACATCGCGAACGTCGTGAAGTGCCGGCCGCCGGAGAATCGCGACCCGCTGCCTGACGAGATCGAGGCGTGCCGCCCCTACCTTGCTTCCCAGATCGAGCTCATCGACCCGAGCGTGGTGGTGACCCTCGGCAACTTCGCGGCGCGTCTGCTCCTCGGCACCTCCGAGGGCATCCGGGCGCTGCGCGGGCGCGCCTACCCGTTCCGCCGCGGGCAGCTCGTGCCCACCTACCATCCGGCCTTTGCGCTGCGCTCCGGGGGCCAGGTCCTCGCCGAGATGCGGGCCGACCTCGTCCGGGCCAAGCGGTTGCTCGCGGTCGCCGCCGGCGGGGCGCCGGCTGTCCCGGAGCTCGGTCGCGGGTGAGTGACCCGTGGTCGCTCATCGTGCACAGCGATGACCCCGAGTCGACCCGCCGGCTCGGCGCAGCGCTCGGCGCATTGGCGCGCCCGGGCGACCTGGTGCTCCTCGTCGGCGGCCTCGGGGCGGGCAAGACCGTCCTCGCACAGGGCTTCGCCGCCGGGCTCGGGGTGGAGGGGCCGGTGACCAGCCCGACCTTCACCCTCGTGCGCCAGTACCGTTGCGGACCCGGCGCACCGGTGCGTCAGCTCCTCCACGCCGACCTCTACCGGCTCGACCACCTGGCCGAGGTGGCGGATCTCGCGCTCCCCGAGCTGCTCGAGGGCGACGCTGTGGCCCTCGTCGAATGGGGCGACGTCGGCGCGCCGGCACTGGGCGAGGGCGCGCTCGAGATCACCCTCGTCCCGGAGACCAACGGGTCGGGCGAGGGCGCGGAGCGGCGCGCCGTCACCCTCGTCGGCCGGGGCGCCCCGTGGAGCGACCGCCGGGCGGCGATGGCCGAGGCGGTCGCCCCGAGATGATCGTGCTGGGCATCGAGTCGGCGACCGATCTGGTGGGGGCGGCGTTGCACCGCGAGGGCGAGACGGTGGCCGAGGTGTGCGAGACGGGCGGCCGAAGGCACGCCGAGGTGCTGGCGCCGGCGATCGCCGAGGTCCTCGGCCGGGCCGGGGTCACGCTCGGCGAGCTCGACGCGATCGCGGTGGACGTCGGGCCCGGGCTGTTCACCGGGCTGCGGGTCGGGGTGGCCACCGCCAAGGGCATCGCCCAGGCGCTCGGCACCGGCCTGGTCGGGTGCACGAGCCTCGAGACGCTCGCCGCGGCGGCGCTCGACGGCGGCTGGGCGGGCCCGGTGCTCGCGGTGGTCGACGCCCGGCGCGGCGAGGTCTTCGCGGCGCGCTATGGGCGCGGCCCGACCGGCGTGCCGGTCGCGCTGAGCACGCCGGTGCGGTGCCGACCCGAGGGGATCGCCGCGCTGGTGGACGGTGCCACGGGCACCCTCGCGCTGGGAGACGGCGCGGTGCGCTACCGCGAGCTCCTGGCCGACCAGGCCGGGGTCACGCTGGCCGACGGGACCCACGCCCACCCGAGTCCGGCGACGCTCGCCTCGCTCGGCGCCCGGCGCCTGGCCGCCGGCGCCCCGCCTCTCGCCGCGATCGACCTGCAGGCGCAGTACATGCGCGGCGCCGATGCCCGGATCAACTGGGTCCGGCGCGAGTCGGTGGGACCCGCCGATGCGTGAGGCGAGCGCGCTCGAGGGGCTGAGCCTCCATCAGATGCACCGTCGCGACCTGAAGGCCGTGCTCGACATCGAGAAGCGGGTCTTCCCCGAGCCGTGGAGCTCGACGATCTTCGGCTCGGAGCTGGCGCTGCGCCACGGACGCTCGTACCGCGTGGCCCGGCTCGGCCGGCGGATCGTCGGCTACCGGGGGGTGATGCTGACCGGACCCGAGGCGCATGTGACGACGATCGCGGTCGCTCCCGAGTACCAGCGACGCGGGATCGCGACCGTGCTCCTGCTCGACGCCGTGGCGGTCTCGATCGAGTCCGGGGCGAACCAGCTCTCCTTGGAGGTGGCCTTCTCGAACCACGGCGCCCAGGCCCTGTACCGACGCTTCGGCTTCGCACCGGTCGGCGTCCGCAAGGGCTACTACCAGATGACCGGCGAGGACGCCTACGTCATGTTCGCCTACGAGATCGACACCCCCCAGTACGCGCAGCGCATCGCCGCCCTGGAGGGGGAGGTCCGCTCGAGGCCCGCGGTCGCGCCGTGAGGGTGCTCGGGATCGAGACCTCCTGCGACGAGACGGCGGCGGCGGTGGTCGGGCCCGGCCGGGTCGTGCTGTCGTCGGTCGTCTCGAGCCAGGTCGACCTGCACGCCCGCTACGGCGGCGTCGTCCCCGAGCTCGCCGGGCGCGCCCACCTCGAGCGGTTGACCCCGGTGATCGACGAGGCGCTCGCCGCCGCGGGACCGGCCGGACACCCGCCGGTCGACGCCGTCGCCGCGACCTGCGGGCCCGGCCTCGTCGGCTCGCTGCTCGTCGGGCTCAGCCACGCGAAGGCGCTGGCGATGGCGTGGGAGGTGCCCTTCGTCGGCGTGAACCACCTCGAGGGCCACCTCTTCGCGTCGCTCCTCGACCACCGCGAGCTCGACTGGCCCCTCGTGGTGCTCCTCGTCTCGGGTGGCCACACCGTCCTCGTGCTCGTGGAGGGCCTCGGCCGCTACCGACTGCTCGGCCAGACCCTTGACGACGCGGCGGGCGAGGCGTTCGACAAGGTGGCCCGCTACCTCGGCCTCGGATATCCCGGGGGACCCGCGATCGACCGGGTCGCTCGCGACGGCGACGGGCGCGCCTTCGCCTTCCCCCGGGCGATGCGCGACGAGGGCTGCGACTTCTCCTTCTCGGGTCTGAAGACCGCCGTTGTGCGCAGCGTCGACAAGGCCCCCGGCGCCTCGACCGAGGACGTCGCGGCCTCCTTCCAGGAGGCGGTCGTGGACGTCCTCGTGGCCAAGGCCCGCCGGGCCGCCGCCACAACCGGGGCGCGCGGGATCTGTCTGGCCGGGGGGGTGGCGGCGAACTCGCTCCTCAGGAGCCGCACCGAGGAGGCCTGTGCCGAGGATGGGATCGCCGCGCTCGTGCCGAGCATGGCGATGTGCACCGACAACGCCGCCATGATCGCGGCTGCGGGGCAGTGGCGGCTGGCCCACGGCGGCCCGAGCCCCTGGTCGCTCGGGGCCGAGCCCAACCTGTTCCTCGCCGAGGCCGGTTGAGCGGTGGCCGACTTCCTGCGCGAGGCGGACTTCGCCGCCGACCCGTTCACCCAGTTCGCCGCGTGGTTCGCCATCGCCTCGGGCTCGCTGCGCCAGCCCGAGGCGATCGCGCTTGCGACCGCGGACGCTTCGGGCGCGCCGTCGGTGCGCATGGTGCTCCTCAAGCACTGGGACGAGCGCGGGTTCGTCTTCTTCACCAACTACGCCAGCCGCAAGGGCGAGGAGCTCGCCGCCAACCCCCGGGGTGCGCTTGTCGCGTACTGGGAGCCGCTCGGCCGCCAGGTCCGGGCCGAGGGTGCGGTCGTGCGCACCGGCGCCGAGGAGTCCGACGCTTACTTCGCCGGCCGGCGGCAGCGAAGCCAGCTGGCCGCCCGGGCCTCCGAGCAGAGCCGGCCGCTCAGGGACCGGGCCGTCCTCGAGGCAGCCTTCGCCGCCCTCGAGGAGCGCTTCGCCGGCGCCGAGGTCCCGCGCCCGTCGACCTGGGGCGGCTTCCGCCTCGTGCCGCACGCCGTCGAGTTCTGGCAGCACCAGGACGACCGGCTGCACGATCGGCTCGTGTACCGACGGGAGCCGGCCGGGTGGCGCCTGGAGCGGCTCGCCCCCTGAGCACCCCGGCCGCCCGGGCCGTTGCGTCGGCAATAAAGCAAGAATATTGTCGGTTAAATACCGATAGTCGGGCGAGCACCGCCTGCAGAAGGGGACCCAGATGCCGATCGCCGTGGTCACCGGAGGCTCGAAGGGGTTGGGGAAGGCGCTCGTGGGGGCGCTGCTCTCGGGGGGATGGTCGGTCGTCACCGACGCCCGGGACCCCGAGGCGCTGGCCGCCACCGAGCGTGCCCTGTCGTCGCCCGGTCGCGTCCTCGAGGCGATCGCCGGCGACGTCGCCGAGGCAGCGCACCGCGACGCCCTCATCGAGGCGGCCCGGGAGCTCGGTGGCCTCGATCTCCTGGTGAACAACGCGAGCACGCTCGGCCTCTCACCCCTGCCCGAGCTGTCCGACTATCCCCTCGCGGCGTTCCGCCGCGCGTACGAGGTAAACGTGATCGCCCCCCTGGCGCTCATCCAGGCCGGGCTCGGCCTGCTCCACCGCTCGGCGCGGCCGAGGATCCTCAACATCACCTCGGACGCCTCGGTGGAGCACTACGAGGGATGGGGTGGCTACGGGTCGTCGAAGGCCGCCCTCGACTACCTGAGCGCGGTCCTCGCGCTCGAGGAGCCCGACGTCACGGTGTGGGCGCTCGACCCGGGCGACATGCGCACCCAGATGCACCAGGACGCGTTCCCCGGCGAGGACATCTCCGACCGGCCCCCGCCCGAGGAGGTCGTGCCGGCCATCGTGGCGCTGATCGAGAGCGAACGCCCGAGCGGGCGGGTGCGCGCGTCGCAGGTGGCGCTGCGATGAGCGCCACCGCCACCGCCAGCCCGCGGGCGCCGATCCGGGTCGCGGCGCTCAGCTTCGAGCTGCCCCCGGCGCTCGAGGCGAGCATGCCCCCCGAGGCCCGCGGGCTGACCCGGGACGCGGTGCGGATGATGGTCGCCCGGCGCAGCGACCTCTCCATCGTGCACAGCGACTTCTCGGCGCTGCCCGGGTTCCTCGAGGAGGGGGACCTCGTGGTGGTCAACACCTCGGGGACCCTCGCGGCCGGTCTGCCGGCCACCGACGCCGGCGGCATGGCCCTCGAGCTGCACCTTTCGACCGAGCTGCCGGCCGGCCTGTGGACCGTCGAGCTGCGCCGGGACGGCGGTCCGCACCTCGGCGCCTCAGCCGGCGACGAGCTCGCCCTCCCGGGGGGCGGCCGGGCCACCCTCCTCGCCCCCTACGCGCCCCACGGTTCGGGGGTGCGGCTGTGGGTCGCCTCGCTCTCGCTCCCCGGTGCGCTCCTCTCGTACCTCTCGGCGCACGGCAGCCCGATCCGCTACGGCTACGTGCAGGGCGAGTGGCCCATCACCATGTACCAGAACGTGTACGCGACCGAGCCGGGCTCGGCCGAGATGCCGAGCGCTGGCCGGCCCTTCACGCCCGAGGTGCTGACCCGGCTCGTCGCGAAGGGCGTCGGGGTGGCACCGGTGCTGCTGCACACCGGTGTGGCCTCGCTCGAGGCCAACGAGGCGCCCTACGCGGAGTACTTCCGGGTGACGCCCCCCACCGCTCGGCGCGTGAACGAGACGAGGCGAGCCGGCGGGCGGGTGGTGGCCATCGGGACCACCGTGGTCCGTGCGCTCGAGACCGTGGTCGACGAGCGGGGAACCGTGAGTCCGGGACGGGGCTGGACCGAGACCGTGATCACCCCGGAGCGGCCGGTGCGCGCCGTCGACGGGCTCCTCACCGGCTGGCACGAGCCCGAGGCGTCGCACCTCGCGATGCTCGAGGCGATCGCAGGGCGCGAGCTGCTCGAGCGCTCATATGCCGAGGCGGTGGCGGGCGGGTATCTCTGGCACGAATTCGGCGACGTGCACCTGGTGCTGCCGTGACGAGCGGGCTCGACGCGGCGCCACTCGCCAACCTCCCGACCACGAGGCGGGCGATCCTCGTCTCGATCAAGCGCTCCGGGGCGAGCACCACCGCCGAGCTCGCGGCGCGCCTCGGCATCACCGCCGCCGCGGTGCGCCAGCAGCTGCATCGCCTGGGCGAGGACGGCCTGGTGCGGCACCACCCAGAGCCCGACGGACCCGGCCGACCGGCGCACCGCTACGGGCTCACCTCGGCCGCCGAGGCGCTCTTCCCGAAGCGCTACGGGGATCTCACGGCCGAGCTGCTCGGCTACCTCGGCGGCCCCGGGAGCGACGAGGTCCACGCGCTCTTCGAGCGGCGGGGCCGCCGCCGCCTCGATGGCGCTTCGCCCCGCCTGGCCGAGCTGCCCCTCGCCGAGCAGGTGGCCGAGCTCACGCGGATCCTCGACGAGGACGGCTACCTCGCGGACGTCGAGGTCCTCGAGGGGGGCGGGTGGCGCATCACCGAGCACAACTGCGCCATTCTCACCGTGGCCCAGGGCTATGCCCAGGCTTGCTCGAGCGAGCTCGACTTCATCCGCCGGGCGCTCCCGGGGGCGACGGTGGAGCGGGTCGCCCACCTGATGGACGGCCAGCACGTCTGCGCCTACGAGGTGCGGCCGCTGTCTTGAACGGGTCGCAGCGATCCGGTGCCCGGGCGGCGGCGTGCCCTACAGTGCGCGCAGGCTTCCGAGGAGACCCAATGCCCGACGAGCACCCCGACACCCCGACCGAGCCCTCGGGTCCGCCTCCCTCTCCGGGTTCCGCTCCGCCGCCCTATGCGGGGTCGCCGTCCGAGGGGCCGTCCGACCCGTGGTACCGACCGGCGCCCCCGCCCCCACCTCAGGGCGGCTACCCACCCCCGGGCGGGGGCTACTTCCCACCGAACGCCCCGCCCTACGGGGGTCAGGGGCCCGGCGATGGTCCCTGGGGCCAGTCCTACGGGTACGGGCCCCAGGGGGCTCCCGGGGCCGCCCCCTTCGCCAGCTACTGGGCCCGGGTCGGGGGCTTCCTCCTCGACGCGGTGATCCTCTTCGTGGTCTCGCTCATCTACCTCGTGCCGAGCCACGCACTCGAGGGGGCGATGACGATGAACAACGGCGTCCAGACCCGCGCCGGGGTGTCCCCCGGCGGGTACGTGGTGCTGCTCATCGTGGGCGCCCTGTACGCCGGGCTGCTGATTGGGCTGCGGGGCCAGACCGTGGGCATGATGGCCGCCCGGATCAAGGCCGTCGACGCGGCGACTGGGGGGGTCATCGGCTTCTGGCGGGCGATCGGCCGGGACCTCTTCGAGCGCCTGCTCGGCGTCCTGTTCGTCCTCCCGCTGCTCGTCGACCTGCTCTTCCCGGCCTGGGACCCGAGGCGACAGACCCTCCACGACAAGATCACCAACACGGTCGTCATCAAGGTCTGAGGAGACCCAGGGGGCGCACGCATCCCCCTGTTGCCGGGGCCGCTGCGGGCCGCTATCGTTGGCACTCACAAGGTTCGAGTGCTAACGAGCGCCAAGGAGGCCTGTCTCGATGAATCTGCAACCGCTCGACGACCGCATCGTCGTCCGCCCCGGCGAGTCCGAGGAGACCACCGCCTCGGGCCTGGTCATCCCCGACACGGCCAAGGAGAAGCCCCAGCAGGGTGAGGTCCTCGCGGTCGGCCCCGGCCGGCGGGCCGAAAACACCGGCGAGCTGATCACCCTCGACGTCGCCGTCGGGGACACGGTCGTCTACTCGAAGTACGGCGGGACCGAGATCACCGTCGAGGGTGAGGACCTGCTCATCCTCTCGGCGCGCGACGTGCTCGCCAAGGTGAAGAAGTAGGCCCTCAGGGCCGCGCCGGCGCATCGCCGGCGCACAAGCGAGCGATCGACAAGGAGACCCGTTCCAATCATGCCCAAGATTCTGAAGTTCGACGACGCGGCCCGTCGCGGCCTCGAGGCCGGCATCAACAAGCTGGCCGACACCGTGAAGGTGACCCTCGGCCCGAAGGGCCGCAACGTCGTGATCGAGAAGAAGTTCGGCGCCCCGACGATCACCAACGACGGGGTCTCGATCGCCCGCGAGGTCGAGCTGGACGACCCCTTCGAGAACATGGGCGCGCAGCTGGTGAAGGAGGTCGCCACCAAGACCAACGACGTGGCCGGGGACGGCACCACCACCGCCACGGTGCTCGCGCAGGCACTGATCGGTGAGGGCCTCCGCAACGTCGCTGCGGGCGCCGCCCCCTCGGCGCTCAAGCGGGGCATCGAGAAGGCGGTCGCCGCCGCAGTCGAGTCCATCGCGTCGCAGGCCAAGGACATCGAGTCGAAGAACGAGATCGCCCAGGTCGCCGCGAACTCGGCCGCCGACGTGGCCATCGGCGACGTGTTGGCCGAGGCGATCGACAAGGTGGGCAAGGACGGGACCGTCACCGTCGAGGAGTCCAACACCTTCGGGATCGAACTCGAGCTGACCGAGGGCATGCAGTTCGACAAGGGCTACCTCTCGCCGTACTTCGTGACCGACCAGGAGCGCCAGGAGACGGTGCTCGACGAGCCGCTGATCCTCTTCTACAACGCCAAGGTCTCGGCCGTCCACGATCTCGTCCCTGTCCTGGAGAAGGTCATGGGCACTGGCAAGCCGCTCTTAATCGTGGCCGAGGACGTGGAGGGCGAGGCGCTCGCCACCCTCGTGGTCAACAAGATCCGCGGGACCTTCACCTCCACCGCGGTGAAGGCGCCGGGCTTCGGCGACCGCCGCAAGGCGATGCTCCAGGACATGGCGGTCCTGACCGGTGGCCAGGTCATCTCCGAGGAGATCGGGCTCAAGCTCGAGAACACGACCCTCGACCTCATGGGCCGGGCCCGCCGGGTCATAGTCACGAAGGACGACACGACGATCGTCGAGGGCGCCGGCGAGGAATCCGAGGTGAAGGGGCGCATCGCGCAGATCAAGCGCGAGATCGAGGACACCGACTCGGACTGGGACCGCGAGAAGCTCCAGGAACGGCTGGCCAAGCTCGCCGGCGGCGTCGCCGTGGTGAAGGTCGGTGCCGCCACCGAGGTCGAGCTCAAGGAGAAGAAGCATCGCATCGAGGACGCGCTGTCGGCGACCCGGGCCGCGGTCGAGGAGGGCATCGTCGCCGGTGGCGGCACGGCCCTCGTGCGCAGCCGCACGGCGGTCGAGAAGGTCGCCACCTCGCTCGACGGTGACGAGGCGACCGGGGCCGGCATCGTGGCCAGGGCGCTCGACGCCCCGCTGCGCTGGATCGCCTCCAACGCTGGCCTCGAGGGATCCGTGATCGTCCAGCGAGTGGAGTCCGCCGAGGGCAACATCGGACTGAACGCGATGACCGGAGAGCTCGAGGACCTCGTGAAGGCCGGGATCATCGACCCCGCGAAGGTGACCCGCTCGGCGCTGCAGAACGCGGCGTCGGTGGCCGCTCTGCTCCTCACGACCGAGGCGCTCGTCGCCGACAAGCCCGAGCCTCCGGCTCCTGCGGCCGCCCCCGGCGGCGGGGGCATGGGCGGCATGGGCGGCATGGGGATGATGTAACGCGGTTGGCGAGGGGGTCATAGGTTGACCCCAACGATGTCGATCGATCCCTCGCCGCCCCCGAGCGACCACGCCCGGCGCCTGCTCGCGGGGCCACCGCCTTGGGCGGAGCTCGAGGACGAGCTCCGCCACAGCATCACCCTGGGCGGCGTGCTCGAGGCGATGGGGCGCGTGGGCCAGCTGGGCGCATCCCCGAGCGGGTCCGGGCCGGGGGAGGGGCCGCTCGCCGCGTGGGTTGGACAGCTGCCCGAGGGTGCCCCCGAGATCCCCGCAACGGCCTCGGCGGTGCTGGTCCCGCTGTTCGAGGAGGATGGGCAGGCCCGGGTCCTGCTCACCAGGCGCTCGACCGAGCTGCGCACCCATCGCGGGCAGGTCAGCTTCCCCGGCGGGCGCATCGATCCCGGCGAGGACGCGGCGGCCGGCGCCCTGCGCGAGGCGAACGAGGAGGTCGGGATCGACCCGGGCGTCGTCGACGTCGTCGGCTGGCTCCACCCGCTCTACACGCTGAACACCACCCTCATCCTCCCGGTCGTGGGCATGCTCTCGGCCCGGCCCGAGACCAGGCCCAATCCGGGCGAGGTCGCGAGGGTGTTCGACGTGACGCTGGCCGAGCTCGTGGCCGACGGTGTGTACCGCTCCGACGTGTGGGACCCCTACGAGGCCTGGTCGCTCGACGGGCCCCAGCTCCGCGAGCTGTGGTTCTTCGACGTCGAGGGCGAACGGGTCTGGGGGGCGACCGCCCGGATGCTCCACGAGCTGGCGCTGATCGCGCTCGGCCTCCCCTTCGAGCCCTGAGCCGAGGTCGGCTCGCCGGGCGCCGCGACGGCCCGGGTGGCACGATGGGGCCGAAGCGATCCTGACGCGACCGTCCTCGTGACAGGGGGAGAGCGATGCCATACGTCGAAGGCCGGGTCGTCCACGACGCGGACTCCCACATCTTTGAGCCGCCCGGCTACGCCGAGGAGCACGCCGACCCCAAGGTTCGTGAGCGCCTGCGCGAGGCGCTTGGCGAGGGGGAGTCCAAGAGCTTCATCGACTCGGTGCTGGCCAAGCAGCGGGATCCCGAGGTCCGGGCGAAGGACGCCGAGGAGATCATGCTCCGCAAGAACCACGGCGCACTCGGCGCCATCCTTCGGGAGGACCGCCCGGCCGCCCTCGACCACCTCGGGTTCGCCAGCCAGCTGGTCTTCACGACCACCTACCTGGCGCCGCTGCGAAAGTTCGACCTGGGCGAGGACGTCGAGCTCGCCTACGGGCTCGCCACCGCCCACAACCGGGGGATCGTCGAGTTCTGCTCGGTCGACCCCCGGCTGCTCCCGGTCTGCTACGTGCCGTTCAACGACATCGAGCGGGCGGCGCAGGCCACGACCGAGGCGATCGGGATGGGCGCCGCCGCGCTCATGATCGCCTCGAGCCCCCCCTCCAGGCACTCCCCGAGCCACATCGGGTTCGACCGGGTGTGGGCCCAGGCCGAGGAGGCCGGCCGCCCGATCCTCTTCCACGTGGGCGGCGAGCAGCCGATGAACCCGGTCTACAAGCGCAACGGGCTGCCCCCGGTGCCCGACTTCCACGGCGGGGACACCAACTTCACCTCGGTCTCCTACATGGCGATCCCCTACGCGCCCATGCAGACCCTGGCGACGCTCATCTTCGACGGCGTGTTCGACCGGTTCCCGGCGCTCAAGTTCGGCGCCATCGAGCTCGGAGCGAGCTGGGTGCCCGGTTGGATGCGATCGATGGACTCGGCGGCCGGGGCCTTCGAGCGCAACGAGGAACGCCTCCAGCGCCTCAGCCTCACCCCGAGCGAGTTCGTGCGTCGCCAGCTGCGCGTCACCCCCTATCCCCATGAGCCGGCGGGCTGGATCATCGAGCACAGCGGGCCCGAGGTGGCCATGTTCTCCTCGGACTACCCCCACGTCGAGGGGGGCCGGAACCCGATGAAGCGCTTCGAGTCCTCCCTCGAAGACCGCAGCGAAGAGGAGCGCCACGGGTTCTTCCGGGGAAACTTCGTCGACCTCATGGGCGACGGCCTGGGCGGGCTCGACGAGGCGGCGTCGGCGGCATCCTGAGCCCCTCAATCAGAGCGAGCGCCACATGGCGACGTGCTCGACGCCCTCGCTGACGAAGACCTCGCCGTGGGTGACGAAGCCGGCCCGGGCGTAGAAGCGGGTCGCCCCGACCCGGGCGTTGCACCAGATCTCCTCGCCGCCCTCTGAGCGGGCATAGTCGATGAGCGCTCCGAGCACCACCTCGCCGAGGCCGCGACCGCGGCACCCCTCGCGCGTCGCCATGCCCCGGATGCGCCACCCACGCCGCTCGGGCGCCCACGGCGGCGGCTCTGGGAGCACGCTCCCGACCGACACGAGCTCGTCGCCGGCGTGGACCGCCAGGTGGCGGGCGCGCGGGTGGTCGTCGCCGGGCATCGCCGTTGCCTCGGTGGGCCGCCCGGCCCGCAGGACCTCGCCGCGCAGCGGGCGCACGACCGAGACGTCGACCGTGCGTGCCACGGGGGGCGCCCCGGTCATCGCCTTGATCGCGACGCCGCCTCCGCGACCGCCCCGTCGCCCATGGCGAGGAAGAGCGCCGTGGCGTCGTCGACGAGGCGGGAGCGGCTGATGCGGATCCGGCCGTCGAGCCAGTCGACCAGCAGCTGGTTGAACCCTCCGACGAGGATGGAGGTGGCGACCCGGCCGAGCTCGGCGCTCGCCTCGCCGTCGGGGCGCCGCTCGGAGGCGTACTCCTCGACAAAGCTCACGACCATGCTGGCCGTCTCGATCCGGCGGCGGTTGAGCGCCTCGTTCCCGAGGCCCTCGGCGTAGAGGACCCGGCCCCGCCGGCGATCCTCGTCGACGAAGGACACGGTGCAGGCGACGACGGCCCGCAGCTGGGCGCCGGGATCCTCCCCGGCCTTCTCGAGGGCGCCGAACACGGCTGCGGCGAGCTCCTCGACGACCCGGTCGTAGAGCGCGACGGCGAGCTCGTCGAGGCCGCCGAAGCTCTCGTAGAAGTAGCGGGGGTTGAGCCGCGCGCGCTCGAGCACGTTGCGCACGGTCATGGCGGCCCAGCCCTCGGTCCCGAGCAGCTCGAGCGCTGCGTCCATGAGCAGGTTGCGGCGCTCGTGCTGGCGGTCGGCGGCCGAGAGACCGGTGAAGCGCCGACGGGGTGCGACGTCAAGATTTGGCAACGTGTGTTACCTTAACCGACGATGGGGGCGGATCGGGTGGTGGTCGCCGGCGGGGGGATCGCGGGTCTGGGCTCGGCCCTCGCGCTCGCCCGGTGCGGCCGGCAGGTGGTCGTGCTCGAGCGAGACCGCCTGCCCTACCAGGGATCGGCCGAGGAGGCATTCGCCGGAGAGCGGCCCGGTGCCACCCAGATGCACCAGACCCACGGGTTCCTCGCCCGCATCGTGGTGCTCATGCGCGAGCGGTTCCCCGACCTCCTCGCAGCACTGCTCGATGCGGGCTGCAGCACCATCTCGGGGACCGCAGCGCTCGGCGATCCGTTGCCCGGCGACGAGGACCTCTCCATCCTCATCGTTCGCCGGAGCACCTTCGAGTGGGTGCTCCGGCGCGCCGTCGCCGACGAGCCGGGGGTCGAACTGCGCAGCGTCGCCGGCGTGGCTGGACTGCTCGGGCGCGAGACACCGGACGGCTCGCGCAAGGTGGTGGACGGGGTGAAGCTCGAGGGCGGCGGCGAGGTGCGGGGTGACGTCGTGGTCGCAGCGACGGGCCGCCGCGGCGAGGTCCCGGGGTGGCTCGCCCCGCTCGGGGTGTCGGTGCCAGAGACGGTCCGCCCGAGCGGGCTCATGTACCTGACGAGGTGGTACCGCTCGACCGACCCGGTGGCGATGCCGCTCGGCCCCAAGGCGGGCGGCGACCTCGGCTATCTCAAGTTCCTGGTCGTGCCGGGCGACGGCGCGACCGTGTCGGCCACGATCGCGATCTCGGCCGAGGACCGCGAGCTGCGCCGGGTCCTCTCGGACCCCGAGCGCTTCGACCACGCCTGCCGGGCCCTGCCGGGGCCCGACGAGTGGTTCTCGACGCTCGACCTCGAGCCGATCGGCGGTGTGCGGCCGATGGGCGGTCTCATCAACCGGATCCGGACCTTCACCGACGCCGACGGGGCGCCCATCGTGTCGAACTTCCATGCCGTCGGCGACGCGCACACCTGCACCAACCCGCTCTACGGGCGGGGGTGCTCACTCGCGATGGTCCAGGCGGTGCTGCTGCCGACGCCCTGGACGCGCACGACGACGTCGCCGAGGCCGCTTCGGCCTACGAGGCGGCGTGCGCCGAACAGGTGGCCCCCTGGTACCACCACGCGGTCGAGCTCGACCGCTCGGGGGCCGACCCCGAGAAGGGCGAGGCGGTCGACCAGGGCTACCGGGACCGGCTGAGCGCGCTCATGGCGGCCAGCCAGAGCGATCCGATTGTCGGGCGCGCCATGGCCCGCCTGTTCAACCTTCTCTCGCTCCCGAGCGAGCTCGACGCCGACCCGCGCTTCGCACTGCGGGCGGCCGAGATCATGGGCGACCCCGAGCACTATCCGACACCCGAGCGGCCCGGACCGACGCGCGAGACCCTGCTCGACGCGCTGGCCGCGGTCTAGGAGCGACGATGACACTGGAAGGGACCGAGACCCGCACCGTCGAGCGTCACGGCGTGCGGCTGGCGGTGGACGTCGGCGGCGAGGGACCCCTCGTGGTGCTTGCGCACGGCTTCCCCGAGCTCGCCTACTCGTGGCGCAGGCAGGTGCCGGTGCTGATCGAGGCGGGCTTCCGCGTCGCCGTGCCCGACCAGCGGGGCTACGGGCGATCCGACCGCCCCGAGGCGATCGCCGACTACGGCATCGAAGCGCTCACCGGCGACCTGCTCGCCGTCGTCGACGACCTGGGCGAGGAGCGGGCGCTCGTGGTCGGCCACGACTGGGGATCGATCGTCGCCTGGCAGCTCGCCCTCATGGCGCCGGAGCGGGTCCGGGCGGTGGTCGGCATGAGCGTCCCGTTCTTGCCCCGCGGGCCCGTCGCCCCCATTGCCGTGATGCGCCAGCTCTTCGGCGACGGATTCTTCTACATCATCTACTTCCAAGAACCCGGGGTCGCCGACGCCGAGCTCGGGGGAGACCCGGCGCGCACGATGCGCCGGCTCCTTGCCGGGCCTAAGCCGAGCGAGATGGCACCCGAGGACGTGGGGACGCTGGTCGCAATGAGCGGCGGGGGGTTCATCGACCGGCTGCCCGAGCCCAAGGGGCCGTTGCCGGCGTGGCTGGGCCAGGAGGACCTCGACTTCTACGTGGCGGAGTTCACGAGGACCGGCTTCACCGGCGGGCTCAACTGGTATCGGAACCTCGACGCCAACTGGGAGCACAGCGCCCACCTCGCCGACGCGCACGTCAGATGCCCCTCCCTCTTCATCACCGGTGCCGACGACCCGGTGGCCGGCTTCGCCCCGGTCGAACCGGGGCTCGCGTTCCTCGACGAGCACCGGGGCAACGTCTCGATCGAGGGCGCCGGTCACTGGGTCCAGCAGGAACGGCCCGACGAGGTGAACGCGGCGCTCCTCGGATTCTTCAACGACGTCTTGGACAGAAAGGCATGACCATGACCGCACCGCTGCGCTTCGGCGTGTTCTACGCACCGTTCCATCCCCTCGGCCAGAACCCAACGCTCGCGCTCGACTACGACCTCGAGCGGGTGGTCGAGCTCGACCGGCTCGGTTACGACGAGGCATGGTTCGGCGAGCACCACTCGGGGGGCTACGAGCTCATCGGCTGCCCGGAGATCTTCATCGCGGTGGCGGCCGAGCGGACGAAGCACATCAGGCTCGGCACCGGCGTGGTCTCCCTCCCGTACCACCACCCGTGGCTGGTGGCCGACCGCATGGTGCTGCTCGACCACCTGACCCATGGTCGGGTCATGTTCGGCACCGGACCCGGCGCCCTTCCGACCGACGCGTTCGTCATGGGCATCGACCCGGTGACCCAGCGGCCGCGCATGGAGGAGTCGCTCGAGGCGATCCTCGCGCTGTTGCGTTCCGAGGAGCCGGTGACCCGTGAGACCGACTGGTTCACGATGCGAGAGGCGCGTCTCCAGCTGCGTCCCTACACCTACCCCCACTTCGAGGTGGCGGTGGCGGCGATGATCTCGCCGTCGGGGCCCCGGCTCGCCGGCCGCTACGGGGTCTCGCTCCTGTCGCTCTCCATGCAGGTCATCGAGGGAGGCTTCGCCGCCATCGGGAACGCCTGGGGCGTGGTCGAGGAGCAGGCCGCCTCGACGGGGAACCCGCCGCCCGATCGCGAAAGCTGGCGGGTGCTCGGGGCGATGCACATCGCCGAGACCCGCGACCAGGCCATCGAGGACTGCACCCACGGCCTGGAGGACTTCTCCAAGTACTTCGGGACGGCCGGCTTCGTGCCGCTCGGCTACCAGGTCGAGTCCTCGAAGGACCCCCGCGCCTTTGTCGAGAGCTACGCCGAGGGCGGCAACATCGTGATCGGGACGCCCGAGGACGCCATCGCCTACATCGAAGGGCTCCTCGAGCAGTCGGGGGGATTTGGGACCTTCCTTATGCTCGGCCACGACTGGGCCGACCACGACGCCACGTTGCGCTCCTATCGGCTCTTCGCCCGCGAGGTGATCCCGCACTTCAAGCACAAGCTGGCCGCGCCCAAGGACTCCCACGACTGGGCGGCGTCCAAGCGCGACCAGCTCTTCGGGCGTGCCGGCGAGGCGATCATGAACGCCATCACCAGCCACGTCGAGGAGAAGGCCACCACCGCCAACCCCGGGAACGCCTGATGCGCGCCGCCGTGCTGCGCAACGGGCAGATGATCGTGCGCGACGACATCCCCGACCCCGAGGCGGCGTTCGGACAAGTGCTGGTGGAGGTGAAGGCGTGCGGGATCTGCGGGTCGGACCTGCACTTCGCCAAGCACGGGGCGACGCTCGTCGGACTGATCGCGTCGATGCGCGGCGGGCCGGCGCTCGGCGGCGGCACCGTGGACGTCGGACGCGACGTGTTCATGGGTCACGAGTTCGCCGCCGAGGTCCTGGAACTCGGCCCCGACACCCAGGGTCCGAAGCCCGGCACGCTCGTGACCTCGGTCCCGGTCATGGTCAGCGCTTCGGGGGTGCAGGACCTGGCGTACTCCAACGAGCTGCCCGCAGGCTACGGCGAGCGCATGCTGCTGTCGGCGCCGCTCGCCCTCGAGGTGCCTAACGGGCTCGATGCGCGGCGGGCGGCCCTGACCGAGCCCATGGCGGTCGGGCTTCACGCGGTCAACCGCTCGGGCATCGCGCCGGGGGAGGGCGCGATCGTGATGGGTGCCGGGCCGGTCGGGATCGCGGTCGTGGCGGCGCTCGTTCGCCGGGGCGTCGAGCCGATCGTGGTGTCGGACTACTCCTCGATGCGCCGCGACCTGGCCGCCCGGATGGGGGCCCACCACGTCGTGGACCCGGCCACCGCCGACGTGTTCGACGCGTGGTCCGAGCACGCCGGCGACCGCCAGCCGGTCATCTTCGAGGCGGTCGGCGTGCCGGGGGTCATCGACTCGGCGCTCCAGGCGGCCCCGCCCAAGACGCGCATCGTCGTCGTCGGGGTCTGCATGGGCGAGGACCGGGTCACCCCGTTCTGGGGGATCGCCAAGGAGCTCTCGGTCCACTTCTGCTTCGGCTACGAGCTCGACGAGTTCTCCGATACCCTGCGCGCGATCGCAGAGGGCGAGGTGGACGTCGAGCCGATGATCACCGGACAGGTCGCGCTGGACGGGGTGGCCCAGGCGTTCGAGGACCTGGGCAACCCCGAGCGCCACTGCAAGATCCTCGTGACCGCCTGAAGGAGGCCGACATGCGCAGGGCACTGGTGTTGAGCGGCGGGGGATCGGTCGGCATCGCATGGCAGACCGGGCTCTGCGCCGGGCTGAAGCGCAGCGGCGTCGATCTCTTCGCCGCCGACTTCATCGTGGGGACCTCGGCGGGCTCCGCGGTCGGCGCGCAGCTCGCCCTCGGTCGCGACATGGAGGCCCAGGTGCTCCGCTACAGCGAGTCGTCGGGTCGTCCCGGCAGCGACCCGACCTCGACCGGGGCGGCCGCATCGGGCATGGCCGAGCGCATGGCCGGGTTCATGGCGCTGATGGTGTCCTCGGCGGAGCTCGAGCCCGAGGAGCGCCGCCGGGCCATCGGGCGCTTCGCCCTCGAGGCCGAGGCGATGCCCGAGGACCAGTTCGTGGGGGTCTTCGGCTACCTGAGGGGCGAGCCCTGGCCCGAGCGCTATTCGTGCACCGCCGTCGACGCCGAGACCGGCGAGTTCAAGGTGTGGAACAAGGCGGCGGGCGTCGAGCTCGACCGGGCGGTGGCGTCGAGCTGCTGTGTGCCCGGGCTGTTCTCGCCGATCACCATCGGGGGCCGTCGCTACATGGACGGTGGGATGCGCTCGGGCGCGAACGCCGACCTGGCGGTCGGGCACGACCGGGTGCTGATCGTGACGCTCATGACCGGGGAGCGGATGCCGGCCGGCGATCCCCGGCTCGCCCGGCTGATCGAGACCGCCGAGCACGAGCGCGCCGCCCTCACCGACTCGGGGGCCGACGTCGAGGTCGTCGCGCCGGACGCCTCCGCCGCCGCCATGGGGATGAACCTGATGGACGCCTCGATCGCGCCGCGCGCCGCGCTCGAGGGCCGTCGCCAGGGCGAGGAGATCGCCGATCGGATCGGCGGGTTCTGGGGCTGAGGCGTCCCGCCTCCTCGGGACGTCAGCTGCGAAAGACGAGCACCGGGCACGTCGCATGGGTGACGCAGTGCTCGCTCACCGATCCGAGGAGCATGCCGACGAACTCTCCGTGGCCCCGCGACCCGACCACGAGGAGCGACGCCCCCTCTGACGCAGTCACGAGGGCGGGCGCTGCGGGACCCTCCGGGTTCTCGAAGCGCACCCGGAGGTCCGGATGCTTGTCCTTCAGCTCCTCGGCCGCCTCGTCGAGGATCGCCTGCGAGGCGGCCGCCGGGTCGAAACCCTCGGGCAGGGCGAGCGGGGCGCCGTAGGAGGTCGGCCAGGTCCAGGTCGTCACCACCACGAGCGGGGCGCCGGTGTCGCTCGCCTGGCGAGCCGCCCACTCGAGGGCGGCCTTCGACGACGAGGACCCGTCGTAGCCCACCACGATCCGGTCGCCGTCCTCGGTCGCGGATGCAGCCATCGTCTCAACCTCCAGGTTCACCGGTCGGGCGTCGCACGCTATCGCTTCTGCTCAGCGCGCTGCCCCGGCGACCGATCCGGTCCCTCGCCCGGCGCCCCGGATCGGCTCGACCACGGCGTCGAGGCCCGGACCGACGAGCGTCCCGCGGGCTCCCGAGAGCAACTCGGGCGCATCCCGGAGGCGCCCGATCATGGCGCGCTTGCCCGTCGCCTCCACGAAGCGGGCCGCCGCCTCGACCTTCGGCCCCATCGAACCGGCGGGGAAGCGCCCGGCCCGGAGGAACCCGGGTGAGGCCTGTCGGACGGCCCGGGCGGCCGGCGTGCCGAAGTCGAGCTCCACGGCGCCCACGTCGGTCAGGAGCATGAGGGCGTCCGCCCCGAGGCGCCCGGCGAGCAGGGCCGCGGCGAGGTCCTTGTCGACCACGGCCTGGGCACCCGCGAGGGTCCCGTCGGGCCGCCGGACGACGGGCACCCCGCCCCCGCCCGCGCACACGACCACCACGCCCGCCTCGATCAGCCGCTCGATCGTCGCGAGCTCGAGGATCTCGAGCGGTTCGGGTGAGGCGACGACACGCCGGAGGCTGTCGCCGTCGCGGGCGAGGGTCCAGCCGAACCGCTCGGCGAGCGACCTCGCCTCGTCCTCGTCGGCGAAGGCCGGCCCCACGAATTTGGTGGGCGCCGAGAAGGCCGGGTCGTCCGCGTCCACCAGCGTCTGGGTGATGAGGCCGGCGACCTTGTGGTCCGACAGCGCGTTCTCCAGGGCCTGGACGAGCAGATACCCGATCATCCCCTGGGTCTCGGCCCCGAGGACGTCGAAGGGATAGGGCCGGGTCAATGCCGGATCGTCGGCCGACTCGACCGCGAGCAGGCCGACCTGCGGCCCGTTGCCGTGGGTGACCACGAGCTGGTAATCCCTCGAGAGGGGGGCCAGCACCCCGACGGCCTCGGCCACGTGGGCCGCCTGCACGGCGGCGTCGGGGGCGTCCCCCCGCTCGAGCAGGGCGTTGCCCCCCAGGGCGGCCACGAGCCGCACGTCAGTCGCCCGCCGTCTCGACCATCAGCGCCTTGATCGTGTGGAGACGGTTCTCGGCCTGGTCGAACACGAGCGACGCGTGCGACTCGAAGACGTCGTCGGTGACCTCGAGCGCTCGCAGGCCGCGACGCTCGTGGAGTCGCCGGCCGACCTCGGTCTCCTCGTTGTGGAGCGCCGGCAGGCAGTGCATGAACTTCACCTCCGGGTTACCGGCCGCGTGCATGACGGCCGCGTTCACCTGGAAGGGGAGCAGGAGATCGATCCGCTCGTCCCAGGACTCCGCCGGTTCGCCCATCGAGACCCACACGTCGGTGTAGAGGTAGTCGGCCCCGCGCACCGCCTCGAACACGTCGTCGGTCACGGTGAGCTCGGCGCCCGATGCGACGGCGAGCTCGTGGGCGAGGTTGCGGACGACCGGCGAGGGCCAGAGTGCCTCGGGGCCGGCCATGCGGACGTCGAGCCCGAGGCGGGCGCCGGTCACGAGCAAGGAGTTCGCGGTGTTGTTGCGGGTGTCGCCCAGATAGCAGTACGAGACGGCCGAAAGCGGCTTGGAGGCGTGATCGCGCATCGTGAGCATGTCGGCCAGCGCCTGGGTCGGGTGCCACTCGTCGGTCAGCCCGTTCCACACCGGGACGCCGGCATGGAGCCCGAGCGTCTCGACGGCGGCCTGGCTGAAGCCGCGGTACTCGATGCCGTCGAACATCCGGCCGAGGACCCGGGCGGTGTCCTTCATCGACTCCTTGTGGCCGAGCTGGGACTCCTCGGGGCCGAGGTAGGTGACGTGGGCGCCCTGGTCGTGCGCTGCGACCTCGAAGGCCGATCGGGTCCGCGTCGAGGCCTTCTCGAAGATGAGCGCAATGTTGCGCCCGCACAGACGCTGCCGTTCGCCGCCGGCCCGCTTCTCCGCGCGCAGCCCGTCCGCAGTGTCGAGGAGCGTGAGGAACTCGTCGGCGCGCAAATCGGTGTCCTTCAACAGGTTCCTGCCGTGAAGATCCATCGCCTCGGCCTCCATGCCTCGTCCTCTCAGGCGTCTCGCTCGATCGGGCAGGTCATGCACCTGGGTCCGCCCCGGCCCCGCCCGAGCTCGCTCCCGGTGACGCTCACCACCTCGATCCCGTGCTTGCGGAGCATCGTGTTGGTGGCGACGTTGCGTTCGTAGCCGAGCACCACGCCCGGCGCGACGGCCAGGTAGTTGGTCCCGTCGTCCCACTGCTCGCGCTCGGCGGCGCGGACGTCCTCGTCGGTGGTGAGCACGGTCACCTCGTCGACGCCCAAGATCTCGGCGATCGTCCTCCACAGCGAGCGGTTCTGGGTGACCGAGAGCCGCCCGTCGCCCTCGTCGGTGATCGTCCAGCTCCGCAGGCGCCGATCGAAGTAGGGGTAGAGGACGAAGGTGCTGCGGTCCACCATCGACATGACCGTGTCGAGGTGCATGAACGCGTGCGAGTGGGGCAGCTCGATCGCGACCACCCGGGTGGCCTGTGCCGAGGCGAACAGCGCGCCGGCGAGGATCTCGACCGCCATAGCGGTGGTCCGCTCGCCCATGCCGACCAGCACCGCGCCGTTCCCGATGACGTGCACGTCCCCACCCTCGAGCGTCGCCGGCTGGTGCGCCAGGTCGTCGTCGCCGTAGTAGAAGGCGAAGTCGGCGTTGGCGAACATCGGGTGGAACCGGTAGATCGCCCTTGTGTGCAGCGACTCACGCTGGCGGGCCGGCTTGGCCATCGGGTTGACCGTGACGCCGCCGTAGATCCAGCACGAGTTGTCCCGCTGGAACAGGTGGTTCGGGAGCGGGGGTAGGACGAAGTCGTCGGCCCGAAGCGTGTCCCAGCGCAGGCTGCGGGGCCGGAGCGGCTGGAGGTCCGCCTTGAGCACGCCGCCGACGAGGTACTCGGCGAGTGCCTGGCCGCCGAGGTCGTCGAAGAGCCTTCGCACCGGTGCCACGAGCGAGGGCCCGAAGGTCTCGGCGGTGCAGAGACGATCGAGCACGAAGGAACGGCCCTCGGGGAGCTCGAGCGTCTCGGCCAGGAGCCGGCCGTAGTAGTGCACCCGCACGCCGTGCTCGCGGAGCGCCTCGGCGAAGGCGTCGTGCTCCTCCTTGGCCCGCTTCGCCCACATCACGTCGTCGAAGAGGAGCTCGCCGATGTTCTGCGGCGTGAGTCGGGAGAGCTCGAGGCCCGGCCGGTGCACGATCGCCTGGCGGAGGGTGCCCACCTCCGAGCGGACCGAGAGGGTCGTGGTGGTCCGCTCCGTCGGTCGTTCGATCATCACCATGCAAGAGAAGCTAGGGATCCCGCTGCCTGGTCAATAGGGCCCTAGGTCCCATCGGGAAGCGGGCTCCCCTCGCTCGAGCGGCGAGACCGGGACCTTCTTCCCTGGCTCGGGCGCATCTCGTCGGTCATGGTGGCGGTGGTGCTCGAGGACCTCCGATCCGGCCTGCCCGTCGGCCACGACGTCGACGTGCTGCTGCGCGACGGCTCGGCGGCGAGGATCCGGCCGATCTGCGCCGAGGACGCCCCCCTCGTGACGGACCTGCACGGGCGGCTCTCGCCCGAGAGCGTGCGCCTGCGCTTCTTCGTCCCGCACCCCGAGCTGAGCGAGGAGGAGGTCCGTCGGCTCGTCGGCCACTGCGAGCCCGACAGGATGGCGCTCGTCGCCGAGCGGTCGGGGTCCCTGATCGCGATCGCCCAGTACGACAGGCTCCCTGGCGAGGAGGAGGCCGAGGTCGCGTTCTTGGTCGACGACGCGTTCCAGGGCCTCGGCCTCGGGACGCTCCTGCTCGAGCACCTGGCCGGGATCGCGAGGGAGAACGGGATCCGGCGCTTCGTCGCCGAGACCCTCTGGGAGAACCGCGCCATGCTCGACGTGTTCCTCCACGCCGGGTTCGCGCCCCAGGTGACCCACGAGCGCAGCGAGGTGCTCGTGATCCTCGACATCGAGAGCCCCCAGGGGGCGATCGCCGCGGCCGAGGAGCGGGACCGGGTGGCCGTCGTCCAGTCGGTCGCCCGCCTGTTGCGCCCGGCGTCGATCGCCGTGGTCGGGGCGGGACGCTCGCCCGGAACGGTGGGTCACGAGATCGTGCACAACCTGGTCGAGTCGTGCTTCGCCGGACCGATCTACCCGGTCAATCCGAAGGCGCGCTCGGTCTTCGGGATCCCGTGCTGGGAGTCGGTCGACGCCCTGCCCTACGGCGTCGACCTGGCCGTGGTCGCGGTGCCGGCCGGGTCGGTGCCCGAGGTCGTCGCGGAATGCGGCCAAAAGTGCGTCGGCGGCCTCGTCGTGGTGACGGCCGGGTTCGCCGAGACCGGCGAGGCGGGCGCAGCGACCCAACGGGAGGTGGTCCGGCTCGCCTACGCGTACGGCATGCGGCTGATCGGGCCCAACTGTTTCGGCGTCATCAACACCGACCGGTCGGTGTCGATGAATGCCACATTTTCGGCCGATCTCCCCGAACGCGGTTCGGTCGGGTTCGCTTCGCAGTCCGGTGGGCTCGGCATCGCCATCCTGGGGGAGGCCGCCCGGCGCGGCATCGGGTTGTCACAGTTCGTGTCGATGGGCAACAAGGGGGACGTGAGCGGGAACGACCTCATCACGTGGTGGGAACAGGACGATGCGACCGACGTGATCCTCCTCTATCTCGAGTCCTTCGGGAACCCGCGCAAGTTCAACCGCATCGCGAGGCGGGTCTCGAGGAGGAAGCCGATCGTCGCCGTCAAGGCCGGCCGGACCGGAGCCGGGGCCCGCGCCGCGTCCTCGCACACGGCCGCATTGGCCAGCGAGGACCGGGTGGTCGACGCGCTCTTCCGCCAGACCGGGGTCATCCGGGTCGACACGATCGAGGAGCTCTTCGACGTCACCGAGGTGCTCGCCCACCAGCCGATCCCACGGGGCGCCCGGATGGCGGTCGTCTCGAACGCGGGAGGGCCGGGCGTGCTCGCGGCCGACGCCGCGATCGCGTGCGGCCTCGTCGTTCCGGAGCTCTCGGCCGAGCTCCGCTCGACGCTCCTTCGGGCCTGCCCGCAGGCGGCCTCGGTCGCCAACCCGCTCGACCTGCTCGCCTCGGCGTCGGGCGAGGACTTTCGCAGGAGCCTGGGCGCGCTGCTCGCGAGCGGCGAGGTCGACTCGGTGGTCACGATCTTTACGCCGCCCCTCGTCACCACCCCGCAGGACTTCGCCGCCGGGGTGGGGGCGGCCGTCGACGAGGCGGTCGGCCCGGGCGCCGAGGTGGCGGTGGTCGCGGCGGTGCTCGGGGCGCCCGATTCGACCGGGGCCCTTCGGGCGGCGGCACGACCGGTGCCAGCGTTCGCGTACCCGGAGACCGCGGTGCGCGCCCTCGGCGCCGCCGCGCGATACGGCAGGTGGCGCGTCCGCCCCGAGGGGCTGCCCCCGGTGCTCGAGGGCCTGGACCCGAACGCGGCCCGTCGCGTGGTCGCGGCACAGGGCGCCCCTGGTCCCGAGGGAGCCGGCTGGCTGCCGGGGTCGGCTGCGCTCGCGCTCCTCGGGGCCTACGGGATCCGGGTCGTCGCGAGCGCCCTCGTGACCGATCCCGAGTCGGCGGTGCAGGAGGCCGGGCGGCTGGGCTATCCGGTCGTGCTGAAGGTCGACGCTCCCGACGTCTTGCACAAGACCGATTCGGGCGGCGTCCGTCTGGGGCTCTCGACACCCGCGGAGGTCCGATCGGCGTTCGAGGCCATGCGCGGGTCCATCGCGACCATGCTCGGGGCGATCGTCCAGCCGATGCTCGGGGCGAGCGTCGAGACGATCGTGGGGTTCGTCCGGGATCCGTCCTTCGGGGCGGCCGTCGTCTTCGGGCTCGGCGGCACCGCCGCCGAGCTCCTCGGTGACCGGGAGGTGCGCCTGGCCCCCCTGAGCGACCTCGATGCCGAGGACATGGTCCTCGGCATCCGGGCCGCCCCCCTCCTCACCGGCTTTCGCGGCAGCGCGCCGCTCGACGTCGCAGCGGTCGAGGACCTCGTCCTGCGCATCGGCAGGCTGGCCGAGGACCTGCCCGAACTGGCCGAGCTCGACTGCAACCCGGTCATGGTCACGACGTCGGGCCCGGTGGTGGTCGATGCCCGGATCCGGGTCCAGCCGCGATCGCCGGTACCGGCTCTCTGATCCGAGCCCGGGCTCAAACGCGCCGTGGGCCGCTGCACCGGAGACGGCGAGGGGACCGCCCCCGTGTCGGCGGTCTCGGTGACCTTCGCCCCTAGCACCCCGGGGCCGGCGACAGCAGATTTGAGAAGGACGACACCGCCAGGGTGGCGCACAAAGGAGATTGCAATGACGGTCCGTGTGGCGATCAACGGGTTCGGGAGAACCGGGCGCGCCGCCCTCCGCCGGTCGTTCCTGCCCGGCAGCCCCGATGTCGAGATCGTGGCGGTCAACGACCTGGCCGATCCGGCATCCCTCGTGCGGCTGTTGGAGCGCGACTCAGTGCATGGGCGGTTCCCGGGCGCAATCGTCCGCGACGGCGACGTGGTCGCGATCGAGGGCCGCACGGTCAGGTTCGTGTCAGCGGGCGATCCCGAGACACTGCCGTGGAAGGAGCTCGAGGTCGACGTCGTCATCGAGTCGACGGGTCACCTCACCTCTCGCGACGGGGCCGCCGCCCACCTCACAGCGGGGGCGCACCGGGTGATCATCTCGGCGCCGTCCAAGGACCCTGACGCCACCTTCGTGGTGGGCGTGAACGAGTCGAGCTTCGACCCGGCAGGCGACTTCGTGGTCTCGAACGCGTCGTGCACCACGAACTGTCTGGCGGTCATGGCGAAGGTGCTCGACGAGGCATTCGGGATCGAGGAGGGGCTGATGTCCACGGTCCACGGGTACACGGGCGACCAGCGGCTGGTCGACTCGCTGCACAAGGACCCGAGGCGCAGCCGTGCGGCAGCCGTGAACATCGTGCCGACGACCACCGGGGCGGCCCGGACGACGGGCCGGGTCCTGCGCTCGGTCGAGGATCACCTCGACGGGCTCGCGATTCGGGTCCCGGTGTCCGACGGCTCGCTGACCGACCTGGTCGCGCTCACGAGGCGCCCGGCGACGCCCGAGGCGGTGAACGCCGCCTATGCCGAGGCCGCCCAGGGCCCGCTGGCTCGGGTGCTCGAGTACGGCGACGAACCCCTCGTCTCCACCGACATCATCGGTTCGCCTGCGTCGTGCGTCTTCGATCCGGCGCTCACGATGGTCGGTGGACCGCTGGTGAAGGTGCTCGGCTGGTACGACAACGAGACCGGCTACTCGAGCCGGCTCTTGGATCTCGCGGCGTTGATCGGGGCGGCCTGATTCGCCGAGCGCGGCCCGGCGGCCGGCCGGCGAACCACGCTCGCCCGGAGGGGCGTGCCCACCTCGCCGCCCCTCTGGCCAGCGCCTCGGTACGATTCGGCGATGCCCCCACGGCGTATCGATGCCCCCGAAGAGCGCCCTCGGGGACCGGCGCGCCCCGGACCGTTCCGCTGTCGGGCTCAGGCCCCCGGGGTGGTCAGGCGGTGGAGCACGGCCTCGAGGGTCTCACGCCTCGAGACCAGCTCGCGCGCGTACAGCGCGTTGTCGGTGTCGGCGATCTCCGAGCTGAGCTCGCTCAGGGCACCGGTGAGTAGGTGCCCCAGCTCGGACGCCTCGTGCGCATCGAGCTCCAGGTGCATCGGCCGGGTGCTCCTTTTCCGTGGATCCTCTCGTTGTAGCAGGTCTTTCGGCGCGGCCGGCACCCCTCGCCCCCGACACGTTGCGGCCGGGGCGCGGTCTGCCCCGCTCGGGGGCAGACCGAGATGAGCAAGGAGGCCAAGGCGCCCCCGACCAACGAGAAGGGCGTGCCGACCGCTCCGCCGCCTCCCCCCAAGTGGCGCCACTACCTGTGGCTGGTGGCCCTCGCAGCATTCCTGGTGCTCTTCTTCACCCTCCCGACGACCAAACAGACGACGGTCACGCTCAACTACTCCCAGTTCCTCCACGACGTCACCGCGCACCAGATCAAGACCGTGACCATCGGGACCTCGGGCAGCGCGACCGGGACCCTAAAGAACGGGAGCGCCTACTCCACCGCCATCCCTCCCCAGGCCGGGCAGAGCCTCCTCGATCGACTCCAGTCGGCCGGCGTGCAGATCACGGCCGAGACCTCGGGCGCCTCGTTCGGTTCCGAGGTCCTCTCGGCGGCGATCCTGATCCTCCCCTTCGTCGTCCTCGGCTACCTGTGGTGGCGACTCTCGAAGGGGGCGGCCGGGCGGATGCAGGGCGCCCTCGGCGTCGGCCGCTCGAGGGCCAAGGTCTTCGACGAGGAACGGCCCGAGACCACGTTCGCCGACGTCGCCGGGTACGAGGGAGCAAAGTTCGAGATCAGCGAGACCGTAGACTTCCTCCGCCAGCCCGAGCGCTATGCGAGGGCGGGCGCCATGGCGCCGCGCGGGGTGCTCATGGTCGGACCCCCGGGGACCGGCAAAACGTTGCTGGCCCGCGCCGTTGCCGGCGAGGCGAGCGTGCCGTTCTTCTCGGTAACCGGCTCGAGCTTCGTCGAGATGTTCGTCGGCGTCGGGGCGGCTCGCGTGCGGGACCTCTTCGAGGAGGCCCGCAAGCGGGCGCCGGCGATCATCTTCGTCGACGAGGTCGACGCGATCGGCCAGCGCCGCTCGGGCACCGGGGCCATCGTCTCGAACGACGAGCGGGAGCAGACGCTCAACCAGCTCCTGGCCGAGATGGACGGGTTCGACCCGGCGACCGGCATCATCGTGCTCGCCGCGACGAACCGTCCCGAGGTACTCGACCCCGCACTATTGCGTCCCGGGCGCTTCGACCGCCAGATCGTGATCCCACTGCCCACCCTGGCCGAGCGGGCGGCGATCCTGGCCGTGCACGCCCGGGGGAAGCGGCTCGACGCGAAGGTCGATCTCGAGGTCGTGGCCCGGGGCACCCCGGGCTTCTCGGGGGCCGACCTCGCGAACCTCGTGAATGAGGCGGCGATCGTCGCTGTCCGCGACGATCGCGACGTCCTCCTCCCCGCCGACTTCGAGCAGGCCCGGGACCGGATCATCCTCGGCCGGCGCGAGGGTTCGAACGTGCTCTTGGACGACGAGAAGCACTCGGTCGCGGTCCACGAGGCCGGACATGCGCTCGTCGCCGTGTACTCGCCGAAGGCCGACCCGATCGCCAAGGTCACGATCCTGCCCGCCGGCCAGTCCCTGGGCGTCACCGAGCAGCTGCCGACCGTCGAGCGGCACCTCTACGGGGAGGACTACCTCCACGACATGTTGGCGGTCTTCCTGGGCGGGCGAGCCAGCGAGCTGGTCGTCCTGGGCCAGGGTTCGACGGGGGCAAGCAACGACCTGGCGAAGGCGACGGAGCTCGCGACCAAGATGGTGCGCGAGTTCGGGCTCTCCTCGGAGCTCGGCCCGGTCGGCTACCCCGAGGGCGGGTCGGTGTTCCTCGATCGCAGCGGGCCGGGGCTCTCGTCGCGGCCCTTCGCCGAGCAGACCCAGGCGCTCATCGACGCCGAGGTGGCCAACCTGCTGCGGCAGGCCGAGGGCCGCGCCACCGCCGTGCTGAAGGAGCACCGCGACGTGCTCGGCAGGGTCATCGAGCGCCTCATGACCGACGAGACGGTGGACGGCGCCGAGATCTACCGGCTGGCCGGCCGAAGCGAGCCCGAGGGCGGCGGCATCCTCACCGTGGCCCCCGGCCGGGGCGCCAAGGCGACGCCGAGCACCGCTGAGGGACGAAAGGACGAGGTGGCCGCCTCCGAGTGAGCTCCAGGTGACCCTCGTCCCTGGTCCCTCGCGCCTCGGGGCCCGACACTGGGGGCAGGAGACGTCCTTGGAGGTCAGATGTTCGGGAAGACCCTGTTGGCGGTGGATGGCTTGCCGCGGTCCGGCGCAGCTCTGAAGGCTGCCGCCGAGCTCGCCACGCTTTCGGGCGGCGAGGTCCGCATGCTTCACGTGCGCGAGTTCCGGTTCGCAGGCCACACGGGCGACGCGGAGCTCGAGGCCGCCGAGAAGGCGCAGGCGATCGGCGAAGACGCCCTCCGCGCCCTGCGCGAGGCGGGCGCCAAGGCGTCGGGGACGGTGCGCGGCTCTCGCAGTGGTCACGAGGCCAAGGAGATCCTCGACGAGGCGGTCGCCGCGGGATCCGAGACCATCGTGAATGGGGTCGCACGGGCACGGCGAGCTCGAGGGGATCCTGCTCGGCAGCACCGCCCAGAAGGTGCTCGACCTCGGGACGCTCCCCGTCTTGCTCGTGCGATAGGACGGCTCCTTGAGCGGGTCCGCTCCGACTGCGCTCCCGGTCGGCTGCCGGCGGTCTCGGATCCCGCGGTTCTGCCGCCGATGTCGAAACAGCTGAGCCACAGGGTTCGTCTTGGCGAGGTGCGTCGAAGAAGACGGCCAATCGCTCCCCCGAGGGTCTCCCTCCGCCAGAGCGCCTCCCTGTCATGTGGCTGCTCACAACGAGAGCGATGCGACGACTGGCCCGGAGGCTGGGCCGGGGTTCCCCGGTGTCGCCCCGAGGTCGCCGTTGCGGTGGGCGCCCGCCCCGGGAAGGCGACTCCCGAAGCGGGCGCCCAGGGCGTCTGGTGCGGATACGACCCGCGGTCAGTCGATCTCGCCGATCGCGTGGATGGTGGCCCCCGGGCTCGGCGCGTCGAGTGGCTCGGCCACCTCGCCCAGCCGCTCACGGCGCGCCTTCAAGAAGGCGTACATCACGAGGCCCGCCATCAAGACGACGAGCGCCTGGTAGACGACCTGGTAACCCGATGCGAAGGTGACCCACATCGAGAACAGGACGCTCGCTCCGGCGATCGACAGGTCCCGGGCCAGCTGCCATCCGTGCACCTTGCGGCGCCTCGAGACGAGATAGGTGAGCTGTGCCAGCGCCGAGAAGAAGTACGGGATGGCGACGGTCACCACCGTGAGGTCGACCAGGTAGGTGAACACGGTCAGGCCAGAGCTGGTCGTGTAGCGCCAAAGCATGAGCAGCGACGGCAGCGCCGCCCCGACCACGATGCCAAACCAGGCCGTGTCCTTGCGATCGGCCCAGGCGAAGGGCCGGGGGAACAGGTCGTCCTTGGCCACCGCTCGGGAGGTCTCCGTCACGATCAGGGTCCAGCCGTTGAGCGCGCCGAGGCCCGACACCACGGCGAGCGCAGCGATGAACTTCCCCGGCCACGTGCCGTGGGCGAAGATCGACTGGAAGGCGTTGACGAACGGTGAGCCGTTGTTGACGAGGGCGTGGTGCGAGACGAGCCCCATGACGGCCGCCGACACCAGCACGTAGAGGATGGCGCTCGCGGCCGTGCCGTACACCGAGGCGCGCCCGACGTTCTTGCGCGGATCGCGTACCCGCTTCGCGGTGATCGCCGCCGCCTCGACCCCGATGAAGGAAAAGAGGGCGACGCCGGCCGCGATGCCGATGCCGCTGTAGAGGCTGCCGCCGGACGTGTTGAACCCACCGAAGTTCGCGGCGTGCACGAAGAACCAGCCGACGACGCCCACGAAGAGGAGCGGCAGGAACTTCAAGACGACCGTCACGTTCTGGAACCAGGCCATCTGGCGAACGCCGATCAGGTTGATCGTGGCCGGCACCCACAGCCCGAAGAGCGCGATGCCCCAGTTCTCCATTCCCGTGGCGTGCGAGAACCCGAACAAGGCGTCGACGTAGAAGACCCACGACGAGACGATGGCGGCGTTGCCGGCCCACGCCTGGACCCAGTAGCACCAGCCGACGAGATAGCCGGCGAAGTCTCCGAATTCGTGCCGGGCGTACGCGTAGAGGCCACCGTCGCTGTTGGGCACCCGCTTGGTGAGCTGGCCAAACAGAACGCCGAGGAGCATGGCGCCCACCGCGATCACGCCGAGCACGACGAGCGACATCGTTCCCGCCCCAGCGAGGACGGCCGGCATCGTGAACACCCCGGTGCCGACGATGCTCCCGATCACGAGGCCGGTCGCCGAGGTCACGCCCAGTGCGTGCGCCTTCTGTGCATTCCTCGGAGAGAGTTCGCTGCCCGTACCCGGGGGCCCCCCGGATGCGTCCAATCTTCGAGCGAGTGACATGGCGTCTCCTTCCAGCCGGATTGCGAGGTGACCTGGTTCACCTCATGAAAAAAACTGTGCTCAGGCCGTGAGCTGGGGCGATAGGGTCCAAGGTCCTCGGTCCGGACCGGGACCTTGGACCCTGGCCGAGTCAGGCACGCCCCGCGACGATGGTTCCGACAAGGCATGCGGAGCGACAAGGCCATGCCGAGAGGGAAGGCGGCGCGATGTTGGTCAGGGAGTGCCTGCGCAGCGAGCCCGTCACCGTGCCGCCGGAGTGTTCCGTGCGCGAGGCGGCCGACATCATGGAGGCGCGCGGGGTCGGAGCGCTGCTCGTCGTGAGCGGCGACGAACTGCTCGGCATCGTCACCGACCGCGACATCGTCATCCGGGCGGTCGCCCGGGACCTTCCCTCGACCTCCCCGGTGCGCGACGTGATGACGGCGCACCCGAAGACGATTCAGGGCTCGGTGGACATCCTCGAGGCCCTCTGGGCCCTCCAGGGCGACCGGGCGCGGCGGCTCCCGGTCCTGGAGGACGGCGACCTCGCCGGGATCCTCACGGTCGACGACCTCCTCGTCGCTCTCGTCCTTGAGTTCAACGCCGCCGTCGCGCCGATCGCCAAGGAGGTCATCGCCCCGGACATCGGGTCCTGAGGGTCGGCCGACCCGGGTCGCGAGGGCACGATTCGGGGCCCTCGGGTTCGCCCCGAGTCACGATCCGCCGAGGCACCCAGACGGTAAGGTTGGCCATGGTGTCGCAGGTCGATGCGTCGGCTCGACCGGGTGCGCCGTCGGGGGCCCGGGCGCTCGCGCCGGGCAGGACGGGAGCCGGAGGGCAATCGAGTGGCTGAGATCGAGATCGGCATTTTCAAGTCGGGGCGCCAGGCCTACGGGTTCGATGACATCGCGATCGTCCCGAGCCGGCGGACCAGGGACCCCGAGGACGTCGACATTTCCTGGGAGATCGACGCCTACCGCTTCGACCTGCCCCTCCTCGGCGCGGCGATGGACGGCGTCACCTCACCGGCGACCGCCATCGAGCTCGGCCAGCTCGGCGGCGCTGGCGTCTTGAACCTCGAGGGGCTCTGGACGCGCTACGAGGACCCGACGGCGCTCTTCGACGAGATCCGTGAGCTCGACGATGAGAAGGCCACCGCCCGGATGCAGCAGATGTACATGGAGCCCATCAAGCCCGAGCTCGTGACAGAGCGCATCCGCGAGATCAAGGCCGCCGGGGTTACGGCGGCCGCGTCGGTCACCCCCCAGCGCACGCTCGCCCTCGCCGAGGCGGTGCTCGAGGCCGAGCTCGACATCCTCGTCATCCAGGGCACCGTGGTCTCGGCCGAGCACGTCTCGAAGACGGTCGAGCCCCTCAACCTGAAGAAGTTCATCCGGGAGTTCGACCTGCCCGTGATCGTCGGCGGGTGCGCCTCGTACCAGGCGGGGCTGCACCTGATGCGCACCGGGGCGGTCGGGGTCCTGGTCGGCGTGGGCCCGGGCAACGCCTGCACCACCCGGGGGGTGCTCGGTATCGGCGTGCCGCAGGCGACGGCGATCGCCGACGTCGCGGGTGCCCGCATGCGCCACCTCGACGAGACCGGCGTGTACGTCCACGTGATCGCCGACGGCGGCATGAGCAAGGGCGGTGACATCGCGAAGGCCGTCGCCTGCGGCGCCGATGCGGTGATGCTCGGCTCCCCGCTCTCCTCGGCGTTCGAGGCACCGGCCCGCGGCTTTCACTGGGGCATGGCGACCTTCCACCCCACCCTGCCGCGCGGTGCCCGTGTGCGGACGGGGGTCCGCGGCACCTTGCGCGAGATCCTCCTCGGCCCGGCGCACGAGAACGACGGCCGCATGAACCTCTTTGGCGCCCTGCGGACGGCCATGGCGACCTGCGGGTACGAGACGGTGAAGGAGTTCCAGAAGGCCGAGGTCATGATCGCCCCGTCCCTGCAGACCGAGGGCAAGCAGCTCCAGCGGTCCCAGGGCGTCGGCATGGGCCATTGACGCCGGTCGACGACGCGGTCGTCGTCGTCGACTTTGGCGCGCAGTACTCCAGGCTGATCGCCCGGCGCGTCCGAGAGGCGCATGTCTTCTCCGAGATCGTTCCCGCGAGCATCTCAGCGTCCGAGCTCGCGGCCAGGCGGCCGAAGGGCATCATCCTCTCGGGCGGCCCGAAGTCGGTCTATGAGACTCCGGCCCCGACCCTCGACCCGGGGGTCTATGACCTCGGGATCCCGATCCTCGGGATCTGCTACGGCGCCCAGCTCGTCGCGCTCCAGCTCGGCGGCCGCGTCGAGCGGACCGGGCGGGGCGAGTACGGGCGCACCGAGATCGCCCTCGTCGGCTCCTCGCCCCTCTTCGCGGACTGGCCCCCGAGCGCCGAGGTGTGGATGAGCCACGGCGACGCGATGACCGAGGCGCCGCCGGGCTTCGAGCTCCTCGCCAAGAGCGAGGGATCGCCGGTGGCCGCCTTCGGGGACGCCGAGCGGAGAATCTACGGGGTGCAGTTCCACCCCGAGGTGGTGCACACCGCTCGGGGCTCGGAGCTGATCGCCAAGTTCGCGCACGAGGTGTGTGGACTGCCGGCGTCCTGGACCCACGTGTCGATCATCGAGGCCGGGGTCGACGCCGTGCGGGGCCAGGTCGGATCGGACCGGGTGCTCTGCGCGCTGAGCGGTGGGGTCGACTCGGCGGTGGCGGCGGCCCTCGTGCACAAGGCCATCGGGGACCAGCTCACCTGCGTCTTCGTCGACACCGGCCTCATGCGGGAGGGGGAGGCCGAGCAGGTCGAGGAGACCTTCCGGCGCCAGTTCCACGTCGATCTCGTGCACATGAAGGCGGCCGACCGGTTCTTCGAGGCCCTGGCCGGGATCCTCGACCCCGAGGAGAAGCGCAAGCGCATCGGCGAGCTGTTCATCAGGATCTTCGAGGAGGTCGCGGCCGAGCTGGCCTCGGGCGACGCCGGACCACGCTTCCTCGTCCAAGGGACGCTCTACCCCGACGTCATCGAGTCGGGGACCGGCGATGCGGCGAGCATCAAGTCGCACCACAACGTGGGCGGCCTGCCGGCGGACCTGAAGTTCGAACTGGTCGAGCCGCTCCGCCTCCTCTTCAAGGACGAGGTCCGGTCGATCGGCGAGGAGCTCGGCCTGCCGGCCGAGATCGTCTGGCGCCATCCCTTCCCGGGGCCCGGGCTGGCCGTTCGGATCACCGGCGAGGTCACCCGCGAGCGGGTCGAGATCGTGCGCGCTGCGGACACCATCGTCGTCGACGAGGTCCGCAAGGCGGGCCTCTACGGGGAGCTGTGGCAGGCATTCGCGGTGCTCCCCGCAACCCGCACGGTCGGCGTCATGGGCGACGGCCGCACGTACGCCTATCCGATCGTGATTCGCGCGGTGACCAGCGACGACGCAATGACCGCCGACTGGGCCCGCCTCCCCTACGACCTCGTGGAGCGCATCGCCTCGCGCATCATCGGGGAGGTCGAGGGGGTCAACCGGGTGGCGCTCGACGTGACGTCGAAGCCGCCCGGGACCATCGAATGGGAGTGAGGGTGCCGCCGGCCGGGGGCGACGCCCGGCTGTTCTCGCTCGACGAGGTGGACGTCGGTCCCGATGCGCCGGGCCCCCACGGCGAGCCGGACGAGGCCTCCAGCCTGGAGGAGCCCCGCGGACGGCCGCCGGTTCCACCGCACCTCCCGCCCGAGGAGGCCGCTCCGGATGTCCCGGGGGCGGCGAGCGAGCGGCGGCGAACCCCCACCCCCGATGAGTTGCTCGAGGGTCTGAACCCGCCCCAGCGCGAGGCGGTCGCGCACCGGGGTGGTCCCCTGCTCGTGGTGGCGGGGGCCGGATCGGGCAAGACCCGGGTCCTCACCAGGCGGATCGCACACCTGCTCGCGACCGGCGAGGCGGCACCGTGGGAGATCCTCGCCATCACCTTCACCAACAAGGCGGCCAACGAGATGCGCAGGCGGGTCGTCGAGCTGGTCGGCGGCCGGGCCGAGCGCATGTGGGTGTCGACCTTCCACTCGGCGTGCCTCCGGATGCTGCGCAGCCACGCGTCGATCCTCGGCTACCAGCCGTCGTTCACGGTCTACGACGAGCTCGACTCGCGTCGCTTGATCGAGGTGATCGAGGCCGAGCTGGGCCTCGACACCAAGCGCCTCCCGCCGCGTTCGGTGTCCGGGGTGATCTCCAACGCCAAGGCGGAGTTGATCGACTTCGAGACGTTCCGGGAGAACGCTCGGGGCGACCCCTTCGCCACGCGGATCGCCGAGGTCTATCGCCAATACCAGCAGCGGCTGCACGCTGCGAACGCCATGGACTTCGACGACCTGCTCATGGTCGCCGTCAACCTCCTCGAGGCCTCCGACGCTGTGCGACGGGGCTACCAGGAGCGCTTCAAGCAGATCCTCGTCGACGAGTACCAGGACACCAACCGGGCGCAGAACCGCCTGGTCATCCTGCTCGGCGCTGCGCACGGCAACGTGTGCGTGGTGGGCGACTCGGACCAGTCGGTCTATCGGTGGAGAGGCGCCGACGTGTCCAACATCTTGCAGTTCGAGCAGGCCTTCGCACATGCGACGACGATCCTGCTCGAGCAGAACTACCGCTCGACCCAGCGGGTGCTCGATGCCGCGAACGCGATCATCTCGAACAACCAGGCCCGTCGACCGAAGAACCTCTTCACCGAGGGCGAGGAGGGACCCCCGATCGCGCGCTACCGGGCCGAAGACGAGCACGACGAGGCGTCCTTCGTGGCCTCGGAGATCGCGCGGCTCCACGAGCGCGAGGGCTTGAGTTACGCCGACGTCGCGATCTTCTACCGCACCAACGCGCAGAGCCGGGTCTTCGAGGAGGAGCTCATCCGCCGCGAGGTCCCCTACAAGGTGGTGGGTGGCACGCGCTTCTACGACCGGCGCGAGGTGAAGGACATGCTCGCCTACGTCAGGGTGCTCGGGAACCCGAGCGACGAGATCTCGGCCCGCCGGATCCTGAACGTCCCAAAGCGCGGCATCGGTGAGATGTCGGTGGCCCGGCTAGTGGCCTGGGCGAGATCCAACGGGCGCCCGATCGCCGAGTCCCTCGACCACGCGGAGGAGGTGGGACTCGCCGGCAAGGCGCTGAGGGGCGCGGCGGCGCTGGCCGAGCTCCTGCGCGACCTCGGCGCCCTCGCGCAGACGCTCGCCCCCGGCGACCTGGTCGAGGCGGTGGCCAACCGCACCGGGTACGTTGCCGAGCTCGAGGCCGAGCACAGCCACGAGGCCGACGGCCGGATCGAGAACATCTACGAGCTGGCCGGGGTGGCCGCCGAGTACGAGGACCTCTATGAGTTCCTCGAGACGGTGGCCCTGGTGGCCGACTCCGACGAGCTCGACGACGAGGGCACCCGGGTCAACCTCATGACGATGCACACGGCCAAGGGCCTCGAGTTCCAGGCGGTGTTCCTCACCGGTCTGGAGGAGGGGATCTTCCCCCATATGCGGACCCTGGCCGAGCCCCTCGAGCTCGAGGAGGAGCGGCGCCTTTGCTACGTGGGCGTGACCCGGGCCCGCGAGCGCCTGTACCTCTCCCACGCCTGGCGTCGCACGCTGTGGGGCTCCACCTCCCACAACATCCCCTCCCGGTTCCTCTCCGAGGTCCCGGCCGAGCTGATCCACGACGTCGGGGTGGTCGGCGGGGGGCGGGCCAGCCCCGGACTTCCACAGGCCCCGCGGCGGCGCCAGACGACGGGGGCCGAGACGCTCGGGCTCGCGGCCGGGGACCGGGTGGTCCACGACCGCTGGGGCGAGGGCACCGTCGTTTCGGCGACCGGGGCGGGCGACGGGGCCCAGGCCGAGGTCCGATTCGCCTCGGTCGGCCCGAAGAAGCTGCTGCTCTCGGCGGCGCCGCTGCGCCGCGCCTGAGCTCGCCTGGCCGACCCCCCGGTACCCGGACGTATCATCGGCCTTCCATGAAACGTCCCTACCGCGTCGTGGTGGCCAAGCCGGGGCTCGACGGCCACGACCGGGGCGCGAAGGTGATCGCCAGGGCGCTGCGCGACAGCGGCTTCGAGGTGGTCTACACCGGCCTGCACCAGACCCCCGAGCAGGTGGTCAGCGCCGTGGTGCAGGAGGACGCCGATGCAGTCGGGCTCTCGATGCTCTCGGGCGCGCACCTCTCGCTTGTCCCCAAGGTCCTGGACGCGCTCGAGAAGGCCGGGCGCAGCGACGTGCTCCTCATCGTGGGCGGGATCATCCCCGACGACGACATCCCGAAGCTGAAGGAGCAGGGGGTGGCGGCGGTCTTCACCCCGGGCGCCCCGCTGCCCTCGATCGGCAGGTGGCTCGGCGAGGCGCTCGACGAGCGCGAGGAGGCGCTCGGCGTCTGAGTCCGCCCCGGCCCGGGCCCAATCCCAACCATCGCGACCCCGAACCACGGCCACGCCCGTGGGACGCGGCCGTCGCAACGAGCAAAGGACAGCAGAGGACAACGTGGATCTCTACGAGTACCAGGGCAAGCAGTACTTCGCCCGCTTCGGCATACCGGTCTCGCCGGGGGGCATCGCGAAGAGTGTCGACGAGGCGGTGGCCCAGGCGGAGGCCGCCGGCTACCCGGTGGTGGTGAAGGCGCAGGTGAAGGTCGGCGGACGGGGCAAGGCCGGAGGCATCAAGCTCGCCGCCGACCCCGACGAGGTGCGGCGGGCCGCCGAGGCGATTCTCGGGATGGACATCCGGGGGCACACGGTGCACCGGGTCTGGGTGGAGCACGCGTCGGACATCGCGAAGGAGTACTACGCGAGCTTCACGCTCGACCGCCCGGCCAAGCTGCACCTCGGGATGCTCTCGGCGGCGGGCGGGGTCGAGATCGAGGAGGTCGCGGCGACCAACCCCGAGGCCATCGCGAGGCTCCACGTCAACCCCTGCGACGGCCTCGACGAGCAGACCGCCCGGCGTTGGGTCGACGAGGCGGGGCTCGACGAGGAGGCCCGTGAGGAGGCGGCCCGGCTCCTCGTGCGCCTGTACCGCTGCTTCGTCGAGGGCGACTGCGACCTGGCCGAGATCAACCCCCTGATCCTCACGACCGATGGCAAGGTGCACGCGCTCGACGCCAAGGTCACCTTGGACGAGAACGCCGCCTTCCGCCATCTCGAGTGGGAGGAGCTGGCCGAGGACGAGATCGAGGACCCCCGGGAGAAGATGGCCAAGGAGAAGGGGCTCAACTACATCGGGCTCGAGGGCAGCGTCGGGATCATCGCCAACGGCGCCGGCCTCGCCATGAGCACGCTCGACGTGGTGAACCAGGTCGGCGGCAAGGCCGCCAACTTCTTGGACATCGGGGGCGGCGCCAACGCCGAGGTCATGACCGCAGCGCTCGAGGTCATCAACGCCGACCCGAGCGTGAAGGCGATCCTCGTGAACATCTTCGGCGGGATCACCCGGGTCGACGATGTCGCGAACGGCGTGATCGCCGCTCTGGCCAACGTCGAGATCCACTCGCCGATCGTGCTGCGCCTCGATGGCACCAACGCCGAGGCGGGGAGAGCCCTCCTCGCCTCGCACCTCTCGGACAGCGTGCTGGCCGAGCCGACGATGCTGGCGGCGGCCCGAAGGGCCGTCGAGCTGGCCCGATAGTCCGACCCGAGAGTTCGAGGAGAGAGACGTGAGCATCTTCGTCGACGAGACGACCACCGTCGTCGTCCAGGGCCTGACCGGCGGGCAGGGCCGCTTCCACGGTCTGCGCAACCGCGACTACGGGACCAAGGTGGTGGCGGGGGTCACCCCGGGCAAGGGCGGCACCGACGTGGAAGGGGTCCCCATCTACGACACCGTCGCCGAGGCCGTCGAGGTGACCGGCGCCACGGCCTCCTTCGTCGTGGTGCCGCCGCGATTCGCGTGCGACGCGATCTTGGAGGCGGCGGACGCCGGGATCAGCCTGATCGTGTGCATCACCGAGTTCATCCCGGCTCAGGACGAGGCGCTCACCTACAACCGCCTGGTGCGCGAGCACCCCGGCACCCGCCTGATCGGCCCGAACTGCCCGGGGATCATCTCGCCGGGCAAGGCCAACATCGGGATCACCGCGGGCGACATCGCCCTGCCGGGGGGGCCCGTCGGCATCGTCAGCCGGTCCGGCACCCTCACCTACCAGGCGCTCCACGAGCTCTCCCAGCAGGGGGTGGGCCAGACCACGTGCGTCGGCATCGGGGGCGACCCGGTGCCCGGCACGAACTTCATCGACTGCCTCGAGGCCTTCCAGGCCGATCCCGAGACGAGGGCGGTGATGATGATCGGCGAGATCGGCGGCTCCGAGGAGGAGCGCGCCGCTGACTACATCGGCCAGCACATGGACAAGCCGGTCATCGCCTACATCGCAGGGGTCACCGCACCTCCGGGGCGCAAGATGGGCCACGCCGGTGCGATCATCTCGGGCTCTCAGGGCACCGCCCAGGCGAAGATCGACGCCCTGCGGGAGGCGGGGGTCACCGTCGCGTCCAATCCGACCGAGGCCGGCGAGATGATGGTCGAGATCGTGCGGGGCCTCGGCTAGCGATCGGTTGCGCGGCCCGGTCCCGGGGTCCGGGCCCGGCCTCTATGGTTGGCGCGTGCGCGTCGCCGTGCTCGTGTCAGGCACCGGGACGATCCTCGACGCGATGCTGAGGCGGGGAGTGCCGGTCGCACTCGTGCTCGCCGACCGGCCCTGCGGGGGCCTCGAGGTTGCGGCCGAGGCCGGGGTCGCCACGCGGCTCGTCGACCGCGGCGAGTTCGGGGGCTTCGGGCGATCCTTCGACCGCGAGGCGTTCACTGTCGCCCTCACCGAGGCGCTGGTGAGCTCCGAGAGCGACCTCGTCGTCATGGCCGGATTCGGGACCGTCCTCGCGCAGCCGGTCCACGACGCGTTCCCGGGCCGCATCCTCAACACCCATCCGGCGCTGCTCCCGGCGTTCCCGGGCTGGCATGCCGTCGAGGCGGCCCTCGCTGCGGGGGTGAAGGTCACCGGCTGCACCGTGCACCTGGCCACCCTCGAGACCGACGCCGGACCGATCCTCGCCCAGGAGGCCGTCGAGGTGGAGGAGGGGGACACCGTTGAGTCCCTGCACGAGCGGATCAAGGCGGTCGAGCGGCGGATCTACCCCGAGACCGTCCAAAGGATGCTGGCCGAGCTCGCCACGAGCGGGAGGGAAGAACAACGATGAGGGCCCTCGTCTCCGTCTACGACAAAAGGGGCCTGGCCGAGCTGGCCTCGGGCCTGGTCGAGCTCGGCTGGGAGCTCCTGGCGAGCGGCAACACCGCCGGCGCGCTGGCCGAGGCCGGGATCGCGCACCGTGCGGTGAGCGACGTGACGGGGGCCCCCGAGATCCTCTCGGGCCGGGTGAAGACCCTGCATCCGGCGATCCACGGCGGGATCCTGGCCGACCGGTCGGTGCCCGAGCACATGCGCCAGCTCGCCGAGCAGGGGATCGAGCCGATCGATCTCGTCGTCTGCAACCTCTATCCCTTCTCGAGCGACCCGTCGGTCGAGCTCATCGACATCGGCGGCCCGACCATGGTGCGCGCCGCCGCCAAGAACTTCGCCCACGTGGGCGTGGTCACCTCGCCCGCCGACTACCCCGCCCTGCTCGACGAGCTGCGCAGCGGGGGAGCGCTTTCGGAGGCGACCCGGCGTCGCCTTGCGAGGGCCGCTTTCGCCCACACCGCTGCGTATGACGCCGCGATCGTCGGGTGGCTCGACGACGGGGACCGGCTGCCCCCGACGCTGCACCCCACGCTCGAGCTCGCAGAGGTCCTCCGCTACGGCGAGAACCCCCACCAGCACGGGGCCCGCTACCGCGTGGGCGGGGAGGCGAGCTGGTGGGACGGCGCCGAGCAGCTGGCGGGGAGCGCCCTCAGCTACCTCAACCTCTTCGACGCCGACGCGGCGTGGCGCCTCGTGCATGAGCTCGCGGCCGACGCCGACCGCCCGGCGGTGGCGATCATCAAGCACGCCAACCCGTGCGGCGCAGCGGTGGCCGGCGATCTCGCCGAGGCCTACCGGCGAGCGCTCGAGTGCGACACCACCTCGGCCTTCGGGGGGATCGTCGCCGTGGCCGGGGCCATCGACCTCGACCTCGCCGAGGCGATCGCGGCCGGGCCGCAGGCCGACGTCATCGTGGCCCGCGCCATCAGCCCCGAGGCGAGGGACCGCCTGGTGGCCAGGCGCAAGTCGACGAGGCTCCTCGCAGCCCCCGCGCCCGAGGCCGGCGAGCGCCAGCTGCGCAGCATCGGCGGGTCGGTCCTCGTCCAGGAGGCCGACCGCCTGGTCGCGGCGCGCCGGGACTGGCAGGTGGTCTCGAGGGCGCAGCCGACCGAGGAGCAGTGGCGGGACCTCGTGCTCGCTTGGCGGGTGTGCGCCCGCACCCAGTCCAACGCGGTGGTCGTCGTGACCGACGGCCAGGCGGTGGGCGTGGGCGCCGGCCAGCCCTCCCGGGTCGGCGCTGCGGAGCTCGCCGTCGGGAAGGCCGGCGACCGGGCGAAGGGCGGGGCGGGGGCGAGCGACGCCTTCTTCCCGTTCCCCGACGGGCTCGAGGTCCTGGCCGCGGCGGGGGTGGGTGCCGTCGTGCACCCGGGGGGCTCCGTCGGCGACGCCGCCGTGATCGAGGCCGCCGACGGTGCCGGGATCGTGCTCGTCGCGACCGGCGAGCGGCACTTCAGGCACTAGGAGGCGAGGAGGGTTCGATGACCGCGGTGATCCTGGACGGCGAGGCCGTCGCAGCGCGCATCCGGGGCGAGATCGCCGAGCGGACGGCCAAGCTGGCGGCCGAGGGGCGGCGCGTCGGGTTGGGCACCATCCTGGTCGGCGACGACGTCCCGAGCGCCCGCTACGTGGCCATGAAGCACGAGGACTGCGCCGAGGTCGGCATCGCGTCGTTCCACGAGCACCTCCCGGCGAGTGCGACCCAGCGCGAGGTCGAGGAGGCCATCGCCCGCTTCAACGCGAACCCCGAGATCCACGCGTTCTTGGTCCAGGTGCCCCTCCCGGCCGGCCTCGACGAGGAGCGCGCGCTGCTCGGGGTCGATCCGGACAAGGACGTCGAGGGCCTCCAACCGGTGAATCTCGGGCGCCTCGTGATGGGCGCACCGGGTCCGCTGCCTTGCACGCCGGCCGGGATCCTGGAGCTCCTCCACGCCTACGACGTGCCGGTCGAGGGGCGCCACGTGGTCGTCATCGGGCGGGGCCTCACGATCGGTCGGCCCCTCGCGCTCCTGCTCGCGCTGAAGCGGCCCGGGTGCAACGCAGCGGTCACCGTGGTGCACACCGGGGTGCCCGATCTGGCCGAGCACGTCCGACGGGCCGACATCGTGGTGGCCGCGGCAGGCTCGGCCGGGCTCGTGACGAGGGACATGGTGAAGCCGGGCGCCGCCGTCGTCGGCGCCGGGACCAGCTGGTCCGGCCGCAAGGTGCTCTCCGACGTCGATGCGGACGTCGCCGAGGTCGCGGGCTGGATCACCCCCCGCCTGGGCGGGGTCGGCCCGATGACCCGGGCCATGCTCCTGCGCAACGCCCTGCTCGCCGCCGAGCGTCCCTAG
>DAHUYG010000018.1 GCA_027315315.1 Acidimicrobiaceae bacterium | reverse complement strand
CACCCCTACACTCGGCCGACATCCGAATCCTCTTCGTCTGCACCGGAAATCAGCACCGCTCTCCCATGGCCCAAGCGGTCCTCGGTCGGCTCCTGTGGGCACGGGGGGTCCGCGCCGAGATCCGCTCGGCCGGCCTGCTCCCGGGCGGCGCACCGCTCCCCCGGGAGAGCGCCGACGCGCTGGACGCGATCGGGCTCGCCGGGGCCTTGGACGGCTTCCGGAGCACCCAGGTGACCCGTGCCGCGGTCACCGGGGCGGACCTCGTGCTCGGCATGACCCGCGAGCACCTGCGAGAGCTGGTCGTCAGGCTCCCCGAGGTCTGGGGCCACACCTTCACCTTGAAGGAGCTGGTCCGGAGGGGAGAACGCGCTGGGGCACGGCGGGTGGGCGAGGAGCTCCCTGCGTGGCTCGCGCGGGTCTCCGAAGGTCGGACAAGAGAAGAGCTTCTCGGAGCATCGAGCGACGACGACATTGAGGACCCGATCGGTGGGGGGGCCGCCGACTTCGTCCGGGCGGCATCGGAGATTCGGGGCCTCTGCGGTCGCCTGGTGGGGCTCCTATGGCCCTGATCGGCTACGCCGGCCCGAGAGTGCGGGGCCCGGCGTGCGGATCACCCTCGCGGTGTGGTTAGTTTCAGGAGAACGACCGTGCCGGGAGCTCCCCGCTCCAGGTGAGGAGGACCAGATGCCTGAAGCCGTGATCGTCGCGACCGGACGCACCCCCATCGGGCGCGCCAACAAGGGTTCGCTCGTCGAGTGTCGGCCCGACGACCTGCTCGCCCACACCATCAGCGAGGTGTTGAAGAAGGTGCCCGCGCTCGACCCTGCGTCGGTCGAGGACTTCATCGTGGGTTGCGCCCAGCCGGCGGGCGAGGCCGGCTACAACATCGCCCGCGTGGCGAGCACGATGCTCGGCCTCGAGGTCCCGGGCGTGACCGTCAACCGCTACTGCTCCTCCTCGCTCCAGACGATCCGGATGGCGGCCCACGCCATCCGGGCCGGCGAGGGCGACGTCTTCGTCTCCGCCGGGGTCGAGACCGTGAGCCGCTACCTGCACGGCGCGTCGGACACCGGCCCGCACAACCCGCTGTTCGCCGAGGCCGAGGCCCGCACGGCCAAGCGCGCCCCGGCGGTGAGCGACCCGTGGACCCCGCCGGCCGGGCTGCCCGACATCTACATCGCGATGGGCCAGACCGCCGAGAACGTGGCCGAGTCCGAGAAGGTTTCCCGCCAGGAGATGGACGAGTTCGCACTGCTCTCCCAGACCCGGGCCGTCGAATCGGAGAACAACGGGTTCTTCGAGCGCGAGATCATCCCGGTCACCACGCCGAGCGGCACTGTCGTCACGAAGGACGACGGGCCGCGGCCCGGCACGTCGCTCGAGGGCCTCGCCCAGCTGAAGCCGGTCTTCCGGGAGGGTGGCACGGTCACCGCCGGCAACGCGTGTCCGCTCAACGACGGCGCAGCCGCGGTGGTGGTCATGAGCGACACCCGGGCCCGCGAGCTCGGCATCACGCCGATCGCCCGGATCGTGGCCAGCGGGGTCTCGGCCCTCAACCCCGAGATCATGGGCCTCGGGCCGGTCGAGGCGATCCGCCAGACCCTCAAGCGTGCCGGCATGACGATCGACGACATCGACCTCGTCGAGATCAACGAGGCCTTTGCCGCGCAGGTGATCCCGTCGGCCCGGCACCTCGGCATCGACTGGGGCAAGCTGAACGTGCGGGGCGGGGCGATCGCCCTCGGTCACCCATTCGGCCAGACCGGGGCCCGGATCATGACGACCCTCTTGAACGGCCTCGAGGACTCCGACAAGACGTTCGGCCTGGAGTCGATGTGCGTCGGTGGTGGCCAGGGCATGGCCATGATCGTCGAGCGCCTCTCCTAGCGACGGGCGGGGCGCGCTTACCTCCGCACTGATCCGTCAGCCCCGTATCAGGCCCGCAGGTGGGCCTTCATCTCGACGAGGACCGGGACCGGTCCGGGGTCGACCCCGTCGCGCTCGGCCAGGTGCAGCGAGACGAAGTCGCCCACGATCACGAGGTCGAAGAAGCGCGCCAGGGGGGTCTCGCCCTCCGCCCACACCTCGAGCGTGTCGGCCACCACCTCGAGGAGCGTCTCGGCGACCCAGTCGAACCGCCGCGCCACCTGGGGGTGGTCGTCGGCGGTGCGCAAGGCGACCTGGGTCAGCACCTGGCGGGTGACGTCGCCGAACTGCGCCCAGCCGGCGATCTCGTTGTGGCAGAGCTCGGGCTGCACCGAGGAGAACGCAGGCGCCTTGGCGTTCTCGTTGACCTGGGTCTTCCAGCGGGAGGCGGCGACGGCGGCCAACCCCTGGGCCCCGTGGACGAGCGGGATCGTGCGCCCGATGCGCCTGGCGATCTCGCGGGCCGGGCCGGCCGGGCCGACCAGCTGGTCCCGGCGTCGGGCCAGCTGTTGGAGGGCGCTTGGCACCTGGTCCACCACGCCGGCCAGCAGCCCCATCCGCTCGGCGACCACGAGGGGCGGGATCGCCATCGCGCCGATGGCGGCACGTGGCTGGGGGATGGAGGCGGGCACCGCCACGATCGGCGCGCCGTGCTCGGCCGCCATCGCGCCGAGCGCTCCCCCGCCGCTCAGCGCGACGACCGTGGCGCCCGCCGCGAAGGCCGCCTCGGCGGCCGAGAGGGTCTCCTCAGTGTCGCCCGAGCAGGAGACCGCGAACACGAGGGTGCCCGGGCCGACCCAGGCCGGGAGCTCGTAGGACTTGGACACCGCGACGGGGACCCGCGAGGCGCGCAGCGCGGCCGCCGCGAGCACGTCGCCTGCGATGCCGCTCCCGCCCATCCCGAGGACGACGATCGAATCGATGTCCTCGCCATCGGGCAGCCCGTCCATGGCGAGCGCCGCCTCGTAGGCGGCTGCGGCCTGCTCGGGGAGCCCGGCGGTCGCCCCCCACATGTCGAGCGAGTCGACGGCGAGCGGCGAGCCCGCTCCGCTCACGCCCCGGACTGCTCGGCGGGCGGGGTGCCGGTCTCGACCGCCCCGCCGGCCGCGGCCTTGGCGGTGAGCCGCTGGTCCTCGGCCTCGTCGACCTCGACCGACTCGTCGATCAACATGACCGGGATCGAGTCGACGATCTTGTAGGCGCGCTTGAGTCGCGGGTTGTAGAGCAGGTCCTCTTCCTCGAAGTAGAGGAGCGGGCCCTTGTCCTGGGGGCAGGCCAACAGCTCGATCAAGAGGGGGTCCAGCGGCATGCTCGTGGTCTCCAGTTCTCGCCTAGCCCGACACGCGGGCGACCAGCTCCAGCACCTCATCGACGTGCCGGCGGCAGGCGTCCTCGTCGGGCGCCTCGACGTTCAAGCGCAGGAGCGGCTCTGTGTTCGACGGTCGCAGGTTGTACCACCAGTCTCCGTGGTCGACCGTGAGGCCGTCCAGGCGATCGACGCTCGCCCCGCAACCCGCGACCGCATCGGCGACCGCCCCGACGGCGGCCTCCGGGTCGGGCACCTCGGTGTTGATCTCGCCCGAGTCCGCATAGCGGCGGAAGGGCTCGAGGAGCTCGGAGAGCGGGCGGTCGCTCTTGGACATGAGCTCCAGGACCACCATGGCGGCGATGAGGCCCGAGTCGGCCCGGTAGTTCTCGGCGAAGTAGTAGTGCCCGGAGTGCTCCCCCCCGAAGACCGCGCCGGTCTCGGCCATCGACTGCTTGATGTAGGAGTGGCCCACCCGCGTCCGGACCCCGACCCCGCCGCGATCGGCGATCGTCTCGGGGACCACCTTGGAGCAGATGAGGTTGTAGAGGATCGTGGCCCCGGGGTGCTTCTCGAGCATCGAGGCGGCCACGAGGGCGGTGGTGAGGGATCCCGACACCGTGGCGCCCAGCTCGTCGACGAGAAAGACGCGATCGGCGTCGCCGTCGAACGCGAGCCCCACGTCGGCCTTCTCCTCCAAGACGGCGGCCTTCAGGTCGGCCTGGTTCTCGGGCTGGATCGGGTCCGCCGGGTGGTTCGGGAAGGTCCCATCCAGCTCACCGTAGAGGACGCTGAGCTCGAAGGGCAGGGGCGCGAAGACGATCGGCGCGACGAGCCCGCCCATGCCGTTGGCGGTGTCGGCCACCACCCGCAGCGGCCGCAGCACCGAGGCGTCGACGAAGCCCCGGACATGGGCCCCGTAGTCCTCGAGCATCTCGGCGTGGTCCATCGGGGCGAGGTCCCCCTCGGCCGGGTTCGCCAGGTACTCGGTCGCGAGGCGTTTGATCTCGACCAGCCCGGTCTCGGCGCCGATGGGTGCCGCCCCGGCCTGGCAGAGCTTGATGCCGTTGTAGTTGGCCGGGTTGTGCGACGCCGTGAACATGGCGCCGGGCGAATCGAGGGTGCCCGAGGCGAAGTACAAGAAGTCCGTCGAGGCCATCCCGAGGTCGGTCACCCTCGTGCCCATCGACCGGGCGCCCTCGGCGAAGGCCGCGGACAGCTCGACGCCCGAGGGCCGCATGTCCCGGACGACCAGGAGGCGCTCGGCCCCGGTGAACCGGGCGACGGCCGAGCCCACGGCGCGGCAGAGCTCCGCGTCGAGCTGGTCGGGATAGGTGCCCCGGACGTCGTAGGCCTTGAAGACGGCGTCGGGATCGCCCATGACGGGGGGAGCCTACCCGTCCCCCGCGAGCCCACCCCTGGGCGCGGGGCGTCCCCGGGCGGGCCCCCGGATCATCGAATGCGCAGCGTGACGAGCGCCGGCGTGCCCGGTGCGCCCCCCTCGTCGAAGAGGCCGCCGGTCCGCTCGGCGGTGCGGGCCGCCCACCGGGTGGTCGACCCGAACCCGAGGAGGAACACGAGCACCCCCGCCCCCGTCACGACCCACCAGCCGGGGTGCGAGTCCCTGGCGAAGGCCGGGGCGATGTGGGCGCCGACCGCCCCGGCGGCGCTTAGGGCGCCGACCAGCGCGACCCCCATGGCCTGGCCGACCTGCCGGCTGGTGGAGGCCACGGCGCTCGCCACCCCGGCCTGGCTGGCGGGCATGCCCGACACCGCGGCATTGGTGATCGGGGGGTTCACGAACCCGAAGCCGAGACCGAAGACCACGTAGGCGACGAAGAGACGGGTGAAGGAGGTGTGGAGGGCCACGCCGGTGAGGATCCACCCCGACACCACGATGGCCGCCCCGCCGACCAGCAGCGAGAAGCGCGCCCCGACCCGGCCGACCAGCCACCCCGAGACCGGTGCGGTGACGACGGTGAGGGCGGCCATCGGGATGCTGTCGAGCCCCGCCCCGAGCGGGGACAGCCCCCGCACGCCCTGGAGGTAGAGGGTGTTCAAGAACAAGAACCCCCCCATGGCGACGAACGCGCAGATCGCGATGATCGTGGCCCCCGAGAACGGGGCGCTGCGAAAGAAGCGCAGGTCGATGAGGGGCTCGGCGCGGGCGGGCTCCAGGGTGACGATGCCGATCAAGGCGCCGAGTGCGAGGACGAAGAGCCCGAGAATGAGGGGCGACCTCCATCCGTGGTCGGGGCCCTCGATGATCCCGGCCGTGAGCGAGGCCAGGAGCACGCTCATGAGCACCTGGCCGATCGGGTCGAGGCGCCTCGGGCGCGGCGCCATCGACTCGGGCACGAACAACGCCGTGAGCACGATCGCCGAAACGCCGATCGGGATGTTGATCCAGAAGATCGAGCGCCAGCCGACGTCTTCGACCAGCACGCCGCCCACGACGGGGCCGAGCGCCATGCTCACCCCGATCACCGCCCCCCACAGCCCGATCGCCTGGGCCCGCTCGCGCGGCTCGTGGAAGGTGTTGCGGATGATCGACATCGCGACCGGGTTGAGCATCGAGCCGCCGACCGCCTGGAGCATGCGGAAGACCACGAGGAGCGGCAGCGACGGGGCGAGGCTGCAGGCGAGCGACCCGAGGGTGAAGAGGACCAGTCCCACCTGGAAGGTCCGCCGGCGCCCCAGCCGGTCGGCGGTCGAGCCCGAGAACATGAGGAGCGACGCGAGGACGATGGAGTACGCGTCGATGACCCACTGCAGGCCGCTCACCGTTGCGTGCAGGTCCCGCCCGAGCGAGGGCAGGGCCACGTTCACGACCGTCAGGTCCATGCCGACGATGAACAGGCTCATGCAGCAGATCGCAAGCACCCCGTATCGACGGGCCCGCGACATCGTGTCGCCGCCCGCTGGCGTCCGACGGGCTCCGGCGAGGGTGCTCACGACGCGTCCACGCTACCCGGGGGCCTTGCTCGACGACCTCGCCCGGCCCCCGCCGACGAGTCCCCGCCTCGGTCCCGGTACGGTGCATCGCATGGATGACAAGACCAAGGAACTCGCCAAGGGCAAGAACTTCGCCGCCCTGACCACGCTCTTCGCCGACGGGCGGGCCCAGACCAACGTCATGTGGATCGACGCCGACGACAAGCACCTCCTCATCAACACCGAGGTGCACCGCCAGAAGTACAAGAACCTGGCTCGCGACCCGAGGGTCACCGTCACGGTCATCGACGCGTCGAACCCCTACCACTACGCCGAGGTGCGCGGGCGGGTCGTCGAGGAGGTCCGGGGGCCCGAGGCCCGCGCCCACATCGACGAGCTCAGCGAGAAGTACACCGGCGGCCCCTACCAGCCCGAGGTGAAGAGCGAACGGGTGCTCTTGAAGGTGGCGCCCGACTACGAGCGCTTCAACTGATTTGGCTTCCCTCGCAGACGGGCTCCTCTATCCGCCGCTGTGGTGTCGGCTCGAGTGATCTAACTGGGCGAGCACGCCTACCTGGTCACCGAGCGCATCGACGCGGATGCTGGCCGGATCGGCCAACAGCGTCCGAAATGGGCGAGAAGGTCGCAATCGACGGCGCGGACCCTCCCCCCTACGCCAACGGCCAGCGGGTTGCGTTCAACCACGGCCCGGAGCACAAGAAGTTCTCCGACCCCCACGCACCCTGGGGCCACCGGTCGTCCATCTCGACCCCCAAGGGCACAGGACTCCATGGGTACAAGGTCCATGCCGTCGTGGACGTGGCGACGGAGCTTCTGGTTGCCTGGATCGTGGAGACGGCCTGGCAGAACGCGTCGGCACTGACTCGCTTCAGTGGGTCAGTGCCGACGCAGAGGGCACCACCGGGGACCCCGCAGTTATCCGAGGCGCCGTAGCGCTGTCTCGATAGCGGCTTCGACCCTGGCGGTCATGCCGGACACATCGACGCGACGGCGCCCAGCGACCTGCCTTCGAATCCACTTCGGCGCGCTGTCGTCGTAATGCAGCAGGGCATACAGGTCCCACCACGGATCGAGACCCACCCCGGCGATCGACTCATAGAGCGACCACAGCTGCTCCGACCACTCCGGCGAGTAGAGCGCCGCCAAATATCGCCGACAGTGCCCGACGTCGATCGTGCGCGCCCCCCGATGAATGCCATTCCAGTCGGTCAATCCAGTAATCCTCCCGCGCGACCACAGCATGTTGACAGGCAAGTAATCGCAGTGCAGGAAGACGGCAGTGTCCTTCGGCGGCGACTCCGCCATGACACCAAACGCCGCCTTCCACACGGCCGGGCTTTGCGCGTCGACCGGCACCTGAAACCCGTCCAGTGGAGCGATCCAAGAATCCGTCCAAGGGCGAAACGTCCTCGCGGGGAGGTCGAGGGAATGCATCAACACTGCGATCTCAGCGATCCTCGCCATCCACGTCCGAGGTTCCGCCGGATTGAGGTCAACATGCCCAGGCAACCGTGTCATCAGCAGCGATGGCGCGCCCCCCGTCGAAGACCCGGCAACGTCGGTGGCCAGGACACTCGGAACCGGGAGCCCGCTGCCCCCCACCACATCAAGGTTGGCGATCTCCCTCTCCAAATCCGGCTCCACGCCAACACCGCCCGGGTACTGCCGCAGTACGACGAACGTTCGCATTCCACGTCGCTCGACAGTCAGCCGATGTACGGCGGAGCAGACGCCACCGGTCAATCGGCGATAACCAACAATGCGACTGGCCCGCCCCATCGACGCCGCAACCCAGGCGAGGGTCTCAACGGAGGGCCGACGGTGCATGAACGCGCTGTCCCTCCAGTCGCCGTCGGGCATTAGCGGGAGCCTATTTGGCGACAAGGGTTCTCTCACCGTGCAGTGGTAGTGACTCGGCTCCTCGGTGGCCCTCTCCAATCAATCGTGGCGAACGGCGCCGGGATGCCATGGGTGAGCAACAATCAGCCGCAGCGGATCCGATGAGCATCCTCGCCGGCCGACCTCACCATCTCTAGTTCGCCCCGCCGCGCCGCGACCGGCGCCTCGGTCGGAGCCACAGCGCGAAGAGGGCGAACCACCCGAGCATGACGAGCAGCGCGGCGCCGGTGATCCCATAGCCGAGCCTCCCGGCGGTGCCGAGCCCGTAGGAGAGCGTGACGTCGTGGCTCGTCGGCACCACGACCATCAGGTTCGGGGTCACCCGCCAGGGACCCTCGGCCCCGCTCGCCACCCAGTTGGGGAAGTAGGAGGTCTTGACCAGCACCGGCGAGCCGACGCGGCTCACGTGGAAGCTGATCGTGTCGTTCCCCTCGACCATGTGGCTGACCCGGGTCGGGCGCACCGGGATCGTGGGTGGCCGGGCCCCGATGGCGACCCGGGGCCAGTTGCTCGGGCCGGCCGCTGCGAGCTCCACGTTCCATTTGCTCGGGGCGTCGAACCAGGCGACCGAGGGGTCGAGCCAGCTCGACTGGGCATTGGAGATCCCCCGCTCGACGACCGGCAGGTCGCGCAGGGCGACGACCGGGGCCGAGTCGCGGACCTGAAAGACGTCCCAGGTGACCGGGATGACCTGCCCGGCGTAGGCCGAGTGCCATGGCCCGCTCTTGGCCACGAGCCTGAGAGACGGGTCCTTCAGCGCCTCGCTCACCACCTGGGGGCTGTAGGCCATGAAGTACCTGGTGCCGAGCAGCTGGAGGTGCTCGATCCCGAGGGTCACGTCGATGGGCCCATAGGGAAGGCCGACCATGGGGTCCGAGGGCTCCCGTGAGAGCTCGGCCTGGTCCAAGAAGTGGTACGGGGTGGTGGCCGAGGACTCGAAGAGGAGCCCCTCCATCGAGTCGATGCACCCGCCGGTGAAGTACGCGAGGTCCATGAGCGCCTCGGGGGTCCCGAAGCGGTTCTGGTCCGAGTTGTACTCCCACATCGCCCGCCCGCACCCGTCCCGACGCCCGACCCGGGTCATCGTCGCCATGAGCCCCCGGAACTCGGGGTAGGCGGCCTTGCCCTCATAACCGGTGTAGTTCCAGGTCGCCCAGGCGCTCATCTGGTTGGCCCCCGGCGTCACCGGCAGCTTGTCGGCCGGCACCACGAAGGGCGGGACCACGACCACGAGCGCCCCGAGCAGGACGACGAGCGGCCCGGCGACGGCGGCCGGCCCGAAGCGGTAGCGGCGCACGACCGGCGGGGACTCGTAGGAGTCGATCCACTCGCGCCGGTCCCGCCACATGAGCACCAACCGGCGCACGATCACCGCCGCCAGCCAGCCGACCATCAGATAGATGCAGAGGAACCACAGGGGCAAGAGCCGCACGTTGTAGAGGGCGCCCTGGGGGTCGACCGCGAGCCCGAGTGCCGAAAGCCCGCCGAGCACCGAGAAGAGGATCCCGAAGCGGCTGCGCAGCACCACTGCGACGATCACCGCCACCGCCGCGGCCCAGATCGCCCAGAGGTCGGCGTGGGGGAAGAGCAGCGTCCGGTAGGTCGTGACGTTCAGGTAGCCCATCTGGGTCGCGTACGAGTTGTCGAGGAGGAAGGGCACGAGCCACCAGGCCGACAGCGCGACGCCGAGGACGACGGTGGAGGACCCCCACCACAGCATCCGCCCGCGCTCGAGGGGGCGGGCCCTCGGCAGGCCGTCGTCGGGGCGGATCCAGTCCCCGGTGAGCTCGAGGACGACGAGCACGGCGGCCCCCACGAGGGCGAGCGCGGCCGGGACGATGTGGGAGAGGATCGTGAGCGCGAGCACCACAGCGGCCCAGCCCCGCCCCCGGCCGGTGCGCAGGCCCCGCGCGAAAAGCCCGAGGAAGAGGAGGGCGAGGGGGATGGCGAGCGCGTAGGCGTACTCGCCGGCGAGGGTGGAGAAGAGGTTCCCCCCGTAGATCGTCCACGTGTAGTCGAAGAGGAAGGGCAACGTCGCCGCGGCGAGCGCCGCCGGACCCGGTGCGCGGAGCCCGAAGAGCCGGCCGCACGCCCATGCGCCGACCGGCATGAGGAGTGAACCGGCGACGGTCGCCAGCTTGAAGGCGATGCCGTAGGGGATGACGTAGCTGCCGAGCGCCGCGAGCAGGTCGGGGACGACGAAGTAGAAGGTGTAGATCGGGTATCCGTCGTACCAAGCGGGGTCCCAGCCGGTGAGCCGCCCGCTCGGGAGCAGGTGGTGCTTCAGGTAGGCCGGCATCACGAAGTGCGCGCCGGTGTCCCCGCCCGTGGTCGTGGTGTTGGAGAGGAGCAGGCTCGGGTGCAGCTGCCACAGCGTCACCACGACGACCCCGGCGATCGCCGCGAGGCTGCAGACGGCGGGGAGCCAACCGGGCAACCGCCGGCCGGAGAAGCGCTCGACCGGCTCGGGCGGCTCCCCGGACGCTTCGAGCACTCCGGCCTCGGCGAGACGCGTCAAGCGGGCCTCAGTGGATGAGACCCGAGCGGGACGAGGCCACCGCGATGATGGCGATCAGGTTGAAGCTCGCGTGCGAGACGATGTTCATGCCGAGGCGCTTCGTCCGGAGCGCGACCACCGCGAGGATGCACCCGAAGACCGCGAGGCCAGCCAACTGCTGCCACTCGGCGTGGGCCAATCCGAAGAGGGCGCCGTCGAGCACTACCGGGAGGACGACCCGCGGCGCCCAGCGCGATCCCGCGGCGCCGCCGTCGAACCCGAAGAGCCCGAGCAGGCCGCGGAACAACAGGCCGCGGAAGAAGACCTCCTCGAAGAACGGCGCCCCGAGCACGGTCAGGACCGCGATGACCACGAACGCCCCCCCATGGGCGCCGCCGGTGATCTTGGTGGTCGGTGCCTGGAAGTTGTGCAGGTGGTTGACGAAGGGGGCGTAGAGGAGGGCGACGACGAGCTGGCCGCCGATGCCGATCGCGATCCCGACGACGTCGATCGGCCGGAAGGCGAGCCCGACGTCCGCGAGCAGGCGCCCGGTGCCCCGCAGCTTGGAGGCGACGAGGGGGGCGAGGAAGAAGCCGACCCACAGGCCGACCAGCCCCGAGCCGATGTACCAGGCGGGGGGTGCGGCGAGCCGCTCGATCGCGCCGAGCCGGGACGAGTTCCCCGTCACGTCGGCCGCCACGGCCACCACCACGAGGGCCACGATCTGGCCGACGACGAACCCGAGCACCGCGCTCAGCACCCAGAGCCCGGCATCCGAGCGGCTCGCCGGCACAAAGCGGCGCCGGGCGGGGGCATCGCGGACGACGAAACCCGGGGGCAGCGGAGGAGGCGCTGCGACGGGTGCGTCGCCGCTCGATCGAGGCGCGCCCTTCGACGTTTCGTCGCCGGGGGAGGGCATCGAGCAACGATACTTCCGGCCCCTCGCGCCGAGCCGGCGCCACACGCGCTAAACGCGAACCGTTCGCAGCGCGTAAGAGCAGCGTAAGTACGCTGAATGGCGCGACGTCGGCGCGTCGGGCGTCGGTACCAGTTCGTGAGGTGGGGCGCCTAGCATGGCCCGGTGAGCCCGTCACGGCCCGATAGGCCGTTCAACCGCCAGCAGCAGAACGCCGGCGGCAACCAGCAGCAGAACCCGAACGGCACCGATCAGAGCTGGCGCTGGATCTGGACGGTCCTCATCGTCGCGGTGCTGGCCGTCCTGATCGTCCCCTCGCTGCTCCCCCACTCCTCGTCCACCTCGATCGTGTACTCCCAGTACCTGAGCAGGGCCAACGGCCACCAGGTGTCGACGGCCACCATCGACAACACGACCGGAGTGATCACCGGGAAGCTGACGAACGACACGTCGTACACGACCCAGGGCCCGAATCCCTACAGCCAGACCGACGTGAACACGCTGCGCCACGACGGCGTGAAGGTGAACTACTCGGAGCCGTCCTCCAGCCTGTTCTCGAGCCTGCTCCCCTACCTCGTGTTCATCCTCTTGTTCGTGGCCATGCTCTGGTTCTTCACCCGCCAGGCCAGGGGCCAGATGTCGGGGATCATGTCCATCGGTCGCTCGCGCGCCCGCTTGTACAGCTCGGAGCGCCCGTCGACCACCTTCAATGACGTGGCCGGGTACGCGGGGGTGAAGCAGGAGATCTCCGAGGTCGTTGACTTCTTGAAGACCCCCGGCCGGTTCAAGGAGATCGGGGCCAAGATCCCCAAGGGCGTGCTCTTGGTGGGGCCCCCGGGGACCGGCAAGACGCTGCTCGCCCGGGCAGTTGCCGGTGAGGCCGGCGTCCCGTTCCTGTCTGTGACCGGCTCGGACTTCATGGAGATGTTCGTCGGGGTCGGGGCCTCACGGGTGCGGGACCTCTTCCAGACCGCCCGCAAGCAGGCGCCCGCCATCGTGTTCGTCGACGAGATCGACTCGATCGGCCGCAAGCGCGGCGCGGGTCTGGGTGGGGGCCACGACGAGCGCGAGCAGACCCTCAACCAGATGCTCTCGGAGATGGACGGGTTCGATCCCGCCGAGGGCGTGGTCATGATCGCCGCCACCAACCGGCCCGACATCTTGGACCCGGCCCTGCTGCGCCCGGGCCGCTTCGACCGCCAGATCGTGGTCCCGCTCCCCGACCTCGAGGAGCGCCTGCCCATCCTCCAGGTCCACTGCCGCGACAAGCGCATGAGCCCCGATGTCGACCTCGAGATCGTGGCCCGGGGCACCCCTGGGATGAGCGGTGCGGACCTCGCCAACCTGGTCAACGAGGCCGCCCTCCACGCCGTGCGACGCGGGAGCGCCACCATCTCGATGATCGACTTCGAGTCGGCGCGCGACCGGGTCCTCATGGGCCAGCGCCGCGAGAGCCTGGTGCTCTCCGACGAGGAGAAGGAGCGGGTCGCCTACCACGAGGGCGGCCACGCCGTCCTCGCCTACGTCCTCGAGTTCGCCGACCCCGTCCACAAGGTCACGATCCTGCCGACCGGCATGGCGCTCGGCGTCACCCAGCAGCTCCCGATGGAGGAGCGCCACATCCACCCGCGCAGCCACATCGAGGACGCGCTGTGCGTCCGCATGGGCGGCCGGGCGGCCGAGCTCATCGTCTACGGCGACCTGTCGACCGGTGCGGCCAACGACCTCGTCGGCAACACCGAGCTCGCCCGCAAGATGGTGCGCGAGTGGGGCATGAGCGAGGACATCGGCCCCATGGCCTGGGGCTCCCAGGGCCAGGTCTTCTTGGGCGAGGACCTGATGCACACGAGGGACTACTCCGAGCACACCGGCCAGATCATCGACGACGAGGTCGAGCGGATCCTGCGGGGCCAAGAGGAGCGCTCCCTCGAGCTGCTCACCCGGCACCGCAAGGGCCTCGACGCGGTAGCGAGGTCGCTCCTCGAGCAGGAGACCATCGACGGCGCCGAGGTCGGCCGCCTGGTCGACGAGGCCTACGGCCGCCCGGTGCACGAGACGGGCAAGAAGGCGACGCAGTCGTTCAACGGCAACGGGTCCAACGGCTCGGGCATCGGCAAGGCCCCGACCGGCACCGAGGCGCCGACCCATGTCGGCGCCCAGCCCCAGCAGTCGGTGCCGACGCGCCCGCCCACCCCCTCGGGCTGGCCGGCGCCGCAGTGGCCGCCGCCCCAGTGGAGCCCGCCGCCCCCGACCGATCCCTCCGGCGAGCGCTGAGCCGGGCGCCGCGCCCGAGGATCCCCCGCACCGGGCGTGCCCGGCGGCCCACCCCGGTGGGGCCATGCGCCGGGCCTGAGTTGGGAGGCGGGCCCGGCCACCCGAAGGCATCAAACGCCGAGGGAACTCCTCGCGACGCCCGACGCGCCCCGCCCCCGCTCACCCCTCGGGCGACCCCGATCCGGCGAGCGCCACGACGTCGAGCCCGGCGCTCGGCGCGAGGTCCTCGATCACCCCGATCGGCCCGTCCGCCTTCACGACGAGCGGCACATGCCCCGTGCCCCCGATGATCCCGATCGGCACGCTGCGGGCACCGCCCGCGGGGACCCGCAGGCGAGTGACCACCACCAGCCGCCCCGGGCCCTCGAGCGCATAGACGGTGGCGTCGAGCGGCCCGGACCCCTCGTCGGCCACCCCGAGCCCGACGACCTCGGCGCCCGCCACGCTCGGCTGGGCCTCGGTCCCGGGGGCCGGCAGGACGGCCACCCGCGCCGGGGTGCCCGCGCCCCAGGCGAGCGCGCTGAACGCCCCGAACTGGGGCCGCTCGAGCGAGCTCGGTGCGAGCACGCTGCGGTCGACGACGACCCCCGGACCCGACACCGTGCGGATCTGGGCCGAGAACACGAGGCCGGCCGGAAGGCGCGGGTCGGCGCTCGTGTCGAGGACCCACGCGCTCTGCGGCGCGATGCTCCTGGTGGACACCGCGGCGGGCGAGGTTCCCGGCCGAAGCGTGAGCCGCACTCGCTCGGTGCGGCCGGTCGGGTTGAACACCGTGATGGCGCCGGTCCCCCCCGCCGCGTCGACCGAGTAGGGCAGCGCCCATGACGGCGAGAGCGTGGGCCGGCCGAGGCGAAGCGAGAGGCCGCGGACGCCGCCCGCGGTGACCGATTGCAGCTCGGCGGCGACGACCGCCCCGGTCCGCACGTTGACGATGGTCGAGACCGAGGCGGCGTCCTGCACGAAGGAGTCGATCTCCTCGGTGACGAGGTGGCCGGGCGGCACCACGATGCCCTCGAAGGGCTGGGGGGCCGAGAGCCCCGAGGGCGTGACGAAGGTCATGTCGACGACGGCGTCGGTGGTCGTCGGGTTGAAGAGGGCCATCGCGAGGGTGTCGCCCTGGAGCGTGGACCCCGACGCGAAGTACCAGCGCGCCGAGGTGGAGCGCGAGCAGGCGGCCTCGGTCCACCCCGTTGCGCCGGCGATCGACTGGGCGACGAGCACCCCGCCGCCGTCGAGCTCGACGGTGGCGGCCACCGGGTTGCCCCCGACGAGCCCGCCGGGCTGCTCGACGATCTGGGCTCCGGCGGGCACGCTGACCGGCTCGCTCCTCGTCGCGCCCGAGGTGGCGTTGTAGGCGGTCAGCGTCCCGTTGACGGGCCGCGACGTCGTGTTGAGCAGGTCGAGGGTGGTCGTGGCGCTCGTGTCGGTGGCGGTGCCCGCGCAGTACCACGAGGACGACTCGACGCTCGACGCGGCGAGGCTGGTGCCGGCGGGCGGCGGGGCGGGGGCGGGGGCGGCCCGGTGGATGGCCCGGTCGGCGACCCCCGCGCCCACGGTCGCGGCGAGGATCACCGCGAGCAGGGCGATGCGGACCGGTCGGAGTCGCCGGGCGACGCGCGGCGGGGGGCCGGCCGGCGCACTGCGGGGCGGGGGTTCGGTCCCCGGTTCGTCGGCGAAGAACCCGTCGTCGAAGGCGCGGGTCATTCCGGAGCCTTCCGGGAGTGGCGGGGCGAGCCCGGCCTGGGCTCCCGGGTCGGGGCGGCCGTGGGCGGCAGGGTCGTCTGGCTCGGCCGTGCCGCCGCGATGGCGCGCAGGCGGGCCCGCAGCGAGAAGCGTCGGTCGAGGAGGGCGGCGCAGACGATCACCCACAGGGCGATCTCGAGGCCCCCGCCGATGCCCGGGTAGGGCACGACGGACAGCCGCAGGGTGGTGGTCCCCCCCCTCGAGACGGCGAACTGCCTCGCCCACGAGAAGGCCGGGTGCCCGGTGACGGCGTGCCCCGAGACGTCGAGGCCGAAGTCGCCGGCCGGCGCCATCGCCGAGTAGAGGACCCCGGCGGGCACCGACCCGCGGTAGCCCTGGGCCCCGGTGCCCGAAAGGACCGGGCGCCAGCCCGACAGGTCACCGGCACCGGGCAGCGCGATCCCGGCCGCGGCGCCGCCCGTGGCGAGCGCGCCCAGAATCGGCGATCCCCGCCGCGCCGCCCGCTCGGGGAGGCCGACCGTGTTGGTGAATACCACGAACCCCTCGCCGCCGGGCACCTGGCGCAGGTCCGACTGCTGGTCGAGTGCCGCCACGAGGTCGGCCGGCGGCGGGTAGCCCTGGGCGCTCTGCACCCCCGCCACGTTCGGCGCCAGCGCCTCGAGCACCACCACGTAGCGGATGGCTCCTGGGGCGAGCAGGCGGCCGAGGTGCACGGTCTTGCCCTCGCGAGCGAGCTCGACCGCCGCTGCGAGCTGCGCTGCGGGGCCGGGCGAGGTCGGAGCGTAGAGGTAGTGGGCGTCGGGCGGCCCGTTCTCGCTCGTCGCGTAGGCGAGCCCGGGCGCGATCGACCAGCCGCCGAGCGGGAGCGCGGCGGGGTCCCCGAGCCAGAGCACCCGATAGGAGTCGGGCGCCCGGGCCGCCAGGAACTCGAACGAGTCGTGGAAGCCGGTGGCCGGCAGCCCGTAGCTGCCGTCCGAGACCTCGGCGACCACCGGCACCACCCCGACCAGCGCCGCGAGCATCATCACGGTGGTCGCGAGCTGGCGCCACCCGAAGCGGTGCCCGAAGAGGTCCGTCTCAAAGGCCGCCACCCCGAGCCCGACGCACGCCGCGATCGCCACGGCCGCGGGGGCCAGCAGGACGTCGATCGACGGGGCGAAAGAGTGCGTCCAGCCCCGCGCCACCACCCAGGCGAGCAGCCAGCTGCCGAGCGCGACCACCCAGAGCCGCCCGGCCCAGGCCAGCCGGGGACCGGCCCCGATCACGAGGGGGAGCAGGGCGGCTGCGAGGAGCAGCCAGCTGAGCGGCGACCCGCCGATCGGCCCGAGGTCGAACCGGAGCAGCTGGGGCAGGTCGGGCAGGCTCCCGGCCGCCGAAGGCAGGCCGAAGACCGACAGTGCGTGACCGCCCGAGAGGGCGGTCCCGATGACCCACGGCAGGCACAGCACGAGCGCGACCACCACCGCCCCCATCGCCGCCCGCACCGCCCGCCAGGCCGCCGCCGACTGGCCGACGAGGAACGATCCGGCCCACAGGCCGAGGCCACAGAGGAGTGCAGCGATCGCCATGGCCGGCGCGAAGGCGATCCCGATCGCGAGCACCACGCCGAGGCCGAGCAGCTGGGCCCGGGGCGGGCGGCGCCCGTGGCGGGCGGCCGCCACCTCGAAGGGGGCGAGCTGGCTGGCCCGCATGAGGGCGGCGAGCACCCACGGGGCGAGCCCGAAGGCCACCAGGCCGTCGGTGCGGCCGTGGGCGAGGGCGTCGTAGGCGAGCGGGAGGCCGAGGTAGCTCACGGCCCCGACGAGCCGGGCGCGCGGCGAGCCGAAGGACCCCAACAGGCGCGAGACGCCCCACGCCCCGAGGGGGATCGACCCGAGCACGAGCACCTTCTCGGTCAGCCCCATCGCGCCGAGGAGGATCGTCCCGAGCGCGCCGAGCGCCCCGTAGGCGGGGGAAGGCGGCGAGGTCGTGCCGAGCCCGGCGGGGCTCCACGAGGCGAGGAACTGGTGCCAGGTCGCCGACCACGACGAGAGCGTGGAGAACTGGCCGATCCCGGGGAGCGCGCCGCTCAGGAGGTGCCGGGCCCCGATGATCAAGACGAGTGCCACGACGAGCGCCCCGGCCAGCCGGGAGCGCCGGGACGCGAACACCCGGGCGCGCCGCCGTCGGCGGCGCCCGAAGCGACCGCGGTCGTCCCAGTCCTCGTCGAAGGTCTCGTCCTCGGAGAACGCGCCGGCGATCGTGCCGGTGAGCTCGGGCTCCTCCACCTCCTCGTCGCGGCCGAGGGCGCCGACGCGGGCGTGGGTGGCCTCGAAGCCGAGGTGACCCACGTTGGAGAGGTACTCGGAGAGCCGGGCGCTGCCGTGCACCTGGTTCCTGCGGATCTGGCTGTCGGGGACCTGCCTCGAGCGCTGGACGACGCGACGCGCCTCGAGCAGCTCGCGCCGGTGGGCGAGGTTCCAGCGCCAGGCCCCGAGGACCGCCCGGGCCCGGGCCCGGTCCCGGGAGACCAGGGCCACGAGCACCTCGCCCAACGCGAGGGCGAGGGTCTGGGGCACGACCCGAAACAGGTTGAAGGTCCCGTAGCACTTGAGGACGGTGCGCAGCTCGTGGCGCCGCTGGAGCGCCTGGAGCGTCGCCTGGGCGTCGGGCCCCGAGAGCACCGGCTCGACGCCCGGGGCGACCACCTCGAGGTGTCGGACGCGCGCCTCGGGCACCACCACGACCCGGGCCCCTGCCACCTGGGCCCGCCAGCACAGGTCGAGGTCCTCGGCCATCGCCACGATGCCGGGATCGAACCCCCCGAGGGCGGCCATCAGGTCGGCCCGGATGAGGGTGCACCCGCTCGGCGCGACGAAGACGTCGCGGACCCCGTCGTGCTGGCCGTGGTCGATCTCGGGGCTCTGGACCCGGTCGATCACCGCCCCGGTCTTGTCCGCGTTCATCCCGACGTGGAGGAGCACGAGGGGGTCGTCCCAGCTCACGATCTTTGGCGAGACGATGCCGGCGTTGGAGCGCAGCGACTCCTCCACCATCTTGCGCAGCGCGCTCGGGTCGGGGGCGCAGTCGTCGTGGCAGAGCAGGTAGAAGGCGGCCCCCTCGACCGCCCCCAGCACCTCGTTGGCGGCGACCCCGAAGGAGAGCGGCTCGTCCAGCCGTCGCACGAAGGCCTCGGGCGCGACCCGCCCCACCCGGGCGGTGGGGTCCTCGCGGCCCCCCGCCGCGACCACGAGGATCGCCAGCTCGGGATAGTCCTGGGTGACGAGGGCCCGGAGGGTCTCCTCGAGCCATGGCCCCGGATCCCTCGTGACCACCACCGCCACGACCGCCGGCGCGCCCGCGTCCATCAGGATGCGAAGGCTATCGGGCCTCCCCCACCCGCAACGGGCCCCGGCGACCCCGCCTATGCTTGCAACTGTTTAACACAGGCGATACAGTGGTATCGGTCCCCCACGCACACACGACAAAAGGAGCACCCAATGGGTTTCACCGAGCAGCGCAGCGACGAGTTCTCCAGGTTCACCGGCCTCGCGCGCGGCGCCGTGGACACCGCAGTCGGCCTCGGGGTGCTCGGCCTCCAGAAGCTCCAGGTCGGCCGGGTCGAGCTCGACCGGCGCCTCCGTCACCACGACCGCATCGGCCCCACCTACGACGCCCTGCGGGCCGAGGCCTTCCGCCGGGCCAGCCACCTCGACGCCATCGTGGGCGAGGCACTGCGCACCGTCGAGTCCTCGCTCCAGCCGGTCACCGGCCGCCTCCCCGAGCCGGCCCGCCACGTGGCGACGATCGCCCAGGCCCGCATCGAGGGGGCGAGGTCCAAGGTGAGCCGGTACCTGGCCGACGCGGCCCGGGAGGCGAGCACCGATGCGACGGCCGGGGCCACCTCGCATGCCGAGGCCGACCCGCCGGCCTGATCAGCCCGGCGGGCGCTCCGCCGAGAAGATCATCGCCGTGCGCCCCGGGAGGCCCGCGGCGTCGGGCTCGCCAAGCAGCGTGCCCACCAGGGTGAAGCCGGCGCTGCGGGCGACCGAGGCGCTGGCCACGTTGCGCTCGTCGCAGCGGATCTCGACCCGGGGAATGCCCATCGCGAACGCCAGATCCCGGAGCGCGACGGCGAGCGCCCGGGCGATGCCGCGCAGGGTGTACCGGGCGTGCACCCAGTAGCCGATCTCGATGACGTCGGGGCCGCCGCGCCGGTGCAGGCCGCAGCCGCCGATGACCGGCCCCCCCGGGCGCGCCGGGCGCTCGCAGACGGCGAAGGCGAAGTCGCGGCCCTCGTCCCAGTCGCGCGTCGCGCCGGCCAGGAACTCGCCGATCGAGGCCTCGGTCGCCGGGGCCTGGGCCCACGCCATCCACGCTGCGAGGTGCTCCAGGCTCTCGTTGATGGCCGCGACGAGGGCGGGGCCGTCGCCCGGGGTGTGGCGGCGGAGCACCACGGGGCCGGCGTCGATCTCCTCGGGGGGCCGAGGGAGCTCGCTCAGCGCCCGGCCTCCCGCCAGTAGGCGAGGACGTCGCGCAGGGTGTCGTCGAGGGGGATCTCGGGCCTCCACCCCGTGTCGTCGGTCAGGCGGCGGCAGTCGCCCCGCAGCACCGGCAGG
>DAHUYG010000015.1 GCA_027315315.1 Acidimicrobiaceae bacterium | reverse complement strand
CTGTCGGAGCCCGAGGCAGGCAGCGATGTCGTCGGGATGCGCACGCGTGCGACGCCGGATCCGAGCAACCCGGGGGGTTGGGTTCTCAACGGGACCAAGTGCTGGATGTCGGGCATCGCGCAGGCCGACTGGTACACGGGCTTCGCGAAGACAGGCGACACGGCGAGCAGGCGACATGACTCGATAACGGCCTTTATCGTCGATCGCTCGACTCCGGGAGTCTCGGTCGGTTCGCTCGACCGCAAGATGGGGGTGCGGGGGGTCGACACCGGAGAGCTGCTCCTCTCCGAGGTGCGTGTGCCCGCGGAGAACGTGATCGGAGAGGTCGGGGGTTTCGCGCTGGCGATGCTCGGGCTGAACTCGATGCGCCCGATCGTGGCCTCCCGGGGCATCGGGCTGGCCGAGGGCGCCCTCATGTACGCGACCGACTACGTGAAGCAGCGCCAGGCCTTCGGCCGGACCATCGCCGACTTCCAGGGGATCCAGTGGGAGATCGCCAAGTGCGCGGTCGACATCGAGGCGGCCCGGCTGCTCACCTACCGCGCCGCCTCCCTCGCCGACCAGGGCAAGTTCACCAAGGAGCACGTGCCGTACCTGTCGATGGCCAAGTACCACGCGACAGAGCTCGCGGTCCGGGCCTCGGGGCTCTGCGTCCAGCTGCTCGGCGCGGCCGGCTACATGGAGGACCACCCGGCCGAGCAGTGGTACCGGGACGCCAAGCAGCTGACGATCGTGGAGGGGACCTCCCAGGTCCAGCTGGGGCTCATCGCCAGGGGGGTCCTCGACGGCGACCTGTGGTGGGACTGAGTGGAGACCTTCGCTGGGCTCGGGGGCTGGCCCGGGGTCCTCTCCCGGGTGCTCTCGGGCGGCACGCTCGACGCGGCCGAGGCCGAGTGCGCCTTCGGCCAGGTGCTCGACGGCGAGGCGACTGAGGCACAGATCGCGGCCCTCGCCATCGCCCTGCGGGCGAAGGGCGAGACCGTGCCCGAGATGCTCGGCTTCGTGCGGGCGATGCTCGCCCGGGCCCAGCCGCTGCACCTCGAGGGCGACCTCCTCGACGTCGTGGGCACCGGCGGCGACCGGCTCGGCAGCATCAACGTGTCCACCCTGGCCGCGCTCATCGCAGCCGGGGCCGGGGTGCGGGTGTGCAAGCACGGCAACCGGGCCGCCTCGTCCTCGGTCGGCACCGCCGACGTGCTCGAGGCCCTCGGGGTCGTCGTCGACCTCGGCCCCGAGGGCGTGACGGCCTGCGTCGCCGAGGCGGGGATCGGATTCTGCTTCGCGCCGCGCTTCCACCCCGCCTACGGGCGGGTCGCACCGGTGCGCCGCCAGCTCGGGGTGCCGACGGTCTTCAACTTCCTCGGGCCCCTCGCCAATCCGGCACGCGCCAAGCACCAGCTGGTCGGGGTGAGCGACCCGGCCATGGCCGAGAAGATGGCGGGCGTCCTCGGCGCGAACGGGTCGCTGCACGCCATGGTGCTCTGTGCCGACGACGGGCTCGACGAGCTCAGCGTCACCTCGCCCTCGACGGTGGTCGAGCTCGTCGGGGACGGTCGGGACTACGAGCTCACCACCTGGCGACTCGAGCCGCTCGATCTCGGGATCAAGCGGGCGACCATGACCGAGCTCTCGGGCGGGGACGCCGCCTTCAACGCGCTCGCGATCCGCAGGGTCCTCGACGGCACCGAGGGGCCCCAGCGCGACATCGGCGTGCTCAACGCGGCGGCCGCGCTGGTCGTCTGCGGGCGAGCGGGCGACCTGGCCCAGGGGGTCGCGATCGCCTCCCTCTCGGTGGACTCGGGCGCCGCCGCTGCCGCGCTCGGGCGGCTGGTCGCGGCCTCGGTCGCCGCAGCAGCCGGGCCGAGCTGAGCGACGCCGCCTCGTCCCCGGGCGCTTCGGCGGTCGCCCTCCGGGCGCGCACCGATGCGGATCTCGATGTGTGCCTCGGGGTCGCCGCCGCGGTGCACGCGAGCGACGGATATCCGATCTACGGGGCCCACGACCTTCCCGGCTTCCTCACGCTGCCCGACGCGCTCGGGATCTGGGTGGCCCTCGTCGGGGACGAGCTGGTCGGCCACGTCGCGCTCCGCGCCTCGGCCGAGCCGCGGACGATCGTGGAGTCGGCGGGGCGCTTCCTCGACCTCCCCCTCGACGCCCTCTGCGTGGTCACGCGCCTGTTGGTCGCACCGGGTGCCCGGCGCCTCGGGGTCGGGGTGCTGCTCCTCGACGAGGCGGTCGGCCGGGCGCGGCGCCTCGGGCTCGTCCCGGTGCTGGGCGTGGACGAGGGGAGCGGGGCGGTCGCCTTCTACGAGCGCTGCGGCTGGCGCCGGGTCGAGCCGGTCGCGGTGCGCGTGCCCTCGGGGGAGGAGATCGTGCAGGTCGTCTACGTCGCGCCCGACTGACTGCGGTCCCAAGGGGTCATCGCTACGTCCCTTGTCGGGTGGGCAACCTGTGCTGGTTCGGCGAGGAGGTTACGGGTCGGACGACGCACGAGACTGATTGCCCCAAGAGGGCGGCACGCGATCTTGTGTTTGGCCGCCATGGGTGCGGGCTATCGGGACATCGTGGGCGAGCTCCACGAGTCCAGGTTCCCACGGCGCCGGTTATGCCACGCCGGCATCGTCGCGCACCCGGGCGCCGGGCGAGGGTGCGACCTCCCAGCGCCGGACGCCGAGGTTGAGCGCGGTGCCGGGCCGGCAGAGGACGATCAGGCACCCGCCGAACCCCGCACCGGTGAGCCGGGCACCGTAGACGCCGTCGGTCGCGCAAGCCTCCTCGACCAGGCGATCGAGCTCCGGCGTCGACACCTCGAAGTCGTCGCGCAGCGAGGCGTGGCTCGCCACCATGAGCGTGCCGGCCCGCTCGAGGTCCGAACCGACGACCGCCTCGGCGAACTCCCGCACGCGCTCGCACTCCGAGACGACGTGGGCGGCGCGGCGTCGCTGCACGGGATCCGCGATGCGCTGCAGGTCCCCGGGATCCGCCCGTCCGAGTGGGCGGCCGATCGCCGCCGCAGCCGCCTCGCATTGGCCACGTCGCTCGGCATACGGCGACGCGCCGAGCGTCCGGGGCACCCCCGAGTCGACGACCACGAACCCGGCGTCGCTCGGCACCGGCACCGGGGTCACCCCGAGCGTCGCAAAGTCGATGGCGAGCGCATGGCCGGCCACGCCCGACATCACGGTGAGCGGGTCCATCAGCCCGACCGGCGCGCCCGTCGCGTGCTCGGCCTCCTGGCACAGGCGCGCGATGGCCAACGGGAGCGGTTCGGCCCCGAGCGCCAGCGCGAGCGCCACCGAGAAGGCCGCGCTCGAGGAGAGCCCGGCGCCGATCGGGAGCTCCGAGCGCACCCGGACCACGCCGGCGCCCGCCCCGAGGCGTCCGGCGAGCTCGGCTGCGAGCGACGCCCAGGGCGCGACTTCGGCGCCGGGACCGATCTGGGCGGTGCCGAGGCTCGACTCGAGGACCAGCCCGGGACCGTCGGAGGGCGTGAGGGAGACCTCGACGCCGAGGCCGATCGCCATCGGGAGCGCGAGCCCGTCGTTGTAGTCGGTGTGCTCGCCGATCAGGTTCACCCGGCCCGGGGCGAACGCGACGCGCCCGGGCAACGCTGTGTTCACGACCCGAGCCTGCCACCCGAGCCGGCTTGACCGGGCCGGGCCCGCCCACCACCATCGTCGCCATGAGCGGACCACTGAAGGGCATGCGGGTGATCGAGCTGGGCGGGATCGGGCCAGTGCCCTACGGTTCCATGCTGCTGGCCGAAGCCGGGGCCGAGGTCCTGCGCGTCACCAGGCAGGACTCGCCGGCCGGCCGGGGCACCGCCGGCTCGGACCTCCTGCTCCGGAGCCGCACCTCGATCGGGATCGACCTCAAGTCCGAGGGGGGCGTCAACCTCGTGCTCGACCTCGTCGCGGCGGCCGACGCCCTGGTCGAGGGGTTCCGGCCGGGCGTGGCCGAGCGCATGGGCCTCGGGCCCGCCGAATGCCACGCCCGCAACGAACGCCTCGTCTATGGCCGGATGACCGGCTGGGGCCAGGACGGTCCCTGGGCGCACACCGCCGGCCACGACATCAACTACATCGCGACCGCCGGGGCGTTGTGGCCGATCGGGCGCGAGGGCGAGCGCCCGACCCCGCCGCTCAACCTGGTGGGCGACTTCGGCGGGGGCGGGATGCTGCTCGCCTTCGGCGTGGTCGCGGCCCTGGTCGAAGCGGCCCGCACCGGCAGAGGCCAGGTGGTCGACGCGGCGATGGTCGACGGCGCCGCCTCGCTCACGACGATGCTCTACTCGCACCGTGCGATGGGGGCGTGGCAGGACGAGCGCGGCGTGAACATCCTCGACACCGGCGCCCATTTCTACGAGGTCTACGAGACCGCCGACGGCGGCTACTTCGCGCTCGGCGCGATCGAGCCGCAGTTCTACGCGGCCCTCCTGCGCGGGCTTGGCCTCGAGGGCGAGGACCTCCCGCACCAGATGGACCGGACGCACTGGCGGGAGATGAAGGAGCGCTTCGCTTCGATCTTCAAGACCAAGTCCCGCGACGAGTGGGCGTCGATCTTCGAGGGCACCGACGCCTGTGCGACCCCGGTGCTCGCCCCCGGCGAGGCGCACCGTCACGAGCACATCGCGGCTCGGCGCACGTTCCTCGAGATGGACGGGGCGGTGCAGCCCGCGCCGGTCCCGCGCTTCGAGCGGACGCCGGGCGAGGCCACGCCGGGGAGCTACCTCAGCGGGGACGACGCCGACCGGATGCTCGAGCGGTGGGGAGTCGAGCCCTCGAGGTCCAAGGCGCTCCGGGCGGCTGGCGCCCTGGCCTGAAGTCCGGGGCCGGCCGCTCAGTCTCTGCGGCCGGTCACGAGCCCGGCGGGGCCTACGGCGCAGATGGCGAGCCCCGCGCCGCCCACGAGCTCCAGGCGACGCGGCGAGCTCGTGAACCAGGACCGGACGCGGTCCGCAGCGAGCTCCCACGCGCTGTCGCTCAGGATCGCGATCGCCGAGAAGATGAGCCCGAGCACGAGGATCCGCCCGAGACGCCGCCCAGCGCTTCTCGGTGGTGGTCTACGTGGGCTCGGCCCGCTGGCACGACGGGGAGGGCACCCAGTCGGTGACCGACTGGCAGGTGGATAGGCCATGGGCTGCCCCTTCGATCCGACCGCCCGCGTCACGACCGTGGCCAAGGCGGTGGCTGGCGACGCCTTCGCCGCGGCCTTCGGACGTGCCGCCCCGGCACTGGCGGGCGCTCGGGTCGGAACCCCGGGTGGGAGCAATGGCGCCCGCGCTTCAGCGTCGCAACCCGCCGGGTCCCCGGCGCCCCGAGGCGAGCCCCCCGCCCTGGCCACCTACCCCGCCGGGGCCGGGGGCAGCTCCTCCTCGCCGCTCCCGGCCGTCATCGGGCGCTTGGAGGCCAGGAGCCCACGCTGTTCAGGTGGCTGACCACTACACCTTGCGGCTGGCCTCCGAGACGCGCCGCCGGCTCGGGGAGCGAGCGAGGCATTCGGGGCTCGCCGAGCGAACCCTGGCCCAGCGCTACGTCGAGGAGGGCCTGCGTCACGATGCCCATCTCCTGATCCAGTTCCTCGACGGCCCCAGTGGCCGTCGGGCCAGCCTCATCGGCCGGGGCCTCGACGTGTGGGAGGTGATTGCCACCGTCCGCGACAACCAAGGCTCGGTTGCGGACGCGGCAGAGTACCTACAGGTGCCGGTGGGCTTGGTCGAGGCGGCCGCCGCCTACTACGGCGAATATCGCGACGAGATCGATGCGGAGATCGACCGAAACGAGGGCGAGTATGAGCGCGGGCGCGCCGCGGCGGAGGCCGGCGAGCGGGCGTTGCGTGCGTGAAGGCACTGATCGACGAGCAACTTTCGCCTGACATCGCCAGGCTGCTCAGGGACCGGGGCCATGACGTAGAAGCAGTGGCCAAACGGCCGGACCTCGTTGGTCGTCCCGACCGGGTCATATTCGAAGTAGCAGGCGCCGATGGCCGTGCCGTGGTCACAAACAACATCAAGGACTTCCGGCCCCTGGCGGCCGAGTGCCTCACGCAAGGACGAACCCATCCCGGCCTGATCCTGCTGCCATCGGCGCGGACCCGGACCCGCTCCGCCGTCTCCGCGCTGGCCGATGCTATCGAGGGAGTGCTCATGGCGAAGCCGGGAGACCTCACGTCTAGCGAACGCTGGATCGGTCTTCCCTCGAACCGGTGAGGATCGGCGGCGCGTAGCTAACCCGCACTCGGGAAGCACCAGAGCTCTCTTTGCCTGCGGTCCCAAGGAGGGGTCGCCCAAGCTGAGGCCGTGCTCCAAGACGACGGCTCGCGCCCGGTGCGGGGGGCTTCTCTGGTCGCGCCGAATGTTCGAGCCCGATGAGAAGATGAAAACCAGTGGCGAGACCCCCGAGGGTGGGCGCCTCCAAGCGGTCCGGTACGACGGAGAACGCCTGCGCCGCCGGCAGGTTCAGGCGGCCGTCACCCGCCTCGAAGGACTTCTGGCCGACTCCCGGGCAAAGGGCCATCCTGTCCGGGCTGACAACTACGAGAAGCTCCTGGACATCGAGCGCCGCCGTCCGGACGGACTCCCACCGGCTCGATGACTACGGGCGGCCAGGAAGGTCGACGCTGGCCGATCCCCGCCTTCGAACTGCGGGTCCGGGCGGCCACGGTGGCCGATGCTCCGGTGGTGGCCGAGATCTACGTCGAGTCGTCGAACGCCGCTTTCGGCTCCTGGCAGGGACCGATGGAGCTCTCAGCCGGGCGCATCCGCCGGTGGGTCATCGACTTGGCCCGGCCCGACCATCACTGGTGGGTCGCTGAGATAGGCACCGAAACAGCCGGCGTGTCCGGCATCGGCCCGAGCCGGGAGCCGGTGGAGCCGACCGTGGGCGAACTCCACACCATCGCTGTACTCCCCGCCCATTGGTGTCATGGGTTCGGCCGGGCCCTCACGGACGTAGTGAACGCCGACCTCGACGCCGACGGCTATGAGCTGGCTGTGCTGTGGACCTGGGCCGACTATCCGGCCGCCGCCCGTTTCTATCCAGCCGTGGGCTGGACCTGCACCGATCGGTACCCGGAGTCCGGTCGCCAGGTCTGCTATTCCCGTCCTCGTCACGGACGCGCCCACCGCCTTCCGGGGGCCTCAGGGCGGTGATTTGCTTGATCGGGGGTCCACCCTGGTGGGAACGTCCACCTGGCTTCCTTCCTGGTCGGGCGTAAATCGTGGTGTCCCACGGACGACCTGGCTTCGGCCATCACGGCCCGGCCCCGACAGACCTGGCCAGGGAGCTCAGAGGTTGACCACCGGACAGGTCACCGTCCGGGTGATGCCCTCGATCCGCTGCACCTTGGCCACGACCAGCCGGCCGGCCTCGTCGATCGAGCCGGCCTCCAGCAGCGCGATGACGTCGTAGGGGCCGGTCACGTTCTCGGCCGAGACGACCCCCTCGATCTCGCGGATGAGCCGGGTCACGTCGGCCGCCTTGCCGACATCGGTCTGGACGAGCACGTAGGCGTGAACCGACATGGCAGGCTCCTTGTCTCGACGAGGCGCACCACGTTAGTGGGGCCCCGGTCGGGGTCACCGGGCCGGGCGTTTGCGGTCGGCCCGGTCTGTCGCCGGGCCCCGCCTACCGCTCCCCGCGGCGGCCCTCGGCGAGCGCGTCAAGCGATTCGGGGCGACGACACGCGCTCGCGGACCTCTTCGAGCAGCAGCAAGCCCCTCGGGCGACACACACGTCACCGTCTCGCACGCCAAGTTGTTGTGCTTCTCGATCTCTCCCCACGAGGCGAAGCACGAGGTCCTCTGGTAGGTCGTCTCGAGGCGGCACCCTTCGCGGTGGTCTCGCCTTGCGCGGGCCGCCCATCGACCCGAGCGAGGGGGCGCGGCTGGCGACCGTGGTGTCCGCCGCTCACAGACAGAAGGGTGACGAAGGTCCGGGGTCGGCGTCATCTGACCTCCGCGTCGATTTGGGTTGCAACGCCGATGATGGACGTCTTCGTCGGGTCCGACGCGACCCTCGCGCAGCCCGGGTCCCTTGGAATCATCCGTCTCGGGGCTATTCGTCCTCGACGGTGAGGACGTCGCAGGTCGTTTTGAAGGTCTCCTGGATGTGCCCGGTGTCCTCCATGAGCTTGGCGGCCTCCGGCGAACCGAACGCCGGCCCCAGCGCCTCGGCGTTGGCGAAGACCAGCTCGGTCATGCGGTAGTAGGGGCCGTTCAACGCCTTGGTCACGATGACGTCCTCGATGCCCGGGAGCGAGCGCGCGAGCGGGAGGTGGGTCGCCGCGTAGTGCTGCTCGAATCCCTCGGCGTCCTCGGGGGTCTTCCACAGCGCGACGATCTTTGTGCTCACCGGGTCTCCTCTCGGTCCTGCCTCGACGGGCCAGAGGCTAACCCTGGTGGGCCTCGTCCTGCCGTTCGCCGCGGCCGAGCGCGACGCTCAGGGGCAGCGCCGCCGTGCCGAGGACGAGGGCAGCCCCCGGGTCGAGCCACCACCACCCCACGCCCGCTTCGAGCGCGGTGCCCACGAGCGTCACGAGGGCGAGTGCGGCGCCCACGCCCGACACCCAGCCGTCGGCGAACAGCGCCCGGCTCGGGATGCGGGGGGCGATGCGGCGCTTGACGACCGACAGCGCCGAAAGCGTCACGACCGACGCCGCGGCGAGCGCGATCCCGAGGTCCGGCGGGTGGCTCGCCCCGTGGCTCGCCAGCTTGTCTGCGCTGTCGGCGATCGTCGCGGCGCCGACGAGTGCCATGCCGATCGTGACCACTCGGAGGGCGAAGCGCTCGTGGCGGGCCGAGATCGACTCGTGGCGCATCGCGTGGCGGAAGTGGACGATGAGGACCCCCGAACCGACGGCGTCGAGGAGCGCGATCGCCCCGAAGACGACGAGCACCAGGCTGTTGGCGGTCGCACCCGAGCCGATGGCGGTGCCGCCAACGACGAGCGTCCAGAGGAGCGACGCCATCGAGATGCGGTAGGCCGCCTGCAGCACGTCTCCTCCAGCGTTCGTGCTGACCAGGCTTCCCGGCGCTCCAGCCGCCCCGCGGCGGCTCTTCAACCTACCCGGACGCGCCGGGGGGGCAACCCGGAGCGATGTCAGCTCGCGGCGGCGATCTCGAGGACGGCGCCGAGGCCCCGGCGGGGCGTCATGATCTCGTCGATCATCCCGTAGGCGAGCGCTTCCTCGGCCGACATGAAGTAGTCGCGGTCGATGTCCTTCTCGACCTTCTCGACCGGCTGGCCCGTGTGGTGGGCGATGATCTCGGCCATCCGCCGGGTCGTGGCGAGCACCTCGCGCAGCTGGATCTCCATGTCGCTCGGCGCCCCCCGGGTGCCTGCCGAACCCTGGTGGATCATGATGCGCGAGTTGGGGAGGGCGAAGCGCTTCTTCGGGGCGCCCGCGCACAGGATCATCGCCGCGGCCGACATCCCCATGCCGACGCACGTCGTGGCCACGTCGGGCCGGATGTGCTGGATCACGTCGTAGATGGCCATGCCTGCGTAGGCCTGGCCGCCGGGCGAGTTCACGTAGAGGTGGATGTCCTTCTCGGGGTCCTGGGCCTCGAGGTAGAGGAGCTGGGTGATGATGACGTTGGCGATCTGGTCGTCGATCTCCTGTCCGAGGAAGACGATGCGCTCGCGCAAGAGGAGCGAGTAGAGGTCGAACATCCGGTCACCCCGGGTGCCCTCGTCGATCACGGTGGGGATGAGCGTGAAGCGCGAGGTCATGGCTTCTCCTTCCAGGGGGTCATCTCGAAGAGGATATCTCAAATGTGGGTAAGTATCCCTTGACTGCATAGGTCCTGCGTGTCATACTGGACACATGGCACCGGGAATGCGTAAAAACCCACAAAGAGCAGCCTCCTCGGACTCGGACTTCTCGGTCATGGAGTTCGCCCGCATGTTCCCTGACGACGAGACCTGTCTCGTGTGGCTCTGGAACACCCGGTTCAACCTGGGTGACGACGAGGCGCACTGCGAGCGGTGCGAGTGCATCCGGCCCTTCCGCCGCTACTTCGGCAAGCAGCAGCGCCAGGCGTGGACCTGCACGGCCTGTGGCCACCAGATGTACCCGACAGCGGGGACGATCTTTCACAAGTCCTCGACGGCGCTTCACCTGTGGTTCCACGCCATGTACCTCATGACCAGCACTCGTTGTGGCATCTCGGCCAAGCAGCTTGAGCGCGAGCTGGGAGTCACGTACAAGACCGCATGGCGGATGTTCACCCTCATCCGAAACGAACTGATGGACGACAACCCCTGCAAGCTCGAAGGCCACGTAGAAGCCGACGAGATGTACGTGGGCGGTCGTCCCCGGCTGGCCGACCAGCGGACCCCTGAGGCCCGCGTGCGGCACCGCAACTCCAAGACGATGGTGTTCGGGGCGGTCGAGCGCAAGGGCCGCGTGCAGGCTCGCGTCATCCCGAGCAACTACGGATCGACCCTGCAGGGCGAGGTCACCAAGACCGTCGTGACCGGATCGACCCTCTACACCGACCAGGCCAAGCAGTACCACTCGATTGGCGAGAAGGGCTACGACCACCACGCCATCGACCACTCGGCCCGGATCTACGTGGACGGGGACGTGCACACTCAAACCATCGACGGCTTCTGGTCGCTGGTGAAGCGCGGTATATCGGGGACCCATCACGCGGTTTCCCCCAAGTGGCTACAGGGGTACTTGAACGAGTACGTCTGGCGGTACAACCACCGCAACGACCGCAGGGCGATGTTTGCCCTATTGCTCCTTCGGGCGGCGCGGGTGTCGGACGCGGCTGGTTGACGGCCGACGCTTGGGCTTGGTGACCTTCTCCAGGTCACGGAAGACTTCTTCTCGTGTGGGGACCGGAATCTCCAGGCCCTTCTCGGTGTGCTGGGTCGGACGATCGTCCGGTTCGTCTGGCATGACACCTCCAGGTTAGATCGATGGCGCGGGTTTGCATCTTCTGCCCAAAGGAGGCGCGATCGGCGGAGCACCTGTTCTCCGATTGGCTGAATCAGCCCGGCATCTTCACGTTTGACAAGGCATCGGCAAATGACACGCCGTTGTTGTCTCGCCACATCGCCAATGAGGAGGGAGTCACCGAGCACACCTGGAGCGCCCCAGCGCTGGCGTCTGCTACGACCCGCAAGGTCTGTCATGGCTGTAACACCGGCTGGATGGCCAAGCTGGAAAGAGAAGCCAAGCCCGTCCTGTTGCCCCTCATCCAAGGGAAGGCGACCACCATCGGGCCACCTGAGGAAATTTTGATTGCTACGTGGGCCACGAAAACTGCCATTGTTCTTGACGCCACCTTGAGCAAAGAGGAGGACCGTTTCCCTAAGCCCGAGGCTGAAATCGTCCGAGAGCAACTGCGGCCACCTGCCTCATTCAACGTCTTCGTTGCTGCCATTTTTGGCCGCATTCCACCGATGCACTACAACGCCGCCAGGGTGCGGATGACCGTGAATGGCAACGAAACTTTCCAATTCCACTTTCACACCGTTCAGGTGGGCTGCGTCGTGGTCCAGATCATGAGACGCGAGCCTCCACCCACGGACTATGGGGCGCTGCATCGCCTCGTCGTACCCACCCAAATCGAATTGCCATTCGACATCGCGACGTGCATCTTCCCTCCGACCCCAAAGTGCCCGTGGCCCCCGCCGAAGGTGCTCGGTTGGGACGCGCTCGAAAGGTTCAGCACTCGAAACGTGCCTACGCCCGATGAATGGCAGCTTTTGGACCTTGATCGCCACGTGACGACGGACGGCGCTCAGGCGCCGTCGGAGGGCTAGGAGTAGATCACCCACCCTGCATCTCCTTGCCAAGGTGTGCGGAAGTATTCGCGTCGCCTATGCAGAGATGGGATAGTTGCCCAAATGTGAGATATCCTCTTGGGCGTGTCCGACCGACGGCACGAGACGGTGTTCCCCGGGTTCGCCCAGATGGCCGAGCGCCGGCGCGCCCTCGGGAAGGAGCTGGTGACCCGGCGTCGCGAGCTCGGGCTCTCCCAGACCCAGGTCGCGGCGCGGATGGGGACCAGCCAGTCGGCGGTGGCCCGCCTCGAGGCCGGCCAGGGCGACATCCGGCTCTCCACCCTCGAGCGCTACGCGGCCGCACTCGGGTCGCTCGTGACCTGGAGCGTGTCCGAGTCGTGAGCTTCGCGAGCTTCCCGCCCGAGCCGAGCGACTGGGGCGCGTCGCTGCGCGCCCGCATGTTCGACCAGCGGACCGTGTTCTTGAGCGGGGCGCTCAGCGACCAGTCCGCCGGGCAGGCCGCGATGGAGCTCATGACGCTCGACGCGACCGGTGACTCGGTCGTCCAGCTGCACGTCGGCTGCCCGAACGGGGACCTCGGCGCGGCGATGGGCGTGATGGACGTCATCGACACCATGGGCGTGGGCGTGACCGGGGTGGCGATGGGCCTGGTCGGAGGTCCGGCGGTCGGGGTGCTCGCCGCATGCCAGCGAAGGGTCGCCATGCCCAACGCTCGCTTCCATCTCTGCGAGCCCGAGGCGTCGTTCTCCGGGGACGCCACGACCGTCGAGCGGTGGCTCGAGGACCGCCGCCGTCGGTGGGCCCGCTACTGCGAGCGGCTTGGCTGGGCCCTCAAGATGCCGGCCGAGGCGCTCGAGGCGGTGCTGTCGGGTGGCCCTTATCTCGGGGCCGAGGAGGCGATCGCCCTCGGGCTCGTCCACGAGGTGGCGCGGGCCAAGGGCGAGATCACCGCCCTGCGGCCCGGGTATCGCAACGGCGACTGACCGGCGTCGGCCTCAGCCCAGCCGCTCTTCGAGGGCGTCGACGGTGCGGGCCAGCTCGCTGGGCAGGTGGTCGGCGAACTGGGCGTAGTGCTCCCGGATGAGCGGGACCTCTTGGCGCCACTCCTCGTGGTCGACCCTGAGCAGCTCGTCCATGTCCTCCTTGGACACCTCGGTGCCCTCGATGTTGATGGCGCCGGGGGCGGGGACCCAGCCGATGGGCGTCTCGAACGCCTCGCCGCGCCCGCTCGCGCGGTCGAACACCCACTCGAGGACCCGGGAGTTGTCGCCGAATCCCGGCCAGAGGAACCGGCCGTCTCGGTCCCGGCGGAACCAGTTGACGTAGAAGAGCTTCGGGAGCTTCTCTCGATCGGCGTTGGCGCCGATCGAGAGCCAGTGAGCGAAGTAGTGGGCCATGTTGTAGCCGCAGAAGGGCAGCATGGCGAAGGGGTCCCGGCGGAGCTTGCCGACCTTGCCGGCGGCCGCCGCCGTGGTCTCCGAGGCCATGATCGAGCCGAGGAACACGCCGTGCTCCCAGTCGAAGGACTGCACGACGAGCGGGACGACCGATGCCCGCCGCCCGCCGAAGAGCACCGCCGAGATCGGCACGCCCTCGGGGTCCTCCCACTCGGGCGCGATCGCCGGGTCCTGGGCGGCCGGCGCGGTGAAGCGGGCGTTGGGGTGCGCGGCGGGGGTGCCCTTCTCGGGGGTCCAGTCCTCGCCCAGCCAGTCGGTCAGGTGCTCGGGCGGCCCGTCCATGCCCTCCCACCAGATGTCGCCGTCGCCGGTCATCGCGGTGTTGGTGAAGATGCAGTTGGCAGCGAGGGTCAACATGGCGTTCGGGTTGGTCGTGTTGTTGGTCCCGGGCGCCACCCCGAAGAACCCGGCCTCGGGGTTGATGGCCCGCAGCCGGCCCTCGGCGTCGAACTTCATCCAACAGATGTCGTCGCCGATCGTCTCGACCTTCCAGCCCGGCAGGGTCGGGATGAGCATGGCGAGGTTGGTCTTGCCGCACGCAGATGGGAACGCGCCCGTCACGTAGCGGGTCTCGCCCTCGGGCGAGGTCAGCTTCACGATCAGCATGTGCTCGGCCAGCCAGCCGTCGTCCCGGGCGATGACCGAGGCGATGCGCAGCGCGAAGCACTTCTTGCCCAACAGCGCGTTGCCGCCGTAGCCCGACCCGTAGGAGACGATCTCCCGGGTCTCGGGGAAATGGACGATGTACTTGTTCTCGGCGTCGCACGGCCAGGGCACGTCGGCCTGGCCGTGCTCGAGCGGTGCGCCGACCGAATGCAGGCACGGCACGAACTCACCCTCGGCCCCGAGCACCTCGAGGGCGCCGGCGCCCATGCGGGTCATGATCCGCATCGAGACCACCACGTAGGGCGAGTCGGTGAGCTGCACGCCGATGTGGGCCTTGTCCGAGCCGAGCGGGCCCATGGAGAAGGGCACCACGTACATGGTGCGGCCGCGCATCGAGCCCTCGAAGAGCGAGCGGAGCTCGGCCCGCATCTCTTCGGGGTCCCGCCAGTTGTTGTTCGGGCCGGCGTCGATCTCCTCGGCCGAGCAGATGAAGGTGCGGTCCTCCACCCGGGCCACGTCGCCGGGATCCGAGCGGCACCAGTAGCTGTTCGGGCGCTTGGCCTCCGACAGCTTGGTGAAGGTGCCCTGGTCCACGAGCAGCTGCGCGAGCCGGTCGTACTCCTCGGCCGAGCCGTCGCACCATTCGATGCGTTCCGGGGTGGTGAGTGCTGCGATCTCGTCCACCCAGTCGATCAGCTTCTTGTTGGCTGTTGGAGCGCTGGTGGTCGAGGGCATCCGGTCACACCTTCCTCGGAGGACTCGTTCGGTTGGGTCTTGGGTTCGGCCAGGAGTTACGGGTAGCCGACAATGCTAGGCATGGACGGTGGTCCACCCCAAAACAGCTACCCGAGATGGGTGACCGTCTACCAACCGGCGAAGATGCCGTCCTGCAGCGTATCGGAAGCCGCCTGCGGAGCCGGCTGGGAGCGCCCCCGCCCGGGGAGACCTGGGCCGGCGACGACGCAGCGGTGCTCCTGGCGGCCCCGGGCGCCGGGGGTCCGGCGATCCTGTTCACCACCGACGCCGTCGTCGAGGGCGTGCACGTGGACCTCGCACTCGTCACCCACGCGGACGTCGGGTGGAAGGCCCTTAGCGTCGCGGTGAGCGACGTTGCTGCGATGGGGGGCGTGCCGATGGGCGCCGTGGTGACCCTGGGCGCCCCGCCCGGCACCGACGTCGATGCGCTGGTGGACGGGCTGGCCGAGGCCGCCGAGCGCTGGGAGTGCCCGGTCGTCGGCGGCGACCTCACCTCGGCCGGCCAGCTCGTCGTATCGGTGAGCGTGCTCGGGCGCCTCGAGGGGAGCGCGCCGGCGGTGCTCCGCAGCGGCGCCCGGGTGGGCGACACGCTCTTTGTCACCGGCCCGCTCGGGGCCTCGGCCGCCGGCCTGCGCGCGCTGCGCGCCGATGCCGGCTCGAGCGGCCCGCTGGCGGCCGCCTACCGCCGGCCCGAGCCGCGGCTCGCGGCGGGTCGGGTCGCCCGGGCGGCCGGGGCCAGCGCCATGATGGACGTCTCGGACGGCCTCGGGCTCGACCTCCACCGTCTGGCCGACGCCTCGGGGGTCGGGTTCGTCGTGGACCGGGTCCCGGTCGCCGACGGGGCGACGCTCGCCGACGCGACCGGCGGCGGCGAGGACTACGAGCTGATCGTGGCGAGCGGGGACCCCGGGGCCCTGACCCGGGCCTTCGAGGGTGCGGGGCTGCGGGCCCCGCTCAGGATCGGGGCCTGCGACGCCGATCCGAGCCGCCGCATGCTCGGCGACCAGCCGCTCGACGCATCCGGCTACCAGCACCGCCTCTAGGCGGACCCCCCGGGGGTCGCTCAGGCGGTCGGGACGGAGCGCCGGGGAGGCTTCTCCACGCGGCCGGCCCGGATGCACGACGTGCACACGTGCACTCGGCGCGGGGTCCCCTCGACCATCGCGCGAACCCGCTGCACGTTGGGGTTCCAGCGGCGCTTGGTGCGCCGGTGCGAGTGGCTCAGGCGCATGCCGAAGGAGGGACGCTTGCCGCACAGCTCGCATACCGATGCCATGGCCGATCCCTTCTTGAGCTGCCCGGATCCGGGCGGACGACGACCACGACCCGGCCGTCGAGAACGGCGACAAGGTTAGCATCGCTGCGATGGGGGTCCCCGCCGAGCTGACCGCGCCGGTGGTCCGCGAGGCGATGGTCCGCTTCCGCGACGCCCTGCGCACCCACCAGGACGTCATCAACCGGCTGAACGTCTTCCCGGTCCCCGACGGCGACACCGGCACCAACATGATGCTGACGCTCGAGTCGGTGGTGGGCGAGCTCTCGGCCCTCGGACCCGAGGCGCCGATGGCCGAGGTCTGCGGCGCGGTCGCCCACGGCTCGCTCATGGGGGCCCGGGGCAACTCGGGGGTCATCCTGTCCCAGCTCCTGCGGGGGGCGACCTCGCGCTTCGCCGCGGCCGAGCGGGTCGGGCCGCCCGAGGTGGCCGGCGCGCTGGTCGAGGCGGCGGCCCTGGCCCGCAAGGCGGTCGTGAAGCCGGTCGAGGGCACGATCCTCACCGTCGCCCACGCGGCGGGCGAGGGGGCCGAGGAGGGGTGTGCGAGAGAAGGGGGCCTTTGTCACACGCTCGAGGTCGCGCGCGACGCGGCCAAGCGGGCGCTCGACGCGACGCCCACGATGCTGCCGGCCCTCGCCAAGGCCGGCGTGGTCGACGCCGGAGGGGCCGGCTACCTGCTGCTGCTCGACGCCCTCCTCTCGGCGCTCGACGGGCGCGCCCTGCCCGAGCCGTCGCCGCTCGCGAGGGTGCCGGCCGACCTGGTGGCGGCGCCCGGAACCGCGGGGACCGACGCCAGCGAGCTGCGCTACGAGGTCATGTACTTCCTCCATGCCCCCGAGGACACCATCGCCGCCTTCAAGGAGGTCTGGGCCGGCATCGGCGACTCGATCGTGGTCGTGGGCGGGGAAGGCACCTGGAACTGTCACATCCACACCGACGACATCGGTGCCGCCATCGAGGCCGCGCTCGACTGCGGTCGCCCGAGCCAGATCCGGGTCACCGACCTGAGCGAGCAGATCGAGGAGGAGCGCTGGGTGCGCGAGCACGCCCTCGAGGCCGCCCCCCAACCCTCCGGCGAGGTCCCCACCACCGACGTGGTGGCGGTCGTGAGCGGCGAGGGCATCGCACGGATCTTCCGCTCGCTCGGGGTGCACCATCACGTGTCCGGCGGCCAGTCGATGAACCCGTCGACCGCCGAGATCCTCGCCGTCGTCGACGCGCTCGACGCCAGCGAGGTCGTCATCCTCCCCAACAACAAGAACATCCGGCCGGTGGCCGAGCGGGTGAACGAGCTGAGCGCGAAGCGCGTCGCCGTCGTGCCCACTGAGTCGATCGTGGAGGGCTTCGCAGCGCTCCTCGCCTACGACCCCGCCTCGGAGGCCGAACCCAACCTGCGTGCCATGTCGGCCTCGGCCGAGCGGGTGCGCCCGGGCGAGGTGACCCGGGCCGTGCGCGACGCGACGACCGACGCCGGACCGGTGCGCGAGGGCGACTGGATCGGGCTCACCCGCGACGGCGTGGTGTCGATCGCCGACTCGCCGTCGGGCGCCGCCTGCGGGCTGCTCGCGCAGCTCGTCGCCGAGCGCGAGCTCGTCACCATCATCGAGGGCGAAGATGCCTCGCCGGCCGAGACCCGCCGGATCACCGAGTGGCTGCACGACTCGTGCCCCGACATCGCCGTCGAGGTCCACCACGGGGGCCAGCCGCTCTACCCGTACCTCTTCGGCGTCGAGTGAGCGAGGGCGGGACCCCGACGAGCGGGCGGCGGCTGGCCCAGCTGGCCGAGATCCCGGTCGGCCAGCTCGAAAAGGTCAAACCGCGCAAGGCCCAGGCGCTCGCCGAGTGGGGTGTGACCAGCGTGCTCGACCTCCTCACCACCTACCCGCGGCGCTACATCGACCGCACGAGGGCGGCCGACGTCGCCGACCTCGCGGTCGGCGACGAGGCGGTGGTCTTCGCCGAGGTGCGCCGGGTGCGGGCCAACCGCAACCCGCGGGGGCGCAGCCGGGTGGAGGCGGTCGTCGCCGATGCGACCGGCGACCTCTCGCTCGTCTTTTTCAACCAGCCCTGGCGCGAGGACCAGCTGACGGTCGGCTCCCAGTTGCTCGTCTGGGGGAAGCTGACCGAGTACAGGGGCCGGCGCCAGATGGCCCACCCGGTGGTCGATCTCGTGGCCAGGGTGGAGAGCGGCGCTGCGGAGAGCCGGATGCTCCAGATCATCCCGGTGTATCCGGCGTCGGCCAAGTTCGGGCTCACCAGCTGGGAGATCGGCACCTACGTGAAGGAGGCACTCGCCCGGGCCGGCGAGCTGGCCGACCCCCTGCCGGTCGAGCTGCGCCGGCGTTTCAAGCTGCGCGGGCGCACCGCGGCCATGGTGGCGATCCACCGGCCCGAGGTCCCCTCGGACCCCTGGCCGGCGCGCGACCGGCTGGTCTTCGACGAGCTGTTCCGGCTGCAGCTCATCTTGGTGCTCCGCCGCCGCGCCCTCGAGCGGGCGGCGAGCGCCATCCGCCACGCCGTCTCGCCAGCCGAGGCGTCCGGCGGCTCGGGGGCCACGCTGGTCGAACGGTTCGTCTCGACGCTGCCGTTCGCGCTCACCGGGGCGCAGGGCCGCTCCCTCGAGCACATCTTCGCCGACATGGCCGGACCGCTCCCGATGCACCGGCTGCTCCAGGGCGACGTCGGCTCGGGCAAGACGGTGGTCGCGGTGGCCACCATGCTCGCCGCGGTCCAGGGCGGCCACCAGGGCGCGCTGATGGCCCCGACCGAGGTGCTAGCCGACCAGCACCACCTGGGGGTCCGCGCCCTCACCTCGGGCCTGGAGGTCCCCGATCCGGGGCGCCTCGGCGGGGTGCGCCCCCTCTCGGTGGGCCTCCTCACCAACAAGCTGGCGGCGAAGGAGCGCGCCCGGGTGGTGGCCGGCCTCGCCTCGGGCGACATCGACGTCGTGATCGGGACCCACGCCCTCTTGACCGAGGATGTGCGGTTCGCCTCGCTCGGCGCCGTCGTGATCGACGAGCAGCACCGCTTCGGCGTCGAGCAGCGGGCCAGCCTGCGGGCCAAGGGCCGGGTCGGCTCGATCGACCCCGACCTGCTCGTCATGACGGCGACCCCGATCCCCCGGACCGCTGCCATGGTCGTGTTCGGGGACCTCGACATGACGGTGGTCGACGAGCTCCCGCCGGGGCGCGCGTCGATCTCGACGAGCTGGGCCCGGGGCGCACTCGAGGAGGCGGCCGCATGGGAGCGGGTCCGAAGCGAGGTCGTGGCCGGTCACCGGGCCTATGTCATCTGCCCGCTCGTCGAGGAGTCCGAGCGGGTCGCGGCGCGCTCGGCCGTCGAGGAGCACGCCCGGCTTTCGGCCGGGGTGCTCTCGGGGCTCGATGTCGGCCTCCTCCACGGGCAGATGCCGGGCGCCCAGAAGGCCGAGGTGATGGAGCGATTCAGGAGCGGCGCGATCCAGGTGCTCGTGGCCACGACGGTGATCGAGGTGGGCGTGGACGTCCCCGAGGCCACGGTGATGGTGGTCGAGGACGCCGAGCGCTTCGGCATCGCCCAGCTCCACCAGCTGCGCGGCCGGGTGGGACGCAGCTCGTTGTCGAGCTGGTGCTTCCTCCTCGGCGAGGGGGGCTCGGAGGGTGCGGTGCAGCGCCTGGGCGCGCTCGAGCGCACGACGGACGGCTTCGAGCTCGCCGAGGTCGACCTCGAGCTGCGCGGCGAGGGCACCATCCTGGGCGAGCGCCAGACCGGCTCGAGCGGGCTGCGGCTCGCCAAGCTCCGACGCGACAAGGAGTGGATCCTCGCGGCGCGCGAGGCCGCCGAGCGGATCGTGGATGCGGACCCCGGCCTGGCCAACCATCCGGCGCTCCTCGAAGAGGTGCGTTTCATCCTCGACGAGGAGGACGCGGCGTTCCTGTTCAAGAGCTGACCCGTCACCGCGCCCCCAGCGGCGCACGACCGCCCGGCCGAGCCGCGGGTGAAGCGCCCGAGCAGCCCGGCGAGGGAGAGGGCGCGTCGGGGCCATGGACCCGAGGGCGCCGCCCTCGACATGAGGTTGGCCGAGGCGTCGGCGGCCCACACCTCGGGGGCGAGGGGGCCGAGCTTCCCGTGCCGGCAACGGCTCGGCGGCCGCCCCGGCATCCCCGGAGCGGTTGCCCTGGTCGGCAAGGGCCCGTCGCCTCCTTGCTTTCGGGGGACCGGGGCGCAAATTTGGGCGGCGTGCCGGACCCCGAAGCGCTCGGCTTCGACCCGGGGAGGGTTTTCGACGGCGTGGCCGCCGACTACCAGGCATGGCGCCCCGGCTATCCCGACGCGCTGTTCGACGCCATCGAGGTCGCCCTCGGCCCGCTGGCCGGGCGCCGCGTTCTCGACGTCGGAGCGGGAACGGGGATCTCGGCGGCGGCCTTGGCGTGGCGCGGTGCGACGGTGGTCGCGCTCGACCCGAGCCGGGCGATGTCGGCGACGCTGCGTCGGTCCCTGCCGGAGTTGCGCGTGGCGCTCGGCCGGGCCGAGGCGCTCCCGGTGGCCGACGGGTCGATCGAGCTCGTGACCTGCGCCCAGGCCTGGCACTGGGTGCGTCTCCCGGAGGCGGCCTCCGAGGTGCGCCGGGCCCTCGCCCCGGGAGGCGCCGCCGCACTGTGGTGGAACGTGAGCGAGGACGACGGCGAGCTCTTCGAGGCCCTCGAGCGCGAGCTCGGGATCGGGCGCTACGGCGGGCGCGAGCGGCAGGACGACGACGCGAGCCTCCTTCGGATCGGCGGGTTCGCCGGCGTGCAGCGCGTCTCGGTTCGCTGGCCCTGGACCGTGCCGGTCGAGCACTGGATGCACAACGTGGCGACCCGCTCGGTCCTGGCCAAGCTCGGCCCGGGGGCCGCCGGCCGCCAGGGTGCGATCGAGGCGCTCGTGCGCCGGCAGTTCCCCGGCGGCGAGGTGACCGAGTGGTTCACGACGCGCCTCGTGCTTGTCTGGCCCTGAGGCCGGGTGTCACCGGCTGCCGGGGGGCCGCACGCTACGGTACGAGCCGTGCGGGTCATCGGCGGCCGCAGCCGGGGGAGGCGCCTCTCGGGCCGCCTCCCCGCGGGGGTCCGCCCCACCTCGGACCGGGTGCGCGAGGCCATCTTCGACGTGCTCGGCTCGATGGGCGGCGTGGCGGACCTCGGGGTCGTCGACCTGTTCTGCGGCAGCGGGGCGATGGGCGTCGAGGCCCTCTCCCGGGGGGCCGCCTCGGCGACCTTCGTCGACCACGACCCCGGCGCGCTGGGGGCCGTCCGGGCCAACCTCGCCGCCGTCGGGCTGGGCGACGCGCCGGCCACCGTGCTGCGGGCCGAGCTGCCCGGGTGGCTCGAGCGTTCGGCCCCGTTCGACCTCGCGTTCTGCGACCCGCCGTACGCCTTCTGCGACTGGGGGACGCTCCTCGGCTGGCTCCAGGCCGACGTGGCGGTCCTCGAGTCGGCCGAGGAGATCGCCGTCCCCGCCGGCTGGGAGGTGACCAGATCGAGGCGCTACGGCGGTACGCTCGTGACCGTGGTCCGACAAGTGCCCTCGCCGAGCGTGATCGGGTCGTGACCCTCGCCCTTTACCCTGGCTCCTTCGATCCCTTCCACAACGGCCACCTCGAGGTCGTCGAGCGGGCCGCCCGGTTGTTCAACGAGGTGGTGATCGCAGCCCTGCGTAACCCTCAGAAGAGCCAGGGCCTCTTCGATCTCGAGACGCGGCGCCAGATGGTCGAGGAGTCCGTGGACCACCTCGAGAACGTCTCATTCATCACGATGAGCAAGCTGACCGTCGAGGTGGCGAGCGACGTTGGCGCCTCGGTCATCGTCCGCGGCCTGCGGGTCGTCTCGGACTTCGAGAACGAGCTGCAGATGGCCCAGATGAACCGGCAGCTCTCGGGGATCGAGACGGTCTTCATCCCGACGAGCTCCTCGTACTCGTTCATCGCGTCGCGTCTGTTGCGCGAGGTCGCCACATACGGCGGCGACGTCAGCCCCTTCGTCCCCAAGCCCGTGGCGGCGATCATGGAGCAGAAGCTGCCGGCCGCCCTCCGGGAGCAATCGTGATCGACGCCCCCGACGAGCACGCCCCCGACGAGGCGCTCTCGTCGCTCGACGCCGAGAGCCTCGTTCGGCGCTGCCTCGACGTCGTCAACTCGGCCAAGGCGATGCCCCTGTCGGCTTCGGTCCTCGTGTCGCGCGACGACATCGTGGAGCTCCTCTCCCTCGCCTTGGACCGGATGCCCGACGAGCTGCGCGAGGCGCGCTGGCTGTTGAAGGAGCGCGACGAGTTCATGGCCGAGAAGGAGCGCGAGGCCCAGGCGCTCATGGACGAGGTGCGGGCCCAGGCCGAGCGGATGGTCGCCCGCACCGACATCGTCCGGCAGGCCAACCGGGTCGCCCAGCGCATCTTGGACGACGCCAACGAGGAGGCGCGCCGGATGCGCCACGAGACCGAGGACTACTGCGACCAGCGACTGGCCGGGATGGAGATCGTCCTCGACCGGACGATGAAGACGGTCCGCTCGGGCCGCCAGAAGCTGCAGGCGATCTCCTCGCCGGCCGACCGCCAGCGCCAGTCGCCGATCTCCGAACCCGAGGAGTCCGACGCAGAGAGCTTCTTCGACCAAGACCGAACCTAGGAGGCCAGCCGTGGCTGTCGGCCCGTTGGTGGTCCATGTCGCCCGCCTTCGCCGTCCGCTCGGGACGACGATGCGCTTCCATGCGAGCGCCCCGCTCGACGATGAGCGCCTCGCCCCCGCCACGGCTGCCGACAGCCGGGTGCCGGCGGGGGCCGAGGCCGACTGCGACTTCCTCCTCGAGTCCTACCCCGGGGGGATCATGGCGACCGGGATGGTCCGGGTCCCCTGGGCCGGGGTGTGCCGTCGCTGCACGACCGGGGTGGAGGGGACCCTCGTCATCTCCTTAAAGGAGCGCTTCTGTGACCCTCCGGGCCAGGGCGAGCCCGAGGACGAGGAGGCGTTCCCGATCCTCGACGACGCGATCGACCTCGGCCCGATGGTGCATGAGGCGATCCTGACCGAGCTCCCGCTCGCGCCGCTGTGCCGGGAGGACTGCGAGGGGCTCTGCCCGTACTGCGGGATCGACCGCAACGAGGAGACCTGCGACTGCGTGGCACCGAGGGACCCCCGGTGGGCTAGCCTCGACGTGCTCCGGTCGACCTCCTAGGTCCGCCGCGGGCCCGGCCGCCCGCCGAGCGCGGCCATCCGAATCGAGCAGCCTGGAGAGCCACGATGGCCGTCCCCAAGAAGAAGACGTCGAAGGCCAAGGGCCGCAGCCGGCAGGCCTCGGCCTGGCGCCTGGCGCGCCCGGCGCGCAGCGTCTGCCCGCACTGCCAGAGCGCCAAGGTGCCCCACGTGGTCTGTCCCAACTGCGGCTGGTACAAGGGTCGGACGGCCATCGAGGTCGACTGACTTGGCGAGGGACCGCGAGCGTCCCTCGGGCGACGCCCTGGCGGCCCTCCCGGTCGCCCTGGACGCCATGGGCGGCGACAAGGCCCCCGCCGAGATCGTGGCCGGGGCCCGCCTGGCGGCTGACGCCGGGATCCCCGTCGTCCTCGTCGGCCCGCCGGAGCTGGTGGGCGACACCCTCGGCCTCGAGCTGGTCGCATGCAGCGAGGTCATCGCCATGGCCGAGGACCCCGCCCAGGGGGTCCGGCGCAAGAAGGACTCCTCGCTCGTCGTTGCCGCCGAGCTCGTGCGCGACGGCCGGGCCTCGGCCATGGTCTCGGCCGGGAACACCGGCGCCACCATGGCCTCGGCGCTGCTGCGCATGGGCCGGCTGCCCAAGGTGACCCGGCCGTGCATCGCCACCCCCATGCCGCGCCCGGGCCGCGCCCCGGCCGTCCTCGTCGACTCGGGGGCCAACGTCGAGTGCACGCCCGCCATGCTCGTGCAGTTTGCCCAGATGGGAGCGGTGTACGCCGCCCAGCGCTACGGCATCGAGGCGCCGACGACCGCCCTGCTCTCGATCGGGGAGGAGGCCACCAAGGGCACCCCGCTCGTGAAGGAGACCCACGCGCTGCTGGCCGGCGGGGTCCCCGGCGTCGACTTCGTCGGCAACGTGGAGGGTCGTGACCTGCTCGACTGCCCGGCCGACGTCGTGGTGAGCGACGGCTTCACCGGGAACGTCGCCCTGAAGACGGCCGAGGGTGCGCTGCGCTTCGCGATGCGCCTCGTGCTCGGGGTGCTCGGGACCGACGAGGAGACCAAGGCGGCGGGCGAGGTGCTGCTCCCGCACCTGCTCGGCGCGTCGGCCGAGATCGACCCCGAGGCGACCGGCGGCGCGATGCTGCTCAGCGTCGACGGGGTGTGCGTGATCAGCCACGGCTCCTCCTCCCAGGTGGCGATCGAGAACGCGCTGCGCGTCGCCCACGACCTGGCAAAGGCGGACCTCTCGGGCCGCCTCGCGGAGCGGATCACCGCGCCCGGCTGAGGGGCCTCACCCGCAGAGCGCCCCGGCGCGCCGCTCGACGCTGCGCGACGCCGCGAGCACCGGTGCTGACGCCGACGTCGTGGCGCCGGAGAGCTCGTCGCCCACGAACACATGTAGCGACCCGAGAGCATGTAGGCGTCGCTCACGACCAGCCTGCCCGAGTCCGAGGAGGCGACAAAGGCGCGTGCGTCGGGGACCCCGACGCGGAGCGCGCGGATCTCCGAGCCCGCCGGGAGCGCTGCAGTGGCCGTGAGAAGCGCGTGGCACAGGTAGGCGTCGGCCACCCTCTCGTCCTTGAACTCCCAGATTTGGGAGGCCGAGATGCCGTGGGGCGCCCGGAGGTACTCGCTCGCCCCGGCGACGAAGCCCTGAGAGGCGAGCGCCGCGACGTCGGCGGTCGCGCTCGAGCCGGTCAGCTTGTAGACCCGCTGGACGAACGCGCCCGGCGTCGTCCCGGCGCTCGGCGTCCCTTGGATCGAGAAGCCCCGCATCTCGCCCCCGTGGACAAGGACCGACATGAGCGCCCGGGGCGGCGCCGGCCGGCGAGGCGCAAAGGCCGCTCGCGAGGGCGGCGGCACACAACACGACGGCGATTCGACGCACGGCGCTCCCTCCGGTTCCGAAGGGAGAACGCTAAGGAGGGCCGAACCTCACGGTGCCGGGTCGGCCCTCCTTAGCCCCTGGCAGCAGATCCCGATCAGCCGCTCGGTCGCCGCATCGTCGGCGCCCATCCGCCGGGCGCCGTGGCAGGTGCCCACGACCAGGCCGAGCACGTCGTTGGCGTCGATGTCGTCGCGCACCGCGCCGGCGGCGGCCGCCCGGGCGAGGAGCGCCGCCATCGCGGCCTCCATCCGCTCCATGCTCGCCGCGCAGCGGGACTTCACGTCGATCCCGGCCGAGTCCAGGGCGTCGAAGAGGTCCTGCTTGCTCGACGCCTCCCGGGCGAGCTGGCGGATGAACCCGAAGAGGGCCGGATCTGGGTCGGGCTCATCGATCGCCGCCTCGGCCGCCCGGGCGAGATCGTCCACCTTGGTCTCGACGATGGCCTCGAAGAGCGCCTCTTTCGTCGGGAAGTGGCGATAGAGGGTGCCCACGCCGACGCCCGCCCGCTCGGCCACGAGGTCGATGGGCACCGAGACGCCCCTGGCGGCGAAGACGTCGGCCGCCGCGTCGAGGATGCGCTGGCGGTTCTTCTGGGCATCGGCCCGCATGGCCCGCGCCGGGGCCGACTCGGGGCCGTCGGTCTCGATCGCGCGTTCCCCGACCATGCACCCGCTCCTCGGCTCACCGCCGGACGGGCCGGCGGGTTGACAACCGGAACCAACGTTCCGTATGTTGCCCACTAAGGGGAACTACCACTCCGATTATACGCAGGTCGCCCGGCAGGGCGGGGAGAGGAGCAATCGATGGCCGCACAACAGATCGGGGCCCGGGCCGACGCAACGAGCGAGGCGGGGCGAAAGCGCTGGGCGCTCGTCCTGATCGCGGTCGCGCAGCTGATGATCGTCCTCGACACCTCGGTCGTGATCGTCGCCCTACCCTCGGCCCAACGGGCCCTGCACATCTCGACCGCCGACCGCCAGTGGGTGCTGTCGGCCTACACGCTCGTCTTCGGCACCCTGCTCCTGCTCGGCGGGCGGCTCGCCGACTATCTCGGCCGGCGGCGCATGCTCCAGATCGGGCTCATCGGCTTCGCCACCGCTTCGGCCCTGGGCGGCCTCGCCCAGTCCTCGGCGATGCTCTTCGGGGCGCGGGCGCTGCAGGGTGCCTTCGCGGCGGTCATGGCGCCGGCCTCGCTGTCGCTGCTCACCGTCACCTTCACCGAGGCCCGGGAGCGGGCCCGGGCCTTCGGGGTCTACAGCTCGGTCGCGGGTGGCGGGGTGGCGATCGGCCTCGTCCTCGGGGGCACGCTGACCGACCTCGCCTCGTGGCGCTGGACGCTGCTCATCAACGTGCCGATCGCGCTGGTGGCCGCGTGGGCGACCCGCCGCGTGCTGACCGAGAGCCGGGAGCGCTCGAGGGCGGGCTACGACGTCCGCGGCGCGGCGCTCGCCACCCTCTCCATGTTCCTCCTGGTCTACGGGTTCACCACGGCGGGGACCGACGGCTGGAGCTCGCCCACCACGGTCGCCCTCCTGGCGGGAGCGATCGTCTCCCTCGCCGGGTTCGTGGCGAGCGAGCGCCGGGCGCCCAACCCGCTGCTGCCGCTGCGCGTCGTCCTCGACCGCCAGCGGGGCGGGGCCTTCCTCGCCTCGTTCTTCGTCGGGATCGCCATGCTCGGCACCTTCTTGTTCCTGACCTACTTCCTCCAGTCGATCCAGCACGACTCGGCGCTGCGGGCGGGGTTCTCGTTCCTGCCGCTCTCGGGCGGGATCATCCTCGGGGCGGGGGTGGCGAGCCAGCTGCTGCCGAGGCTCGGTGCCCGCACGCTCATGTTGAGCGGGCTCTCGCTCAGCACGATCGGGCTGCTCATGTTCGCCCGGATCTCGGTCACGAGCTCGTTCGTCTCGGGCGTGCTGCCGGCCGAGCTCGTGCTCAGTCTCGGGCTCGCCCTCGCATTCGTGCCCATGAGCTCGACCTCGCTCGTGGGCGTGGCCCGGCGGGACGCCGGGGTCGCGAGCGCCCTCGTCAACGCCACCCAGCAGGTGGGAGGGTCGCTCGGGATCGCGCTCTTGAACACGGTGGCCTCCTCGGCCTCGGCCTCCTATCTGAGCGCGCACACCCGGGGGCTCTCGGCCAGGGCGGCGGCCCGGGTGGTGCCCTACGCGGCGGTCCACGGGGACGTCCGGGCCTTCGAGGTGTCGACCGCGATGGTGGTGGTCGCCCTCGTGGTGGCCGGGCTCCTCTTGTCGAGGAGCACCGGGGTGGCGGGGGCCGAGCCGGCCTCCCTCGAGACCGAGGCCCTCGAGGCCGCCTGAGCGCCCACGCGCCCTTGTGACGCCCCCCTTTCCCCCCTGACCAGGGAATTCGGGGTTGTGCACAGTGGGACGGGCGGGCGCCCAACCCGCCGGAAGCGCTGCGTGGCCGGTACACTGGGGGCTGCCATATCCCCAGCGTGCAGGAGCTCTTGTGCCCGCAGAGACCCACATCGACCGTCAACCGCTGGACCGCCAGGGAGTCTTCGAGCTCATCCGCGACCAGCTGGCGGACATCTTGGAGACCGACCCCGCCGCGATCAGCGAGTCCTCCTCGTTCTCCGAGGACCTGAACGCCGACTCGCTCGCCCTGATCGAGCTGGTCGAGGCGCTGGAGGAGGAGCTCGGGGAGCGGACCGTCGGGTTCAGGATCGAGGACGAGGATCTGGAGGACCTGCGCACGGTCCGCGACGCCGTCGACTATGTCGTGGCCAAGCTCGGAGCCGATTGATCGAGGCGACGCAGGAGGCCGGGGTGCCGGGTGCTGCGCCCGGGCACGGAGGGATCGACGACGCGGGCGAGCGGGCGCTCGCCGAGCGCCTCGGGCACCGCTTCGGCGATCCCGCGCTCTTGCACCAGGCGCTCTCGCACCGCAGCTGGTGCGCCGAGCGCGAGGGTGCGCCGTCCAACGAGCGCCTCGAGTACCTGGGCGACGCCGTGCTCGGCCTGGTGGTCGCCGCGCACTGCTACGCCGCGTACCCCGACTTCGCCGAGGGCCAACTGGCCAAGGTGCGCTCGGCGGTGGTGAACGCCCGTGCGCTGGCCGAGGTGGCCGAGTCGCTCGGGGTGGGCGGCGTGCTCATGCTCGGGAAGGGCGAGGAGTCCTCGGGGGGCCGCACCAAGAGCTCGCTGCTCGCCGACGCCACCGAGGCGCTGATCGGCGCGGTCTACCTCGACGCCGGCTGGCCGAGCGCCCGGGACCTCGTGCTGCGGCTCGTGGGCGAGCGCATCGAGCGGGCGGCGGCCGAGCCCGAGCACTTCGACCACAAGAGCCGGCTCCAGGAGGCGACCGTCAAGCGAGGCGATGGCGTGCCCGTCTACGAGGTCGAGGGCTCGGGTCCGGACCACGGCCGGCACTACCGGGCGGAGGTCTTCGTGGGCGGGGACCGCCTCGGGCGAGGCGAGGGGACCTCCAAGAAGGACGCCGAGCAGGCGGCGGCGGCCGACGCGTTGGGACGGTTCGTCGATGCCTGAGCTCCCCGAGGTCGAGACGCTGCGCCAGGACCTCGCGAAGGAGGTCGTGGGCCGCAAGGTCAAGGTCGTGGCGGTGGCCAACGGCCGCTCGGTGCGCCGCCACCCGAGCGCCAAGCACTTCCGCGCCCTTTTGGAGGGCCGCACCATCAAGAGCGTCGGCCGGCTCGGCAAGTACCTCCTCTTGAGCCTCGACAACACGGCAACGCTCGTCGTGCACCTCGGCATGAGCGGCCAGCTGCTGCGGGTGAAGAGCGCCAAGGAGGCCAAGCCCAAGCACACCCACGTGGTCATCACCTTCACCCAGGGCGGCGAGCTGCGCTACGTCGACCCGCGCACCTTCGGCGAGATGTTCGTCTCCCCCGGGCGCCCCGAAAACGAGAAGCCGGCCTCGTCCACCTCGGTCAACGGCGCTGGCCCGGCCTCGACGGTCCCGATCCGCCAGGCCGTCCCCGAGCTCGCCCACCTCGGGTTCGACCCCGTCGAGGACGTGATGAGCTGGGAGCGCTTCGCGCTCATGCTCCGGGCGCGGCGCGCCGGCATCAAGGCGCTGCTCATGGACCAGCAGTTCGCAGCGGGCATCGGCAACCTGTACTCCGACGAGATCCTCTTCCAGGCGGGCCTCCGCTACGACCGCCAGAGCGACGGACTGTCGGCCACCGAGGCGCGCCGGCTGTACCGGGCCATGGTCGAGACCCTGGCCGAGGCGATCAAGCACCGCGGCTCGTCGCTCGCCGACGAGCAGTACCGGGACCTCTTCGGCGAGGTCGGCGACTACCAGGGCCAGCACCAGGTCTACGACCGCGAGGGGCAGCCCTGTCGCAGGTGCCGCAACTCGATCGTGCGGGTGAAGACCGGCGGCCGGTCCACCTTCTACTGCGAGCACTGCCAGGTCTGAGCGGCCCCGGCGGGCCGGCCCGACGTCCGTAGTTGGGCTCGCGGTGATTGGTAGGGTCGCCGTCAATGTTCCTCCGGTCCCTCGGCATGAAGGGCTTCAAGTCCTTCGCCGACCCGACAGTCCTCGAGTTCGAACCGGGCGTGACCGTGGTGGTCGGGCCGAACGGCAGCGGCAAGTCCAACGTGGTGGACGCCGTGACTTGGGTGCTCGGGGCGCAGGGCCCACGCTCGCTGCGCTCGGCGACCATGGCCGACGTCATCTTCGCCGGCAGCTCGAGCCGCCCCCCGCTCGGGCGCGCCGAGGTCTCGCTCACCATCGACAACAGCTCAGGGAAGCTGCCCCTCGACATGGCCGAGGTGACGATCACCCGGACCCTCTTTCGCACCGGTGACAGCGAGTACGCGATCAACGGCCAGCCCTGCCGCCTGCTCGACATCCAAGAGCTGCTGAGCGATACCGGGGTCGGGCGCCAGCAGCACATGATCATCGGCCAGGGCCAGCTCGACACCGTGCTGAACGCCCGACCCGAGGACCGGCGGGCGATCATCGAGGACGCGGCGGGGGTCCGCAAGCACCGCCAGCGCCGGGAGCGCGCCGAGCGGCGCCTCGACGCGACCCAGGAGAACCTCGAGCGCCTGGGGGACCTGGTCCGCGAGGTGCGGCGCCAGATCCGACCCCTCGAGCGCCAGGCCACGGCGGCGCGCAGTCACGCCAGCCTGGCGGCCGAGCTGAACGAGCTCCGCCAGCACCTGGCCGGTGTGGAGCTGGCCGACCTGGCCGAGCGCGGCCGCCTGGCGACGACCTCGCTCGGCATGCTCGGAGAGGACCAGGACCGCCTCGTCGCCGAGCTGGCCGAGCTGGACCGCCAGGCCTCGGCGGCAGCCGCCGAGCTGGCATCGCGCCGCGAGGAGGACCTCGCGTCCAGCCTCGGGCGGGTCCGGGCGCTCGTCCAGCGCACGCGGGGCACGACCCAGGTCCTCGAGGAGCGCCGCCGCGCCATCGCGGCCTCCCTCGACGCCGCGGCGGACCTCGACGTCGTCTCGACCCTCGAGGCCGAGGCGGCCCGCCTGGCGAGCGAGATGGCCATGACCGAGGCCGAGCTGGCCGCCGGCGGTCCCGGCCAGGATGCACTCGAGCGGGCCGAGGCCGAGCTGGCCGCCGACGTGCAGGCCCACCTCGCCCAGTGGGGCGACGGCACCGACGTCGCGGCGGCCGAAGAGGCGCTCCAGGTGACGAGGGCGCGGGTCGAGGTCCTGCGGCGGACCGGCCAGCAGGCCCAGTCGGGGCTGCGCTCCCTCGAGCGGCGGATCGAGGCCCTGAGCGCTCGCGACGCCGAGCTCGAGGCGGCGATGCAGGACTCGGAGTCGCTGCGGCGCACCCTCGCCGAACGCGCCAGCGAGCTCGAGGAGTCTGCGCGCACCGCCGATGGCGCAGCCCGGGGGGCGCGGGCCGAGGCCGACGAAGCCGAACGGGCGCTCGCCGCGGCCGAGGAGGGGCGACACCGGGCGGCGGCCCGGGCCGAGGCACTCTCTCGCGCGCTCCAGGAGCTCCAGGGCTCGGGTGGACGCGAGGTGCTGCGCGGGGACGACGGGGTTCTCGGCGCGCTCGTCGAGCTGGTCGAGATCGATCCCGGCTACGAGGCGGCGTTCGAGGCGGCGGTCGGCGCGTCGATGGCGGCCGTCGTCGTCGAGGGGGCCCACGCGGCGAAGAACGCGCTCGGCCGCCTGCGCAGCCGCGGCACCGCCGGCGTCGTCCTGCCCGCCCCCGAGGGGACCGCGGCCCAGGGCGTGCCCGAAGTGCCGGTCGACGCCGAGCTGCTCCGGCCCCACGTCCGGACGCGCTCGGGGGGCGCCGCCCTCGACGCGATGCTCGATGCGGTGCTCGCCTCGGCGGTGGCGATCGACGGTTGGGAGCGGGCCATCGAGCTCGCGCTCGACCGCCCGGACCTCGTCGTGGTCACCGCGGAGGGCGACCGCTTCGCCCGGAGCGGCTGGCGGGCGCGCTCGTCCAGCCGCCTCGTCACGGTCTCGGCCGTGGAGGAGGCCGAGGCTCGCGCCGCACGGGGCGCCGAGGACGCGGCGCGGGCGGCCGCCCGCCTCAAGTCCGCTCGTGAGGCGCTCGACGCGGCGCGCAGCGCTTCGTTGGCGGCGACCCGTGAGCTCGACCGACACCTGGCGGAGACCTCGGCGGCCGAGGCCGAGCACAGCCGCATCGCGAAGGACCGCGTCCGGCTCGCGACCGAGCTCGACGAGGTCCGGCGCACCCTGGGCGAGGTGGCCGCGTCGGCCGAGTCCGAGGCCAGGGTCCTCGCCGAGCACGAGGAGTCCCTGCCGCGCCTGGAAGCGGCGCTGGCCGAGGCCGTCGAGCGGGCCGAGCGGGCCGAGGCCGGGCGCCGCGCACTCGAGGACCGTCGCGCGGCTCTGGCCGAGGAGCGCCAGCGCATCGACCTCGAGGTGGCAGGGCTGGCCGAGCGCGCCCGGGTGCTCGCCGCCCGCCTCGCCGAGGTTGAGCGCCGCCTCGTCGGGCACGGCGAGGAGCGCGACGCGGCGGCGGCCCGGCGCCTCCGGCTCGAGGAGGACATGCGGGCGGTCGGGCGGCTCTCGGGCCTCGTCTCGGGGGAGCGGGCACGCCTCGAGGATCTCGAGCGCACCCTCGAGGCCGACTACCGCGCCCAGATCGACGCGGTGCGCGCCGGCGGCGAGCGCCTCGAGACGCTGCAGCGCGACCGGGGTGCTGCCGAGCGCAGCCTGCAGGACGTCCGCGAGAAGATGCGCGGCCTCGACCACGAGGTGGCCGAGGTGGAGGTGAGGACCGAGGCGCTCACCGAGATGGTGCGACAGCAGTTCTCGCGCACCGCCGCCGAGGTGATCGGCGTGCCGTGTCCCGAGCTCCCCGACGGCGTCTCGGCCGTCGAGCGGGCCGAGGCACTCGAAGCCAAGCTGGCCCGGCTGGGACCCATCAATCCGCTGGCGCTCGAGGAGCTGGGCGTGTTGGAAGAGCGCCACCGCGAGCTCGAGGCCCAGACCGACGACGTCCGATCGGCGCGCCGGGAGCTCCAGGAGGTCATCCGGACCCTCGACCGCGAGATCGCCGAGACCTTCGCGGCCGCGGTCGCCGACGTGAACGAGCACTTCTCGCATCTCGTCTCGACGCTCTTCCCGGGGGGCACCGGTCGGCTCGTCCTGACCGAGCCCGAGGACCTCTTGCACACCGGGGTCGAGATCGAGATCCGGCCGGCCGGCCGCAACCTGCGGCGCGTCTCGCTGCTCTCGGGTGGCGAGCGCTCGCTCTCCGCGCTGGCGTTCCTGTTCGCGGTGTTCCGCAGTCGGCCCTCGCCCTTCTACGTCATGGACGAGGTCGAGGCGGCCCTCGACGACGTGAACCTGCACCGCTTCTTGGACATGGTCCACGAGTTCCGCGACGAGGCGCAGCTCATCATCGTGTCCCACCAGAAGCGCACGATGGAGGCGGGCGACGCGCTCTACGGCGTGACGATGGCACCGGGCGGCTCCTCCCAGGTGGTGAGCCAGCGGATGACCGATCGCGCCGAGCGAGAGGAGCGCGCCGCCTCCTGACCGGACGCCCATCGACGCTGGGTAGGCTCCACCCTTCGTGATCGCACTCTGGGTCGTGCTCGGTGTCGTCGTGGTGCTCCTCGGGACCATCGCCGTCACCCGGTCCCGCCGGCCCCCGCGGGGCACCCGCCAGGGGCCGCCGATCCGCCCGACGGCACCCCCCCGGCCCGAGCCGGTCGAGGTGTTGGGGCCGAGGGCCGCGCCGCCCGTCGCGAAGCAACCGGTCGTCGAGCAACCGGTCTCCGAGCAACCGGTTGCCGAGGCCACCCTGCGCGAGCGCCTCGGTCGGGCCCGCAACCTGTTCGCTCCGCTGCGGGCGCTGGGGGCGCGCGGCGACGGCGCGGCCGCGTTCGACGCCGCCGAGGAGGCGCTGCTGCGCGCTGACGTGGGCGTCGAGACCACCGAGGCGCTGCTCTCGGCGGTGCGCGGCGCGCAGGCCCAGCGCGAAGGGGCCGAGGCGGTGCGCGAGGCGCTCGAGGACGAGCTGCTCGCGGTGTTCGACGAGAACCCCGACCGGACGTTGCGCTTCGACGACGACGCGGCGGTCGTCAACGTCTGGCTCTTCGTCGGGGTGAACGGTGTCGGCAAGACCACCAGCATCGGGAAGATCGCCCTCGCCCGTCGGCACGACGGCCGCTCGGTGCTGCTCGCGGCGGGCGACACCTTCCGAGCCGCCGCCGCCGACCAGCTCCAGGTGTGGGCCGAGCGTGCCGGCACCGAGATCGTGCGCGGGGCGGAGGGCGGCGATCCCTCGGCGGTGGTCTTCGACGCCGTGCAGCGGGCCAAGGCACGGGGCAACGACCTGGTGCTGGCGGACACCGCCGGGCGGCTGCACACCAAAGTCAACCTCGTCGAAGAGCTCCGCAAGATCCGCCGGGTCGCCGACCGGGAGCCCGGGCGGGTGACCGAGGTCCTGCTGGTGCTCGACGCGACGACCGGGCAGAACGCGCTCATCCAGGCCCGGGAGTTCACCGAGGCGGTGGGCGTCACCGGCGTGGTGCTGACCAAGCTCGACTCGACCGCCAAGGGCGGGGTCGTCATCTCCATCGAGCGCCAGCTCGGCCTCCCGGTGAAGCTGGTCGGCGTGGGCGAGGGGAGCGAGGACATGATCCCCTTCGACCCCGAGGCGTTCGTCGACGCGCTGGTCGGCGAGTAGGCCTCCGATAGCCTGAACCTCCCATGTTCGACGCCCTCTCCGACCGCCTCGAGCGGGTCGCGGGACGCCTGCGCAACCGGGGGCGCATCTCGACGGCCGATCTCGACGCCGCGTTGGGCGAGATCCGCACTGCGCTGCTTGACGCCGACGTCGAGCTCGGCGTCGCCCGCCACTTCGTCGAGGCCGTCAGGGAGCGTTGCAGCAGCGAGGTCCTGAGCAGGAGCCTCACCCCGGGCCAGCAGGTGGTGAAGGCCGTCCACGAGCAGCTGGTCGAGGCGCTCGGCGGCGAGGCGTTGCGCATCACCTACGCGCCGCGACCCCCGACGGTCGTGCTCCTGGCCGGACTGCAGGGCTCGGGCAAGACGACCGCCGCGGCCAAGCTCGCCCAGTGGTGGCGGGCCCAGGGCCGCAACCCGCTCCTCGTCGGGGCGGACCTCCAGCGACCGGCAGCCGTGGAGCAACTGCGCATCCTCGGGTCCCAGGCCCAGGTGAGCGTGTTCAGCCAGCCGGGGGACCCGGTGAGCACGGCGGTCGCGGGGGTGGAGGAGGCCCGCCGCCTCGGCCGCGACGTGTGCATCATCGACACCGCCGGCCGCATCACCGTCGACGGCGCACTGATGGACGAGATGCGCCGTATCTCGGAGCGCACGAACCCCCACTACACATTCCTCGTCATCGACGCGATGACCGGCCAGGACGCGGTCTCCACGGCCCGGGCCTTCCACGACACGCTCGCACTCGACGGGGTGATCCTCTCCAAGCTCGACTCCGACGCCCGCGGCGGGGCTGCGCTCAGCGTGAAGGAGGTGGTCGGACGGCCCATCGTCTTCGCCTCGACCGGCGAGCGGCTGGGCGACCTCGACCTGTTCCACCCCGACCGCATGGCGGACCGGATCCTCGGCATGGGCGACGTGCTCACGCTGATCGAGCAGGCCGAGCGGACCATGGACCAAGACGTCGTGGCGCGCTCGGCCGACCGGCTCATGTCGGGCCGCTTCACGCTCGACGACTTCTTGGAGCAGCTGCACCAGGTCCAAAAGATGGGGTCCCTGGGCGGCATCCTGCGGCTCATGCCCGGGGTGTCCAAGGAGGTCCGCCAGGCCGCCGAGCAGATCGACGACTCCCAGGTGGCCCGGATCGAGGCGATCGTCCGCTCGATGACCCCCAAGGAGCGGGCCGACCCGACGATCGTCGACGGCTCGCGGCGGGTGCGCATCGCCCGGGGGAGCGGCGCCTCCACCCAGGACGTGAACCAGCTGCTCAAGCAGTTCCGCGAGATGCAGAAGATGATGCGCTCGGTCGGCTCGGGGGCGATGCCCAACATGCCGGGCATGCCCACCGGACGCCTGGGACGGCTCGCGGCGGCCCGCCAGATTGCCTCGGGGGGCGCCGAGGAGTCGCTGGCCGAGATGCTCTCGGGTCGCGGCCGGCCGCCCGCAACCCCCCCGGCCAGGGTCCCGGCCGCCCCGAAGGGGCGGGGAGGCAAGAACAAGAAGAAGGGCGGCCGGGTCACCCCGCCGAAGGGCCGCTGATGGCCGTGGGCGGGGGGCCGCCGGGATCTGCGAGAATGGTCGCCCTGGAGCGCACCGGCAAACCCCGGGGCCTCCGAACGGTCGGCAATCCGAACACGCCAGACGCCGGCCGACCAGGGCGCCCGCTCGCCTGAGACACCTACGGAGGGACGAATCGGTGGCAGTGAAGCTCCGCCTCGTGCGGATGGGAAAGAAGAAGCAGCCCACCTACCGGGTGGTGGCCGCCGACAGCCGGTCGCCCCGCGACGGGCGCTTCCTCGAGATCCTCGGGACCTACGCCCCGCGCGGGGTGTCGAAGGCGGAGCCCGACGCGGTCGTCAATATCGACAACGAGAAGGCCCTCAAGTGGCTGGGCCAGGGCGCCCAGCCCACCGAGCGGGTCGAGCGGCTGCTCAAGCGCTCGGGCGCCTGGGACGAGTTCAGCGCGAGCAAGAAGAAGTGAGCGGCGACTACGAGGCCGGCGACGTGAACACGATCGCCGGGGCGGACGCCGACGATGTGGACGACGTGGACGACGTGGACGACGTGGACGACGTGGACGACGAGGAGCTGGACTACGAGGACGGCGACGTCAACGCGAGCGGCGGGTCCGAGCGCGACGACGACATGGTGGGCAACCGCTCCGAGGACTCCACCCCGCTCGCCGTGTTGACCTACATCACCCGCTCGCTCGCCGACGAGCCCGATGCCGTGGTCGTCGATACCGAGCACCGGCGCGGATCGGTCGTCCTGCGGGTGCACGTGGCCCCCGAGGACATGGGCCGGGTGATCGGCCGGCGCGGCCGCACCGCCCAGGCCATCCGCACCCTGGTCGCAGCGGCAGGCGCACGCGACGGCACCTCGGTGAGCGTCGACATCGTCGACGACTGAGATGACCCCGGCGCCCCCCGCCGAGGCGATGGGGGAGCTCGAGGTCGGGCGCATCGGACGGCCCCACGGGCTCGCGGGGGAGGTGCACGTCGAGCTCTGGAGCGACGAGTCGCGCCTCGCGCCCGGCTCGGTGCTCTCGAGCGACCGGGGCCCGCTGAGGGTCGTCCGGTCACGGCACAACGCGGGGCGCCACGTCGTCGCGTTCGACGGGGTGGCCGACCGGGCCGGTGCCGAGGCGCTGCGCGGCCTCGTGCTCCGGGCGGCCCCGATCGAGCGGCCCGGGACGCTCTGGGTGCACGAGCTGATCGGGGCCACGGTGCTCGGGACATCGGGCGAGGAGCTCGGCGTCGTGCGCGCCGTCGAGGCGAACCCGGCGAGCGACCTGCTCGTCTTGGAGTCGGGCGGGCTCGTGCCGTTGCGCTTCGTCGTCTCCCACGAGCCGGGCCGAAACGTCGTCGTGGACGTGCCCGAGGGGCTGTTGGACTGAGCGTGCGGATCGACGTCTTCTCGATCTTTCCCGACCTCGTCGAGACGTACTGCTCCTCGAGCCTCCTCGGACGCGGCCGGGAGCGGGGGGTCCTCGACATCTGCGTGCACGACCTTCGGGCGGGGGCCGGTGACCCGCGCCGCTCGGTGGACGACGCGCCCTTCGGCGGGGGCCCCGGCATGGTGCTCATGTGCGAGCCGCTCTTCGCGGCGGTCGAGGCGGCCGAGGCCCAAGGCCCGATCGCGAGGCCGCTCCTCCTCCTCGCCCCCGGTGGCCGTCGCTTCGACCAGTCCGTCGCGCACGAGCTCGCCTCGGGCGGGGAGTTCTCGCTTTTGTGCGGGCGCTACGAGGGGGTCGACCAGCGGGTGAGCGACCACCTGGTCGACGGCGAGCTCTCGGTCGGCGACGTGGTGCTGGCCGGCGGAGAGGCGGCCGCCTTCGTGGTCATCGAGGCGGTGGCCCGGCTCGTCCCGGGGGTGCTCGGCAACGAGGAGTCCGCCACCGAGGAGAGCTTCGCCTCGGGTCTGCTCGAGTATCCCCAGTACACGCGGCCGGCCGAGTTCCGGGGCTGGAAGGTGCCCGAGGTCCTGCTCTCGGGCGACCACGGGGCCGTCGCGGCCTGGAGGCGGGCCCGGGCGCTCGGACGCACGCTCGCCGAGCGACCCGACCTCATCGAGGCCCGGGGCGGCCTGCGCGACGACGAGGTCGCCCTGCTCCGGGGGGCGGGCCTGGGGCGCCTCCTCGCCCAGCGCGGGTACGATGAGGAACCCGGCTGACGGCGCCCGCCCTCGCCCACCGCGCCACGAGGTTCCCCATGCACCCAACCGAGATCATCGACCGCGACAGCCTGCGCGACGACGTCCCGGACTTCCGCCCCGGCGACACCTTGAAGGTGCACGTGCGGGTGGTCGAGGGGAGCCGGGAGCGGGTCCAGGTGTTCCAGGGTGCGGTCATCCGGCGCCAGGGATCCGGGGTCCAGGAGACCTTCACGGTCCGCAAGGTCAGCTTCGGGGTGGGGGTGGAGCGGACCTTTCCGGTCCACTCGCCCTCGATCGCCCGGATCGAGGTCGCCACCCTCGGAGACGTGCGCCGGGCGAAGCTCTACTACCTGCGCGATCGCGCCGGGAAGGCCGCCAAGATCAAAGAGCGGCGGACCGCCCGGACGTGACCGGTTCCTCGGGCCCGGCCCGAATCCGGCCTTGAGCGAGGAAGAGCTCGAGCAGTACGAGGCGGAGATCGAGCTTGCGCTCGTGAAGGAGTACCGTGCCGTCCTCCCGATGTTCTCCTACGTGATCGAGACCGAGCGGCGCTTCTATCTCGCCAACGAGGTCTCGATGCAGGTTCGCACCGAGAGCTCGCCGCCGTGCGTCGAGCTCGAGCTCACCGACGCCTGGGTGTGGGACATGTACCGGCCGGCCCGGTTCGTCCCCTCCGTCCGGGTGGTCTCGTTCCGTGACGTGAACGTCGAGCGCCTCCCCGAGAAGGAGCTCTGATCTCTGGATCGTGGCGAGGATGGTGCCCATTCCCTGAAGCCAACGCGCGGGGTGGTCACCCCACCGCACACGCGTGCTGATCAGTGCTACGAGGGCTCCCTGCCGCGACGAGTTGTAGCTAGCGCTACCCATGAAGCGATGGCCACCAGACATGCCGCGGTCACCCCGATGATCGCACCGAATGTGGAGGTGAGGCGGGGGCCATCTCCAAAGGGTGGACTCGCCGTCATCTCAAGCATCGAGATGACGACCAGTGTCATCGAAAGCACAAGGAGACAAGGCAAACAGACGCGGTTCAAGCGTGTGGACCGCCGAAGGACGAGCGCGGCGATCGAGAAACACGCCGTGGCGCAAGCCAGGGCGAGGAGCACTCGACCCCACGTCACATCGCCGAATCCCCACCGGCCCCCATATGCGAGTGTCATCGAACCGACCTGCGCGCTACTACTGGGTTCCGAGTTAAGCATGCTCTCGATGGACGTCCGCCACCCACCAACGGCATACCAGGGCAGGAGAAAGCTCGAGAGGACGAGTCCCGTCGAACCTGACATCGCCAAGACGATGCTCGGAAGCGTAAAGCGCTTCGCAGACACCGAATGGAGGGTACCGCCCAAGCGCACGGCGATCGGTCCGCTTGGGACGTCGAGGACTGCTCCAACCCCCCCCGACCAGCGACGAATCTGAATCAAGCGCAACGAACTCTCCGAATCGGAACTTGGCCTCAAGGGGTGACCGCGACATCGGGGCTGATTGGGTGTCCATGAGCACCTCGCACCGCCCTTCCCAAGGGCCGACTGCGGCGCCAGGATGGTGATCGGATTGGCTACGCTCGCCGCCTGTGGAGCCGACGATCTACGAGGCGGTGGGTGGGGCCGACGCTCTCCTGGCGCTCGCTGAGGCGTGGCACCGACGTTGCCTGGCCGACCCCATCCTGGCGCACCCGTTCGAGGGCGAGATCCACCCGGAACATACCCAGAGGCTCGCCGCCTACTGGGCCGAACAGCTCGGCGGACCCGCCAAATACACGGGCTCTTTCGGTGATCAGTCCCACGTCGTGCGAGTCCATAGTGGCAACGGACCGCACGAGCAGATGGACGGTCGTGCGGTCGCCGCGTTCGTGGCGTCGCTCGATGATGTCGGCATCTCGACCGAGCCGCGTCTGCGGTTTCAGCTCATCGCCTGGTTCACCTGGGCGACGGCCCTCCTCAATCACCGATGGGCCGCCCCCGACGACGTGCCGAGCGACCTTCCCCTGCCCTCCTGGGGCTGGGAGGGAACCGACGGCTGGTAGGGGACGAACGGGGCGAGCTTTTCGTCGCGCGTCAGGTGCTGGGTGAGTCCTCGGCATCGAGCCCCGCCGTCGACGTCGGGGTGATCCCGGCACCCCTCAGCATCCGCCGGAGGTCCACGACCTGCTGCTCATCGATGTCGTGATGCCGTGGGCTGTCGAAGGTCTCGGTTTCAGATCCAAGGGTGACCGTGTAACGGCCATCGGTCCCTTCGCTGACCGTGGCGACTCTCTGGAGAAGGGACAAGACGTCGTGCCACTGGATGTTGTGGCTCACCGGGTGGTTGAAGATCTTCTCCACCGTGGCCCGATGGTGTGCATCGAGCGCTGTGTTCTGTGACATACGCACGTGCCTCTACTTTCATTGGCAACCGAAGCATTGCACAAGCCATGGCCCGTCAGTCCGTCGAGCCCTCGACGGATTCGTGGAAGCGCACCCTCGCGGTGTCGGGTCCCGGCCATCGTCGCCCTCGGGTCAGGAGCGCTCCCGATTTGTCGGGATGTCGAACCTTGTCGCCGGGACGCTCCGATCCCCGATGGCTCGTGGGGGGATCAATCATCCTTCTGCCTCTTGATGTCGATCCGTAGAGACGTCGGGCTACGGCACGAGCACGACCTTTCCGTGCGGGGCCCCCGACAGGCTGAGCTCGGCGGCGCCGCGCCAGTCCTCGAGTGGGAATCTCTTCGCCACGGGGACGGCCAACTGCCCGGTGGCCACGAGCGTCGCGTCGTCGGCCAGGAAGTCGGACCCGGGGAAGCCTCCTGCGGCCATCAGCTCGTCGATGTTGACGCGGGCGCCCTGGCTGCGCGCCTCGTCGTGGTTGCTGATCGTGACGACGCGCTTGGGATCTCCCGTGATCTCGATGAGCGCCGCGATCACGCCCGCATTTGGGCGCGAGACGTCGAGCACGTGATCGATCGGCCCGTCGGCGAGTGCCCGGACTCGCTCGACCATGCCCTCGCCGTAGGGAGTCACGGTGGCCCCGAATCCCGCGAGGTCGCTTGCGAACGTCGGCCCGGCGGTGGCGATCACGCGGGCGCCGCGACGGCGCGCAAGCTGCACGGCGGCGTAGCCGACCATTCCGCCCGCCCCGTGGATCAGCAGGGTGTCGCCCGATGTCACGTGCATCAGGTCGAGGGTCCAGTGCGCGGTCTGCAGCACCATCGGCAACACGGCGGCGTCGAGGGCATCGAGCCCTGCGGTTACCGGGAACCACAGCTTCAAGATCGCGAAGTCGGCCGCGCCGGCGCTCGGTTGGGCGGCGAAATCCGACGCGCCGAACACGAGATCACCGACCGCCACGTCAGCGACGCCATCGCCGATCGCGTCGACCGTGCCCGAGACGTCGCAGCCGATGCCACGCGGCAGGGTGCCGGGCATGAAGCCCCGACAGAGCTCCCAGTCGGCGGGGTTCAGCCCGCTGGCGGCAACCCGTACCCGGATCTTGCCCTCACCGGGGTCGGGGACCTGGGTCTGCTCCTCGTGCAGTACATCGAGGGGTTCGCCGAACTCGTGAAATCGGATGGCTCGCGACTCGACCGCGCTCATGCGCTCTCCTTCGCAACTCGTCGGCGATGTGCTCCGTAGTGTCAGTTGCAGACACTACTAGGTTGCGACAGTAACTGACACTACGTCCGCTAGACTCGCGACGTGCCGAGGAGCGGGCAGGAAGCACGCGAGCGCTTGGCGAGGGCGGCGCTCGAACTCTTTCTCGAGCGCGGATTCGATGCCGTGACCGCGGCCGAGATCGCCGCCCGTGCCGGGGTGACGGAGCGCACCTATTTCAGACACTTTCCGGACAAGCGCGAGGTGCTCTTCGACGGCGAGCGGCGGCTCACCGAATGGGTGACCGAGGCGCTCGCGTCGGTGCCCGCCGACGTCCCGCTCTGGCCGGCGATGCGTCGCACGGTCGACCTCATCGTCGCGCCCCTCGAGGCGAACAGACCCGACAGCGACCGCCTCGCTGCGATCGTCAAGGCGACGCCGGCGCTGCGCGAGCGTGCGGCCTCGAAGGAGGCCCGTCTCGTCTCCATCATCACCGGCCTGCTGGTCGGCCGTGGCGCCTCCACCGACGAGGCGGCTCTCGTCGCCCGCACCGCCTGGGGCGTTCTCGCGCAGGCGATCGAGGCGTGGCGCGCTGCCCCCGGCACGTCGCTCCAGGTGCACGTCGACCGCGGCTTCACCTTGCTCACCGGCCTCGTCGGCGGCGCCCAGGGCGACCCCCCACGTTGAGACCCTGCTCAACGGGCACAGTCGTGTCGCCCGGCAGTGGGCGCTCAGGTGCCAGGTCGCCGGATCTGCCCGCAGGCATCCGGCGCAGCCGCCCATCTCGTCGAGATTCCGCCTGAGTCGGCTTCTCAGCCAGCGCTCAGGCGGCTCGCAGGGTGCGGGCAACTGCGCGCCGCAGCATTCGGGTCATGACGACCACCCTTGTCCCATCGTTCCCGGCGCCCACCGGTCCCTCGCCGCCCGGCGGTGTCCCCGAGCCAACGGCGGCGTCCCCGAGCCCTGCCCGCTGGATCCGGCCCGCCCTCGTCGCCCTCCTCCTCGGGACGGCCGCCGCCTACCTGTGGGATCTGAGCGTCTCGGGGTACGCGAACACCTTCTACGCGGCGGCGGTGCAGGCCGGGTCGAAGAGCTGGAAGGCGTTCTTCTTCGGGTCGCTCGACACCTCGAACTTCATCACCGTGGACAAGACGCCCGGTGCGCTGTGGGTGATGGACCTCTCGGCGCGCCTGTTCGGGTTCAACACCTGGAGCCTGCTCGTGCCCCAGGCGCTCGAGGGCGTGGCCGCGGTCGGGATCCTGTACGCCACGCTGAAGCGGTGGTTCGGGCCCAAGGCGGGACTGCTCGGAGGCCTCGTGCTCGCGACGACCCCGGTCGCCGCGCTCATGTTCCGCTTCGACAACCCCGACGCGTTCTTGGTGCTGCTCCTCGTGGCGGGCGCCTACGCGCTCACCCGCGCCATCGAGGGCGCCCGGACGCGTTGGATGGTGGCGACCGGCGCCCTCCTCGGATTCGCCTTCTTGGCCAAGGAGCTGCAGGCCTTCACCGTGGTCCCGGCTTTCGCCGCCGCGCACCTCCTCGCCGCGCCCGGCGCCCTCCGCCGGCGGATCGCCCAGCTCGGGGTCGGCCTCGCCAGCCTGCTGGTCGCGGCCGGCTGGTGGGTGGTGATGGTTGCGCTGTGGCCCACGGGGTCACGCCCGTACATCGACGGCTCGCCGGACAACAACATCTTCAACCTCATCTTCGAGTACAACGGCTTCAGCCGCCTGAGCGGGTCCTCGGGCCCCGGGGGCGGTTTCAGCGGCCCGGCCGGGCTCTTCCGGCTCTTCGACGACCTGATGGGCGGGCAGGCTTTGTGGCTGCTGCCGGCCGCCCTGGTGGCACTGGCCGCCGGGCTGCTCTGGACGAGGCGTGCGCCGCGCACCGACCGGACGCGCGCCGCGCTCGTCCTCTGAAGCGGCTGGCTCGTGGTGACCGGTGCCGTGTTCAGCTTCAGCAGCGGGATCATCCACCCCTACTACACGGTCGCGCTCGCACCGGCGATCGCCGCCCTGGTGGGGATCGGGGCGACGCTCGCCTGGCGCCAGCGCGCGCTCCTCTCCACTCGCGTGCTCGCGTCGGCCACGCTGCTCGCGACGGCCGGCTGGTCGTTCGCGCTCTTGGACCGCACACCCGCCGATCAACCGTGGCTGCGCTTCGTCGTGCTGGCGGCCGGCCTCAGCGGCGCGGCCGGGATCCTGGCCGTAGGCCGCCTGCGGCGGGTCGAGCTCGCGGTCCTGGGCGGGGTGTCGCTGGCGGCGTGCCTCGGCGGTCCGCTCGCCTACGGCGCGACCACCATCGTCACGGCACACTCGGGTGGCACGCCCTCGGCGGGTCCAGCGGTTGCGTCAGCGACCGGCCCGGGTGGGCTCGCCGGCGGCCCGGCCGGCGGGCCCCCGGGTCTCGGGCGTCGCGGCGCCATCGGGCGCCGGCCGCCGGCCCTCGGGGGATCGGGCGCCTTCCCGGGCGGCCCGCCGAGCGGATCTTCGCTGCGGGCCGGCCGCGCTGGCCGGCTCGCCGGGGGCCCCTCCTCAGGCGGCGGGCTCGGGACCCCCGGCGGCCGTGGTGGGTCGGTCTCCTCGGCGCTCGTCAAGGCGCTCGGGACCGGCTCGGACCACTATGAGTGGGTCGTCGCGATGTTTGGCTCCCAGCAGGCGGCGACGATCGAGCTTGCGACCGGCGGGCTTCCCGTCATGGCCATCGGCGGGTTCAACGGCCAGGGCGCCAACATCAGCCTGGCCACCTTCGAGTCCTACGTGGCCGCCGGCAAGATCCACTACTTCATCGCCTCGGGCTCCCAGCAGGGACCGCAGCGGGCCAACTCGGACGCCGCCATCGCGAGCTGGGTGGAGGCGCACTATCGCTCCACGACCGTCGGCGGGATCACGCTGTATGACCTCACGAGCCCCCGGTGATCAGTAGGTCTGCTGGCGGTGGTGGTATGCACGAAACCGGCGGCCCCGGCCCCAGGCGCACAGCGCCACGATGCCGACGAGCAGCCAGGGCACCCGGGGGAACCAGTACCAGTGGTAGGCGCCCCACGGGAAGGAGGCCGCCGCCAGGAGCACGAAGAGCGTGACCCACAGGGCCACGTGGCGACGGCGGCGGTGCGGCTCGGGCACCGTGGGGCGCAGCTGGGGGAGGTCGACCATGAGGCCGGAGAGGTCGCCCCGAGTCTTGGCCCCGATCGCCTTGTCGAGCCGCTCCTTCAGCTCGTTCGCGTCCAGCCGCCCCTCCGAGTAGTGCTGGGAGAGCGCCTCGGCCACCTTGTTGCGCTCCTCGTCGGAGACCCGCATGGTGGGGTCCGGGGCGCGGCCCCGGCCCGAGTACCACATCCCGCCGCCGTAGGTCATGGGCGTTCCCTTCCAGTTCGGCTCGCTCGGTGCACCGGGGGTCATCGGGCTTGCAGGTGCTCGAGGACGCCCTCGGCGAGGGTCTCCTCGGTGCCCTCCTCGGGCACGAGGAACCAGGCCGCGACGTAGAGCGGCACGCCGATCCCGCCCATGAGGCCGAGCGCGGCCAGGGCGACCCGCACGACGACCACATCGACGCCGAGGTACTCGGCCAGCCCGGCGGCCACGCCTGCGACCATGCGGCCCTCCCGAAGGCGCCGCAGGGGTCGGGGGCCGACGATCTCGCTCGATGCGCTGTGCTCGGTGGTGAGTTCCATGCCTCGATCGTGCGCCGGGCCGGCGCAGCTGGGTATCGGGATGACCCCGTAGCCGACCCCGGCCCCCCGGGTCGGGACTCAGGGAGGACCCTGATGCCCGGGGCCCGGGAACGGCGCGATCATCGATGGATCCAAGAACCGCTCGATCAGGCCTCCTCCGCGCCTCCCGAAGGCGCCACGCGGGTCGGCTCATGGGAGGCGCCGACCCCCCCGGCGCCGCCGTGGGCTCCTCCCGGCGCGGGCTTCGAGCACGGACCGCCGTGGATGCGTGGTCGGGGCCGCCACCAGCGCTTCCAGCGCCGGGGCCTGCACTTCGGGCCGTGCCGGAGGAGCACCGAGGACCGCATGTTCGGGGGCGTCGCCGGCGGCCTGGCCCAGCGGACCGGGATCGACGTCACCGTGGTGCGGATCGGGTTCGTGCTCGTCTCCCTGGCCGGTGGGTTCGGCGCCGCGCTCTACCTCGTGCTGTGGCTCGTCACCCCCATGGAGGGGACCGGTTCCATCGCGGCCCGGGCCACGCGGGACCGGCGCGGGATCCTGCTCGCCGCGTCCTTCCTGCCGCTGCTCGCCCTGACCGCGATCCTCGGCCACGTCGTCGCGCTCGGCTTCGTGAGCTCGTTCGGGTGGCCGCTGTTCGTCGCGGCGGCCGCGCTCGTGCTCATCTGGCGCAACTGCGACGAGCAGGAACGGGCGTGGCTCCACCACGTGGCCGATCCCATCATCCGCATCGGCGTCCCCTCCGAGCACCGCTGGCGGAGGCTCGTCGCCCGGTGCGCCCTCGGCGCCGTGCTGCTGGTCGGCGGCACGACGACGCTCGTGCTCGGGCATCCGAGCCGCGCCGTGCTTCGCCCCCTTGGCGGTGCGCTCCTCGTCGTCGCGGGCTTCGCCGTCATCTTCGGCCCGTGGTGGCTGAGCATCGCCCGCGACCTGGTCGCCGAGCGGGAGGCCCGCCTCCGGGCCGAGGACCGCGCCGAGATGGCGGCCCGGGTGCACGACTCAGTGCTCCAGACCCTGGCCATGATCCAGCGCTCGGCCGACCGACCCCAGCGGGTCGTCCAGCTGGCGCGGAGCCAGGAGCGCCAGCTGCGCTCGTGGCTCTTCGAGGGCGAGGTCCGGGGCGCGGTCGGGGACGGCGCGGTGACGCTGGCGGCGGGGGTGCAGGCGATCGCCGACGAGGTCGAGCCCGACTACGGGGTGCCCGTCGACGTGGTGACCGTCGGGGACTGCCCGCTCGACGAGGAACTGCGCGAGCTGCTCGGCGCGGCGCGCGAGGCCACCGTGAACGCCGCCAAGTGGTCGGGCGCGCCCATGGTCTCGCTCTTCGCCGAGGTGGAGCCCGACCGGGCGTCGGTCTACGTCCGCGATCGGGGGCGGGGCTTCGATCCCGGCTCGGTCGGAGAGGACCGCCGGGGGATCGCCGAGTCGATCCGGGGACGGGTGTCGCGCCACGGCGGCCGGGTCGCCATCCGCACCTCGCCGGGCGAGGGGACCGAGGTCGAGCTGTCGATGCCCCTGGCGGGGGCGCCTCGGTGAGCAAACGGACCAGGCCCCGGGTCTTCCTCGTCGACGACCACCACCTGTTCCGGGCCGGCGTGCGTGCCGAGCTCGGTGACTCGGTCGAGGTGGTGGGCGAGGCCGACGAGGTCGCAGCGGCGGTCGAGCTGATCGGTGAGCGCGAGCCCGAGGTGGTGCTCCTCGACGTGCACCTGCCCGACGGCGGCGGGCAGGCGGTGATCGAGGCGGTCCGGGTCGAGCACCCCGACGTGCGGTTCCTCGCGCTCTCGGTCTCCGACGCCCCCGAGGACGTCATAGCGGTCATCCGGGCCGGCGCCCGCGGCTATGTGACCAAGGCGATCTCGGGTGCCGAGCTGATCGAGGCGATCGAGCGGGTGGCCGACGGCGACGCCGTCTTCTCGCCCCGGCTCGCCGGCTTCGTCCTCGACGCGTTCGCCGGCATGCCGGCCGAGGAGAGCCCGGCCTCGGTCGACCCCGAGCTCGACCAGCTGTCCTCGCGCGAGCGCGAGGTGCTCCGGCTGATCGCGCGCGGCTACACCTACAAGGAGGTCGCCCGGGAGCTGTCCATCGCGATCAAGACCGTCGAGACCCACGTCTCGGCGGTGCTGCGCAAGTTGCAGCTGACGAGCCGCCACCAGCTGACCTACTGGGCGGCCAACCGCCGTCTCGTCTAGGACCGCGACGCGCCGAAGACCTCGGCCAGCTCGACCGGGGTGGGCACCTCGAGCTGCTCGAAGGTGCACGAGCCGGCGTCGCGATCGGGGCGCCACCGCCGGAACGAGGTGGCGTGCCGGAACCGGTCGCCCTGGCGGTGGTCGTAGGCGACCTCGCAGACGAGCTCGGGCGAGAGCGCGTGCATCGCGAGCTCGGCGTCGGACTTCCAGCGGCTGGCTGTCGGGCCCGAGCCCTTGAACTCCCGCCACGGGTGGGGGTCGTCCTCGCCCAAGAGGAGCGGGGCGAGCTCGTCGACCAGCTCCCGGCGCCGCTTGGCGCTGAAGCCCGAGCAGACCCCGACGTGGCGCAGCCCGCCAGCGTCGTCGTAGAGGCCGAGCACGAGCGAGCCGATGCCGCCCTGCTTGTGGTCGCGGTAGCCGGCCACGACGCAGTCGGCGGTCCGCTCGTGCTTGATCTTCCACATGACCCGCTGGCCGGGCCGGTATGGGAGATCGGGCGACTTGGCCACGACGCCGTCGAGTCCGGCGCCCTCGAAGCGCTGGAGCCAGTCGGCGGCGAGCGCCACGTCGGTGGTCTGGGGGGTGATGTGGACCGGATCGGTTGGCCCGAGCCCGGCGAGCACCGCCTCGAGCTCGGCCCGCCGCTCGGCGAAGGGCCGGGCGGAGAGGTCCCGCTCCCCCTCGGCCAGGAGATCGAAGGCGACGAAGGAGGCCGGCGTCTCGGCGGCCAGGCGTCTGATGCGCGAGTCGGCCGGGTGGATGCGCTGGAGGAGCGCCTCGAAGTCGAGGCCGCCGTCGATGGCGATCACGATCTCGCCGTCGACCACGCAGCGCTCGGGTAGGGCGAGGGCGAGCGAGTCGACGAGCTCGGGGAAGTAGCGGGAGAGGGGCTTGGTGTTGCGGCTGGAGAGCTCCAACTCGTCCTCGCAACGGAACACGATGCTGCGGAAGCCGTCCCACTTGGGCTCGTAGCGCATGTCCTCGCCGGTCGGCAGCTCGCTCGTCAGCTTGGCGAGCATGGGGTCGATGGGCACCGAGAGCGGGAGGTCCATGGGCCTGTCTACCCGAGGAGCGGGGCCATGAGGTCGCCGTGCTCCTCGACCCGGCTGAGGACGTCGTCGGGCAGGAACCGCAGGCGTTCCGCCTTGCCGTCGCGTGCCAGGCGCTCGACCTCCTCCCAGGTGACCGGGGCGGACACGGTCGGGGCCGGCCTGGCCCGGAGCGAGTAGGGGGCGATCGTCGTCTTGGCCACGTGGTTCTGGCTCCAGTCGATGAGCACCCTTCCCCGGCGGAGCTCCCTTTTCATGTTCGCCACCACGAGATCGGACCGTGCCCGGGCCAGCTCCTGGGCGATCGTGCGTGCGAGCTCCCGCGAACCGGCGTCGGCCCAGTCGCGCTGGCGGTCCTTCTTGGGCAACGGGACGTAGAGCTGGAGCCCCTTGGAGCCGCTCGTCTTCGCGTAACACTGCCATCCATGCTCGTCGGCGACGAGCTCGGCCACGAGCAGGGCCACCTCGGCGCACTCGACGATGCTCGCTGGTTCGCCTGGATCGAGGTCGAACACGAGGAGGTCGGGGACCGCGGGGCGGCCGTTGCGCGCGACGCGCCACTGCGGTACGTGGAGCTCGAGCGCCGCGAGGTTGGCCGCCCAAACGAGCGTCGCGAGGTCGTCGAGGATCACGAAGTCGACGCCGCTTCGATCCTTGGCCTGGGGGCTCGCGAGCAGTCGCTCGCTGCGGACCCACTCCGGTGCGCTCCTCGGGCGGTGCTTCTCGAAGAAGGCGTTGGGATCCCCCACGCCGTTCGGGAACCGTCGCATGGTGAGCGGGCGGTTCGAGACGTGGGGGAGGAGCACAGGGGCGATGCGGGCGTAGTAGTCGATCACCTGGCCCTTCGTGAATCGGGTCTCGGGGTAGAGCACCTTGTCGAGGTTGGAGAGTGCGAGCCTCCTGCCCTCGATCTCGACCACCGGGTCGTGGTCCACGTCGGCGACCTCGAGCGCCTCGTCCAGCTCCTCGGCCGGGCGAGACGCGTCTCCCCTGGGCACCTGGGCACCCTACCCGTCACCCCGGGGGGCTCCCCTGGGCAGGCGGGCGGGGGACAACGACGAGGCTGCACGGCGACCGGTGCGTTTGCACTGGGGCCAAGGACGTGGGCGCGGGCGCTCATCCCCGGCCGGTCTGGACCCCCCGAGTACCGTTGAACACGCTGCGTGAGCATTGGAGCACAGAACGTGGTCGCACCCAGGATGAGGCGGCGACCCGGATCCCGCGACGAGCCACGTTCGTAGCGGACAAGGTCTCGACGCCATGGAGCAACGAGAAGCACCGGCACGGCCGGCGAAGCACCCCGCGCAAGCGGTTGAGGGCGGCCCGTCTGAGGCACGGGAGGGCGCGCCGAGCGAGCGCGACGGAGCGCTCATCCCCCGCGACCGGGAGCATCGCCGAGTGTTCCTCTTGTTCGTGGCGTGCGCCGTCCTCGTCGTGGGGGTCGCCGCCTCCTCCCTCGGCGGCCTTTGGTGGGACCACTATCAACATGGGTCAATCTCGGCGTCGGCGACGGACACCGCAGGCGCGGTGACTGCCGCGATCGGTGATGCGCTCCGGGCCGATCGGAACTTCGACGCTGGCGTCGAGGCCATGGTGGCGACCGACCCGGGGTTGACCAACCGTCAGCTGGTCGCATGGTCGTCGTCGACCGGGGTGATGGCGCGCTATCCCGGGACGGCGGGGTTCGTGTTCGTGGTGCCGGTCGCCGCCACTGCGCTTCCCTCGTTCATCGCTTCGGTCGAAGCCGACCCGCCGAACGGGGCTGCGGCCACCCCGTACTTCGTGGTCCCTCCGGGTCAGCGTGCCCAATACTGCCTGGAGCGCTTCGGGTACGAGTACATCTCCTCGGGGCTGCCGATCGGGCTCGACCTGTGCGCCCTCAACGGCTCGGACCTCTTAGCGGTGGTTCGCTCGGGGCAGACCGAGTTCGACACGTTCCGGGTGATCGCCAAGGCGGGCTCGGTCCCCGCCGCCTATGCGAAGGCGGTGCTCCTCAGCTACGGGAACCTCTTCGTCATGATCAGCCCGACCTATCGGGCGGGGAGCTCGCCGGACACCCCCGCCGAGCGGGCCGCCTCCTTCGAGGGGTGGATGGTCGGCACGTTCAACATCCGGGCGTTGCTCGGATCCGGGCTTGGTGCCACCAGCCACGTGAAGGTGGCCCTTCGTTACCGCCATGGCCCGTGGCCCTGGGCGCCCATCGGGGTGGCCGGCACGGCACCCGGTGCCCATCTGAGCGTGACACGGACGATCGGGGTGGGCCCGGGGCTCAACTCCCGCATCCAGGCCGTGGTCACGAGCTCGGTGAGCACCGATCCGTTCCTGGGCGGGCTCCTCGTCGGGATCGCCGGGTCGATCTTCTCCATCTTGTTGTTCGGGTTCCTCGCCTACCTCGCGAACTCCCGGCGTCGCGCCATGCAGCTCGTCGAGCGCCGGACCGTGGAGCTCCGCCACCGCGCCATGCACGACGCGCTCACCGATCTGCCGAACCGGGCCCTGCTCTTCGATCGAGCCGAGCGCATGCTCCTTCGGGCCCGTCGCGAGCCCACGGTGGTCGGGGCGCTCTACCTCGATCTCGACGACTTCAAGGAGGTCAACGACACCCTTGGCCACCAGAGCGGCGACGCGCTCTTGCAGGCCGTCGCGGCGAGGATCCGAACGGTGCTGCGCGAGAGCGACACCGTCGGGCGCCTCGGGGGGGACGAGTTCCTCGTGCTCGTCGAGGCATCCTTCCTCGAGCCCGGCCCCGAGCTGGTGGCCGAGCGGGTCCTGGCCGCGTTCGCCGAGCCCTTCGTCTTGGAGACGCCGGGGCGAGACGTGCTCTCGCTCCACGCGAGCATCGGGGTGGCGATCGACGCCGGCGGGAGCGCCGACGCGCTAATCCGGGACGCGGATATCGCGCTCTATGCGGCCAAGGCGGCCGGCAAGGACCGGATCGTGGTCTTCCGCCAAGAGATGCAGATCGCCGCCGACGACCGCCGCGCCCTCGAGGCCGAGCTGCGGCGGGCACTCGAAGAGGGCCAGCTGTTCGTGCGTTACCAGCCGATCGTCGATCTGGCCACGATGGTGCCGAAGGCGGCCGAGGCGCTGGTGCGCTGGCGGCACCCGACGAGGGGAGTGCTCGGCCCCGACGTCTTCATGCCCTTGGCCGAGGAGACCGGCCTCGTGGTCCCCCTCGGGCGCTTCGTGCTCGACCGGGCGTGCCAGCAGTGGGCCGAGTGGCGGGCCCACGGCCACGCGCTCGATATCTCGGTCAACGTGTCGGCCCGACAGCTCGAGTCCGATCGGATCGTCGGCGACGTCCGCCGGGCGCTCGAGCAATACCACCTCCCGACCGGCGCCCTCACACTGGAGCTGACCGAGACCAGCCTCATGGCGGACCCCGGGCGTGTCACGGGCATCCTGGCGCGCCTCAAGAAGCTCGGGGTGCGCCTCGCCCTCGACGACTTCGGAACGGGCTATTCGTCCCTGTCGTACCTCTCGAAGTTCTCTATCGATGTGCTGAAGATCGATCGGTCGTTCATCGCGCTGCTCGACGACGTCGCATCGGGACCCCTCGTGCACAGCGTGATCGAGCTCGGCCGGGCCCTCAGTATCGAGACCATCGCCGAGGGGATCGAGGACAGCGCCCAGCTGGCGTGGCTCCTGCGCGAGCGCTGTGACAGCGGACAGGGCTTCTTGTTCGGGAGGCCCGTCAGCCCCGAGGAGCTCGAGGCACGACTCCACGAGTCTCCCCACGCCCGGAGCACGCGCAGCGCCAACGGCATGCCACGAGCGGTCACCGCCTGAGCCGGGTCCTGCGAGCTGCACCCCCTCGGGCGACCGGCGGTAGCGTCACGGGCGCCGTGCACCCCGCCCTGCGTCTCGGCCTCGAGGTCCCGCCCTTCAGCGCCGCCGCCGAGCGGGAGGGCGAGATGTCGCTGCGCGAGGTCGCCCTGGCCGCCGAGGACGCCGGGGTGGGCACGATCTGGCTGAGCGAGGGCGGGGTCGGGAGTCTCGACCCGGTGCCCCTCGCTGGCGCGCTGGCGAGGGTGACGACGTCGGTCACCATCGGGGTGATCGCCCGGCCGAGCCATGGGCGGCATCCCTCGGTGCTGGCGCGGGACGTCTCGACCGTCGACCGCCTCTCCGGTGGCCGGGCCGCGGTCGGCCTCGTGGAGGACGGGGGCGCCCCCTCGGATCTCGAGCGGCTCGCCGAGGCGGTCGGGATCCTCCACCGCCTGCTGACCGAGTCCGAGGTCACGGCGGCCGGCCGCTTCTACGAGGTCGCCGAGCTCACGACGAGGCCTCGGCCGGTGACGCCGGCCGGACCGCCGGTGGTCGCCGGGTTCCTCGGCCCGGCGGTCGGGGACGCCGAGCCGGCGGAGCCATTGCTCGAGGCGGGCACCGACGCGATCGTCGCGTGCGGGTCCGAGGACGAGGTGGCCCGGGCCCGTCGGCGCGTCGATGGACTCGCGACGGCGGGCGCGGTGCCGGGTCTCTTGTGGCGCGGCGGGCTGCCCGGGGGTCCCGAGGAGGCGGCCCGGGTCGCATCCTCGCTGGGCCGGGCCGGGGCCGACGGGCTGATCGTGACCCTCGAACGCCCGGCGGTGCGGGGCCTCGGCTTCGTGGCGAGCGAGGTCGGCCGCACGCTCGAGACCCTCGCGGCGGTGGCGGGCTCGCCCGGCTGAGGGCTCCTGAGCACACAAATCGGACCCACTACCCTGAGGTTCGTTCGGGGGGCCCGGCAACCGAGGGCGAGGAGGCAGCGGTGACGACCCGCATCGAGACCGACAGCATGGGCGAGATGGAGGTCCCCTCCGACCGCTACTGGGGCGCCCAGACGCAGCGTTCGCTGCACCACTTCCCGATCGGGACCGCGACAATGCCCAAGCCGGTGATCCGGGCCTTCGGGGTCCTGAAGGGCGCGTCGGCCGCCGTAAACGCCGACCTCGGCAAGCTCGATGCGCACCTGGCGGGGCTGATCGAGCGGGCCGCCGCCGAGGTGGCCGAGGGGCTCCTCGACGACCACTTCCCGCTCCGGATCTACCAGACCGGCAGCGGAACCCAGACCAACATGAACGCCAACGAGGTCATCTCGAACCGGGCGATCGAGCTCGACGGCGGGGTGATGGGCTCGAAGAAGCCGATCCACCCCAACGACCACGTCAACATGTCGCAGTCCTCGAACGACACCTTCCCGACCGCGATGCACATCGCGGCGGCCGAGGAGCTGGTGCACCGCCTGGTGCCATCGGTGCGGACGCTGCGCGACGCCCTCGACGCGAAGGCGCAGCGCTACGCCGAGGTGACCAAGATCGGTCGCACCCACCTGATGGACGCGGTGCCGCTCACCCTCGGCCAGGAGCTCTCGGGATACGTCGCCCAGCTCGACGCCGACCTCGGGCGGATCGACGCCGCCCTGCCGGGGCTCCTCGAGCTGGCCGCCGGGGGCTCGGCCGTCGGGACCGGGCTCAACACCCACCCCGAGTTCGGCGAGCGCGTCGCGGCGTGCATCGCCAAGATGACCGGTCTCGCCTTCGTGACCGCCCCGAACAAGTTCGCGGCGTTGGCCGCCCATGACGCGCTCGTCTCGGCGAGCGGAGCCCTTCGGACGCTCGCCGTCTCGCTCACGAAGATCGCCGACGACTTCCGCTGGCTCGGGTCGGGCCCGCGTAGCGGGCTCGGCGAGCTCCGCCTGCCCGAGAACGAGCCGGGCTCCTCGATCATGCCGGGCAAGGTGAACCCGACCCAGTGCGAGGCGATGATCATGGTGTGCATCCAGGCCATGGGGAACGACGCGGCGATCGCGATCGCCGGCTCCCGGGGCAACCTCGAGCTCAACGTGTGCAAGCCGGTGATCATCGCCAACTTCTTAGAGTCGGCCAGCCTGCTCGCCGACGCGTGCGGCACTTTTCGCGAGTTCCTGGTCGAGGGGTTCGAGCCGGACCTGGCCCAGATCGACCACCATCTGCACAACTCGCTCATGCTCGTGACCGCCCTCACGCCCTCGATCGGCTACGACCGGGCGGCCGAGGTGGCCAAGAAGGCGCACCACGAGGGGACCACGCTGCGGGAGGCCGCGCTTGGGCTCGGCTATCTGAGCGGCGAGGAGTTCGACAAGGTGGTCCGGCCCGAGGAGATGACCAAGCCGTGAGGGACCCCCGTGGCTGAGGTGCTCGGGCCCGACGCCGTCGACGCGGCGATCGCTGAGGGCGGGCTCGCCTGGCGCCGCGAGGGCGACGAGCTGGTGAAGGTGGTGCGGCGGGAGGGCTTCGCCGGCGCCCTCGAGTACGTGAACCGGGTCGGGGCCGCCGCCGAGGCGGCGAACCACCACCCCGACATCGACGTCCGCTGGGACACCGTCACGCTCCGGCTGAGCACGCACTCGTCGGGCGGGCTGACCGGGCGCGACCTCGACCTCGCGGCCGAGATCGACTCGCTCGGCTGACTACTCGAGCAACGAGGCGCGTAGCGCCTCGATGGCCACGGGGCTGACGCCTGAGGCGTGCACGTAGCCCTCGATCGAGCCGTGCGCCTCGCGCAGCGCCTCGAAGAGCGAGTGGATGTTCGACGGCTTGGCAGAGAACACCTCGTCGCTCACCGCTTCGGAGCGCAGCGGCCGGTCGGGCATGGCCTCGGCCCGGGCCCGCAGGGCGGCCATGGCCAGGTTGCTCAGCGCGTAATCCTCGGCGATCGTCTCGTCGTCGACGCCGAGGAGCGACAGCACGAGCGCGATCACCACGCCGGTGCGGTCCTTGCCGGCCAGGCAGTGGACGACGACGGGCTGGCCCTCGGGCTCGGCCACGAGGTTGATGGCACGGCCGATCATGTCCTGGCCGAGCCGCGCGTAGTCCTGGTAGCGGGCCGCGAGCATCCCCTCGGGCAGCGAGTAGCGCGTCGGGTCGAGGATCTCCTCGACGATCGGGAGATGGTGCAGATCGACGGAGACCTGCGAGATCGGGAAGGTGCCCGACTCCCACTCGGCGGTGCTGCGCAGGTCAACGACCGTGCGGATCCCGAGGTCCCGCAGGACGACGAGGTCGGCCTCGCTCAGCTGGGAGAGCCCCCCGGCGCGAAATAGGCGGCGCCACTGGACGGACCGGCCGTCGACGGTTCGATAGCCGCCGACGTCGCGGAAGTTGAGGGCGTTCTCGAGGGCGATGTGGCGTTCGTAGTCACCGGACGCGGCGGGAGACGGGAATGTTTGGGCCATCGCTCGGAGTGTATCGAGGGCCCCCGCGAACGGGAGTTGAACGTCGGGTGTCGCTCGGGTGTCGCTCGGGTGGCGGACGCCTTCTCAGTGGACCGGGGCGTCCCAGAGGGGGAACCAGCGCGAGAGGTCGGTCTCGAAGGGGAGGTCGGCCCCGACCACGGCCTTGATCCGCAGCTCGAGCTCGTTGTCACGGCGCTCGCCGTTGAGGGGCGCGAACGGGTAGAAGGTGCCCCGCTTGAACAGGTAGACGAGGTAGAAGGGCCTGGCCTCGGGGGAGGCCCCGGTGGCGGGCGAGAAGCCGAACACCGAACAGAGGAGCTGGGGGCCCCATCCGGCGTCGTTCAGGGTGCTGTTGGCCAGGTGCACCCTGGTCACCAGGTCGTCGATGTCGGGATCCTCGATCAGGAGCCAGCGGTATCCGTAGGAGTCCTCGGACTGGGTGAACCGGCCGACGCTCGTCGGCGTGTCGGTGGCGGTCCCCCCGGCGGCCTGGCTCGCCTCGTCGTCGTCGGGGAGCTCGAGCAGCTCGCCGATCTGCTTCTCCAGGTCCTCGGCGGGCTGGCCGGCGGGAGGCTTCCAGCACACGCCGGCCGACCCCGAGGTGACCAGCCCGGCCGCGGTCTGCAGCGTGACCGCCGCCGAGGGCAGCGCGAACAGCGCGTCGAGGTTGGCCCGGACCGGCTTGGTGCGTCCGAGCAGCGAGTCGAGGAGGCCCACCCCGGCGTCGGCTAGTGGGCCTGGCCCAGCTGCGCCTCGAGCTCGGAGAGCTGGGCGAGCCGGCGCTCGAGCGAGGGGTGGGTCGAGAAGAGCGACGAGATCGAGATCCCGCCGCGGCCCTGGGTGAGCGCCGGGGCGAAGAAGAATGCGTTGAAGGCCTCGGCCCGCCGCAGGTCTCGCGTCGGGATGCGGGACATCTCGCCGGAGACCTTCACGAGCGCGGAGGCCAGCACCGAGGGCCGGCCGATCAGGATGGCCCCGGAACGATCGGCGGCGAGCTCCCGGTAGCGCGACAGGGCGCGGGTGAGCAAGAAGCTGATCGCGTAGACGACCATCGAGACCAGCATGACCATCATCTCGATGAGCACCAGCTGCTGGGCACCCTGGTTGTTGCGCCCACCGCCCCGGCCGCCGAACCCGCCGAAGAGCCCGGCGTAGAGCATCATCCGGGTCGTGAGGCCCGCGATGACCCCGAGGGTGCTCGCGATGGTCATGACCGCCACGTCGCGGTGCGCCACGTGGGAGAGCTCGTGGGCGAGCACCGCCTCGACCTCGGGCTCGTCGAGGCGGCGGAGCAACCCGGTCGTCGCGCAGACCACGGCCGCCTTGGGGCTCCGACCTGTCGCGAACGCGTTGGGCATGTCGACGTCGGCGATCGCCACCCTGGGCTTGGGCATGTCGGCCAGGGCGCAGAGGCGGTCCACGATGCCGTGCAGCTCGGGCTGCTCCTCGGGCGTCACGAGGTGCCCGTGCATCGACCACATCGCGATCCGGTCCGAGAACCAGTACTGGCCGAGCAGCAGCAGGGCCGCGATCACGACGATGGCGGCGAAGGACAGGCCCACCCGCCACAGGATCGCGATGAACGCGCCGTAGAGGACCACGAGCAAGAGGCCCGTGACGAACATGCGGAACGTCAGCCCACGATCGGGCGCGACGTTGCGTGCGAGCGGCATCAGCCTTCCTTCCCCTGGGTCCCAGCCGTCGAATCGGTCGCGGCCGGCTCACCTTGTGTCTCGGTGCCCCCCACGATCTCGGCGTCGGTCATGCGGTCCTCGCTGCCGTCGCCGAGCGCTCCGGCCGGTCCGCTCGCGCCGAGCTCGGCCCTCAGCGCAGCCAGCTCGCTCTCGATCTGGCTGCCCGAGGACACCTTGTCGAGCTGTGCCTGGATGTCGTCGACCGGGTGGTCGAGGTCGTTCAGCGCCCCGGAGGCCAGCAGCTCGTCGATCGCGCCGGCCCGCGCCTGCATGCTCGCGATCTTGTCCTGGGCCCGCTGCATGGCCCCCCCGGCGTCGCCCATCGACTTGGAGATCCCCGAGATGGCCTCGCCGACCTGGGTCTGGGCCTGGGCCGCGGTGTAGCTCGCCTTCAGGGTCTCCTTGCGGGTGCGGAACTGCTCGACCTGGCTCTGGAGCCGCTGGGAGGTCTCGACGAGCTTCTCCTGCTGCTCGGTCACCTGCGCGTGCTGGGCCTCGAGCTCGCTTAGCTGCTCGCCGATGGCCGCCCGCCTGGAGAGCGCCTCGCGCGCCAGGTCCTCGTTCCCCTGGGCGAGCGCCTGCTTGGCCTGGTCCTGGAGCTTGTCGGCCTGCTTGTGGAGTTGCCCGGCCTGCAGCTCGATGCGCTTGCGGGCGGTCGCCACGTCGGCCACCGACCGGCGGACCTTGGTCAGGCTCTCCATCTGCTTCTCATAGGAGAGGTCGAGGGTGTCGCGTGGGTCCTCGACCCTGTTCAGGACCTTGTTCGTCTTGGCCTGGAAGATGGTCGATATTCGGCTGAACACACCCACTGCGCGGACCTCCTCGGCGGCTCTGCCACCGGGCCATTGTCACTGCGAGCATAAATCCCACGGGGAGCCAGATGGGCACGGCACGTCCGGTAGGGTCGGCAAATGGCCGAACGAAGGTGCCTGCTCACCGTCCACGCCCATCCCGACGACGAGTCTTCCAAGGGTCCAGCCACGGTCGCCCGGTACCATGACCAGGGCGTCTACACGGTGCTCGTGTGCTGCACCGGCGGCGAAGAGGGCGACATCTTGAACCCGGCGATGGACCGGCCCGAGGTGAAGGAGAACATCGTCGAGTACCGGCGCAACGAGCTCAAGGCGGCCACCGACATCATCGGGTACGACGAGGTGGTCATGCTCGGCTACCGGGACTCGGGCATGCCCGACTCTGAGGCGAACAAGAACCCCGACTCCTTTGCCCGGGCCCCGCTCCACGAGGCGGTCGGGCGCCTGGTCGAGGTCATCCGCCGGGTGAAGCCGCAGGTGATCGTGACCTACCCCGATGAGCAGAGCCGCTACCCGCACCCCGACCACCTGCGGGTGCACGAGATCTCCGCGGTCGCCTTCGACGCGGCGGCCGATCCCGACGCCTACCCGGAGCTGGGTCCGCCCTACGCGCCGGCCAAGATGTACTACACGGTCTGGTCGGTGGCCCGGATGAAGGCCATGCACCTGAAGTTCGTAGAGCTCGGCCTCGAGTCGCCCTTCAGCGAGGAGCGCGTCCAGCGGATGCTCGAGGGCCCGGAGCCCAAGTTCTCGACCGCCATCGACGTCACCGGCTACGAGGAGGTCCGCGCCGAGGCGCTGAGGGCGCACGCGACCCAGGTCGACCCCAACTCGCGGATGTGGTTCGGGATCCCCCCCGAGGTGCAGAAGGCGCTGCCCACCTCCGACGACTACCAGCTGGCCCGCAGCCGGGTCGGCCCGCTCGACATCACCGGCGAGGACGACCTGTTCGCCGGGATCCCCGAGGTCCTCTAGGTCCGGGCCAGGTCCCGCAGGGCGCGGAACCCGATCACCCGCACCCCGGCTTTCTCGGCGACCTGCCGGAGGTTCGGGGTGCCGCAGAGCAGCTTGTGGTCCGCCACCCGGGTCGCCCAGTCCGGCGTCAAGGAGCGCAGCTCGGGCGAGTCGACCGCCGGCCGGAGACTGAGCTCGGTCACCCCGGCCTCGAGGCCTCGAAGCACCGACTCGAGCTCGGAGGGCGACGTCGGGTGTGGGAGGGTGACCGAGCGGTCGCTGAAGACCGCCCCCGCGCTCCTCGCGAGCTCGGCGGCCGGGAAGCCCAACAGGGCCGCCAGTGGCTCTGCCACGAGGCGGAGCGGCAGCGCGAAGTCGAGCGCGAGCTCGAGGTAGATGTCGAAGAACTCCGGGCGGAGCTGCAGCGTCGTCAGGTGGGCGTCGAGGTGGCTGACGTCGAAGCCCCAGAGGATCGCCCGCTCGACCTGGACCCGGCACTCCCGGCGGGTCTCATCGAGATCGGCGTGGTCCCAGACGTCCTCCACGGTCGCCGGGAACCCGCCGTCGCCGCCGAGGAGGGAGGGCGCGTGGGTGATGGGGCCCCACCGGTACAGCTCCTGCTCGGCGTTCAACGTGAGGTGCACGCCGACGTCCTCGCCCCGGTAGCGGGCGGCAGCTTCCCTGCTCCACGGGCAGGGGACCATGAGCGAGGCGCTCGAGGCCCCGCCGGAGCGCAGCGCCTCGTAGACGCCGACGTTCGCGGCGTGGCAGTAGCCGAGCTCGTCGGCGTTCACGATCAGCAGCCGGGCATCGGCGCCATACCCGAGTCGTTCGCTCAGCGTCGCCACCGATGCGAAGGGTACCGGCCCTACGCGCCGCCCTCGCCCCGCAGCCCGGCGTCCTGGGCGCGCGCCTGGGCGGCGAGGTCCGACTGGAAGGACTCCATCGCCGCTGCGAGGCCTTCGTCGGCACAGGCCAGGATGCGAACGGCGAGGAGCCCGGCGTTGCGGGCGCCGTTGATCGCGACCGTCGCGACCGGGACGCCCTTGGGCATCTGGACGATGGAGAGCAGGGAATCCATCCCCTCGAGGGTGCCCACGGCGACCGGCACCCCGATGACCGGCAGCGCGCTGACCGAGGCCAGCATCCCGGGCAGGTGCGCGGCCCCGCCGGCCCCGGCAACGATGACCCGCAGCCCCCGGTCGGCCGCCGCCTTGCCGTAGGCCAGCATGTCCTCGGGCGTGCGGTGGGCGGAGAGCACCCTGGTCTCGTGGGGGACGCCGAACTCCTCGAGGGCCTGGCTCGCTCCCTCCATGACCGCCAGGTCCGAGGAGCTGCCCATCACGACCGCGACCAGCGGCGCCCCGCTCACGGTCGGCCGGCGGGACGCAGCAGCTGGGTGGGCACCGACGTCCCGAGCTCCCGGGCGGCCTGCCACGCGCGGTTGCGCACGTCTGCCGGGTCGGTGCCGCACACCGTGACGTGGCCGAGCTTGCGACCGGGCCTGGCCTCCTTGCCGTAGAGGTGGACGTGCGCACCGGGCACGGCGAGCGCACCCTCGAGCGCGTGCATCGGATCCGAGCCGTCGGCCGCTCCGAACACGTTGACCGTCGCCACGTGGGGAGCGGTTGGCTCGGTCGTCCCGAGCGGAAGGTCGAGCACGGCGCGGATGTGGTTCTCGAACTGTGAGGTGACCGCGCCCTCGATCGTCCAGTGGCCGGTGTTGTGCGGACGGAGGGCCACCTCGTTCACGGCGAGCGCTCCCCCGCAGGAGAACATCTCGACCGCCATGACCCCGACGACACCGATCGCGTCGGCGACCCTGACGGCGATGGCCTGGGCCTCCGCGGCGAGCGGGGGCTGCACTCGCCCGGGCATGAGTACCTCGCGGCAGACCCCGTCGACCTGGCTCGTCTCGACGACGGGCCACGCCAGCGTCTCCCCGGCGCGCCGGACGACGAGCGCCGAGAGCTCGAAGTCGATGCGCACGAACGCCTCGACCATGAGCGGGACACCGGACTGCTCTGCGCCGCGCAGCACGGCGAGCGCCTCCTCGATGCCCGAGACGGGCCAGACGCCCTTCCCGTCGTAGCCGCCCCGGCTCGCCTTTACCACGAGCGGCCAGCCGTGGACCTCGGAGAACGCCTCGACCTGGGCCGCCATGCCGCCGGCGCCTCGAGGGTCGAGCACCGCGTGGGGCACCGAGGGCACGCCGATGGTGTCGAGCGTGGCCCGCATGTGGGCCTTGTCGACGCCCATCCGCATCGCCGCCACACCGGGCCGCACCGCGACGCCGGCATCCTCGAACGTGGTCAGCATCTCGAGATCGACGTGCTCGTGGTCGAAGGTGATGACGTCGCAGCGCGCCGCGAGCGCCCACAGCTGCCCGGCGTCGCTCGGCGCCCCGAGGAGGACCTTCGAGGTGACCTCGGTGGCCGCATCGGTCGGGTTCTCGGCCAGGAGCACGACCGGCACGCCGAGGGTTGATGCAGCCTCGATGGTCATCCGGGCCAGTTGGCCCGCCCCGAGCACCCCGAGCGCCCGGCGACGCCGCCGGGGCGGTCCGCTACCATCGGCCCGCTCGATCATCAGGGGGAAGGTTACCGGCGGCGCCCACCGGTGAGCGGACCGGATCGGGAGACCATCGTCACGGCTCCGGGCGCGCCCAAGGAGGTTGCATGCGCATCGCTGGCTTGCTCAACGCCGGGAAGTCGATCGACGACGTCGTCGACCAGGCGAAGCGGATACGGGACCTGGGCTTGGCCGGTGCGTGGGGGAGCCAGATCTTCGGCCACGACACCCTGACGCTCCTCGCGTTGGTGGGCTCCCAGGTGCCCGACATCGAGCTCGGCACCGCGGTCGTGCCTGTGCACCCGAGGCACCCGGCGATGCTCGCCCAGCAGGCGGCGACGGTCCAGCAGGCGGTCGGAGGTCGCCTCGCCCTCGGCATCGGCCTCTCGCACCAGGTCGTCGTCGAGCAGCTGTGGGGCTACAGCTTCTCCAAGCCCGCGACCTACATGCGCGACTACCTGAGCGTGCTCGTGCCACTCCTCGAGGGGGAGGGGGTCACCTTCAAGGGCGAGCACTTCGCCGCCGTCTACGGCCCCCTCGAGCACCACAGCGCGCCGACGCCGCTCTACGTGGCGGCCCTCGGTCCCGCGATGCTGAAGATGGCGGGCGAGCTCACCTCGGGGACCGTCACCTGGATGTCGGGGATCAAGACGATCGGGTCCCACATCGCCCCCAAGATCGCTGAGGCCGCGAGCGCTGCGGGCCGCCCCGCCCCCCGCGTCGTGGTGGGGCTGCCGGTGTGCGTCACGAACGACCCCGAGGGGGCCAAGCAGCGCATCGACGAGGCGCTCGCGGTCTACCCGACCCTTCCCTCGTATCGGGCGATGCTCGACATCGAGGGGGTGGACAACGCCTCGGAGGTCGCCTTCGTGGGTACCGAGGAAGAGGTGGCGGCGCAGGTCGACCGGCTGGCCGAGGCGGGCGCGACCGATTTCAGCGTCGCGGTGATCGGCACCCCCGAAGAGCGCGAGCGCACCTGGAGACTCGCGTCGGAGCTGGCGAAGGCCTGAGGCCACCGGCTCCTCGAAGCCACCCGAGATGCGCCCGGCGATCCGTCCGAGGCCCGGGGACCTGCGGGCAGATCAGCGGCCGATCGTGGTGTGCTTGAACTCGTTGATCTCGGGCCGCTCGTCGATCATGGCGACCACGTGCTCGATCGTGTCCCTGGCCCGCCGGGCGTCGCCCTCGGGCCTCGTCATGAGGCGGACGAACACCGCATGGTTGCCGACGATGAAAGTGGGCACCCCGAACATCTCGTGCGTCGCGACCTCCCACTCGTGGGTCCGGCGCAGCTCCTCGTTGACCCAGGGCTCCTTCATTTCGGCGAAGACGGCATCGGCGTCGATGCCGGCCGACTCGAGCGCTGCCCGCACCACGAGCTCCTCGCGGATGTCTTCGGCCCGGTCGTGTCGTATGGCGAACAGCGCCTCGTGGGCGTCCAGGAACCGATCGCCGAAGCGGTCGCGCACGACGACACCGGCCCTTAGCGCGAGGAGGTCACGGGCCTTGTCCGGGTCGTCCCACACGGGCTGGCCGCCCTCTGGCACGTGGCTCTGGACGAGGGAGAAGGGGAGGAAGGTGACGTCCCAGTCCGCACCGTCCCGCAGGGCGGTGATCAGGTGCTCGTGGGCGTTGCGGGCAAAGGGGCAGCGGTAGTCCCAGCTGACGGCGAAGGAGGGAAGGTCCATACCGCGTGCAACGCCGGGCCCGCTCGCCCCATTCCGGGCTCGCCGACCCCCGGCTTAGGAGGCCGCAGCCGTCGCGAAGGCCGGGCAGAGCTCCTTGAAGTTGCAGAAGTTGCACAGGCCCGAGGGGCGGGGTCGGAAGTCCTCCCGCTCGCAGGCCCGCTCGATGGCCGACCACACGGCCGCCGTCCGCTGGCGGTGGCCGCGGATCGACTGCTCGGTCGGGGTGGCGATGATGGCCACCGGGTCGCGCAGGTAGAGGAGCTTCACATGGCTCGGCGCCTGGCCGAGCACCCGCTCACAAAGGAGCGCGTAGGTGTGCACGCCGTTCAGGCGGGACTTCTCGAACTGGGAGCCCGGGGCCCGGCCGGTCTTGTAGTCGACGACCACGAGCGCGCCGTCCTCGGTCATGTCGAGGCGGTCGATGATGCCCCGGAGCATCATCGAGCCGATCTCAGCCTCGAGGCCCAGCTCGACGCCGATGGCCCGCACCGCGTTGGGGTCCTCGATGCGGAAGTAGTTGCCGACGAGCACCTCGGCGTCGGCCCGGAACTCGCGGGCCTGGTCGGCCTCGAGGCCCAGCCCCACGAATTCGGGGTCGTCCTGCATCTGCGCCCACGCCACCTCGAGCGCGTCGAGGGCCGAGTCGATGGTCCGCTCGCCCGGGAGCTCCTCCCAGAACAGGCGCTCCAGGGCGGCGTGGACGAGCGTGCCCTTGACGGCGTGCGGCGAGGGGGGCTCGGGCAGCCGGTCGATGATCGAATAGCGGAACGCGAGCGGACAGCTGGTGAACGCCGAGGCCTTCGAGGGGGACAGGGTCCGGGGGAGCTCCAAGGCCATGGGCGAAGGTTACGGCGGGGTTGTGACCGACGGGTGAGATCCTCCCGGGCGACCCGGAGGCGAAGGCCGGAGTAGAAAAGCTCGATGGCGAGGCCACCAGAGCTGCTCTGGCGCACGCGACCGGCGACCGGCGACGCCGATGGGTGACCCGCTGCGCATCGCCTGTTTCGCCATCGGGCTCGTCGTCGTCCTCGTCACCGCGATGAGCGTCTTCACGACCCTCGTGATCCCCCGCGCCACCTCCTCGCGCCTCTTGTTGTCGGTCTCCCGGGTGCTTGCCAGGGCGCTCAAGACGATGCTGATGCGTCTCGAGACCTACGAGGCGAAGGACCGGGTGGTGGCGATCGTCGGGCCCTTCGGCATGCTGATGCTGTTCGCGGCGTGGCTCGGGCTCTTCGTCCTCGGGTTCGGGCTCATGATCTGGTGGGCCGGAGGGACGACGCTCACCTTCGCCCTGGGTTCCTCGGGGTCGTCGATCTTCACGCTCGGCATCCTGAGCGGGGCCCGTGGCGCAGCCCGGGCCCTCGACATTGTCGAGGCCGGCACCGGGTTCTTGGTCATCGCGCTCGAGATCGCCTACCTGCCAGCGCTCTACAACGCGTTCTCGATGCGCGAGACGGAGGTCACCCTCCTGGCCGCCCGGGGGGGCGTGCCGACCTGGGGGCCCGAGATCCTCTCCCGGCACGTCCGCTTCACCAACATGGACGACCTTCCGAGCCTCTATTCGACCTGGGAACGCTGGGCGGCGGCGGTCTCCGAGAGCCACACCGCGTATCCGTCGCTCATGTGGTTCCGCTCGCCCGAGTCCTCACGTTCCTGGCTGCTCGCGCTGGTGGCGATCCTCGACGCGGCCGCGATGCACCATGCGCTCGCGCCGAGCACGGCCCCCCGCCAAGGGCGCCTGTGCCTGAGGATGGGGACCAACTGCCTGCGATCCCTGGCCGACGCGTTGCGGATCCCCTACGAGCTCGATCCGCTTCCGACCACCCCCACCAGGCTCACCGAGCAGGAGTTTGGCGAGGGCTACGACCTCCTGGCCTCGGTCGACTTCCCGATCGAGTGCTCGAAGGAGGAGAGTTGGCGCCACTTCGCCGGCTGGCGGGTCAACTACGAGGGCATCGCCGACGCGCTGACGCTGCTCGTGATGCCCCCGCCGGCTCCCTGGCTCCTCGAGCGACCGGACCTCGGACCGGCGACGTTCCCAACGATCCTCAACCGGACCCCCGACGACCCAGAGGGCACGATCAGGCCCAAGGGGCTGCGCGAGCTGTCGCCGCGCTCGGAGGGCTGAGCTATGGGCGCGTCGCGCGCATGGCCCGGCGCAGGACGTCCTGGTATGCCTCGAGACCCTCACGGGAGATGCGGGCCCCGGGCCCGGCGGCGATGGCGACCCGCTCGGGGATGACCCCCCACACGGGCACCTTGGCGCTCGCCCAGTCCTCGACGGTCGCCTCGAGGTCGTTCGTGCCGAGCCTGGCCGCGCACACGACCACGCCGCAGGGGATGTCCTCGGGCGTCATCTCCAAGGTGGCGAGGACCCGGGACGGCTCGACGCCGCCGGCCCGGGTCGGGATCACGACTGCGTCGGCCCGCCGGAGTGCGGCCCGGACGATGCGCTCGTCGCCGGGGGGCGTGTCGACGACCACGATGCCCTCCGAGTTGGAGAGCGCCCGGATGACCGTGCGCTCCGAGGGCGACTCGATGAGCTCGACCCCCTCGAGCGGACTCTGCTCGAACCACTCGGCGGCCGAGCCCTGGGGGTCCGCGTCGACGAGCAGCACGGGTTCTCGGCCCCGGGCGGCCGCCGCAGCGGCCAGGTAGACCGAGGTCGTCGTCTTGCCGACGCCCCCTTTCACGTTCCCGACGACGATGTGCATTCCGGCACCTCCTGCGCCCCCGCCAGGACGGCAACGGGGGAGAGGAGCCGGAATCTACCGGGAGTTCGCCTCAGCCGGAGTGGCCGGGCGGCGGCCACTCCGGATCGAGCTGGCGAAGGAAGACCGCGCAACGCTCCTCCTCGTCGGCCTCGCCAATGGAGGCGGCCGCCGAGCGCAGGGCATCGAGGCAGCGCAGGAAGCTCCGGTTGGAGGGCCGGACCCAGCGGACGAAGCCCGACCCCCGCCAGCCGGCCGCCCGCAGCGCGTCGAGGCCCCGGTGGTAGCCGACCCGGGCGAATGCGTAACGCTCGATCGGGCTCCGGGCGCACTCTGCCAGGCCCGCCCAGGCCTCGAGGCAGCGGGGGTGGGCCGCTGCGACGGCGGCGTAGGCGGCGGAACGCTCGCCGGCCGGCAGCCCTTCGACAGCGGAGAGCTCGGCGGCGAGCTCCCCTGGGATCTCGGGGAGCACCGTCTCGGGCGTGCCCGCCGTGAAGCTCACCGAGGACGCGGCGCTCATCGCAGCGCCCCCTCGAGGGGCCCGCGCTTGGGTCGCCGGGCGGCCAGGTTGGCGTCGCGTTCGTCGGCCAGGCGGACCGTCTCGTCGGAGACCGGGGCGGCGAGCACCGAGGTCACGAGGTCGACGAGGTGGCCCACGAACAGCCGGTCGTCGGCGTGGGGACCCGAGGCGGCGCGCCGGCCGAGCTCGGCGACCGCGAGCCGGATGGCGGTGAAGCGACGGTGGAGGCGCACCGCCTCCGGGTCCATCAGCGGCTCGACCTGGAGGCGCCACCGGTCGAGGCTGTTCGCCACGCCCGTCCCGAGGGACTCGGCGCCCCGGGGCCGGTTCAGGAGCTCGGCGTAGATCTGCAAGAACTCGGGGCCGCCGTCGGTGTCGTCCAGCTTGGCGGCCCACGGGAGGACGAGCGCCGCGGTCATCGCGCGCAGGTCGCCCGGGCCCGCCTCGCAGGCGTCGAGCAGCGCGTTGCGCCGGGCGTCGACGTCGGCGAGGTGCTTGGCCAGGATGGCCCCGAGCAGGCCGTTGCGGTCCTTGAAGTGATATTGCAGGCCCACCGTGTTACGGGTGCCCGAGGCCCGGGTGATCTCCCGAAGGCTCACCGCGTCCACCCCGTGCGCAGCGAAGAGGGCCTCGGCGGCCGAGAGGATGCGCTCGCGCGTCGGCTCGCTCGTGCGGGCGGTCTCGGGCATGTCGGCAGGCTAGCCGGTGCCATGGGCGGATAAGGCGCTTGCCTGCTAACGTCATGCAGCCGCCTTAGCCAGGGGCGGCCGGCACACCGCCGTCGACGCCGCAAGGAGCACGCCATGGCCTGGGATTTCTCGACCGAGCCGGAGTTCCAGGAGAAGCTCGACTGGGTCGAGAGGTTCTGCAAGGAGGAGATCGAGCCGCTCGACCTCGTCTTTCCGGGGGCGGTCCGCTCCCGGCATCCGAAGGTCAAGGCCATCGTCGACCCCCTGAAGCAGCAGGTGAAGGACCAGGGCCTGTGGGCCCTGTTCTTGGACGAGGACCTCGGGGGCCCGGGGTTGGGCCAGCTGAAGCTGGCCCTCATCAACGAGATCCTTGGGCGATACGGCTCGGCACCCGCGATCTTCGGGACGGCCGCCCCCGACACCGGGAACATGGAGATCCTGGCCGCCTACGGCACCGACGAGCAGAAGGAGCGCTGGCTCTACCCGCTCATGCGCCAGGAGATCTTCTCGGCCTACTCGATGACCGAGCCCCACGGCGGCTCGGACCCCAGCCTCTTCAAGACGGTCGCAGTTCGCGACGGCGAGGAGTGGGTGATCAATGGCGAGAAGTGGTTCACCTCGGCCGGGCGAGCGGCGGACCTCCTCTTCGTGATGTGCACGAACGGGATCTTCATCGTGCCGCGCGAGACGCCGGGGGTGGAGATCATGCCCTACCCCTCGCTGCACAACCACATCCGCTACACCGACGTCCGCGTCCCGCTCGACCACCTGCTCGGCCCCGAGGACGGCGCCAAGGTGCTCGCGCAGCGGCGGCTCGGCGGTGGGCGCATCCACCATGCGATGCGCACGATCGCGCAGTGCAAGCGGGCCTTCGACATGATGTGCGAGCGCGCGCTCAGCCGGGAGTCGCACGGCAAGGTCATCGCCGAGCACCAGATGGTCCAAGAGGCGATCGCCAACTCCTACGCCGAGATCAACATGCTCCGTCTCTTGGTGCTCTGGACCGCGTGGACCATCGACAACTCGAGCACCCAGGCGGCCCGGACTCAGATCGCCGCATGCAAGTACACCTGCGCGAAGGTGCTGCGCGACGTCTCGTACCGGGCGCTGCACATCTATGGGTCGCTCGGGACCACCAACCTGACCCCGCTGCAGGCGATGTACGCCGGCGCGCCCACCATGGGCATCGCGGACGGCGTCGACGAGGTGCACAAGGTGACCGTCGCACGCAACGTGCTCAAGAACTACAAGCCCCACGAGGGGCTGTGGCCGAGCGAGTACCTGCCGGCCAAGCGCGAGAACGCCCGCAAGAAGTATGCAGACCTGCTTGCGACCGAGCCGGACCTGGCCGCCTACGCGGAGGCGGCCGAGCGGCGGGCGATGGCGCACTAAGCCCGAACCTCGGGCCCGGATCAGTGCTCCATCGTCGCCTGGATCAGGCGGTCGTGGAAGCGGCGCACGATGGCGGCCGCCTCGTCCTTGGGGCGCACCGCCACCACCGCCTTCCCGCTGTTGTGGATGCGGTCGGTCAGCTGTTCGGCGCGCGAACGGGAGTGGTTGAGGATCTCGACCAGGGCCTTGATCACATGGGCGAACGTGTTGACGTCGTCGTTCCACACGATGACCGCCCACAGGTCCTCGCTGTCGACCAGATGATCGACGTCCTCGTCGGTGATGACCGCCTCGAGCGTCTGGGTCATGTCGATCTCCGCGCCCCGGATGCGATTGGCCAGGCACCAACCCTACCGCCGGTCCCTCTTTGTCCAGCGTCCCGACCGGGCTTCTGGGTTCGGCGGGGGCTGCGACACTAGGGTCGTCGTGTGTCCGATGCCGCAGGTCGAGGGATCGGGGACACGGGCGAGGGTCCGCTGCTGCGATTCGTGGCACGCGGGCGTGGACCTCGTCTCGTCTTGGTCCACGGCGTCGCCGGCAGCCACATGGTGTGGGAGGAACTCGTCTCGCACCTCGAGGGGCGCTACACCCTGATCGCGCTCGACCTGCTCGGGTACGGGGGTTCGCCCAAGCCCCGCATCGAGTACACGGCGGCCGTGCACGTGGAGGCCATCCGCCGGACGCTGCATCAGGCCGGGGTCGAACCGCCGCACACCCTGGTCGGACTCTCGATGGGTGCCGACCTCGTGCTCGAGTTCGCCCGGAGATGGCCGGGGGAGGTGCGCGAGCTCGTGGCGATCGGCTTCCCCTACTACCGGGACGAGGCCGAGGCGCGCGTCGCACTGCAGCACAACGCCTGGATCCGGCTCACCCTTCGCCATCCGTTGATCGCGTCGGTCGCCACCCCGGCACTGTGGCGGCTGGGCCGGCGCAGTGCGTGGCTGTTTCGTAGGCGTTCGGCGCTGTACTCCCCGAAGATCGCGGCCGATGCGCTTCGGGCGAGCTACTTCGCCTTCCGCTCCAGCCTCTACAACTGCATGGTCCGGTTTCGCCAAGACGAGGCCCTGAAGGCCACCGGGGAGCTGCGGCGCCTGTTCATCCACGGCACCCACGACGAGTGGGCCACCGCCGAGGCGCTCGGGGCCCCGCTCGCCCGGTACCCCAACACGAGGCTCGAGGTCATCGAGGGGCCCCACAACCTGGTGGTCGCCGAGCCCGAGCGGACGGCGGAACTCATCGCGGGCCATCTTGGGCCGATGGCGCCGCTCCCGAACCGCTAGGCAGGCGACGGGACGGCCCGCGTCCGGGTCCCCGGCCCGCCGCCGCCCACCCCCTAGCATCTGGCCGACGTCCAGAACCAGGTCGGTGGTGTTGATGTCTCGTGCGCAGGCGTCATGGCGCCGGTGGGCAACCCCCATCCCTGTCGCCAGTTCGGCGACCAGTGCCCCCCTCCGATCGCGCGCGCCCGTCCGCAACCGCCTGTTCCCCAAGACGCGCTCGTGGTTCGCCCTCGACGCCCCGATCGCATTGCTGAGCCCGCTGTCGGTGCTCCGGCTGATGTTCGCACTTGCCACTGCGGGTTGGAGCGCCGCGGCGGCGCTCTGGCCCTCGGGCGAGCACCGGCTGTGGGTGGTGGGTCTCGCGGCGGGGGCGCTGTGCGCATGGGTCGCGCTCCTCGAGGTGGGGCGCGTCCTGGTGGTGTGGTGTTGGGCGCTGTCGGCCCTGTGGATCGCGCAGGTCAGCCTCCTCGTTTGGCTCGGGCACGGGACCGGGCTCTCGGTCGCCGCCGCCGCCTTCTACGTTCCGGTGGGCGTCTTCGCCGCCCTGTTCTTCCCGTTCCGCCTGGTCGTCGCGTGCCAGGGAGCGATTGCCCTCTCGCTCTGGGCAGCGGGTGTCGGGCCGACGGGCGTGGGGAGGGCAGCCTTCGTGGCGTTGTTCGCCACGATCTGCCTGTCGACGGCCGCCCTGACGGTCTC
>DAHUYG010000055.1 GCA_027315315.1 Acidimicrobiaceae bacterium | reverse complement strand
GACGCTCGGGGGGCGAGAGCCCCCACCATTAGGCTCTGCGGGACGCCGAGGGGGTCCGCCCGACGCCACCACCTTCGATCCAGAGGTCCCGAACGCCGATGAGCCCGAGATGATGCACGCCAACCAGCTGCGCTCGTCGTTCCTCGACTTCTTCGCGAGCCGGGAGCACACCCTCGTGCCCTCGGCGAGCCTCATCCCGCGCGACCCGACCGTCATGTTCACGATCGCCGGCATGGTGCCCTTCAAGCCCTACCTCACGAGGGAGCTGCAGCCCCCCTGGCCCCGGGCGACGTCGGTGCAGAAGTGCTTCCGGACGGTGGACATCGACCTCGTGGGGGTCTCCGAGCGACACGACACCTTCTTCGAGATGCTCGGCAACTTCAGCTTCGGCGACTACTTCAAGGAGCGCGCCATCCCGCTCGCGTGGGAGTTCGTGACCGAGACCCTCGGGATCGACCCCGAGCTGCTCTGGATCACCGTGCACGAGACCGACGACGAGGCCGCCCGGATCTGGGCCGACGCGACGAGCGTCGACCCCGGGCGGATCCAGCGCCTCGGCGAGGACAACTTCTGGAAGATGGGCGACACGGGCCCATGCGGGCCGAGCTCGGAGATCTTCTTCGACAAGGGCGAGTCCTACGGGGCCCCCGGTGGCCCCAAGGGCGGGGCCGAGGAGCGCTTCGTCGAGGTCTGGAACCTGGTCTTCATGCAGTACAACCGCCAGCCCGACGGCCGGCTCGAGGATCTGCCGGTGAGGAACATCGACACCGGCATGGGTCTCGAGCGGATGCTGGCCGCGCTCCAGGGCGTCCGGTCGATCTTCGACACCGACGCCTTCGGACCGCTGATCGAGACCGCCGAGGGGATCCTGGGCGTCCGCTACGGCAAGCAGTTCGCGACCGACGTGGCGCTGCGCCGGCTGGCCGACCACGGCCGGGCAATGACCATGCTGATCGCCGACGGCGTCATGCCCTCCAACGACGGCCGCGGCTACGTGCTGCGCCGCCTGGTCCGCCGGGCGATCCTGGCCGCCCGGCGCCTCGAGGTGTCGGGGGAGGTGACCGGGCCCCTGGCCGAGGCCACGGTCTCGCTCATGGGGGAGGCCTACCCGTACCTGCCCGACAAGCTCGATCTCGCCCGCTCGGTGCTCGAGCGCGAGGAGCACTCCTTCGACCGGACGCTCCGGGCGGGGTTGCGCCTGCTGCACGACGCCCTGGAGGAGGCGTCGACCGGCGGGGCGAAGACCCTCGGCGGCGAGGTGGCCTTCAAGCTCCACGACACCCACGGGTTCCCGATCGAGCTCACCGAGGAGCTTGCCGAGGAGGCCGGCATCGGGGTGGACCGGGCGATGTTCGACGCCTCGATGGCGGCCCAGCGCGACCGGGCCCGGGCGGCCGCTCGCGCGCCGGCGGCCGCGGACGAGTCGAACTACCGCGACCTCATCGAGGCCAACGGCGAGACCGAGTTCATCGGGCGGTCGATCGACGCCTACTCGGCGCCGGCGCGGATCGTCGGGGTGCTCGCAGGCGAGAAGGAGGGCACCGCCGAGATCTTCTTGGACCGCACGCCCTTCTATGCCGAGGGCGGCGGCCAGGTCGGCGACCGGGGCACGATCGTGACCGAGACCGGCCGGGCCGAGGTCTTCGACACCGTCGCGCCGCTGAGCGGGCTCACCGCGCACCGGGCCAAGGTGAAAGGCGAGGTCTTCGTCGGCCAGGACGCCCTGGCCACGATCGACGCCCCGAGGCGCGAGGCGACCAGGCGGAACCACACCGGGACCCACCTGCTCCACGCGGCGCTGCGGACGGTCCTGGGCGACCACGTCCACCAACAGGGCTCGAACGTCGACCACGAGCGCCTTCGCTTCGACTTCAGCCATCCGAAGGGGCCCGCCGCCGAGGAGCTCGACGCGATCTTCGCGATGGCCAATCGTGACGTCATCGGCGACGAGGAGGTGCGGACCACCGAGACGACCCTGGCCGAGGCGGAGGCCGAGGGCGCCCTCGCGTTCTTCGGCGACAAGTACGGCGACGTCGTCCGGGTGGTCCGGGCCGGACCCCACTCGCTCGAGCTCTGCGGGGGCACCCACGTGCACGCGCTGGGCCAGATCGGGCCGATCAGCCTCGTCTCGGAGGGCTCGATCGGCGCCAACACGAGGCGGATCTTCGCCGTGACCGGGGAATCGGCGTTCGCCCGGACCGCGGTCCGCGAACACCAGATGCGCGAGGTGGCCCGGCTCTTGCGCACCGAGCCCGACGGCGTCATCGAGGCGCTCGAGCGGTTGATCGACCGCCAGGCCGAGACGGATCGGGCCCTCCAGTCGATGCGCCGGGCCGCGCTCGGCCAGGAGGCCGCCCAGCTGGCGTCCTCGGCCGAGGCGGGGGCGGTGGTGGTGCGTCGCGACGGGCGGCCGACCGACGAGCTCCGGGGGCTCGCCCAGGGCGCGCTCGGCGCCGAGGGCGTGCGCGCCGTGGTGATCGGCGGGGTGCACGACCACAAGGTGTCGCTCGTCGCCGCCACCGGCGGCGATCCCGATGCGAGCGCGCTCGTGAAGGAGCTCGGCGCGATCGTCGGCGGCTCGGGCGGCGGCACGGCCGAGCTCGCGGTCGCCGGTGGCCGTGACCCGTCGCGCCTCGACGACGCCCTCGCAAGCGCCCTTCGGAGCCTGCGGTCCTCGTGACGGGCGGCCGCCCGGACAACAGGGCGCTCGCGATCGACCTCGGGACCCGCCGCATCGGTCTCGCCGCGTGCGACTCGGCCGGGTCGATGGCCTTCCCCCGCGGGGTCATCGAGCGCCGGGACCCCGTCCTCGACCGGGCCGAGATCGTCCGGGCGGTGCGCGAGTCGGGGGCCTCGACCGTCGTCGTCGGGCTGCCGCTCTCCCTCGACGGCACCGAGGGGCCGGCGGCCCGCCTCGCCCGGCAGGAGGCGGCCGAGCTCGTCACCACCCTCGGGGAATGCGAGGTCGTCCTGTTCGACGAGCGCCTCACCACGGTCTCGGCGAACGCCGCCCTCGGGGCGGCCGGGCGCCGCGGGCCCTCAGCGCGCCGGGTGGTGGACGCCGCCGCCGCCGCGGTCTTGTTGCAGGCCTGGCTCGACGCCGGCCGCCCGGCATGACCGGGACGGCGCCCGAGGCGCGTCCGGTCCCGATCGCCGCCGAACCGCCGCCGGGGCGGGTGGCCGAGCGCCGCCGGCTGCGCCGCCGGCGCCGGCGCCGGACCCTGCTCGTCGCCCTGCTCGCGATCGTGGTCCTCGGGGCGCTCATCGGCTGGTACGAGTTCCAGGCCAACCCCCTCGGCGGACCGGGACGCCGGGTGATCTTCTTCGTCCATCAGGGCGATTCGACCGGCAGCGTCGTCGGCCGGCTGGCGGGCGACGGGGTGATCTCGAGCTCCTTCGCCTTCCGGCTCTCCGAGGTCGTCCACGGGACGCCGACGGTTGACCCCGGGGGCTATCTCTTCCACAAGAACCAGTCGTTCTCGACCGTGCGCTCGATCCTCTCGAACGGGCCCGACGTCTTCTCGATCAGCGTCGACCCCGGGCTCACCCTGGCCGAGGTGGCCAAGCGGATATCGGACCTGCCGATCCGCCTCAAGGGGTCGTTCTCCGCCCTCACCAAGGGCGGTGCGGTGCAATCGCCCTACGCGCTCCCGGGCAATCTCGAGGGGACGGTGAGCCCCGGCCAGTACCAGGTGCTGCCCGGCGAGAGCGCGGCCGGGCTCCTCGAGCAGATGCTGACCCGCTTCGACAAGCAGGCTGCGTCGCTCGATCTCAACGCGGCCGCGAGCGCGCTCGGGATCACCCCGGCCCAGCTCGTGATCGTCGCCTCCATCGTCCAGAAGGAGGGGGCCTACGTGAAGAACATGGGCAAGGTCGCCCGGGTCATCTACAACCGCCTGGCCCAGGGCAAGCCCCTCCAGATGGACTCGACGGTGCTCTACTCGCTCGGCCAGGACGGCGGGACGGTGAGCACCGCGGATCTCGCCCTCGACACCCCCTACAACACCTACCTGCACACCGGGCTCCCGCCCAGCGCCATCTGCACGCCGTCGCTCGCCGCCCTACAGGCGGCGGCCCACCCGACGCCGGGGGCCTGGCTCTATTTCGTGCTCGTCTCGAAGGACGGGACCGAGCAGTTCTCCGACACCTACGCCGAGCAGCTGGCGGCCGAGCAGCTGGCCCAGAGCCGCGGGCTGCCGTGAGCCGCGAGAAGAACTGGGCGTCGGCGGCGAGCACCGTCGTCGGGGTCATGGGAGACCCCGTGCGCCACTCGCTCTCGCCGCTCCTGCACAACACGGCCTTCGCCGAGCTCGGCCTCGACTGGGTGTCGGTGGGGTTGCCGGTCCCAGAGGGCGCCGCGCCCCAGGCCCTCGCCGCCCTGGTGCCGCTCGGCATCGCCGGGGTCTCGGTGACGATGCCCCACAAGCGGGCGGTGAGCGAGCTGGTCGACGAGTGCACCGCCGTGGCCAGGCGCCTCGAGGCGGTCAACTGCGTGATCAACCGCGACGGGCGCCTGATCGGCGACAACACCGACGGCCAGGGCTTCTTGGAGGCGCTCGGGCGGGGGACCGGGATGGTGCCCGAGGGCAAGCGCTGCGTGGTGGTCGGGGCCGGGGGGGCGGCCCGGGCGGTGGAGCTCGCCCTCCGGGAGGCCGGCGCCGCCGAGATCGTGGTGGTGGCCCGGCGCCCCGAGGCAGCGCTCGGCGCGGCGGCGCTCGCCGGCGAGGCGGGACGGGTCGGCTCGGCCCGCGAGGCCCCCGAGTGCGACCTCGTCGTGAACGCCACGCCCATCGGCATGATCGGCGACCACTCCAAGCATCCGCCGGTGGTGCCGGCCGAGGCGCTCGGGCCGGGCCAGGTGGTGGTCGACCTCATCTACGAGCCGGCCGAGACCCCCTGGATGGCGGAGGCGTCCCGCCGGGGCGCCACCGTGCTCGGTGGGATCGGCATGCTCGTGCACCAGGCGGCGGCCCAGCTCGAGCGCTGGACCGGGCTCAAGCCGCCGGTCGACGCCATGTGGGCCGCAGCCAGGGCCGCCCGGGGCTAACCCAAGGCTAGGGGGCCCCGGGGCCCGCCTCGCCCGGGGCGGGGTCCGACCACAGGCCGGCGTCGGCCAGCTCGCCCACGATCGTGCTCCGCAGCGCGCGCTCCATCGACAGCCGGTGGCCGTGGTTCGTCCGGAGCATGACGCGGAGCTTCCCCGAGTTGCCGTCGGTCGCGACCAGTCCGAGGACCTCGGGAGCCTGGGTGCACCCGGCGGCGGCCGGTGCCTGCTCGGCGACGCGCTGGGCCGCCTCGGTCACCACCTCGATGCTGCGCTCGAGGGCCTCGGAGGACCCGATCGGGACGTCGACCTCGACGACGGCCTTGGCCCAGCCCCGCGAGGTGTTCGCAAGGAGCCGGATGTCGCCATTCGGGAGATACACGAGCGAGCCGTCGGCCACCCGGATCTTGGTCACCCGCAGGCTGACGTCCTCGACGGTGCCGGTCACGCCGTTCACCGACACGGCGTCGCCGATCCCGAATTGGTCCTCGATCGTGAGGAGGAACCCCGAGAGATAGTCGCGCACCGCCTGCTGCGCGCCGAAGCCGATCGTGGCGCCGATGATGGTGGCGCTCGCGAGCAGCGGGGTGAGGTCGATCCCGAGCATGCCGAGGATGATCGCCACCGCGAGGACGAGCACGAGGAAGCGCCAGACGTTGGCCGAGACCGCCGCGGTGGTCTGCAGCCGGGCGCCGGCCCGGGCCGAGTGCGAGCGGTTGGCCCCGCCCTGGCCGAGGCGGGCGACGACCCGCCGGACGGCCCGGCCCCCGTAGCGACCGAACAGCCAGGCGACGAAGACGACGAGCACCACCTCGAGGGGGCGCAGGACGAACTCCACCAGGGTGTGGGCGAGGGACCTGGAGACCCCGGCCTTGCGCAGCAGGTCGTAGAACCACCCGCCCCCCCCGCCGATCGAGGCCGAGACGGCGGCCCAGCTCAGGCGGGGAGTGGCGGCCGCCCAGGGCGCAGCGAGCATGGCCGTTATTCTGTCCTGCGGTGCGAGCCGCATTGAGCCTCAGCGAGCCGCGCAGTGTCCGTCGGGCCATGGACTTCGACCTCACCCTGGTGCTCACCACGCTCGTGGTGGCCATCATCGGGGTCGTCATGGTCTACACGGGGTCCCGGGGCACCGCTGCGGCGGCCGGGCTGTCGTCCCACTACTTCCTCGACCGCCAGGCGCTCTTCACCTTCTTCGGCATCGTCGTGATGATCGTCCTGGCGGCGATCGACTACCGCCGGCTCGAGCTCGTCGGGATGGTCGTCTACGGGCTGTCGGTCGCCGGGCTGCTCGCGATCTTCGTCATCGGCCACAGCGCGCTCGGCGCGGGGCGCTGGATCAGCCTCGGTCCGGTGCAGATCCAGCCCTCCGAGTTCGCCATCGTCGGGCTCATCGTGGGGCTGGCCACCTTCGTGGCCCGCCGCAACGACGGGCTCAACTGGCGCGACGTGATCCGGATGCTGCTGATGGCGGCGGTGCCGACGTTGCTCGTGATGAAACAGCCCGACCTCGGCACCGCGGTGATCATGGCGGTCGTCCTGGTCGTGATGCTCGCCGTCGCCGGCCTGCCGGTCAGGACGCTCATCCTCTTGGCCATCGGGGCGGCCCTGGCGCTCCTCTTGGCCTTCACGATCGGGCCGAAGCTCGGGCTCTTCCACAGCTACCAGCTCTCGCGGCTCACGAGCTTCCTCCAGCAGAACTCGAAGAAGGCCTCGATCCAGTCCTCGATCTGGAACGTGCAGCAGTCCAAGCTCGCCATCGGGGCCGGCGGGGTGAAGGGTCAGGGGCTCTTCCACGGGGTCCAGACCAACAACGGCTACGTGCCCGAGCAGCAGACCGACTTCATCTTCTCGGCGGTCGGCGAGCAGCTCGGCTTCGTCGGCTCGACCTTGCTGCTCGCCATGCTGGCCACCATCTCGTGGCGGCTCCTGCGCGGCGCGCAACTCGCCCGGGACACCTTCGGGCGCCTGCTGTGCGCCGGGGCGTTCGCGTTCATCGCCTACAGCACCGTCCAGAATGCCGGCATGTCGATGGGGATCATGCCGGTGGCGGGGGTGCCGCTCCCCTTCGTCAGCTACGGCGGGTCGGCCACGCTGTGCTTCTTCGCGATCGTCGGGATCGCGGTGAGCGTCCGGCGCAACCGCGGCCGGGGCGTCCACTAGGACCCCGGTGAGCGGTCCGGCCGAGGTCACCCCGGCCGAGGAGGAGGCCGCCCCCGAGACGGGCGAAGGGCCGCTCCTCGGCGGGCGCCCGGGACCCGCGGGGGTCGTCGCGCTCGTCTTCGACATCGCCGTCGAGCTCCCCGCGCCCCACGCCCTCGTGACCCTGCGCGAGGTCGAGCCCCCGCACCGCCAGCTGGCCGTCCCGGTGGCCACCCCGGACGCGACCGCCCTGGCCCATGCCTGGCGGGGCGTGCCGACGGCCCGGCCCCTCACCCACGAGCTGTTCGCCGACGTCCTGGTCCGCCTGGGGGCGACCATCGACGCCGTCCGCCTGATCGGGCGCCGTGCCGGGGTGGTGCTGGCCGAGCTCGAGCTGACGAGCCCGCGGGGCCACGAGCGGATCGACTGCCGGCCGACCGACGCCCTCACCCTGGCGATCCGCCAGGGGGTCCCGGCCCCGGTCCTGGTCGACGAGCGGCTCTTCGAGGCCGAGGGGGACGTCGAGCCCCGGCTCAGTTGGCCCGGGTGAAGGCCCGCTCGCCGGGCTGGGTGAACCCGAGGCTCCGCTCGGCCGGGGTGGCCGAGCCCTCCTCGGAGATCCGCATGAGGAGGGCCACCAGCACGTAGTTGGTGACGAGCGATGACCCCCCATAGGCCATGAAGGGCAAGGTGATCCCGGTGAAGGGCAGCAGTCTCGTCACCCCGGCCATGATGATGAAGGCCTGGAAGCCGATCAGCGCCGTCAGCCCGACCGCCACCAGTCGAGCGAAGTCCGAGCGGGCCGTCTGGGCGATCCGCAGGCCGGTGCCCACGATGAGCAGGAAGCCGAGGGCGACCACCGTGGTGCCCATGAGGCCGAGCTGGTAGCCGATCGTGGCGAAGATCATGTCGCTCGTCATTGCCTGGATGAGCAGGTGGCAGCCGCTCGCACAGGCCTGCCCGAGCCCGAGGCCGACGCCGCCCACCCCGCCCAGCCCCATCGCGTACCAGCCGTTGGCCAGCTGGTCGCCGGTGCCGCCCAGGCACGAGGCCAGCTGGTGCACGCAGGCATAGGAGTTGCTCGTGTGGGCCCAGGGGTCGAGCCAGATCGCGACGCGCTGGTGGAAGGTGAAGAACAGGTGCGCTGCGACGAAGGCCCCGATCGCGAACAACAGGAGGCTGAAGACGATGTAGCCGGCCCGGCCCGTCGTGACCCAGAGCATGACGACGAAGAGCATGAAGATCAACAGCGCGAAGCCGATGTCGTACTCCTTTGCGATGACGAGCATCGCGAAGCCGAAGACCGCGAGGATCGGCAGCAGCGGGCGAGGGTCGACCACGAGGCGGTTGCCCAGCCGAGCCGTCGGGATCGAGAGCAGCTCCTTCTTGTCCGCCAGGTAGGAGGCGAAGAAGATGCAGATGAGGATCTTTGCGACCTCGATCGGCTGGAACTGGATCGGGCCGACGTGGGCCCACAGGCGGGCCCCGCCGATCGTGAGGCCGATCTTCGGGAACAGCGGCAGCAAGATGAAGATCGCCCCGGCCAAGAGCAGCAGGTACCGGTAGCGGTCGAGGTCCCGAGTGCGCCGGATGAAGACGAGCGTGAGCACGTAGAGGACGATGCCGATGGCGCTCCAGCCGGCCTGGGCCGAGGCCGCCGTCGGGTCGTAGCGGGCGATGATCACGTACCCGACGCCGTTCAGGAGAGCGACGGTCGGCAGGAGGATCGGATGCGCGTTGGGCGCCAGCCAGCGATTGGCCACGTGCCCGATCACGCCCAGGACGAACAAGATGGCCAGGAACGGCCCGATGTGGGGCGGGATCTTGGCCGTCCGCCCGAGGGAGGCGAGCACGTAGAGCGCCGCGACGATCAGCCAGGCGAACACGAGGAGCCCGAGCTCGGTCCGGCGCTTGGGCTTCGGGCCGAACTGGTAGCGGGGGATCCGGTGATAGCGAGCGGGGGCCCTGGCGATGCTCATGACCAATGGTGATGGTAGCGGCGGGCGGTAGGATCCCTGCGGGAGACCCCCGATGACCACCGCCGATCCCCCCGGCTTCGACATCTTTTCGGGCGCCCTGACGCCCCCCCCGACCGATCCGGCCATCGCGTCCAGGCCCTTCCTCCCGCTGCCCGGGAGCGACGACTACGGCGAGCTGGCCCGGCGCAAGGCCCGCCAAGAGGCGCTCGAGGCCATGGGACCGGCAAGGTTCACCAACCGGGAGCTCTCCCGGCTCGACTTCGGCGCCCGGCTGCTCGACCTGGCCGAGGACCGTTCGGTCCCCCTGCTCGAGCGGGTGAAGTTCATGGCGATCTTCGCCCAGATGCTCGACGAGTTCTTTCAGGTGCGGGTCTCGGGGCTCGAGGACCAGGTGGCGGCGTCGGTCACCACGCGCTCGGACGACGGGCTACGGCCCGCCGAGCAGCTGCGGGCGATCCGCCAGCGCGTCGAGGAGCTGGTGGCGCGCCAGGACCGGATCTTCCTCGACCAGCTCGCGCCGCAGCTGGCCGAGGTGGGCATCAGGCTGTCGGACTGGTCCTCGCTCGACGACGACGACCGGCGCTATCTCGTCGAGGTCTTCCAGCGGGAGATGTACCCGGTCCTCACCCCCCTCGCCGTCGACCCCGCGCACCCGTTCCCCTACATCTCGAACCTGTCGCTCAACCTGGTCGTCGAGGTGGGGGACCCGGTGACCGGCGAGCGGCGCATCGCCCGGGTGAAGGTACCCCCGGTCCTGCCCCGCTTCGTCGTCATGCCCGACGGTGAGCGGGTGGTGCCCCTCGAACAGGTGATCGCCGCCCACCTCGACACGCTCTTCCCGGGGATGACGATCGGTCACCACGACGTCTTCCGGGTGACCCGCAACGCGGACCTCACCTTCGAGGAGGACACCGACGACCTGATGATGGCGATCGAGATGGAGCTCCGCCAGCGGCGCTTTGGACGCGCGGTGCGCCTCGAGATCGGCTCGGGCGCCGCCGACTCGATCCGCGATCTGCTGGCCTCCCAGCTCCAGGTGGCCGCCGACAACGTGTACTCGATCGAGGCACCGATCGACCTCGCTGGGCTGTGGGCCGTCTACGGGCTCGACCGCCCCGAGCTGCACGAGGAGAGCTGGACGCCGATGACCGGGCCGCCGCTCACGGCCGGTGAGCCCGCCGACATGTTCGCCGTGCTGCGCGAGCGAGACGTGCTCGTGCACCACCCATATGACTCCTTCGCCACCTCGGTCGAGGCCTTCGTCGCCCAGGCGGCGCAGGACCCCGATGTCATCGGGATCAAGCAGACGCTCTACCGGACCTCGGGCGACAGCCCGATCGTCGCCTCGCTCATCCGGGCCGCCGAGCTCGGCAAACAGGTGGCGACCGTCGTCGAGCTGCGAGCCCGCTTCGACGAGCAGGCCAACATCGGCTGGGCCAAGCAGCTCGAAGAGGCGGGCGTGCACGTGGTCTACGGCCTGGTCGGGCTGAAGACCCATTCGAAGACCTGTCTCGTCGTGCGTCGCGAGGACGATGGGATCCGCCGCTACTGCCACATCGGGACGGGCAACTACAACTCGAGGACCGCCCGGATCTACGAGGACCTCGGGCTCCTCACGGCCGACGAGGAGATCGGGACCGACCTCGGCGACCTGTTCAACCACCTGACGGGGTTCTCCCGGCACGCCGACTACCGCCAGATCCTGGTGTCGCCGGTCAACACCCGCGACCGGGTCATCGAGATGATCGAGGAGCAGGCGGCGGCCGGGACCCGGGGCCGGATCGTCCTCAAGCTGAACGGGCTGACCGACCCGGCCGTGATCGACTCCCTCTACGGCGCTTCGATGGCCGGGGTGCCCATCGACCTCGTCATCCGGGGCCTGTGCTCGCTGCACGCCGGCGTGCCGGGGCTCTCCGAGACGATCCGCGTCCGCTCGATCGTGGGGCAGTTCCTCGAGCACTCTCGCATCTACCGCTTCGGCGGAGGCACCCGCTTCGACGACGGCGAATGGCCCGGCGACGACGAGTGGCCCGCCGCCGAGTCCTGGTCCGAGGAGGAGCCCGCCACCCCGCTGCGCCTCTACATCGGCTCCTCGGACCTCATGCGCCGGAACCTCGACCGCCGGATCGAGGTGCTCGTCCCGGTGCAGGACCGCAAGCTCGTGGCGCGCCTGCTCGAGATCCTGGACCTCGCCCTTGCCGACGACACCAACTCGTGGGAGCTCGGTCCCGACGACATCTGGCGGCGCGTCCCCACCGTGCGCGCATTCGGCCTCCAAGAGCGCCTGAAGGAGCTCGCGATCGCGCGGGCCCGGCGCCGACGGGACTTCGACACGAGGACCCAGCCCGCTCCGGGGTGAGCGGGCCGCACGCACCGCCCGTCTCGTTCGCCAGCGGCCCGCTCGCGACGGCGAGGGCCGGCTACGGGTCGCGGCTGAAGACCTGGCCCGAGTGGGAGTCCGAGTCGATCGAGGCGGGCGGCGACTGAGGCTCGCCTCCGCCCGGTCCTGCGATCGACGGCACGGGATGCGCGGCGGCCCTCCGGTGACCCCAGCGAAGCGAGACGTAGGCGGCGCCCCCCACCGGGATCGGCAGCCAGAAGTTGATCAGGCGGTAGCTGATCACGCCGAGGATCGCCGCCTGCTTGGTCACGTGGAAACCGACCAGCGTCGGGATGAGCACGCCCTCGACGACCCCGAGCCCCGATGGGGTGATCGGGATGACGGCCAGGATGTTGGCGAGCCCGTAGGCGACCAGCAGATCGATCGGGAACACCGGGCCCGAGTGGAACGCGAAGAGGAACACCCACAGCGAGGCGGCGTCGAGGACCCAGTTGAGGGCGGCCCACTGGATGGCGTGCAGGAGCAGCGCCCGGTCGCGCAGCAGCACGTGGAGCCGGTCGGCGAGCTTCTGGAGGAGGGCCGAGACGGACTCGGGGTTGACGAGCGGGATGCGCCGGGCGATCGCCTCGATGATGCGGACGGACCTGGTGCGGCCCCTCGTGATCAAAAAGACGGTGCCGGCGAACGCGCCGATCAGCACCACGCCGGCGGCCGCCGCGATCCCATAGAGCGGGTTGAAGCCGCGCAGCGGGATCGAGATGATGAGCGCGAGCCAGAAGATGGCGTTCAGCACCAGGGCCGAGCCGACGCCCTGCTCGGCCAGGCCGAATCCGGCGGTGCTGCCCGGCACCCCCTGCTCGGTGAGCAGCCGGTAGCCGACAGCGGTGCCCGGCGCCGTGCCACCGGGGACGACGTGGCTGACGGCGAGGGTGGCCATGTTCACCCGGAGCAGCCGCCAGCGGCTCGGTGACTCGGGTGAGAGCACGGTGTGGGTGAGCTCCGCGTAGGCCACGAGCGCCAGCACCTCGAGGCCGACCCCGAGCAGCAGGTACGCGACATTCACGTGCGCGAGGACCCCGACATGCTTGCGGGCGCTCGCGAGCTCGGGGAGGAGGAGGTACTCGAAGACGAAGAAGAGGAGGAAGATCGAGATCGTCCATCGCACCTCGCGACGGACCTTTGGGAGGCGGATCCGCCGCCGCACCGGCTTCATCCCCCCAATGCTGGCACGTCGCGCTAGCAGGGCTCTGGTCCGAGGTTTTCGGGGGGGATCATTCTCCTAAGCTGCCCGCCGTGCGGGTCCTGGTGGTCATCCCCACCTTCAACGAGGCCGAGAACATCGACCGGGTCATCGGGGCCACCCTGGCCGCCCTGCCCGAGGCCGGGGTGCTCGTGGTGGACGACGGCAGCCCCGACGGCACGGCCGAGCGCGTGGAGAAGCTCGGTCAGGACCATCCCGGGGTCCACCTGCTGCGCCGGGCGACCAAGTCCGGCCTCGGCAGCGCGTACCGGACCGGGTTCGCCTGGGGGATGGAGCGAGGCTACGACGTGATGGTCGAGATGGACGCCGACCTCTCGCACGACCCAGCGGCGCTCCCCGAGCTGATCGCGCCGGTCGCCCAGGGCCACGAGGTGGTCATCGGCTCGCGCTATGTGCCCGGCGGCTCCATCCCGAAGTGGAAGTTCCACCGCCACCTGCTGTCCAAGGGCGGCAACGTGTTCGCGTCGGTGGTCCTCGGACTGAGGGTGGCGGACTCGACGGCCGGGTTCCGCGCCTACGCGGCGACGCTCCTGTCGCGCATGGAGCTCGACACCGTGCGGGCCGAGGGCTACGGCTTCCAGATCGAGATGACCTATCGGGCCCGCCGGGCCGGCGCCTCCATCGTGGAGGTCCCCATCCGATTCGTCGACCGCGAGGTGGGCGAGTCCAAGATGTCCTCGGCCATCGTGGTCGAGGCGCTCCTCCTCGTGACGTGGTGGGGACTTGGCCGGGCCCTGCGGGGAGCCCGGCAGCTCGTGGGGGGCCGGCGACCCGTACGCGACCGGGTGCCCGTCGGCCACAGCCAATAGCGACCGGCGGCCGGCTGCGTCGCCCGTCTGCGAGAATGGAGGGGTGCCGGAGAAGGACCGGATCCTCGTCGTCGACGACGAGCCCTACATCACGGACCTCCTGACGACGGGTCTCGAGTTCGAGGGCTTCGCCGTGGACGTGGCGAGGACCGGCACCGAGGCGGTGGCCAAGGTGCGCAGCACCCGTCCGGACCTGGTGCTGCTCGACGTGATGCTGCCCGACATCGAGGGCATCGACATCTGCCGGCGCTGGCGCGAGGACGGCGAGATCGTGCCGGTCCTCTTCTTGACGGCGCGCGACGCCGCCGAGGACAAGCTCGTCGGCCTGGCGGTGGGCGACGACTACGTCACCAAGCCGTTCTCGCTCAGCGAGGTCGTCGCACGGATCCGGGCGGTGCTGCGCCGGACGCGCGACGAGACGGCGGACGACCGCCCGCTTCGATTCGCCGACCTCGTAATGGACGTCGACTCGCGCGAGGTGTGGCGCCAGGGCGTCTCGATCGAGCTGACGGCGACGGAGTTCAACCTCCTTCGCTACCTGCTCGAGAACGCCCGCCGGGTCGTCTCCAAGTTCGACATCCTCGACGAGGTGTGGGGGTACGGCTTCGAGGGCGACCCGAACATCGTCGAGACCTACATCAGCTACCTGCGCAAGAAGATCGACGAGTTCGAGCCGCCGCTCATCCACACCCTGCGCCGGGTCGGCTACTCGCTCCGACTCCCGAGGTCATGACGGCGACGCGGCGCCGCTGGAGCCTGCGTCGCCGGCTGACGGTGTCGATGGCGATCGTGCTCGTCGCAGCGCTGGCCGTCGCGAACGTCATCACCTACAGCTCGCTGCGCTCGTTCCTCTATGGACGCCTCGACGACCAGATCGACGGGGCCCAGCTGAAGGCCTACAACTTCCTCGCCATCCGCCTTCCCGAGATCGTGGCCCACCGGCACCATCCCTCGGGCCTGCGCTTCGTGCGCTCGCAGCTCGAGGACGTGGTCAGCCCCGACATCTACCTGCTCGTGATCAACCGGTCCGGGCAGGTGATCGTGGACCAGCCCTCGGGGTCCGTGTCGAACCCCGACCCCCGCCCCCTCGTCCCGGCCTCCCTGCGCCCGACCCCCTTCCCTCGCTCGCACCACTACGGGGCGCTGGCCGGCGCCTACCACTCGGAGGCCAACGCCGCCGACGTCGGGAGCATCGGGCGCTCGGGCGTGCAGTACCGCGAGTCGGCGGTCGACGTCCCCCAGGGCGTCCTCATCACCGCGGCCTCCCTCGACTCGACGACCAAGACCCTCGCCTCGCTGCTGCGAATCCAGATCATCGCCTCGCTCCTCGTCCTCGGTGTCCTGGTCGGGATCGTGCTCTTCGAGCTGCGGCGCGGCCTGCGCCCCCTCGAGACCATGGCCGAGACCACCGACGCGATCGCGACGGGGGACCTGGCCCGACGGGTCTCGGTCGGCCGGACCTCGAGCGAGATCGACCGCCTGGGTCACGCCCTGAACGACATGCTCGGGCGGATCGAGGGTGCCTTCTCGGAGAAGACCGCCTCCGAGGAGCGCCTCCGCCAGTTCGTGGCGGACGCCTCCCACGAGCTGCGCACGCCGCTCACCTCGATCCGGGGATACACCGAGCTCTTGCGCAAGGGCGCCTTCAGCGACGAGGCGAGCCGCGAGCGGGCGCTCCAGCGGGTCGAGCGCGAGGCGGCGCGCATGGGGATGCTCGTCTCGGACCTGCTGCTCCTGGCGCGCCTCGACCAGGGGCGTCCGCTCGAGTCGGTGCCGGTCGACCTCGCCAGGGTCGCCGCGGATGCCGTGAGCGACGCCCACGCCGTGGACCCGGGGCGCCGGATCGTGCTCGCGACCGAGGGCCCCGTCGTGGTCGTCGGTGACCGCGACCGGCTCAACCAGGTGGCCCACAACCTGGTGCGCAACGCGCTCGAGCACACGCCCCCGGGCACGCCGGTGACCGTGTCGGCCGACTCGGACGGCGAACGGGGCATCCTGCGGGTCGCCGACGAGGGGCCCGGGCTGAGCTCGGAGGCCGCCGCAAAGGCCTTCGACCGGTTCTGGCGGGACCACCCAGCGCGCACCGGCGGGGGGAGCGGCCTCGGTCTCTCGATAGTCCGCGCCATCGCCGAGGCGCTCGGCGGCACGGCTACGATGCGCCCGACCCCCGGGCAAGGGGCGACCTTTGAGGTCGCCATCCCGCTCGTCTCGGGCCGTGGCGGCCCACCCGGCGTGCCCGACGCGTCCCGCCGGGCCGTGCGCCCCGAGCGCGTCGCTACCTGAGCGACCCCGCGCCGAGGAGGGCCGAGGAACCCGGGGCCAGGCCCTCGAGGACCGGCACCAGCTTGACGGTCGTCTCGGCCAGCTCCTCGGCGGGGTCCGACGCCGCCACGATGCCGGCGCCGGCCCACAGCGTCGCCCGATCGCCGTGCAGGATCGCCGAGCGGAGCCCGAGCATCCAGTCCCCGTCGCCCCGGCCGTCCAACCAGCCGACGACGCCGGCCCAGGGCCCCCGGGGCCCCGGCTCGAGCTCGCCGATCAGGGCGAGGGCCTGGGCGCGCGGGACGCCGCCGACCGCCGGTGTCGGGTGCAGCGCCGCGACCAGTTGGAGGGCGCTCGGCGTCCGGCCGCCCTCGGCCATGAGCCGCCCCTCGATCCGGGTGCCGAGATGGGCGATCGTGTGCAGGGCGACGAGTGAGGGCTCCGAGGGGACGATCAGCTCGCTGCAGAGCGGGTCGAGCACACCGGCGATGTCGGCCACCACGAGCGCGTGCTCCTCGAGGTTCTTGGCCGATCCGAGGAGGCGCTCTCCCGCCCCCTCGTCGAGCGGGGCCGTCCCGGCGAGGGGGCGGGAGACCACCGCCGCAGCGCGGCGCGCCACCACGAGCTCGGGGGAGGCGCCGACGAAGACGTCGCCGTCGCGCCCGATGAGGAACGCTGTCGAGGAGGGTTCGTCGTCGAACAGCCGGCCGAGCAGCGCCGAGGCGACGAGCTCGCGCTCGGCCCGCACCACGATGCGCCGGGCGAGCACCACCTTGCGCAGCGCCCCGGTCGCGATGGCGGCCGTCGCCCTGGCGACCGCTGCGGGGTAGTCCAACGGCAGCGATTCGACGATCTCGAGGCCGGAGGCGGGCTCGAGCCTCGCCGGGGCGAGCGCCTCGGAGCGGAGCCACTCCCGGGAGGGCTCGGCCAGCGGGCCCTCGCCGACCACGGTGACCCACTCGAGCCCGCCGCTCCTGCCGTAGAGGACCGAGGGGACGACGAGCGCTCCGGGCGCATCGAGCTCGAAGGGGAGCGCCCCGAAGGCGACCGGGCCGGTGCCCGGGAGCCCGATCGGGTCGTCGCTCGGCAGCCCGGCCAGCCAGGCCTCGGCGGCGTCGCAGGCCGCCCGGTCCGCGAGCCCGCCCGGGAGCTGCAGCACGGCCGCCCGGCCGGTGCCCGCCAGCACCAGCTGGTCGTTGCCGAAGAACACCCCGTTCTCGCCGCAGACCCGGATCGGGTCGATCGGCGCCCCGGGGCCGAGCACTCGGGTGAGCGCCCTCACTGGGGCGAGCCTCCGGGCATGCCCCGCCGGGTGGCGGTCACGATCTGGCTGAGCCCGCCCGAGAGGAGCCGCCGGCCGACGGTGGCGAATCCCGCATCGCCGAGCATGGCCCGCAGCCGGTCGGGGGGCGCCAGGTAGGCGGTCGAGCGCGGGAGGTAGCGGTACGCGCCGGGGTCCGAGAGGAGCGCGCCGATCGCGGGGACGCAGCGACGGAACCAGATCTCGAAGCCGAGCCGCATGACGCCCGCCTCGGGCGTCGCGACCTCGAGCACGGCCAGCCGCCCGCCGGGGCGCAGCACCCTCGCCGCCTCGCCGAGGGAGGCCGCGAGGTCGGTGAAGTTCCGAAGCGCGTAGCCGCAGACGACGCCGTCGAGCGATCCCGTCGCAATCGGGAGGGCGGTCGCATCGGCCTGGAGCGCCGGGAACGACCCGTGGCGGTTGGCGAGCATCCCGATCGACAGGTCCGAGCCCACGACCCGCCCGCCCCGCGCGACGAGCAGGTCGGCGAGGTCGCCGGTGCCGCAGGCCAGGTCGAGCACCCGGGCCGCCGGGGGCAACCCGAGGGCGTCGATGGTCCGCCGGCGCCAGCGCCGGTCCATCCCCAAGGTGATGACGCGGTTCACGAGGTCGTAGCGGGGGGCGATGGCGTCGAACATCGCCCGCACGTGCCGCGTCTTCTCGTCCCCGGTCGGCAGGTCGGCCGGCGGGCTCGTCGTGCCCCCCATCGTCCTGATCACCGGGGCATCGAGCTCCTCAGCGGTAGAAGCGGTAGACCACCTGGGCCACACAGGAGGGCTTGGGCGCGTCCTTCACCTCGAGCACGGCGTCCAGGGTGACCTGGACGCCGCCTGCGACCTCCTCCACGCCGGCCAGGGTGAGCCCGAGACGGAGCTCGGAACCGACCGGGACCGGGGCGGGCAGCCGGACCTTGTTCGCGCCGTAGTTGACGCCCATGGTGATGCCCTGGACGACGACGACCTCACCGAGGAGGACCGGGATGAGCGAGAGCGTGAGGTAGCCGTGCGCGATGGGGCCGCCGAAGGGCCCGGACCTGGCCCTCTCGGGGTCGACGTGGATCCACTGGTGGTCGCCCGTGGCGTCGGCGAAGAGGTTCACCCGCTCCTGGGTGATGGTCTGCCACCCGCTGTAGCCGAGGTGCTCGCCGATCCTCCCCGGGAGGTCGTCGACGTCGATGACGGTGGGCATGGCCGCTCCTGGTTGCCTGGCTGTGCTGCTCGGGCGACGTTAGATCATGGGGGCCGATTGCCCCCAACTCGCTACTTGAACCAGATCTTCTGGTAGCGGCGGCTCTCGGGATGCAAGAGCAGCACGACCAGGAGGACGGCGAAGGCGAGGTTCAGGATCTGCCCGAGGCTCTGGCTGATGGTCACGAACAGGGCCAGCTGGCTCAGGGCGTAGAGCGACCCCGCTCCGAGCGCAAGCCAGTACCCCCATCGCTTCTCGTTCGCGATGCCGTTCGCCCCGAGGCCCGCGAGGAGGAGGATCAAGGGGAGCGTGGCCTGGAAGGCGATCACGTAGAGGATGGCCAGTGCAGCGTTCAGATAACAGAACAACACCGCAGCCTGGAGCGTCTGGGGCTGGCTCTGGTCGAACCACTTCCTCGGGGTCGGCACACTCCGATTCTGCCAGCAACCGTGCTCGGCCAGGCTTCACGTAACCTTCGGGCCGATGGAGGGGGCATATGGCAGATGACCGGGCGCACCCACCCTCACCGGGGGCGTTCCACCACCACCGCAACGTCTCGGGCGGGGGCTTCCGGGCCGCGATCTTCGGACTGAGCGACGGCCTGGTGACCAACGTCTCGCTCATCTTGGGCGTGGCGGGGGCCCACCCGAGCGGCCCGTTCGTGCGCCTGGCCGGGGTTGCCGGCCTCGTGGCGGGCGCCTTCTCCATGGCGGCCGGCGAGTTCGTCTCGATGCGGGCTCAGAGCGAGCTCATGCTGCGCGAGCTCGATGTGGAGCGGGCCGCCCTGCGCAAGTGGCCGAAGGACGAGCGCGACGAGCTCATCGAGATCTACCTGGGGCGCGGCATCGGGCCGAGCGTCGCCGAGCGGCTCGCCGACGAGGTGATGGCGGACCCCGAACTCGCCTTGGAGACCCACGCTCGAGAGGAGCTGGGCTTCGACCCCCGGGCCATCGGCTCGCCCGTGCAGGCCTCGCTCTCCTCGTTCTTCTCCTTCGCCCTCGGCGCGTTGCTCCCGCTCATCCCCTGGCTCGTCAACTCGGGGAACGGCGCGGTGGTTGCGTCGGTGGCCATCGGGGCGGTGACCGCCCTGGCGGTCGGGTTCCTGCTCGGTCAGCTGACGGGCCGATCGAGGTGGCGCAGCGCGATGCGCCAGCTGGTCGTCGCAGCGCTCGCGGCCGCCGTGACCTTCGCCATCGGTCGCGCCGTCGGGCTCGGGGCGGGGACCTAGCGGACCGGCGCCCGCCAGAGGTAGCAGCGATCCGTGTGGTCGGTCGCGAAGCCGAGCGAACGGTAGAGCTCGACCGCAGGGGCGTTGTCGCGTTCGACGTAGAGCATCCCGACCGCCACGCGTCCGGCGAGCCAGTCGAGCCCTGCGAGCACGAGCGTCCGCCCGAGCCCATGGCGCTGGAACGCAGGATCGACCGAGATCACGTAGATCTCGCCCAACTCGGGGTCGACGCCGGTGTGGAGCTTGGTCCAGCACGATCCGGCCATCTGACCTTCGGCCTCACAGACGAGGAAGCCGGCCGGGTCGAACCAGGCCGTGCTCTCGCGTTCGAGCAGCGTGGGCAGGTCCCAGTGCCCCTGCTCGGGGTGTGCGGCAAAGGCCCGGTTGTTCACCTCGAGCCAGGGGGCCTCGTCGCTCCCCGGGCGGAACGCCCGCAGCGCGAACCCCTCCTCGAGCACCGGGGCGCCGTGGGCGAGGGGGAGCCCCACCCGCATCTGGAGCAGGTCGCGCTCGACGTCGAAGCCAAGGCCCAGGGGAAGGTCGTCGTCGGGGGGACGGTGCCCGAAGGCCCAGTAGCGGATCTCGAGCGCCCCCCGCTCGCGGGCGAGGGCGGCGGCGGCCCTCAGCAGGCCGCGCCGGCGCGTCGAGTGCGCGGCGCCGGGCTCCCACACGAGCTCGATGTTCCAGGCCCCGTCGCGCTGGACGAGGTGGGCCGAGCCCACGACGCCATCGCCCGCCCTGGCCACGAGGACGTCGCCCTCGCCCGCTGCCCAGGCGAGTCGGCTCGGCTCGGACAACGGCGGGTGCCCGGTCGCCCGTTCGACCCGCTCGATGAGCTCGATGAGCTCGCGGCGCGTCGAGGCGTCCCCGGGCGCGAGCGGTCCGGGCGCTTCGTCGACGGCCACGGGGTGACCCTAGGCCGCCTTTGCCACCGCTTGGTCCAACCGGCACCTAGCCTGCTGGGCCGATGGCCCCCGTTACGCCGAGCACGCGCACCTTGAAGCGCCGTGCGCGCATCGTGGCCGAGCGGCTCGCCGCCGAGTATCCGGGGAGCGCTCGGGAGCTGTGCGCCCTCCGCTTCGAGACGCCCTTCCAGCTGCTCGCGGCGACCATCCTCTCGGCGCAGAGCACCGACGTGCGGGTGAACATGGTCACCCCGGCGCTCTTCGCGGCCTATCCGGACGCGGCGGCCCTCGCCGCAGCCGACCCCGAGGCGGTCGAGGAGCTCGTGCGCTCGACGGGCTTCTTCCGGTCCAAGACCAAGAGCCTGATCGGCATGGCCCGCGAGGTGACAGAGCGCTTCGGGGGTGAGGTGCCCCGCGACATGGAGGACCTCGTCACCCTGCCGGGGGTGGGCCGCAAGACGGCGAACGTCCTTCGTAGCGTCGCTTACGAGCTGCCCGGGTTCCCGGTCGACACCCACGTCGGGCGGCTCACCAGGCGCCTCGGTCTCAGCGCCTCCAGCGACCCGGTGAAGGTGGAGCACGAGCTGGACGCGCTGGTGTCGCCCGACGAGCGGGGAGCGCTGAGCCTCCGGCTCATCCTCCACGGCCGGGCGGTGTGCGTGGCCCGGCGCCCCCGCTGCGCGGACTGCGTGCTGAGCGACGTCTGTCCGTCGTCGACCGTGGCGCCACCCCACCGGAGCAGGGGCAGGGCCAAGGCGGCCGGGGAACCCCTGATCGGGTAACACTCTGGGTGCTACTTTTGTGGTCGTGGTCGTCAAGCGGTCTGTCTCCCTCGCTGACGAGGTCGCGGCGGCGGTCGAGGTCGCGGCCCGCGAGGACGGGGTGTCGTTCAGCGCATGGCTCTCGAGCGCGGCCGAGCGCCAGCTGCGGGTCCGCGAGGGCCTGCGTGGCGTCGCCGCATGGGAGAAGGAGGCCGGGGCGCTGACCGACGAGGAGATCGCAGCGGGCGAGGACCTGCTGGCCCGCCTGCTCTCGGGCGTCTCGGGCATGGCCTCGCGGGTGCGCCGGCGCTGATGGCGGTTACCCGGGCCGGCCTCGTCTACGGCGTCGGTGCGCTGCGGGCCGCCTCGCGAGGTGACCGGATGTTCTGGGCGCTGCACCGGGCGGCGCTCACCCACGGGATCGTGCCCGTCGTGCCGGTCTCGGTCATCGCAGAGGGTTTCCGGACCGAGGCGCGCGGGGATCGGATCCAGGACATGCTCGAAGGCTCCGAGGTCGAGCTGCTCGACTCGGACGGGGCACGCCGGGTGGGCGAGCTCGCGGTGAAGGCGTCCACGTCGGATCTCGTCGCGGCGAGCGTCGCCGAGACGGCGGCCCGCCGCAACTGCGCGGTGGTCGCGTCGAGGCAGAACGCGCTCACCAACGCCTCGGGCCTCCTCGGCCACAAGGTCGTCCTGCACGCCGTCTGAACCCGACGCTCCTATCGGCGATGCTCGGCGAGCTTGCGCAGGCGGCGCAGCGCGCCCGACAGGGAGCGCTCGACGCCGAAGAGCTCCATCGCCGCCTCCTCGTCGTCGGACTGCGCGGCGTCGGCGAGCGAGCCGACCCGTCGGGTCAACTCCTCCAGGGTCGTCGACAGCGAACTGATTTCGGCACCCATCGCCATGGCCCGATGATGGCGCAGGTTTCCGGTGGTGGGTGCCAGCCCGCCCTCGGGCCTCGTTTTGCCCCGGAGAAGCCCAGGTAGCCTTGATGGGCTATGGGACTCGTCCGTCTCGACGTCCGCGGTCGTGCCGACCGCCTCGAGTCAGTCCTGCCGCGCCCGGTGTCGGGGGCACGGCTGACCGAGGCGGTGTCCGGGATCCTGGCCGAGGTGCGCCGCGACGGCGACGACGCCCTCAGGGCGTGCACGGCACGCTTCGACGGCGTCGAGATCGACGAGATCGCCGTCGGGTCCGGCGAGTGCAAGGAGGCGCTCGGGCGGATCCCCGACGAGCTGGGCGCCGCACTTCGGACCGCGCACCGGCGCATCGCCGAGTACCACGCGCTCGACGTCGAGGACGAGGGCGACCTGGTCTCCGAGGGCGTCCGCGTCACCCGGTTCGCCCGCCCGGTGGCCCGGGCCGGCTGCTACGTGCCCGGTGGGCTCGCCCGGTACCCCTCGACCGTGCTCATGTGCGCGACCCCGGCCCGCGTCGCGGGGGTGGGCGAGGTGGCGCTCTGTGTGCCGCCGGGCCCCGACGGTCGGATCGACGACGCGACCCTCGCCGCAGCGGCAATTGCGGGGGTGGGCGAGGTGTACCGCGTGGGGGGCGCCCAGGCGGTCGGGGCGATGGCCTACGGGACCGAGACGATCCGGCCGGTCGACGTGATCATCGGCCCGGGCAACCGCTACGTGGCCGAGGCCATGCGCCAGGTCTCGGGCGTGGTCGGCATCCCGTCGGCCTACGCCGGGCCCTCCGAGGTGCTCGTCGTGGCGGGACCCGAGACCCCGGCCGAGTTCGCCGCGATCGACCTCGCCGTGCAGGCCGAGCACGGCCCCGACGGGCTGTCGTGGCTGGTCACCTGGTCGGCCGACAAGCTCGAGGAGATCGACGCTGAGCTCGATCGCGTCGTCGCGGCCTCACCTCGGCGCGAGGCGCTCGAGGCGACGCTCGCCTCGGGCGGGTACGCGTGCCTGGTCGAGGGGCCCGAGGAGGCGATCGCGGTGGCCAACGTGGTCGCGCCCGAGCACCTCGAGCTCATGATCGACGACGCCCGCCGCCTGCTGCCGCTCGTGCGCTCGGCGGGCGCGGTCTGCCTCGGCTGTCTCACACCCGCCGCGCTCGGCGACTATCTTGCGGGCCCCAACCACGTGCTGCCCACCAACCGCTCGGCCCGCTTCGCCTCGGCGCTGTCCACGCGCGACTTTCGCCGGCACCTGCACGCGATCGAGGCCGACCGCGAGGCGATCGAGCGCCTCGGCCCCCACGTCGTCACCTTGGCCACGACCGAGGGACTCGCAGCCCACGCCCGATCGATCGAGGTGCGGCGGTGAGCCCGCTCGTGGCGAGGCGCGACGACCTCGTGTCGCTGGAGGGGTACCACTCGCCCCAGGTGCCGGCCGAGGTGCGCCTCAACACCAACGAGTCGCCGCTCGCCCCCCCCGCCCAATGGCCCGAGGCCTTCGCCGCCGAGGTCGCCCGCATCGAGGCCAACCGCTACCCGGACCGCCGGGCGGTGGCCCTGCGCGAGGCGCTGGCTGACCTGCACGGCGTGGATGTCGGCGAGGTGTTCTGCGCCAACGGCTCCAACGAGGTGCTCCAGTGCCTGCTCCTCGCGTTCGGCGGCCCGGGACGCCCGGTCGCGACCTTCGAGCCGACCTACGCGCTCCATTCCTTCATCGCCCGCCTGACCGGGACCCCCGTGGTGAGCGCAGCGCGAGACGAGCGGTTCGCCGTCGATCTCGACACGGCGAAGATGCTGCTCGCCGAGCACCGGCCGGTGATCACGTTCCTCTGTTCGCCCAACAATCCGAGCGGCAACGCCGATCCGATCGGAGTCACCGAGTCGGTCCTCGGGGCGGCCCCGGGCCTGGTGGTTGTCGACGAGGCCTACGGGCAGTTCGCCCCGGCCTCGGCCAGCGCGCTGCGGGGCCTGCCCGGCGCCGAGGGGCTCGTCGTCGTGCGGACGTTCTCCAAGACCTGGGCGCTCGCCGCAGCGCGGCTCGGATACCTCTTGGCCGACCCCGAGGTGGTGGCGGCGTGCGAGTCGGTCGCCCTCCCGTACCACCTCTCGGCGCTCACCCAAGCGGCCGGGCTCGCCGCCCTGCGCTTCGGGCCCGAGATGGAGGCACGCGTCGCCCTCGTGAGCGAGGAGCGGGGCCGGGTCGCCGCCGCGCTCGGCGGGTTCGACGTCGACTCGTGGCCCTCGGACGCCAACTTCATCTTGTTCAGGCCGCGCCGGCACAGCGCAACGGAGGTCTGGCAGGGCCTCGTCGAGCGCTCGGTTCTCATCCGCGACGTGTCGGGGCGTCCCGAGCTCGCGAACTGCCTGCGCGTGACGATCGGCACCCCCGAGGAGAACGACCGCTTCCTCGCGGCGGTGGAGGAGTGCCTGAGATGAGCCAACCCCGTCAGTCCGCCGAGACGCGCTCGACCAAGGAGACCTCGGTCTCGACGTCGCTCGTGATTGACGGCACCGGCAGGACCTCGGTCGCGACGGGACTTCCGTTCTTCGACCACATGCTCGAGCAGCTCGGGCGCCATGGGGGCTTCGACCTCGACGTCGAGGCGTCGGGCGACCTCGAGGTCGACGCGCACCACACCGTCGAGGACGTGGGCATCGTGCTCGGCACCTGCCTCGCGTCGGCCCTCGGGGACAAGGCCGGGGTGCGGCGTTTCGCGTCCACCCTCATCCCGCTCGACGAGGCGTTGGTCGAGGTCGCGCTCGACCTCTCGGGGCGGCCCTTCCTCGCCTACCACGTCCCCTTCGCGTCCGACACCGCCGGGCTGGGTTCGCCGCCCTTCGACCCCCAGCTCGCCGAGGAGTTCTTCCGGGCCTTCGTGACCGCGGCGGGGATCACGCTCCATGTCACGCTGCGCGAGGGCCGCAACACTCACCACGTGCTCGAGGCGACGTTCAAGGGGGTCGCCCGGGCGCTTCGCGACGCGGTGCGCGTCGAGGGCGAGGCGGTCCCCTCGACCAAGGGCTCGTTGTGATCGAGGAGAGCGGCCGGGACATCGTCGTCCTCGACTACGGCATCGGGAACCTGGCATCGGCGCATCGGGCCCTCGTGCATCTCGGGGCGAACGCCCGGCTGGTCCGGCGACCCGAGGACGCCGAGGGGGCCATCGGCGTCGTGCTGCCCGGCGTGGGTGCCTTCGGGCGCAGCGCCGAGGCCCTCGAGTCGAGCGGGCTGATCGAGGTGGCCCGCCAGGCGATCGCCAAGGGGACGGCCTTCCTCGGCATCTGCGTCGGGCTGCAACTGCTCTTCGAGGGGTCCGAGGAGTCCCCGGGCGTGGCCGGGCTGGGTGTGCTCGAGGGGGCGGTGCGCCGACTCCCGCCGGGCACCAAGTCACCCCAGATCCAGTGGAACGTGCTCGAGGACGTCCCGGGTCGCCCCTCGCGCATGTTGAGCGGGCTCCCCGGGGGGCCCTGGATGTACTTCGTGCACTCGTACGCGCCCGAGGTCGGGCCGGCGACCGTGGCCACATGCGACTACGGCGGGTCGATCACGGCCGCGGTCGAGGACGGCCACGTCTGGGGCACCCAGTTCCACCCCGAGAAGTCGGGCACCCTAGGCCTCGCCGTGCTCGCCAACTTCGTGGAGTTCGCAGCGACGCGCGCCGGGGTCGCCGCCCTGTGATGGAGCTCTTCTGCGCCGTCGACCTTCACGACGGACGCGCCGTGCGGCTCCGCCAGGGGGATTTCGCCCAGGAGCGGGGATTCGGCGACCCCATCGAGCGGGCCCAGCGCTTCGTCGCCGAGGGCGCGACCCGGCTGCACGTGGTCGATCTCGACGCCGCGCTGAGCGGGCGGCCCCAGAACCGCGAGCTCGTCGCTGCGATCGTCGAGCGCTGTGGCGTCCCGGTCCAGGTCGGTGGGGGCGTGCGGAGCGCGGATGACGTCGCCCAGCTGGTCGGCTTCGGGGCGGACCGCGTCGTGATGGGAACGGCGGCCATCGCCGAGCCCGCGATGGCGCGCGAGTGCGCGGAGCGGTTCCCCGGGCGCGTCGCGCTCGGGCTCGACTACCGGGGCGCCGCCGACGGGTCGCTCGAGGCAGCCCTCTCCGGATGGATCGAGGGCTCGGGCTCCTCGGTCACCGAGGTGCTCGATTCGTGGAACGATGCGCCGCTCGCCGCGGTCGTGGTGACCTCGATCGAGCGCGACGGGACCGGTGCGGGCCCCGATCTCGGGGGCATGCGGCTCGTGCTCGACGCGACGGCGCACCTGGTCGTCGCGTCCGGCGGCGTGGGCTCCCTCGCGCACCTCGAGGCGCTGGGCGCGCTGCGCGGCGAGCGGTCTGGCCGGGCGCCCTCCGGCGTCATCGTCGGGACCGCCCTCGTCGAGGGGGTCTTCTCTGTGAAGGAGGCGATGGCGGCGTGCGATCGATCCGGGTGATCCCGTGCCTCGACGTCGACGCCGGCCGCGTGGTGAAGGGCGTGCGCTACGTCGACCACTTCGACGCCGGCGACCCCGTCGAGCTGGCGGCCCGATACGACCGGGAGGGCGCCGACGAGCTGACATTCCTCGATATCACCGCCTCCCACGAGGAACGAGACACCATGGTCGAGGTGGTCGCCCGCACGGCCGAGCAGGTCTTCATCCCCCTCACGGTCGGGGGCGGCGTGCGAGGCGTGGAGGACGGACGCCGCCTGCTGCGCGCCGGCGCCGAGAAGATCGGGGTCAACACCGCGGCGATCGCCGATCCGGGGGTGGTGCAGCGGCTGGCCGACGAGTTCGGCTCCCAGTGCGTCGTGGTGGCGATCGACGCCCGCCGCCGCCCGGAGGGAGCCGGCTGGGAGGTCCACACCCACGGCGGGCGGCGCCCGACGGGCATCGATGCGCTCGAGTGGGCCGAGCGGGCCGCCGTGCTCGGGGCCGGGGAGCTGCTCGTGACCTCGATGGACCAGGACGGCACGAGGGAGGGCTACGACCTCGAGCTGCTGGCGGCGATCGGCGGCTCGGTGGGGGTCCCGGTCGTGGCGTCGGGCGGTGTGGGCACCCTCGAGCATCTCTTGGACGGGGTGACCGTCGGCCGGGCAGACGCGGTCCTCGCTGCGTCGATCTTCCACACCGGGGCGTTCTCGGTGGGGGAGGCCAAGGAGTTCCTCGCCGGTCACGGCGTCGCCGTTCGACCACCGGCCCCCGATCGCATCCGCTGACCGACGATCCTGGTCAGTCGGCCAGGGGGTCGGCGGGGGCGCCGTTGCAATGGACTACCGTGCCTACGTGGGACCACCCGAGTTGCGCGGGCCACGAGAGGAGAAGCAGCCCATCACGGTGCTCTTCGACCGCGTCCTGGTCCAGGTCTCCCAGGGTGACGGGGAGCGCCGCTCGCGCGCCGGCATCCTCATCCCCGCCACCGCCCAGGTGTCGCGCCGGCTCGTGTGGGCCGAGGTCGTGGCGGTCGGCCCCCACGTGCGGGCGGTGAAGGCCGGCGACAAGGTTCTCTTCAACCCCGAGGACCGCTTCGAGGTCGAGGTACACGGGGAGGAGTACGTCATCTTGCGTGAGCGCGACATCCACGCGGTCGCCTCGGAGCGCATAGACGGCGGGACGGGTCTCTACCTGTGAGGGGGTCGACCGGCCGATCGGAGCCCCTATGGCGGCGGTCGGCGCCCGCGGCGCGCCGGGCTTGAGCGCCACGCTCGATCACGCGGGCCGGGCTGCGACGCCCCTCGCGTGTCGTCCCTCGTCCGAGGAGTTCGGACGGCTGGCCGCAGCGCACCGGATCGTCCCGGTGTGGACCGAGATCGTGGCCGACACCCTCACCCCGGTCGCCGCCTTCCGCACCGTGGTGGGCGACGGCGAGGGGTTCCTGCTCGAGTCGGTCGAGGGCGGCGAGCGCTGGGGTCGGTTCTCCTTCGTCGGCCGCTCCCCGCTGGCCACGCTCGTCGCCGCGGGGCGATCGGTCATCGCGAGCGGGTCCCTCGAGGTGCCGACGGGGGCCGGCGGGGTGCTCGGGGCGCTCGAGGCACTGCTCGACACCTTCCGGTCGCCGTCCATCGACGGGCTGCCCCCGTTGTTCGCCGGGGTCGTCGGCTACCTCGGCTACGACGTGGTGCGAGAGGTGGAGCACCTGCCCGACGTCCCCCCCGACGACCAGGGCCTCCCCGACGCGTGCCTGGCGGTGATCGGCCAGCTCTGTGCCTTTGACCACTGGCGCCAGCGGGTCATCCTCGTCGACAACGTCGCCATCGGCGCGGATTGGGGCGAGGCCGAGCTCGAGGCGGCCCGCAGCGCGGCGGTCGACCGCCTCGCCGCCCTGGCCGAGGACTGCATGCGGCCGACGAGCGAGCTCGCCCTTTCCCCGCCCGACGGGCTCGCGCCGCGTCCCGAGGTGCGCCGGACCATGAGCTCGCAGACCTATTGCGACGCCGTGCGCGTGGCCAAGGAGCACATCGAGGCCGGGGACATCTTCCAGGTGGTGCTCTCCCAGCGCTACGACGTGACCCTCGACGCCGACCCCTTCGACGTCTACCGCTGCCTGCGCCTGCTCAACCCGAGCCCGTACCTGTACTTCCTCCGCTTTTCGGGGGTCACCGTCGTCGGCTCGTCGCCCGAGCCGATGGTCCGCCTGCGCGACGGGGTCGTCGTCAGCCGCCCGATCGCCGGGTCCCGACCTCGGGGTCGCTCGGAGCACGAGGACGAACTTGCGTCGGCCCAGCTGCTGGAGGACCCCAAGGAGCTGGCCGAGCACGTCATGCTCGTCGACCTGGCGCGCAACGACGTCGGTCGGGTTGTGCGCTTCGGGACCGAGAAGGTCGACGAGTTCATGACCGTGGAGCGCTACAGCCACATCATGCACCTGACCTCCCAGGTGGTGGGCGAGCTGCGAGAGGACCGCGGCCCCATCGACGTGCTGCGGGCCACGCTCCCGGCGGGCACCCTGTCGGGGGCGCCCAAGGTGCGCGCCATGGAGATCATCGACGAGCTCGAGCCGACCAAGCGCGGCGTCTACGGCGGGGTGGTCGGCTACCTCGACTTCTCGGGCAACCTCGACACGGCGATCGCCATCCGGACGATGGTGGTGGCAAGCGACGGCCGGGCGTCCATCCAGGCGGGGGCGGGCATCGTCGCCGACAGCGACCCCGAGACCGAGGACCAGGAGTGCTCCCACAAGGCGGCCGCGCTCCTCGCGGCGCTCGCTGCTGCCTCCAAGGTGGCCGCCGCCCGGGCCGCCGCGAGATGAGCATCGAGGAGGAGTACCGGGCGCTGCGGGACGGGATCGGCGCGTACCGCCTGCCCCGCGACGTCATCTCGGTCGCCGGGCCCGACGCCGCCGACTACCTCCAGGGCCAGCTGAGCCAGGACCTCGCACCACTCGCTGTCGGCCAGAGCGCCGACACCCTGGTGCTCGCGCCCGACGGCAAGCTTGAGTCCCTCGCCCGCGTCGTGCGGGTCGACGAGGAGGTGTTCCACCTCGACGTCGACGGCGGCCACGGCTCGGCGCTCCTCGCGCGTCTGGCGCGCTTCAAGCTGCGTTCCCGGCTCGACCTCCAGGCGCTCGACTGGGTGTGCGTGGCGCTGCGGGGCGCCGGGCTCGCGGGCTCGGCCGCCCCCGGGGCACCGGTGGTCGCCGCCGTCGAGTGGAACGGCTGGCGGGGGGTCGACCTGCTCGGGCCCGAGGGCTCCTTCAGCCTCCCGGAGCCGGCGCACTGGTGCTCGGCCCCGGCCTGGGAGGCGGCCCGCATCGAGTCGGGCGTCCCGGTCATGGGTCGCGAGCTGATCGAGGGCGTGATCCCGGCCGAGACGGGGACGGTCGACCGGGCGGTGAGCTTCACCAAGGGCTGCTTCACCGGCCAGGAGCTCGTGGCGAGGATGGAGTCCCGGGGCGGCGCCCCTCCGAACCGCCTGGTCGGCCTGGTCCTCGGCCCCGACGCCGGGGGCGCCCCGGCCGGGACCGAGCTCTTCGTGGAGGGCCGCGAGCGCCCTGTCGGCCGGGTCACCTCGAGCGCCTGGTGCTTCGGCCTCGGTTCTTGGGGGGCGCTCGCCTTCCTCCATCGCAGCGTGGCGGTCGGGGAGACCGTCCACCTCGGGCCGCCCGGTCACCGGGACACCACGACCGCCCAGGCCACGACGCTGCCCCTGATCTGAGCTCGGGGCGGCTGCCCGCCTGCCCCTCCGGCGGGCTCCGAACCGCCTCTCAGCTGGCACAACGCGCCCCGGGCGACCATCTCGGGCCGTCGGGGACGCGCGGCAAGCGTCGGCGGGACGCCTCCTTCGTACCGTGCCTGTGGGAACGAAACGACCCGCAAGCCTGGAAGGAGCCTCGTGGTCACGCTGCTCGAGCGGGGGAAGACCCCACCGACGCCCGCACGGACGACCAGCACCGTCGACGTCGCCATCATCGGGATGGGGCCGTGGGGACTGGCCGCGCTCGAGCGCCTGGTGAGCGACGCCATCGAGCTCGGGACCGCCGGGCCGGACCTCACCGTCCACGTGGTCGAGCCGGCCGAGCCCGGGTCGGGCCTCTACGGCGGCGACCAACCCGATTACCTGATCTTGAACACCCCGTGCGGCCAGCACTCGATGTACCCGTTCCCCGAGCGGGCCCGCGGACGTCTCGGCATGGGCTTCTACGACTGGGCCGTTGCCTCGGGCTACCGCTGGGTCGGCGACCACTGCGAGGTGAGCCCCGAGGGCCGCCCGATCACCCGCGATGACTTCCTGCCCCGCCGCCTCATGGGCGAGTACCTGGCGTGGTTCTACCGGGTCCTCGTGGCAGAGATGCCCGACAGCGTGCGGATCGTCCATCACAAGACCAGCGCCACCGACATCGTCGGGCGCGACGACCACGAGTTCGTGCTCCTCGACGACGGCACGGTGCTTCGGGTCGACCACGCGATCTTGACCACCGGCCAGACCCAGAACGGCTCGCAGGGATCGGGGCCGGTGCTCGCCCCCTACCCCGTCGAGCGCTTCGATGCCGCGATCGCACCGGGAGCGAGCGTGGTGGTGCGGGGCATGGGGCTCGTCGCCATCGACGTGATCATCGCCCTCACGCTCGGGCGCGGCGGGCGCTTCGTGCGCGACGCCGAGGGCCACCTCCTCTACGAGCCAAGCGGCACCGAGCCCGACATCGCCATGTACTCGAGGAGCGGGCACGCCTACTGCGCGAAGTCCATGGGGAGCGCCGACATCTTCGAGCACTACGGGCCGCGCATCTGCACGCCAGACGCGATCGCCGAGCTGTGCTTCGACGAGGACGGGCAGCGCCGGCGGGTAGACGCCCGCAGCGAGCTGCTGCCGATGCTGCTCGCCGAGATGACCACCACCTTCTACGCCGAGTCGGCCCGCCTGGCCGACGGCGAGGAGGGCGCCGCCGAGACGGCCGACCTGCTCGCCGACGCGTACTTCGAGGGCGACTTCGAGGCCGAGGTCGAGCGCTGCGCCAAGCGCTTCGGGCGCTTCGACGCCGGGTCGCACCTCTTCGTGGGGGAGGGTGAGACCTTCGTCGACTCGGCAGGCGCCCAGGCCCAGGTGATGCAGGTCATCGCGGACGACGTCGCCGAGGCGTTGGTGCCGGGCGGGGCCAGCCCGGTGAAGCGGGCCTACGAGGTGCTCCGTGCGCTGCGCGACGTGGTGCGCTCGGTGGTCGAGTTCGGCGGCCTCAGCCTCGAGTCGCACCGCGACTTCCAAGAGCACATCCGCAACCGGATCACCCGGATCGTGGCCGGGCCGCCCGTCGAGCGCTGCGAGCAGCTCCTCGCCCTCCTCGAGGCCGGCGTCGTGCGGGTCCCCTTCGGGCCGGCGCCGATCGTGATGATCGAGCCGGGCGGCGTGACCGTGCGCTCGCGGGCGCTCGCCCGTCCGAGCACCGAGCACTTCGACCACCTGATCCTGGCCCACCTGGACCAGCCGACGGTGCACACCTCGGCCTCGCCGATGCTCTCGGCGCTCTACCGCAAGGGTCGGGTGCGCCAGTTCCGCATCGACGGGGAGGACCTCGGGTCGATCGACCTCACAGCGGACTTCCACCCGATCGGGGCCGACGGCAGCGTCGAGCGCCGGCTCTGGGTCTTCGGGGCGCTGAGCGAGGGTCCCCGGTACTTCACCGCCTACATCCCCTCGCCGGCGTCGCGGGTGCGGGCGTTCGTCGACGCCGGCATCTGCAGCGAGCAGATCCTCGAGGCGGGGCGATGAGGGCCCGCGACGAGAACCTGCCCAACGTGGTCGTGCCCTACGGCTACCGGTCGATGCCGGTCCTCCAGCTCGCGGCCTCGGCCGAGGGCGTGTGCAACCTCGTGTGGATGGTGCGGCGCTCGGACCCCGAGTGCGTGGCCATGGACCGGATGCTCCGGCGCCTCGGCGAGGTCGTGGAGGTCGACGGGCTCGGGCCGACCCAGAGCGCCGACGCGCTCGCGCCGTTCGCACCCGGTGGGATCGTGGCCTTCCGCGACGACGACCTCATGTTCGTGGCCGAGATCGCCCGCCGGCTCCGGCTGCCCTTCCACCGGCCCGAGGTGGCCCGCCGGCTCGTCGACAAGTGCAAGCAGCGCCGGGCGTTGGCCGCCGGGGGGCTGGCGGTGCCGCGCTGCTTGGAGATCCCGGCGCGGCGCGATCGGTGGTTCACCTCGACGCTGCTCGGCGACGCGACGTTCCCGGCCGTCCTCAAGCCGCGCCGCGGTTCGGGCAGCCGCCACACCTTCCTGATCGAATCGCCCGCCGAGCTCATCGAGACCCTCGAGTGGCTGTCGCGCGAGCCGGACGCCCTCGAGGACATGGTGCTCGAGGAGTACCTGAAGAGCGCCCCGGACGCCGCGAGCGCCCCCTTCGCCGACTACGTCTCGGTCGAGACGATGCTCGACGCCGACGGCGTCCACCACATGGCGGTCACCGGGCGCCTGCGGCAGGCCGAGAGCTTCCGGGAGACCGGCTTTTTCATCCCGAGCAACCTCGACGAGACCCTCGTCCCGGCGGTGCTCGAGACGGCCACCTCGGCCCTGGGGGCGCTCGGCGTCGAGTTCGGGTGCGTGCACACCGAGATCAAGCTGACCCCCGACGGACCGCGGGTCCTCGAGGTGAACGGGCGGCTCGGCGGGGGCGTGGCCGAGATGCTCACCGCCGCCGCCGGGATCGACCCGGTCCGCCTGCATCTCCGCCAGGCGATCGGGGAGCGGGTCGCACCCGAGGCGCCGTTCGAATGCGAGCGCATCGGCTACCGCCTCTTCCACCAGCCGCCGCTCTCGGCCCGCCGGATCCTCACGATCGACGGCCTCCAAGAGATCGGGGACCTGGGGGGCGTCGAGTCGGTCGGGCTGCACCTGAGCGCCGGTGACCCCGTCGACGGCCGGGAGGGCACGCGCTCGTTCGTGTTCTCGGTCGTGGGCGCCTCCAACGGCTACGACGAGGTGCTCGAGACCAACCAGAAGATCTACGAGCTGGCCCGCGTCGAGTACGCCCAGGCCGAGGAGGCGCCGCAGGAGTCCCGCGCGCCCGAACTGGTGGGTCGATGACCATCCTCGTCCCGGCACGCCACCGGGCCAGGCCGCGCGCCGGGGCCGATGCCCTCGATGTTGCGCTCGTCAACCTCATGCCCGACGCCGCCTTCGAGGAGTCCGAGCGCCAGTTCGTCGGCCTCGTGCGCGCCGGTGCCGGGAAGCTCCCGGTGCGCATCTCGCACTACGCGATGACAGAGACGCCGAGGCGCGACGACGTCTCGGCCATCGTGAGGGCGCGCTACGACGACATCTCAAAACTCGAGGCGCACCGGCCCGACGCCCTCGTGGTGACGGGCACCGAGCCGCGCTGCGCCACGCTCCCCGAGGAGGACATCTGGGAGCGGCTGAGCGCGCTCTTGCGCTGGGCCGAGGGAAACGGGGTCTCGATCTTCTCCTCGTGCCTCGCCTCGCACGCCGCGCTCCTCGCCCTCGACGGCGTCGAGCGCCGCCCGTTGCGGGCCAAGCTGAGCGGTGTCTTCGGCCAGTGGGTGCACCCGAGGGACCCGATCACCCGCGGCGTCGAGCACGTGGTGTGCCCGCACTCGCGGCTGAACGAGGTGCCCGTCGAGACCCTCGAGCTGCGGGGATACCGGGTGCTCGTCGGCTCGCCGGAGGTCGGCTGGACCGTGGCCGTGCGCGAGGCCGCGGGCATCACGATGCTCATGCAGGGGCACCCCGAGTACGACGACGTCACGCTGCTGCGCGAGTACCGCCGCGACGTGCGCCGGTTCTTGGAGGGGACCCAGGACACCTACCCGCCCACCCCGGTCGGCTACCTCGATGCCGACGGGACCGGCATGCTCGAGCTGTTCAGGCTGGCCGCGACGTGCCCAGCGGCCGGCCCCTCGCTCATGGAGAGCTTCCCGTTCCACCTCTGTGCCGAGCACATCTGCGCAGACTGGAAGGGTCCGATGGAGCGCCTGGTCGGCAACTGGCTGCAGGAGGTTGCCCGCCGATCCGCCGCCCGCCGGTCCCGCTGAGAGGAGCCTGCCATGCACGACGAGACGATCGCGATCCACGGTGGCTTCGAGGGGGAGTCGACCCACGCCGCGACGGTGCCCATCTACCAGACGGTCTCCCACGAGCTCCTGAGCGCCGAGTACGCCGGCCAGGTCTTCGACCTCGAGGTCCCGGGGTTCCACTACAACCGCATCAACAACCCGACCAACGACGTCTTGGAGCGGCGCATGGCGGCGCTCGAGCACGGGGTCGGCGCCCTCAGCGTGAGCTCGGGAGCCGCAGCGGTCTACGCGTCGGTGCGCAACCTGACCTCGGTCGGGACCAACATCGTGAGCACCCCCCAGCTCTACGGCGCCACGAGGACGCTGTTCTCCCACGGCCTGGCCGAGGAGGGCGTCGAGGTGCGCTTCGCCGAGGACGACTCGCCGGCCGCCGTCGGCGCCCTGATCGACGAGCAGACCCGGGCCGTGTTCTGCGAGAGCATCTCGAACCCGGCGGGCTCGGTCGTCGACCTCGCAGCGCTGAGCGCCGCCGCCCACGATGGCGGCGTGCCGCTGATCGTCGACAACACCATCGCGACGCCGGTCCTCTTGAAGCCGATCGACCACGGGGCTGACGTCGTCGTCCACTCGCTCACCAAGTTCGTGGGCGGCCACGGCACAGTGCTCGGCGGCGTGGTCATCGACGGCGGCACCTTCTCGTGGGCCGAGCACGCGGCGCGCTTTGCCAACATGAACGAGCCCGAGCCGGCCTTCCACGGGGTCGTCTACGCGAGGGACTTCCCGATCAACGCGTACATCGTGCGGTGCCGCACCGTCGGCATGCGCAACGGCGGGGCCACGCTCTCGCCGTTCAGCGCCTTCCTCGCGCTCCAGGGCCTCGAGACCCTGGGGGTGCGCCTCGAGCGCCAAATGGAAAACGCCCGCGCCGTGGCCGAGTTCTTGGACCAGGACCCCCGGGTGGCCTGGGTCTCCTACGTCGGCTTCGAGTCGCACCCCTCCCACGAGCTGGCCCGCCGGTATCTCGGGGACCGCTGCCCGTCGATCCTCACCTTCGGGGTGGCCGGCGGCTTCGCGCGGTCCATCGCCTTCTTCGACTCGGTGCGGCTCTTCAAGCGGCTCCTCAACCTGGGCGACGCCAAGTCGCTCGTGGCCCATCCGGCCTCGACGACCCACCGCCAGCTCGGGCCGGCCGAGCTGGCCGCCGTAGGGATCACCGACGACATGATCCGGCTCTCGCTCGGCATCGAGCACATCGACGACCTCCTGGACGACCTCGACCAGGCCCTCGACGCCGCCCAGTCGGCACCGGTCATCAGGCCCGAGCTCCGGGCCGTATGAGGAAGGGAACCAGATCCGCAGTGCGGCAGCACCTTCACCCATCTCGATTGCCCCACCGGTCGCTGCGAGGCGGCGGCATCGCATTCCTGGCGCTCGCCGCCACCGTGCTGCCGGTGGTGGCCGCGCCGGCCGCCGCCGGCAGCACCCCGCTCCCGGTGGTGGTCCAGCGGGTCACGCAGGCCTTCGACGGCCGGAGCCTCGAGGGCGTCTACGGGCCCGCGCACCTGAGCGTCCGCCTGCACCAGCCGACCAAGCCCGGCGACCTCCTCATCGCCTCGATCGACGACGGCGTCGTCACGAGCGGGATGCTGCACCCCCACTACCTGTTCACCGGGTGGAAGCTCGCGGTGAACACGATCGGTGGCGAGACGGCCGACAACGGGACCGGCCCCTATCGCACGGGCGGCCTCCAGGCCTCGATCTACTACCTCCCCGACAACCCGGGGGGCATCGTGAACGTCGCGGTGGCGACGGTCCCCCGCAACACCCAGGCCACCGTGACGGTCACCATCGCCGAGCTCTCGCACGCACCGCACAACCTCACGCTCGACGCGACCGGCACCTCCACGAGCGGCCCGCTCGTCTCGGACTACACCCAGCACAGCGCGGTGTCGACGTCCAAGAGCACCGGGAGCGCCCCCGACCTCGTGGTGGCGCTGTTCAACAACGGCGGGAACTCGCCCAACGGCGAGCACTACGTCACCGAGCCGGGCTGGACACTCCTCGGGAGCGACACGAGCCCGGGCAACCACGACCAGCCCATCCTGACCAACTTCAAGATCTTCGACCGGGCAGGCGTCTTCTCGCAGCACGAGCGCTACCTCGGGGGCTATGCCATCGACAACGTGGCGGTGATCGCGGCCTTCTCGGTGGGCTGACCGGGGCACCTCCACGTCGGCTCCGATAGGTTTTCGCCGTGCCGAGCGAAGCCGCAAAGAACCTCCACGAGCTCTTCGCGGCGATGCCGCGCCCAGCCGATCCGCCGCCCAGCGTGGAGGAGCGGCGTGCCGCGAGCGAGGGCTGGGCCATGTTGACCGGGGATCCCGAGGGCGTCGGCTTTGTGCCGGCGGACGCCGGCGGGGTGCCCGCCGAATGGGCGGTCCCCGAGGGGGTCGGGCCCGAGCGGGTCCTCCTCTACCTCCACGGTGGCGGGTACAGCGTCGGGTCGATCGCCTCCCACCGAAAGCTCGTCGGGCACCTGGCCAAGGCGGCGGGCGTGCGCGGCCTCTCGCTCGGTTACCGACTGGCCCCCGAGCACCCGTTCCCGGCCGGCCTCGAGGACGCGATCGGTGCCTACCGGTGGCTGCTCGACGAGGGCCACGGGCCCGGGCACATCGGCATCGGCGGCGACTCGGCGGGCGGGGGGCTGGCGCTCGCCACCGCGCTCGCGCTGGGCGACCGGGGGCTGCCGGCCCCGGCCGGCCTGGTGCTCCTCTCGCCGTGGACCGATCTCGCGATGACCGGGGAGTCGCTGCGGACCAACGCCGAGCGGGACCTGCTCTTGCACATCGGAGACGAGGAGCCCGACGGTGCGGGCTACACGACCAAGGACAGGCTCACCGACCCGCTCGTCTCGCCGCTCTATGGCGACTTCAGCGGCTTCGTGCCCTTCATCGTCCACGCCGGGGGAGACGAGGTCCTCCTCGACGACTCGACCCGCCTGGCCGAACGGGCCACCGCCGCCGGCTGCGAGGTCACCCTCGAGGTGTGGCCCGAGATGCAGCACGTCTTCCAGATGGCCGCAGGCAACGTCCCAGAGTCGGACTCCTCGGTGGCCAAGCTCGGCGGGTGGCTGGCGGCGCGGCTCGCCGCCTGATCGCCCGCGCACCTTGGGTGCCGGGGTGATCGAGGCGGCCCGCCGGGGGATCCCGGGCCCGCCGGGGGCCACCACTACGCTTGGTCGGTCATGGGCGGCACGTACCTGTCCGACATCCTGGCCGCCCACCGGGCCGATGCGGTGGCCGACCGCCGCGACGTCGACGAGCTGATCGCACGGGCCGTCGGGCTGCCCCCGACGAGGGGGTTCCGGGCCGCCCTCGTCGAGGACGCCGCCGGCGGCCTGGCGGTCATCGCCGAGATCAAGCGGCGATCGCCCTCCAAGGGGGACCTCGACGGGGCCCTCGACCCGGCGGAGGTCGCCCGCGACTACGCGGCCGGGGGGGCGAGCTGCCTGTCGGTGCTCACCGACGGCCCGCATTTCGGGGGGTCGGCCGGCGACCTGGTGGCGGCCCGGGCGGCCTGCGGCCTGCCCGTCCTGCGCAAGGACTTCACGGTGTCCCGGGCCGACGTCTGCGACGCCCGGATCATGGGGGCGGACGCCGTCTTGTTGATCGTGGCGGCGCTGGAGGACCCCGAGCTGCTCGAGATGCTCGGGCTCGCCGGGCTCCTCGGCCTCGACGCGCTGGTCGAGGTGCACGACGAGGACGAGCTCGAGCGGGCGGTGGTGGCCGGTGCCCGCCTGGTCGGGGTCAACCAGCGCGACCTGCACACCTTCGCCCTCGACGAGGCGCGCGCCGAGCGCCTGGTCGGGCTCCTGCCCCCCCACGTCGTGGCGGTCGCCGAGTCCGGGGTCCGCGACGGGCCCGACGCCGCCCGGCTCGCCGGCGCCGGCTACCAGGCGGTGCTGATCGGCGAGACCCTCGTCCGCTCCGAGGACCGGTCCCGCGCCGTGAAGGAGATGGTGGGGCACCCGATCGGCGTCCGGGGACCCGGTCGATGACCGAGGGCCCGATCGTCAAGATCTGTGGGGTCACGAGCGAGCCCGACGCACTCCTCGCGGTCGGCCTCGGGGCCGACGCGCTCGGGTTCATCTTCGCCCCCTCGCCGCGTCAGATGACCGCCTCCGCCGTGGCCGACATCGTGAAGCGGGTCCCTCCCGAGGTCCTCACGGTCGGGGTGTTCCGCGACGAGAGCCCGCGCCGGGTGGTCGAGATCGCCAACACCGTCGGGCTCGGTGCGGTGCAGCTCCACGGCCACGAGTCCATCGAGGACGCCCACTGGGTGGCGGCGCGCGTGCCCATGACCATCAAGGCGTTCAGCGCCGGCGAGCCGGCGGTCTCCCGCTTCGAGGAGTTCGGCTGCCAGTACATCCTGATCGACGGGGCGAGCCCGGGGTCCGGGGAGGTCTTCGACTGGCGGCTGGCCGAGGGGGTCGTCGACCACCGCCGCCTCTTTGTCTCGGGCGGGCTCCACGCGGACAACGTGGCCCGGGCGATCGCCCACCTGCACCCCCACGGCGTGGACGTGGCGACCGGCGTCGAGCGGGCACCGGGGGAGAAGGACCCCCAGAAGCTCGCCGCCTTCGTGGCGGCGGTCCGCCGGGCCGCCGAGGGGCTCGCTGCCGAGCACGCCCTCGAGGGCGACGAGGACGAGCCCGCCCCCTACGACTGGCTGACCGACCGGTGAGCGCGCAGGGTCCGGGGCGGCCCGAGGGTCCGGCGATGGGCGACCCCGGACCGACGGGGCGATTCGGCGACTTCGGGGGCCGCTACGTCCCCGAGTCGCTCATGCCGGCCTGCCTGGAGCTGGAGGTGGCCTTCCGGGAGGCCTGGGCCGACCCCGAGTTCCACCGGCACTTCGAGTCGATCCTCGCCACCTACGGCGGCCGCCCGACGCCGGTCACCGAGTGCCACCGGCTCTCCGATCGCCTGGGCATCCGGCTCCTCTTGAAGCGCGAGGACCTGGCCCACACCGGCTCGCACAAGCTCAACAACGTCATCGGCCAGGCCCTCTTGACCGAGCGCATGGGCAAGCCGCGGATGATCGCCGAGACCGGCGCCGGCCAGCACGGGGTGGCCTCGGCGACCGCGGCGGCGCTCTTCGGGCTCGAGTGCACGGTCTTCATGGGCGAGGTCGACACCCAGCGCCAGGCCCTGAACGTCTTTCGCATGGAGCTGCTCGGCGCCGAGGTGCGGACGGTGACCTCGGGGAGCCGCACCCTCAAGGACGCGGTGAACGAGGCACTGCGCGAGTGGGTCGCCACCGTGGAGGACACCCACTACTGCCTCGGCTCGGTGATGGGCCCCCACCCGTTTCCCTACATGGTGCGCGAGTTCCAGCGCATCGTGGGCACCGAGGCCCGGGCCCAGTGCGAGGCCCTGCTCGGCGGGGCGCCCGACGTCGTGGTGGCCTGCGTGGGCGGCGGATCGAACGCGATCGGCACCTTCAGCGGGTTCGTCGACACCGGCGCCCGCCTGGTGGGCGTCGAAGCCGCCGGGGGGGCGGCCGCCACCAACGGGGTCCCGGGCGTCGTCCACGGCATGAAGTCGCGCCTGCTCCAAGACGAGGACGGGCAGATCCTCGAGGCCCTCTCGATCTCGGCCGGGCTCGACTCCCCGGGCATCGGCCCCGAGCACGCGCACCTCGGGGCGATCGGGCGCGCCGAGTACCGCTCGGCGACCGACGAGGAGGTGCTCGGGGCCTTCTCCGCACTCGCCGAGACCGAGGGGATCATCCCCGCCCTCGAGCCGGCGCACGGCCTCGCGTGGATCATTGCCGAGGCGGGGCGCGACATCCCCGCCGGTTCGAGCGTCCTACTCACGCTGTCGGGCCGGGGCGACAAGGACGTGGCCCAGGTCCGCGAGCTGCTCGCGGGCGGCCGCTGAGGTGCCCGAGGTCACCGGCGAGCTCGGGGCCATGGAGCGCTCGCTCAGGGCCCGACGCGACGCCGGCTCCAAGCTCGTCGTCCCCTACGTGATGGCCGGGATGGTCCCCGAGTGGATCGAGGTCCTCCAGGCGGTGGCCTCGGCCGGCGCCGACGCCATCGAGGTCGGGCTGCCGTTCTCGGACCCGATGATCGACGGACCGGTCATCCAGGCCGCCGGCCTGGCCTCGCTCGGGCGCGCCACGACCGTCCACGGGGTGCTCGACGCGCTGGCCGGGGCCGAGATCGGCGTGCCGCTCGTGGTGATGACCTATTACAACCTGGTCTTCCGGACCGGGCACCGACGCTTCGCGGCGTCGCTTCGCGAGTCGGGGGTTGCGGCCGCCTTGATCCCCGATCTCTCGATCGAGGAGCTCGACCCCTGGGCGGCCGCCGCCGCATGGGGCGGCGTCGAGACCGTCCTCATGGTGGCGCCGTCCTCGCCGCAGGCCCGGGTGGCCGCCATCGTGGCGCGCGCCCAAGGCTTCGTCTACGCGGTCGCCCGGATGGGGGTGACCGGCGAGCGCCGTGCGCTCGGCGCCGATGCCCTGGCCGTCGTCCGACGGGCCCGGGAGGGCACCGACCTGCCGATCTGCGTCGGCATCGGCATCTCGACCCCCGAACAGGCCGCCGAGGTCTGCGAGGTGGCCGACGGGGTGGCCGTCGGGTCGGCCCTCGTGCGGCGGCTGCTCGATGGCGAGGGCCCCGAGGGCGCGGCACGCTTCGTCGCCCGCTTCCGGGAGGCGCTCGGCCCCTAGCGCTCCGAGCGCTGCGTCAGTCGACGGGGGCGAGCACGAGACAGCCGTTGTGCCCGCCGAACCCGAACGAGTTGGAGATGACCGGGGCGGCCGGGAAGGCCCGGGGCTCGCCCGCCACCACGTCGAGGCCGATCTCGGGGTCGAGCTGCTCCAGGCCGGCGGTCGGGGGGATCGTCTCGTGGAAGATGCTCAGCACGCTCGCCACCGCCTCGATCGCGCCGGCCGCGCCCAGGCCGTGGCCGAGCAGCCCCTTGGCCGAGGTGACCGGCGGGCCCGGGGCGCCGAAGACCTTGTGGATCGCACGCGCCTCGGCCAGGTCGTTCAGGGGCGTCGAGGTGCCGTGCGCGTTGATGTGGCCGATGTCGGACGCCGAGAGCCGGGCGTCCTCGAGCGCGAGCTCCATGCAGGCCACCGCGCCCGCGCCCTGGGGATCGGGCGCGGTGATGTGGTGCGCGTCGGCCGTGCTGGCGGCGCCGAGCACCTCGGCATAGATCCGGGCGCCGCGCTCGATGGCGCGCTCCATGTCCTCGAGCACGAGGGCGGCGGCGCCCTCGGCGATGACGAAGCCGTCGCGGCGCACGTCGAAGGGGCGCGACACGCCCGAGGTCGACAGGGCGGTCATGTTGGTGAAGGCGCCGATCGCGACCTCCTGGATCGATGCCTCGGACCCGCCGCCGATCGCGACATCGCAGCGCCCCGACGCGACGAGGCGGGCGGCGGCGCCGACCGCGTGGGTGCCGGCCGCGCACGCGGTCACCACCGCCTCGGAGGGACCGTGCCAGCCGAAGCGCATCGACACGTTGGCCGCGCCGGCGTTGGCCATCATCATGGGCACGAGGAACGGCGAGACGCGCCCGGGACCCTTGCGGTCGCAGAGGAGCACCTGTTCGACCAGGGTCTCGAAGCCACCGACGCCGGTCGCGATGATGACGCCGGCCCGGCCGGGGTCGACCACGAGCTCGCCGGCGTCGCTGCGGGCGAGCTCCGACGCCACGATGGCGAGCTGCGCGAAGCGGTCGAGCCGGCGCGCCTCTTTGGGGCCGAACCACTGGCCCGGGTCGAAGTCGTCCACGCTGCGCGTGCCGCCCAAGGTGGGATGCAGCAGCTGTTCCCAGAGCGCGTCGAGGCCCACGCCGCAGCAGGTGACCGCCCCCATGCCGGTGACGGCGACCCGCCGCCCGGCGATCGGGCCGTCGGGTCCGCGGCCGATCAGCATCAGAGCTTGGAGCTGATGAGGTCGAAGGCCTGGCCGACCGTCTCGATGTTCTCGAGCTCGGTCTCCTCGACGGTGATGTCGAATGCCTCCTCGAGCGCCATCACCAGCTCGACCAGGTCGAGGCTGTCGGCGTCGAGGTCATCGCCGAAGCGGGCCTCCTTGGTCACCTTCTCCTTGGGCACCTGAAGCACCTCGACGGCGCACTCCTGGAACTTCTCGAACGCTGCGTCGCTGTCCACTGTTCGCTCCTTACGAGTGCCCAGCACTCATCTCACAGACCCATGCCCATGCCGCCGTCGACGGGGAGGACGGCACCGGTGATGTAGCCGGCACCATCCGAGGCCAAGAAGGCCACCGCTTCGGCGACCTCCTCGGCTGTGGCGGTCCTTCCCAAGGGCACCATGGCCCGCATCTGGTCGATCCTCTCGGCACCGAGGGGTTCGATCATATCGGTGGCCACAAGACCGGGCGCCACCACGTTCACGGTGATCGCCCTGCTCGCGACCTCCCTTGCGATCGCCCGGGCCATGCCCACCAGGCCGGCCTTGGAGGCTGCGTAATTCGCCTGTCCGGGCAGGCCGATGAAGGCGCCGACCGAGGAGACGAAGATGATCCGGCCCCGATGCAGGCGGAGCATCTTGGACACCGCCCGGCGAGCCACCCGGTAGCCGCCCGAGAGGTTGGTGTCGATCACCTCGGCCCACGCCTCCTCGCCCATCCGGACGAGGAGCGTGTCCCGGGTGACCCCGGCGTTCGACACGAGCACCTCGACGGGGCCGAAGCGCTCCTCGACGGCGCCGAACGCCGCCTCGATCTGCTCGGGGACACCCACGTCGCAGCGCAGCCCGAGCGACCCGTCGCCCCGATCCGCCGGCTCGCTGCGTGAGGTGAAGGCGACCCGGTCGCCGTTGGCCACGAACCACGTGACGCACGCCGCGCCGATGCCCCTCGAACCCCCGGTGACCAGGACCACCCGTGGAGATGATCCGGGCGACTCCTCCCCGCTCACGCGTCCGAGCCGGTCACCCGCAGCCACAGGAGCGCCTGGCCCTCCTGGACGCGCTCGCCGGCGGCGGCCTGCCAGCGGATCACCTCGCCGGCAAACGGCGTGCGGACCTCGACTGCGCCGACGCGACCGATGAGGTCGCCGACCTCGATGACCGAGTTGGGCGCGCCCGCCGCCGCCGTTCCGGGCAGGAGGCCGGTGCCCGGTGCGGCCAGGGTCTGCTCGGGGAAGAAGATCCCCCCGCCGGGGCTGACCACGATGCGCTCGGACATGTAGAGGTGCTCGCCCACGTGGTGCTGGGGGTCGGCGGCGTGGCCCTCGGGCTTGGCGACGAGGTCCATGAGCTTGTCGAGGTCGTCGGGCTCGGCGACCGAGATCGTCTCGGCGTCCTGGACCGACCGGCGGGCGAGCCCGCTCAGGACCCCGCCGGGGCCGAGCTCGACGAAGGTCGTGCCGCCCAGTCCGGCGAGGGTCTCGAGCGACTGGCGCCAGCGGACCGGGCTGCACAGCTGGGCCGAGAGCAGGCCCGGCCATTCGGCCGCGTCGACGTGGACGCGGGCATCCACATTGGCGACGACGGGGATCTCGGGCGCGTGGAACGACGAGTCGCCGAGCGCCTTGCGCAGCGAGGACCGCGCGGCGGCCATGAGCGGCGTGTGGAACGCGCCGGACACCGGGATCGGCATGACCCGGCGGGCCCCCAGGTCCTTCGCGAGGTCGCTCGCCCTCCGGACCGCCTCGTGGGTGCCGGCGATCACCACCTGGCCGGGCGCGTTGTAGTTGGCGACCCACACGTCGCCCTCGGCGCGCTGGCACGCGGCCTCGGCGTCGTCGTCGGCGATCCCGAGGAGCGCCGCCATGGTGCCCGGCGCGTCGTCACCGGCCCTTCCCATGGCGTCGCCGCGCTCGACCACGAGGGCCACACCGTCCTCGAAGGAGAGCGAGCCGCTCGCCACGAGGGCGGTGTACTCCCCGAGGCTGTGGCCGGCGCACGCGCCCGGGGAGAGGCCGAGGCGCTCGACCGCATCGAGGACGACGAGGCTGAGCACGAAGGTGGCCAGCTGCGCGTTCGCCGTCGCGGTGAGCTCCTCCATCGGCGCGTCGAGCAGGAGCGTCGAGAGGTCCCGGCCGGCGGCCGACGAGGCCTCGGCCACCACCTCGAAGGAGGGGTGCTCGACCCACGGCGCACCCATGCCGGAGCGCTGTGAACCCTGCCCGGGGAACGTGAATACGAGCACGCGCCTCTCCGTTGCCTGCCGTGGTCGCCGACTCTCGCGACCCGGTCGGATGGTCGACCGCCCGCCAAGTCTGTCACGGAGGGTTTCGCGGCCGCAGGTCCGGGCGGCCGGGCGCCTTGGATAACGTCGGGACGGTGAAGGCCGCCGCCGCGCAGTTCGCCACCGGCCTCGATCGGGACGCCAACCGGGCACGCTGCGTGCAGGCCGTTCGCGCGGCGGCGGGCGCCGGGGCCGCCCTGGTCGTGCTCCCCGAGGCCGCCATGTGCGGGTTCGGGAGCCCCTCGACGGACCTCGAGGAGCTGGCCGAGCCCCTGGACGGCCCGTTCGTCTCGGCGCTGGCCGAGGCGGCGACAGAGGCCGGCGTGACGGTCGTGGCCGGGACCTTCGAGCCCGCGCCGGGCCGGCGAGTCTTCAACACCTTGGTGATCCTCGGCCCGGGCCGACCGGTCGCCACCTACCGCAAGGTCCACCTCTACGACGCCCTCGGCTGGGTGGAGTCCGAGCGCATCGCGCCGGGCGACCCCGGCGCGGACAACACCCCGGTGATCGACCTCGACGGATTCCGGCTCGGCGTGCTGACCTGCTACGACCTGCGCTTTC
>DAHUYG010000057.1 GCA_027315315.1 Acidimicrobiaceae bacterium | reverse complement strand
GGATCATCCCCCGCCACTCGAGGTCCTTGCCCGGCAGGAAACCGGGCGTGTCGACGAACGTGACGATCGGAAGGTTGAACGCGTCGCACAGGCGCACGAAGCGCGCTCCTTTCTGGGAGGCGATGATGTCGAGCGTCCCGGCCAACGAGCGCGGCTGGTTCGCGACGATGCCGATCGGGTACCCGGCCACGCGGCTGAACCCGGTGACGAGCTGGGGTGCCCAGCGCTCCCAGAGCTCGAGCAGGTCGCCGTCGTCGGCGACGGTGGTCACCACGTCGCGCACGTCATAGGAGGCGGTGTCCCGGGTCGGGACCATCGTGCGCAGCTCGGGCGCGAGCCGCTCGGGCGGGTCGTCGGTCGCAACGTGGGGGGGGGCCTCGTCGGTGTGCGCCGGGAGGTAGCGGGAGATCTCGGCGATCGCCTCGAGGGGCGAGTCGGACTCGAGCGCGCACAGGCCGCTCGAGCGGGAGTGCACGCCCACCCCGCCGAGCTCGCTCGGCCCCACCCGCACCCCGGTGAACTGTGCGACCATCTGGGGCCCCGATACGAACGCGTATGCGTCGGCGTTCATGACGACCGCGTCGCAGAGCCCGAGCATGAGGGCCGGTCCCGAGAGGGCCGGCCCGGTCACCCCGGCCAACACCGGCACGATCCCCGAGAGCCTGGCGATGGCGGCGGCGGCCAGGCCCCAGCCGTGGAGCGCGTCGACGCCCTCGGAGACATCGGCCCCGCTCGAGGACAGCTCCATCACGAAGGGGATGCGCTGGCGGAGGGCCAGGCGGGCCCCTGCCGCGAGCGTCTCACCGTCGTGGCGACCGAGCGCCCCCCGGCGACGGTTGGACGACGAGCGGGCCACCACCGCCGGACGCCCGCCCACGTCGGCCACCTGCACGTCGATCGTGCCCTCGACGCGGCCGCGCATGTGGACGGACGCCGAGGTCACAGGTTCGCGCAGCGTCGGGGCTTCATGGGACGGCCCAACGTTATCGAGCCCACCATCCGCGGTTTTCTGGCAGGTCGCCGGTAGCGTTTCGACCCGCCGCCCGGCGGGCGGCCGACCGCAACGAACGAACAGGGCTTGCCGATCGGGAGCCGGCTGATTGGCCTTCCGGTCGTGCTACCCCGGGGAGACCCCGAGGGGGTTGAAAGGCCGGATGACGAACCAGAGCATCGGTCTGGACATCGGCACGAGCGCCGTCCGAGCCGTCGAAATGCGCATCGACGAGGGCCGGGTCCCGGTCATCGAGAACTTCGGCCAGGTTGGCCTCCAGCCGGGCTGTGTCACGGCGGGCGAGATCCGCGACCAGGACCAGGTGGCCGAGGCGCTCTCCCGCCTCTGGCGCGAGGGGCGATTCGGGCACCGCCAGGTCAAGGTGGGCCTGGCCGGGCTTCGCGCCATCATCCGCGAGATCGACATGCCGCTCCTGCCCCCCTCCGAGCTCGAGTCGGCCGTCCGGTTCAAGGCCGACGAGGTCATCCCCTTCTCCATGCAGGAGACCGTGCTCTCCTCCAAGGTGATCGCCCAGGTCGCGAGCCCCGAGGGGCCACCACAGCTCCGAGTACTCGTGGGGGCGGTCCACGCCGAGGCGGTGGAGTCGCTCGTGTCCACACTCGAGGCGGCCGGACTCGAACCCGTCTCGATCGACCTGCAGACCGCGGCGCTCGCCCGCGCCGTGAGCGACCCGGGCTTCCAGGCCCCCGAGGCCATCGTCTCGATCGGCGCCGGCCTCACGATGATCGTCGTCCACCTCATGGGGAACCTGCAGTTCGTACGCACCCTCGACACCGGCGGCGAGACCATCACCGCTGCGATTGCGAGCGCGCTCGACATCCCCCACCGCGACGCCGAGGCGGCCAAGCGGCGCCTCGGCTACCCGGGCACGCACGACGTGATGGCGGCCGGCGCCTGCGACCGGGCGGTGAACGAGCTCGTCGCCGAGATCCACAACTCCATCCGCTTCTTCTCGTCGCTCCCGGGGCGCCAGCCCATCGCCAGGATCCAGATCACCGGCGGCGGGGCCCGATCCCCCGGCCTGCTGAAGCTGATGCAGGCCAACGCCGGGGTGCCGGTGGCCCTGGCCTCCCCGCTGTCGCGGATCGACCTCTCCGACATGCCCCTCACGCCCGAACAGGCGTCCGACGTCGACACCGTCGCTGCGGCGCCCATCGGGCTCGCGCTCCCCGACGCGATCGGCAAGCCGTTCAACCTGCTTCCCGACTCCGCCCGCACCCGGGCGCTCGAGCGGTGGGTCCACCGCTATCTGGTGCGTGCCGCCGCCGTGGTCGCGGTCCTCGTGGTCGGGCTCAGCGCCATGCGCTTCCTCCAGGTGCACAACGCACAGAACCGCCTCAGCGCGATCAACGCCGAGAACGCCACGATCCAGAACGTGGAGATCCCGAAGTACGACAAGGCACTGGTGCTACGCGACCAGGTCGTCAAGCAGTCCGCTCAGGTGATCCCGACCCTCAACAAGGAGGTCGACTGGCTGGTGGTCTTGAACCAGATCGCCCAGTACATCCCGTCGAACGTCACGCTCTCGAGCATCACCTTGACCGCCGACTCCAATCCGGGATCGTCGGGCTCCGCCGTCTCATCGCCGATCAGCGGGCAGATCGGGACCGTCGCGACAAGCGTCGAGGCGAAGGCGCTCACCGACGTCACGGCCTGGGGCCAGTCGATCGTGCAATCGCCGGTGCTGAAGGACGCGGTGCTCGCCTCGGGCGTGTCGCAGGGCAGCTCGGTGTCCTTCAGCGCCACCCTCGACGTGCTGAACGGGGCGAAGTCCCAGCGGATCTCCGAGTACTCGGTGCCGGGATGAACGCCGAGCTCATCTCCGTCCTGCGCCAGCGCAAGGTGCTCATCTCGATCGGGGTCGCGCTCGTCGTCCTCTTGATCTGGCTGCTGGCCGTCTTCAACCCCGAGGGGCACAAGCTCGCATCGGTCAACAACAGCGTCCAGAGCGCCCAGAGTCACCAGAACGCTCTCGACGCCCGGCTGGCCCAGCTCAAGGCGTACTCGAAGGAATCGGCAACCTTCGAGGCCTTGAGCGGCCGCTTGAGCTCGGCGGTCCCGGCCACCTCGGACCTCTACGACTACATCACGGCCATCTCGAACGCGGCGTCGGCCACCGGCGTCTCGGTCCAGAACGTCAACCCGCAGACCGCCGTCTCGGACGGCAACGTGGCTGTGATCCCGGTCACCGTCTCGGTCAAGGGCACCTATGACCAGACCCTCGCCTTCATGAAGGCGCTCTACGCGCTCCCGAGACTGACGATCATCTCGAGCGTGCAGCTCTCTGGGGGAGGCGCCAACACGAGCCGGAACACACCGCTCTCGGACCAGTTCGACCTCGACATCTTCGCCCAGCCCTCGGCGGCCCAAAACGGATGACGCGGCGCTCACGATCGTCGAGGCTGTGGGCCTCTGTGGCCGGCGTCGCGCTCGCGGGCTCCCTGCTCACCGCCTGCGGATCGGGCGGCCCGTCGGCCACGCCCCCCGCCGCCCCGAGCGCCGGCAGCGCCACAACCAGCACGACTGCGCCCACGACCACCACGACTGCGCCGATCGCCGCCTGCGGGGCGCCCCGGGACCCGCTCGATCCCACCAACGCCAGGCCCCCCTCGAGTTCGCCGGCGAACTGCTGAGCGCTCAGGTCGCCGACCCAGGCAGGCGAGCGCCCGGCTCAGGAGCTCGGGACTGCCTCGATGAGCCGGCGGTTCATGGCCGGACGCGTTGAGGAGGCCGCGCACAGCCTGACCAGCTGCATCGCGGCCAGCGCCAGGGCGGGGATCACCACGAGCGCCTGCACCAACACGGGCTGGGCCTCCTGGACCAACACGAGCGGGTCGAAACGGGTCGGATACAGGGCGCCCGAGGCCACGACCCAGCAGATCGTCTCGAGCCGGATGCGGCCCAGCGCGACGTCGAGCACGATGAGCATGACGACCGTCGCAAGAAAGTAGTAGCCGAAGAGGCTCACCTCGAAGACGAGTCGCAGCACGAGGGACACCGCCACCAGCGCGACCAGGGGGCCTGGCGAGGCCACGGCGTCGCCGAGCCTGGAGCGGGCCCACAGGGCGACCGCCCCGGCCACGGCGAGGGGGAGGACGCGGGCGACCATCGTGACGGCGAGGGCGTGGAGTCCGAGCCGCCCGACCAGGGCGCTCCCGACGAACGTGGGCGTCGCGTCGACCCCCCGCATCACGGCGAGCATCCGGCTGCCCATGCACGCGGCGAGCGGCACGAGGATCGCGGCGGCAGCCGCCGAGGCCCCGATGGCGTAGCGGAGCCGGCCGCGGCGCGGCGCGGCGACCAGCAGGGGAACCGCCGGCAGCAGCGAGAACTGCTTGAAGCAGCAGGCGATCCCGATCAGGAGCCCGGCCACGAGCCATCGGGACCGAACCGCAGCGCCGAGCGCGGCGAGGATCATGGCCATTGCGTAGATGTCCTCGGGGTGCAGGTACCGGACGAGCGCCGACGCAAGGGGGGGCAGGCAGGCGAGAAGACCGAGCGCGAGCGCCTCCCACCGGGTCCGGCTCTTGTCGAGCGCGCCGAGCAGCGAGATGCATCCGAACATGAGCACCGGCCACGCGAATGCACCGATGACCACCAGGGGCAACACGGGTACCTGGGTCGGCCCCGAACCGGGGACCCGGCACGACCCGGGGGCGAAGCGGGTCGCCCGGGCATCGGCAGCGCCCACGCCGGTCGCAGCCATCACCCCCGACGCGAGGACCGGGTAGAGGGGCGGCACTGCGCTCCAGACGTTCGGGGGATACGCGCACTGGGGCTTGGACTGGATGAGTGCCATGGTGGGCACCGCGCTCTCGAGCACGTCGCGCACGTCGCCCGACCGCTGGTACCAACACACGAGGGAGAGCACGAAGATCCCGGTGGCGACGATCCAGACCAGCACCCGGCGGCGGAGCGAGAGCGGGGCGTCGAGGAACGCCGCCTGGCGGAGCGCGTCGCCCAACAAGGGGCGGCGGGCCGCCGCGTCCGAGAAGGAGCGTCCCTCCGCCGCCGGGGGGGAGGTGGCCCCGAGCGTCGTTCCCTCGGGGCTCGGTCTCACCGGATCCCCACCGGCACCCGTTCGAGGACCTCGGCCGGCGCTTCCCGGTCGGGGATGGGTCGGCGGCCCGGACGCGCGAGCAGCACCGCGGTCACGAGGAGCAGCGTCACGGGGAGCCACCACTCCCAGGGCCCGGTGTCGCGGTAGCTGTACCAGGTCACGGCGGCCGCCACGACCGAGGTGGCGCCGAGACGCCAGCGGCTGCGCCCGGCCACGACGAAGGCGAGCGCGAGCGGTGGCCAGAGGTAGTAGGGGTCCATCACCGACTCGAACACGCAGCGGAGCCCCAGGGCGACCGAGCAGAGCCACACGATCTCGGCCGGACTGGGGTGCCGTCGGTAGGCGTAGACCCCGAGGCCCACGCACAATGCGATCGCGATCAGACGTCCGGGGCCGGCCGCCACGGTCTCACCGCTCACGGTGTGCAGCACGGTCGCCGTGAAGTGTCGCTGCCCGTCGGCCGCCGTCCATGCCCCGAAATTCCCGAGCAGCGCTGGGTGGGTCTTGGAGAGCACCGGGGCGAGTGACAGCCACGGTGTCGGGTGGTCGACCGTCGGGTAGTTCGGCTGCTTGAAGATGGCGGCCGTGGTGGCCTTCCAGGACTGTGCGAGCGGGATGGCGAGCAGGACGACGCTCGGGAGCGCACCACGCAGGGCGAACCTCGGCCATTGGCGGACGGGCAACATCGCGACGACGACCGGGACGACGAGCACGACGAGCGGCTGGGTCACGAGCGCCAGGCCGAAGAGCCAGCCCGTGGCACGCCAGCGTTCCTCGAATGCGGCCTGCAGTCCCCACAAGGCGAACGCCAGCGCGAGGGGGTCCTCTGGGTGACCCCACATGGCGACGACCGGGAACAGGATCGCAACCTCGACGAGGAGGGTCGCCGCCCGTGCCCTGCGGCCGAGCCCCATCCGCTGTGCGAGGCCGTCCAGGGGCAGCAAGACGACGCTCCCGATCAGCATCGAGGCCGGCCCGAGCAGGTACCACGCGCTCGGATGGGTGAGCGCGAAGGGGAAGCCGACCGACATCGCGAAGTGATCGACGATGATCGCGACGGGGGCCAGGATCACGCTGATCGCCGGGAAGGCCACGAGGGGCGCACCCGAGTTGTAGACGTCGCCGATGTCGCCCCAACCGACGAACTGTGCGGTCCGGAACGTTCCCCACAGGTCGCGCGGGGTGATCCAGTAGCCGTGATGGCGCACGACCGGACCCCAGAAGAAGGTAAAGGCCAGCCCGGCGGCCACGAGGAGCACGATGGACGCGAGGGGCATCCATCGCCGGGCCAACCACGCGCCGACCGCCGGGCCGACGTGGGCCGGGTAGTGGCGAGCGTCTATCGCAACGTCAACCATCTCCACCTCGCATCAGGACTGTGGCGACACGCCGGCGCGAGGAGGGTCCCGCAACAGAGCGGGACCCTCCTCGTGACACTGGCGTCCGCACCGGATCGGCGACCCGGTGCGGACTGCCCGACTACGGGTTGGCCGGGTAGGTCGTCGCCCAGCCGACTGCGCCGGTCGGCGCGCTCGACCCCGAAGCGGTGCACGTGGCACCCGAGGTCGCCGGCCAAGCGTTGTACCGCACGCCAGCGGTGCTGTCACCGAGCAGCGAGTCGGTCCCCGCGTTGTCGTTCTCGGAGACCGCCCAGCAGTTGTTGCTCTGCGAGTAGCCGACCAGCACGATCTGCTCGCCATCCGAGGCCACGGCCACCGAGATGGTGTTCGAGCTCGAGGTGGCGATGGCACCGGTCTGGAAGGTCAGGTTCGGCTCGGCCGAATTGAGGTACGACACCTCGGCCGATGCCGTCCCGGAGAACGACCCCGCAGACGCATACCCGGCCTTGGCCGAGGTCAGCGCGTTGGTCAGGCTGCTCTGGATAGCCCGGTCCTGAGCGCCGCTCTTCACCCCGAGGAACGTCGGGATGGCGATGGCAAGCAGGATGGCCATGATGAGCAACACGACCATGAGCTCGATGAGGGTGAAGCCGGATTCGGCCCCCTCACGCTCGGCCAGGCCGCTCTTCCGGTCGTAGGCCGCACGCAACGCGCGCGCGACCCGTGGGCATTTCTTGATACTCATGTCGGAATCCTCCCTGTTGGATTACCGCTCCGTATATGTCAATGAATCACGAGCCAAATGGACTCGCCCGAAAAACGTAACCTCCCCGATATCTGAATTCGCGGATGGTCGCGATTCCCGGCTCTTCCCGCTCACCAGGAAAGTTGTCCTTCGGAAAGCCACGGATTCGAGAGGGGCGTCCGGTACGCTGCGCGTCAGGTCGACATCGCAGACGTCAGGTACGCCCAAGCCTGAGCACCTGCGCCAGGGTTGCCGACTGGCACGACGGACGCCGCGGGCGGGCGTCGGGAGGACCGAAACTCGATGTCGATGCAAGACCTGCCGATGGGGCGGCGGAGGGACGATCACGTGATCCAGCCCTCCGGAGTCTCGACGTCTCCCTCGTGGGACTCGATCCTCGATCGGCTCGCGAGGCTCGAACGCTCGCACGCCGACCTGGCTCGCTTCGTTGCGAGCATCCACGAGGCGCTGCCACCCGAGATCGCGGCGGCCACCGGGCGCACCCTCGCGCTCGGATCGCCGATCGACTCGGTGGCCCCGCCGGTCCATGCCTCCTCCAGCGCGCCGCCGATCGTCGGCATTGCGCCGCCGCAGCTGCCCCCGCGGGTCGAGCCCCCCGGCACGACGATCGGCGTCGACCCCTACACGCAGACCTACGAGGCGCCGGATCCCTGGGCCGCGCCCCCCAGCCCCGGGGACTTCTTCCAGCCTCAGGCGGACAGCGTCCCCTACCCGGCGCCTCCGGCCCCGGAGCGCAAGCGGCTCTTCCGCGGTCGGAGGGCCGCCAAGCAGGCACAGGCCCGCATCGCGGCCGAGTTCGCCGCCGCTGCCATGGCGCCACACCTCGCGACCGGGCAGCCGATGGCGCCCCCGCCACCGCCCGGGTTCGCGGCCGACAGCGTGCCGGCACCCGCCTCGGGGTTCGTCGCCGAGGCGCCGTCGGCGCCGCAGTACCAGGATCCGCCTTCGGCGTTTGGCAGCCCCTCGATGACGCCCGCGCCCGGGTTCTTCGGCTCCGCCTCGGAACAGCCCGTGGCGCCGCCGCCGGCAGGGTTCGCCTTCGACATGGCGGAACCGATGAGCGCTGAGGTGCGTGAGGCCGACGACTCGATGGGGCCTTCCTCGTGGGGTTCGGTCGATCTGACCTCGCCCGCCGACCTCGAGTTCGACGCGCCGGTCGCCTCGGCCGGCTTCAGGAACGACCCGAGCGGGCTTGCGATGGTGCCTCCCCCGCCACCGGGCTTCGGTACCGAGCAGCACAACGGGCTGAGCGTCGTTCCCCCGCCCCCCGCCGGATTCGGGGCACCGGACCTCATGGCGGCCGACGTGCCGCCCCCGCCGGTCGGCTTCGGTACCGACGTGCCGCCCCCGCCACCGGTCGGGTTCGGTACCGACGTGCCGCCCCCGCCACCGGGCTTCGGTGCCGAGCAGCACAACGGGCTGAGCGTCGTTCCCCCGCCTCCCGCCGGATTCGGGGCACCGGACCTCATGGCGGCCGACGTGCCTCCCCCGCCACCGGGCTTCGGAGCAGGTGCCGACGATGTCGTGGCGCCCCCGCCGGTCGGGTATGGGCCGGTGTCCCCGGGGCCCTCGGACCAGGTGTTCGGCGACCTCCAGGAGATGGCCTCGCTGATCACGCCCGAGCAGCTCAACGCGCAGGACGCCGCCGGCGCCCTCGCAGACACCGGGACCGATCGGACGAGCTACAGCGCGGTGCCACCGATCACGCCGGACTTCTTCGCCCGAGCGTCGGGCCGGGGGCGCAAGTAGGGGTCGGCTGACCCGGTGATCGTCGGGCTCCGCCTCAGCCGACGTGGCCGTCTGAGCGGGCCCGCTGCCAGTGGCCCGAGCGACCGCCAGACTTCTCCCACAGCGCCACGTCGCTGATCGTCATCGTGCGGTCGGCCGACTTGCACATGTCGTAGACGGTGAGCGCGGCGATCGTGCACGCCGTCATGGCCTCCATCTCGACGCCGGTCCGATCCACCGTCTCGACGTTGGCCTCGACCTCGACGAAGTCGTCGCCGATCGAGAAGTTGATCGCCACCGAGCCGACGAGCACCGGGTGGCACATGGGCACCAGGTCGGCGGTGCGCTTGGCGGCCTGGATCCCCGCGATCCGGGCCGCGGCCAGGACGTCGCCCTTGGTGATGGCGTTGTTGGCGACCTTGGCGGTGGTCTCGGGCAGCATCAGCACCCGGCAGCGGGCGAGTGCCCGCCGGTGGGTGGGCTCCCGGGGGCTGACGTCGACCATCCTGGCCCCGCCGAGTGGATCGAGATGGGTGAGGCTCCGGTCCGTCACATCGAGATTGTACGCCCAGGGTCGGACGCTCCCCATGGGATCGTCCCCGGGTAGACTGGCAGTCCACGTCCGAGAGTGCCAAGGGCCGGCCGCGCCCGGCCAGGAGGGACCGATGCCGACCTACGAGTACGCCTGCACGTCGTGCGGACACCGCTTCGAGGCGGTGCAGTCGTTCTCCGACGCCGCGCTGGACACCTGCCCGGTGTGCCAGGGCCCGCTGCGCAAGGTCTTCGGCAACGTCGGGATCGTCCTCAAGGGCAGCGGCTTCTATAAGACGGACAGCCGCACCGGCCGGTCGTCTTCGAACGGCTCGGGAACCCCCAAGGAGAGTCCGGAGCACAAGGAGAAGGAGCCCTCCTCGAGCTCGACCAAGGAGTCGAGCACCCCGTCGAAAGAGCCCTCCTCGAGTGGGTCGTCCCCCACCTCGTCAGCGGCCGCCGCCTCGAACACCTGAGGCCGCCCCGAGGGTTCCACAAGGGCGCCCACCACAGTGGACCCACGGGGAGAACAAGGAAGAAGGAGCCCGGTCAGCTCCCGCTCAGCTGCATGTCGCCGATCGCGAGGGTTTGGCCGGCGGCGATCCCCGGCAGCCACTCGATGTCGGCCCCCACGTGGAGGACCGACTGGAGCATCCGCTGGAGGGTGGATGCCACCGTGACCTCCCGCACCGGCTCGGCGAGCTCCCCGTCGCGGATCATCAGCCCCTCGATGCCGACCGAGAAATCACCACTGACCGGGTTCACCCCAGAGTGGACCCCGGTCACCGACTGGACGAACACCCCCTCGCTCACCGCGGCGAGAATCGCCCGCTGGTCGTGGTGGCCGGGCTGGAGCACCAGGGCGCGGCAGCCCGGGCCCGGGGTGCCGGCGTAGCCGCCCCGCACCGCCGACCCGGTGGAGGCCGTCCCGGCGCGTCGCGCCGAGACCGTGTCGTAGAGGAACCCCTGGAGCATCCCCGAGTCGATCAGCACCGTCCGGCGACATGCGAGGCCCTCGGCGTCGTAGGCGGCGGCCGAGAAGGCCCGGACATCGGTCGGGTCCTCGACGAGGGTGAACGAACCGGTCGCGACCTTCTCGCCGACCCGGCCGGCGAAGAAGGAGCGGCCCTTCACCACCGCCTCACCCGAGAGGGCCGAGGAGATGACCGAGAGCAGCGTCGAGACGACCCGCGGATCGAAGACGACGGTCAACCGGTCCGAGGGCACCTTCTTCGCGCCGAGCATCCGGCACGACCGCACCACGGCGTCCGAAGCCGCGCGGTCCGGCTCGAGGCCGGCGAACCCCCTCGCCACGCTGTAGCCGACCCCGGTGTGGCTGTCGACGCCCTCGCCTGCGATGGCCATCGCGGAGAGGAACGCCGCCGTGCGCCTGGTCGTGGATCGGATCCCGGTGGTGGAGGCCAGGAAGACCTCGACCCTCTCGTCGCCGTAGTCGGCCGAGAGCACCTGGCGGATGCGCTGATCGGCGGCGCGGACACGCCGTTCGAGATCGAGCGCCATGGCCACCTTGTCGTCGGTGGCCACCCCGGCCACGCTTTCGTCCCACAGGTCCAGCTCGGCGGCGGGCACCCCGTCGGGGGTGGCCAGGACGACGTCGGGGTCCGGCGTCGCGAAGGCGGCGTTGTCGCGGGCCTCGGCAAGCGTCGAGGCGACGATGTCGTCGTCGAGCGAGCCGGCCCAGGCGAACCCGACCTTCGCTCCGTCGGCACCGTCGATGAGCACCCGCACGCCGATCCCACTCGTCGTGGCCGACGAGAGCGACTCCACCTCTCCGTCGTAGACGCGCACCTCCACGTCGTCGCCGCGTGCCACGTAGGCCTCGATCTGCTCGCCGGGTGCGGCCCGGTCGACCACCCGCTCGGCGAGCGCTGCGAGATCGCTCACGCGGCCGTGCCCCCGATCGTCACGCCCGAGATGCGCAAGGTGGCCTGGCCACAACCGACCGGCACGCTCTGGCCGTCCTTCCCGCAGGTCCCGGGCATCATCGCGAAGTCGCTGGCCACCGCGTCGATCCGCCGGAGCACCTCGGGACCATTGCCAATCAGGTTGAAGTCCCGAAGCGGGGCAGTGATGCGGCCGTTCTCGATCAAGAACGCCTCGGAGGTCCCGAAGACGAAGTCGCCGGTCGCGGTGTTGACCTGCCCGCCGCCCAGCTTCGCCACGTAGACGCCCCGCGGGGTCTGTGCCACCAGCTCGTCGGGGTCCTCGCTGCCGGCCAGGAGGAAGGTGTTGGTCATCCGCACCATCGGGAGGTGCTGATAGCTCTGGCGCCGCCCGTTGCCCGAGGAGGCACGGCCCTCCTTGCGGGCCCGCAGCCAGTCCCACATGTAGTCGGTGAGCACGCCGTTCTCGATGAGCACGTTGCGGGCCGCCGGCCGGCCCTCGTCGTCGACCGCGTAGTTCCCCCACTCGCCCCCGACGGTCCCGTCGTCCACAAGGGTGACGAGCGGACTCGCAACCTGCTCGCCCACCTGGCCGACGTAGACCGAGGCGTCCTTCACGATGTGATCGGCCTCGAGCCCGTGCCCGCAGGCCTCGTGGAAGAGGATCCCGCCGCTCCCGCCCGCCAGGACGACGGGAAGCTCGCCCGAGGGCGCCGGGACCGCCGACAGCTTCGAGATCGCCCGCCGGGCCGCAACCTTGGCCAGGTCCTCCACGTCGACGCGACCGAACACCTCGAAGCCCTCGGTGCGGGCCACGCTCTCGTGGCCGGTCTGCATGCCGGTGTCGCCGGTGGCCACGCACCCCACGCTGAAGCGCGTCCGCACCTGGTCGTCCTCGGCGTGCACGCCCTCGGTCGTCGCGATCAGCACCCGCCGTCGGCTGTCGCCATATCCGACCTGGACCTGGGTCACCGCCAGCCCGGCCGAGCGCGCCGCCTCGTCGGCCCGGTGAAGAAGCTCGAGCTTGGTGGCCTTCTCGATCTCCCCCGGCAGCCTCACGCCGGCGGACGGCCCTGCGGGGCGCCGCCCCTCGAGCGCGGCGATCCTGGTGCCCCCGCCGCCGCCACGGGCGACGGCGGCCGCTGCGTCGGCCGCGGCGAGGAGCCCGGCCTCCGAGAGATCCGCGGTGTGGGCGAACCCGGTCGTCTCCCCGACCACCACCCGGATGCCGGCCCCCCGCTCCCGGCCGCTCGCAAGCTCCTCGATCCGGCGGTCGTCGAGCACCGCCGAGCTTGTCTGTCGGTCCTCGACGAAGACCTCGGCCATGTCGCCACCCTTGGCCAGCGACGAGGATAGGACCCGTTCGAGGACGTCGGCTTCGATGAGAGGGGGAGCGGCCACGGCCGTATCGTACCGACCGCCCCCGGGTGCCATTCTCGGACAGCGCACGGTGGGCACGCCTGGCCGCCCCGGTGCGGACTCGAGAGACCGGTCGGCCCCGAGGCACCGGGAGGTGGGGACGGGGCCGCCGTCGGCGCGTGGGCGGGGGCCCCGAGGAAACTGGACCGGCGGGTAGCCTGGGCCCTTCCAAACGATTCGGAGTCCTCCCCGGCAGCCATGATCCTCCCAAGCATCGAGACCCCCGCCGACCTGCGGAGACTCGGCTACGACCAGCTGAGCGAGTTGGCCACCGAGATCAGGGCCTTCATCGTGGAGACCGTCACCAAGACGGGGGGCCATCTCGGGTCCAACCTGGGCGCAGTCGAGCTGACGCTCGCCGTTCACCGGGTCTTTGACTCGCCCCGAGACGCCATCCTCTGGGACACCGGCCACCAGGCCTACGTCCACAAGCTCCTTACCGGACGGCGGCACCGCTTCGTCGACCTCCGCAAGGAGGGCGGCCTGTCGGGCTACCCGAACCGCGGCGAGTCCGACCACGACTGGATCGAGAACAGCCACGCTTCCACCGCGCTCTCCTACGCACACGGCCTCGCCACCGCGCTCCAGCTGGGCGGCGAGCTGGTGGGTTCGGGCGGGTCCCGGCGGGTGGTCGCCGTCGTGGGTGACGGGGCACTCACCGGCGGCATGGCCTACGAGGCGCTCAACAACCTCGGCCACTCGAACCGCCGGGTCGTGATCGTCCTGAACGACAACGGGCGTTCCTATGCGCCGACGGTGTCACACCTCTCGCAGAGCCTGACCAGCCTGCGGCTGAACCGGACCTACGTCCAGGCCCGTCAGCGGGTCGGCCGGCGGATCCGCAACATCCCGGCGGTCGGCGAGATGGCCGCGTCCGGCGTCCTCGGCCTGACGAGCGCGCTGCGCGAGATCGTCGCACCCCACGTCTTCTTCGAGGCGCTGGGCGTCCGCTACGCAGGGCCGATCGACGGCCACGACATCGTCCAGATGGAGCAGGCCTTCGCCAACGCTGCGGAGTGGGACGGACCGATCGTGGTCCACGTGCTCACCCAGAAGGGCCGCGGCTATGCGCCGGCCGAGGAGGACGAGGTCCAGCGGCTCCACGACGTGAAGGCGACGCGCGTCGCGGTGCCCGACGCGGCATCCGAGGGCTCGCCGCCTCCCGACACCACCCTCGACGCGACCGCTGCGGCCGGCATCCCGCCCGCCAGCTACACCGACGCCTTCACCCGGGCCGTGATCGCCGCCGCCGAGGAGGATCCCGACATCGTCGCGCTGACGGCGGCCATGCCCGGGCCGACCGGCCTGCTCGCGTTCCAGGCCCGGTTCCCCGACCGCTTCATCGACGTCGGCATCGCCGAGCAACACGAGGTGACGGCGGCGGCCGGGCTCGCCATGGGCGGCCGCAAACCGGTGGTCGCCGTCTATTCCACGTTCTTCTCCCGCGCGTTCGACCAGGCGAACCTCGACGTCGGGCTGCACCACCTGCCGGTGGTGTTCGTGCTCGACCGGGCCGGGATCACCGGCGAGAACGGCCCGAGCCACCACGGCATCTGGGACATGGTGCTCACCCTCTCGGTCCCCAACATGACCGTGTTCGCACCCTCCTCGGCCGAGGAGATCCCCGTCATGCTCACCCAGGCGCTCGCCCTGGACGGCCCGTCGGCGATCCGATTCCCGACCACGCCACCCCCGGCCCGGCGCGCCGGCGAAGCGGTCGGCGAGGGGCTGCGCGGCCGCCGGGTGCTCGCCGGTGACGGGTCGGTCTGCTTGCTCGGCGTGGGCAAGATGCTCGCCGCCTGCGAGGAGGCGGCGACCCTGCTCGCCCGCGAGGGCATCCGCGCGACGGTCTGGGACGTCCGGGTCGTAAGCCCGACCGATCCGGACCTCCTCGCCGATGCGGCCGCCCACGACCTCGTCGTCACCGTCGAGGACGGCGTGCGCTTCGGCGGGGCCGGAATGTTCCTGACCGACGGCGTGAGCGCCTGGGCGCAGGGCGAGGGCGTGGTAACCCCGAGGTTCACGAACCTCGGCATCCCGCGCGCCTACATCGCCCAGGGCCGACCGGACGACCTACTGGCCGAGCTCGGCCTCGACGGTCCTGGCGTCGCCGCCTCGGTCCGCCAGCTTGTCGACCGGCGCGCTGGTCGACAAGTCCTCGGCGAAGCGGGCGAGCAGGGCTGATTCAGCCCTTGTTCGCGCCGTGCTCGCGCACGAAGTCGTTGACGGCGTAGTACGCGTCGATCGACTCGCCGGCGTCGCCCCAGAACCCCTCGAGCACGTCGAAGGCGAGCTCGCCCCGCTGCGCGTAGTGGTTGTTCACGTCTGCGATTTCGAGCTCGTTGCGATTCGAGGGCTTGAGGCCGGCGACCACGGAGAACACCGAGGCGTCGTAGCAGTAGACGCCGGTCACGGCGAACCGGCTCGGCGGATCCTCGGGCTTCTCTATGATCCGGGCCACCCGCCCGTCCGCGTGGAACTGGGCGACACCCAGGTGGCGGAGGTGCTCGGGCTCGGTGATCTCGCTCAACACGATGCGCGCCCCGCTGGGGTCGGCACTGAACGCCCCGACCGTGGGGGCCACGGTCCGCTCGATGATGTTGTCGGCCAGCATCACGAGGACGGGCTCGTCCCGGGCGAAGCGCTCGGCGAGGGCGAGGGCCTGGGCGACCCCGCCGGGGCCGTCCTGGTAGGCGTAGGTCAGGCGCTCGAGCCCGACGTCGTGGCCGTCCCCGAGGAGGCGGAGGAACTCGCCGGCGTGGGTGCCCCCGGTCACGAGCATCACCTCGGTGATCCCGGTCTTGACCACGGCCTCGATCGCCCACTGGATCATGGGTCGGTCGTAGATCGGGAGGAGGTGCTTGTTCGTGATGCGGGTCAGGGGGTACAGGCGGGTCGCCGTGCCACCGGCCAGGACGACGCCCCTCACGGGCCCCATGCTATCGAGATCGACGAACCTCCTGGTCAAACCGGGTATGACGGGGCATGATGGCGGGTGGTCGGCGGCCGGTCTCGGCTCGCTACCCTCAGTGCAACCCGACTGAGAGGACCGGCGATGACCCGTGAGGTGGAGCTCACCGAAGAGGAGTGGCGCGACAGGCTGAGCCCCGACCAGTTCCACGTCCTGCGCAAGAGCGCCACGGAGCCCGCGTGGTCCGGCAAGCTGCTCCATGTCGACTCCGACGGCATCTTCCACTGCGCCGGTTGCGGGGCCGAGCTTTTCTCGACCGGTGACAAGTTCGAGTCCGGGTCGGGGTGGCCGAGCTTCGACCGGGCGACGCACGATGGCACGGTCGAGCAGCACACCGACCGCTCATTCGGGATGGTGCGGACCGAGATCGTCTGCGCCCGCTGCGGCGGGCACCTCGGCCACGTGTTCGACGACGGGCCGACCGAGACCGGACAACGCTTCTGCGTCAACTCGCTCGCGCTGGAGTTCAGCCCCGAGGACTGAAGCACCGACGGTTCACCGCCGGATCCGTCGGACCGGGGCGGGCGGAGCCTCCTCGGTCGCCGCGCCTTCCTCCGACTCTTCGGCCTCCGGCCCCCGGCGCTCGGTCCGCTGCACATCGGCCGAGGCGAAGCGCAGGCTCGCGCCGATGTCGTCCGCAACCACCTCGACCTTCGAACGGTGCTCGCCCTCCTCGGACTGCCAGGTCCGATGCTCGAGTCTCCCGGCGACGACCACCCGCATGCCCTTGGCCAGGCTCACCGCCACGTTCTCGGCCAGGTCCCTCCAACAGACGACGTCGAAGAACGACGTCGACTCCTCCCACTCCTTGGTGGTGCGGTCCTGCCAGCGTCGGTTGACCGCAACCCCGAGCGTGCTGGTCGCCTGACCGTCTCGCGTGTAGCGGAGCTCGGGATCGCGGGTCAGGTTCCCGATGAGGGTGATCGTCGTGGTCATCTGCGCTCCTCGACTGGTCCGGTCTTCGCCAGCCTGGTGGAGCCGCCTTGCAGGGGACCTTGCATCGGTCCTCCAGAGCCGGCGGCTCCGGGGGATGCTCGGATGGGTCGTGTTACCCTGCCGCCGTTGCAAGCCAGGGGGCCGCCGGTGCACGAGATCCGATCCATCCCGACCGAAGACGGCGAGATGAGCGTCGCCGTCGAGCATCCCGAGGGAGGCGGAACGTTCCCGGTCATCCTCTTCTTCCACTACGGGCCGGGACTGGACGAGGCGTCGCTCCGTGCGATGTCACGCATCGCGGAGGGCGGGTACTACGTAGTCTCCCCCGACCGCTACCACCGCCACGGCAGGCTCCTCACGCTGAACCTCGCCACGATGCTCGGCCCGGATGCGAGTCCCGAGGACCGGGAGCGCCTCGGCCGGATCTTCTTCGGCACCACCGAGAAACTGGTGCAGCGCGACGTCGGGGCGGTCCTTCAACACGTCTCGAGCGACCCGGCCGCCCGCCCCGCCCCGATGGGGTGCATCGGCTACTGCATCGGCGCTCGCTCCGTGCTCAGCACCCTCGCCCGCCATCCCGGCACCTTCGGGGTCGGCGTGCTGTTCCACCCCTCGTTCTGCGTGACCGAGGGCGAGGATTCGCCGCACCGGGCGCTCGAGGGCTACCCCGGCTACGTCTACGTGGGGATCGGCGGGCTCGACCAGACGCAGTCCGTCGCGATGAACCAGCCGCTCATCGACGCCGTGCACGCGCTCGGCGACCACGGCAGGGCCGAGGTGCATCCGGGGGCCGACCATGGCTACGCCATGCCCGCCGCCGCTTATCACGAGGAGGCGGCCACTCGGTCCTACGAGCAGGCCTTCGCGATGTTCGAGAAGGGACTCGCCTGAGGAACGGCGAACGGGTCCGGAGGCCGAGGGCCGAACCGAACCCCGGACGCGAAGAAGGGCCCCCGAAGGGGCCCTTCTTCACAAGCGAGTTGAGCGCGCTGCGCTACCCGTTGGCGACGTCGCTGACCATCGTCGACTGCGTCGTCGCGTTCAACGCCAACGGGCCGCCGAGCGGTTGGATCGCCTTGATGTTGCCGCTCGATCCAGCCACGTTGTTCAGGTTGTCGATCCCAGCGCTGCTCCCGCCAGCCCCGAGGAAGGCCGCCAGATACTGACCGACGGTCGCGGGGTCGGCGGTGAGCACGAGCGGCTGCGAGTTAACCGCATCGAGCACGCTGCCGGCGAGGGCGTCGGAGTAGAAGTCGCCCCGTGCCACCATGACCGTGCCGCCCCACGTGGCGCCCCAGCCGAGACCCGAGAAGGTCGTGCCCTGCTGGTTGAGCTCGAAAGAGGCGAGCATCTGCGCGGTGTCCGTCGGGTCCTGGCCGGCGATCCGGATAACCGAGATCCCCATGCCCTGGATCGACGTCACGTCGGCGTTGGAGACCGCGAGCGGGCCGCCGAGCACGATCACCTGCTTGATCCCGAGTGCCGAGAGACCGCTCGAGGCCTGCGGCGACAGCGAGTTCGGGTCGGTCAGCAGCAGCGGGATGTGGCTGTGGTACGCCATCACGCTGGCCGCCGAGGCGTCGGGGAAGTTGGCGCCCGAGGCGATGATCGCCGTGGAGATCGCCCCAACCGCCGACGGGGTAGAGGACTGGTTCCCGGTGGTGTCGTTGTACTGACCGGCGTAGGCGCCAGCCAGGTCCAGCGAGGCCACGTAGGAAATCGGCGGGGTTGCGGCGATCTGCTCGGCCGTGTCGTATTGCGTCTGGCCGTAGATCGGGCCGGTCACCTGGATGTTCCCACCCGTCTTGGTGCCGGTGGCCGGACCGCCACAGGTGTATGCCGGCGTGGCCTCGATCTGGCTGATCGTGTTCTGGCTGATCGCCAGCGGGCCGCCCATCACGTACACGTTGGTGATCCCTTCGGCCTGCAGCGCGGCTTGCGTCTCAGAGGAGAGGTTCGCCGTCGGCGTCAGCAGGATGCCGGTGTGTAGGTAGCCGGCGAGGTAACTCGCTGCCAGGGCGTCGGGGAAGTTCTGGTCGGTGGCCAGGATCACCGAGTTCTTCGCACTGGTCGGCAGGCAACCGCCGCTCACCGGGTAGGTGGTCTCGAGCTCGTTGATCGCGGTGGCGTCGGTGTCAATGCCTGCGATGGCCGTGTTGAGTGTCGGAGCGGAGTTGAACACCGGCACAGACGATTGGATCACGGTCGTGCCCGGGCAGGTCGCCCCGGTGGTCACCGTCGCCTGTGCCGGACCCGAGGTGGAGCCGTCGGTGACCGACACGCCGCTGAGCGTGAAGGTCGCGGGGCTCGCCGACGGTGATCCGGCGACGGCGACCTGAATCGCGCCGGCGACGATCGTCGCGGTGGCGCTCGTGATCCCGGTGCCGCTCGGCGTCACCGTGACGGTCGGGGGGGCGCCGCTGAAGGCGAAGGTGGTCTCACCGGCGATCGGCGTGATGCAGAGCTCTGCTCCCACCTGACCCTTGGCGGCCTCGGTCACCACGAGGTTGCTGACCGCCCCGGAGGCGCCGACGGTGATGTAGGTCTGCGGGCTGTTCCCCGTCGCCCCGGCGTTGGCCTTCGTGGCCACGGTCGCATTGGAGACCGCTGCGGTCTGCGTCGTGACCGCGGTCGGAATGCTCGTCAGGTAGTCGAGGGTCACCGGGCCGACGCCAGCAGCCGAGCCGACGTTGTAGGCGATGCCCGAGATCGTCACCGGGAACGTGTCGGTCGCCGTCCCGGTGGCCGGCGACGGGGTGAAGGTGAGCGTCAGGACGTCGGTGCTCGTCCCGCAACCGGTGTCGGCGGCGTTGGTGCTCGGAGCCACCGTGACTGTCGGCGCGGCTTCGTTCCCCGAACCCTTTCCGGCCGTCGCCGTTGGGGTGGCGGCGAACAGGACGTCGTTGCCGGTGGTGCAGTTGTTGGAAGTCGCTCCGTTCGGGGACAGAGTGAGGGTCACGGTGTTCGCGCCGGACCCCCAGTCGTTCACGACGTTGAACGTCACGTTCGACGCCGACTGGTTGTTCGTCCCGGTCAAGATCGTCGGCGCCGTCGAGGGGGACGCGATCCCGAAGTTCTGTGCGCCATTGCCAGTGGCGCTTGCGGGCCCGACGCCCAAGATTGCGGCGCCTCCAAGCCCGAGCACCACGGCGACCATCACCGCCAGGTACCGTCGAGCGCTCAACAACAGTGTTTTCACCACTCTCCTCGCTTTCTGCACCCGCACCCCTGGTCGGGTCGCATGTGACGGCGCAAGATACGCATGGGTGCACCGCTTTTTGTCGCGTACCCCGCATTCAGCGTCACCGAAACGCTACGACGTGCGCCTGCTCGGGTTGTGGATGGTCCAACGTCCCAGGCCACCGCAGGCGACCACGAAGTGTGGCGCGCTAGACGTCGAGAAATCTTCGGATGGCCATCGCCGAGCCGACCGAGCCGATGAGGACCCCAATGAGCACGACCACGAAGTCGGTCCCGAACAGCTCCCAGCCCGAGAGGCGCATCTGGTAGAGGACGGTACCTGGGTTGTTCGGGTTGGCCAGGCTGTTCAAGAGGGCGTGGAGCCCGAAGACGACCGCCGCTGCCACGATCGAGCCGATGAGGCCCTGGATGAGCCCCTCGGACATGAACGGGAGCCGGATGAACCAGTTCGTCGCGCCCACCAACTTCATCACCGAGACCTCGCGGCGCCGGGCGAAGATGGCCATTCGGATGGTGTTCAAGATGAGGACGCCCGCCGAGAGCAGGAGCACGAGCGCGACCGACAAGAAGACCCACTGGAGGACCGTGATGGTCTCCTCCATCGTGTGGATCTGGGAGAAGGGCGCCGAGACCTTGAGGACGCCCGGCTGGCCGTTGAACCGGTTGTAGACCGCCTGGGCGTACTGGGGCTGGTTGGGAGTGCAGCGGTAGGAGGCCGGCGTGGTCTTCACCGTCAGGGCCTGGAACTCGCCCGGGGAGAGCAGCGTCTTGGCCTCCCGGTAGTCGGCGAGCTGGCTGTGGTAGCTGCAGGCGTGCACGTAAGGCAGCTGCTTGAGCTCGCTCCCGACGGCGTGGCTCTCGCTCGGGCTCGAGGATGCCTTCATCCACACCGTGACCTGGGTGCCGCGTTGCCAGTAGTTCTCGGCATTGGCCGCGCCCTGCTTCAACAGGAGCGCCGCTCCGACCAGGGCCAGCGAGACGGCGACTGTCAGCACCGCCGCGATGGTCATGAGCCGGTTGCGCCAGAGATTGGTGGCGGTCTCCCGCGCGATGTAGTCGGCAGAGAGCGGCATCTCAGCTGCGGCGGGCGCCGACCTCGGTCCTCGGGACCGGCCCGGTGTTCGCGTCGATGCCGTAGACCCCACGGGCCTGGTCGCGCACGATCGTGCCCTGGTCGAGCTCCACGACCCGACGGCGCATCCAGTCGACGAGGGCGGCGTCGTGGGTCGCGACGACGACGGTCGTGCCGGTGCGGTTGATGCGGTCCAAGAGGCGCATGATGCCCTGGCTCGTCCCAGGGTCGAGGTTCCCGGTCGGCTCGTCGGCCAGCAAGATGAGCGGACGGTTGACGAAGGCCCGGGCGACCGCGACCCGCTGCTGCTCACCGCCGGAGAGCTCGCTCGGGAGGTTGTCTCGCTTCTTGGACAATCCGACGAGGTCGAGCACCTGGGGCACCTGGCTCTCGACGACGCTCTTCGGGCGTCCGATCACCTCGAGCGCGAATGCGACGTTCTGAAAGACCGTCTTGTTCGGGAGCAGCCGGAAGTCCTGGAAGACGCAACCGACGTTGCGCCGGAGATAGGGCACCCGCCACTTGGGCATGTGGATGATCTCGCGACCTGCGACCCAGATCCGTCCCCGGTCGGGAAGCTCCTCGCGCAGCAGCATGCGGATGCAGGTGGTCTTCCCCGAACCCGAGGGTCCGACCAGGAAGACGAACTCGCCCTTCTGGATGTCGAGCGAGACGTTGCGCACCGCGACGGTGCCGTTCTTGTAGGCCTTGGTGACGTTGTCGAAGCGAATCATGCTGCCTCGTCCGTCGTTTCGCTGAACCTCGCTCGGCGGCACTGATCACCGCGCACGGTGGACGTTCGAGAAGGCATCGGACCGGACGCAAGCCTATCGACTGCGAAGCACCCCCGCGATGCAAGTGGACCCCGAGGCCCCGCAACGTGCCGCCCCCGAGGCCCAGGCCACGCCGCCGAGCGCCCTGGCCTGGGGTTCTCGAGCCGCGGGGATTGCCGATTCGTCATCAAGGGTGCGCAACCTTCACAGTGCCAACGTGCGATGGCGCGGTCGATCGGGCCCGGGCCACAGTCACGTTCGCCGCTCACTGGCCGAGCGCCCGGCGGCGGCGCAGCTCGGCCTCGATGAAGGCGTCGATGTCGCCGTCGAGCACCGCGTCGACGTTGCCCGTCTCGAGGCGGGTCCGCACGTCCTTCACCAGCTGGAACGGGGCGAGGGTGTAGGAGCGGATCTGGCTCCCCCACGCGTTCTCCGTGCGCTCGCCGCCGATCGCGTCGAGCTCGGCCTGGCGCTCCTCGCGGTTTCGCTGGGCGAGCTTGGCCGCGAGGATCTGCATCGCCCTCGCCTTGTTCTGGTGCTGGCTGCGCTCGTTCTGGCACGCGACCACGATGCCGGTCGGGATGTGGGTGATGCGCACCGCCGAGTCGGTCTTGTTGACGTGCTGGCCGCCGGCACCCGACGAGCGATAGGTGTCGATGCGGAGGTCCTTCTCGTCGATGTCCACCTCGTCGGAGCTGTCCTCCAAGAACGGGATGACGTCGAGCGACGCGAAGCTGGTCTGACGCCGGCTCTGGGAGTCGAACGGCGAGATGCGCACCAGGCGGTGCACGCCGCGCTCGGCCGAGAGCAGCCCGAAGGCGAACCGGCCCCGGACGATGAACGTCGCCGAGAGGAGACCCGCCTCCTTGCCCTCGGTGACCTCGTCGATCTCGATCGAGAAGCCCCGTCGTTCCGCCCAACGCGTGTACATGCGCAGCAGCATCTCGGCCCAGTCCTGCGCATCGGTGCCACCGGCCCCCGCGTGGACCTCGGCCACGGCGTCGCGCTCGTCGTACTCGCTCGAGAGCAGCGACAACAGCTCGAGGCGCGAGAGCCGGACCTCGAGGCCGTCGAGGGTCTCGTCGAGCTCTTGGGCCAGCCCCGCGTCGGGGGTTCCTGCGGCCTCGGACTCGGCCACGAGCTCGTGGAGCACCCGGGCGTCCTCCAGGCTTCCCGTCAACTCGGCGAACCCGTCGAGTTCGTCGGAGATCCGGCCGAGCTCGGTCGACACGGCGCGCCCGCGCTCGGGGTCGTCCCAGAGATCCGGACGCGACGACTCGGCCTCGAGCTCCTGGCGCCGCGTCGTCAACGACTCGACGTCGAGGTAGGTCCGCGCCTCGTCGATCCGACCGCTCAGCCCCTCGAGCTCTGCCGCGAAGTCTCGACGCTCGGGGACCGCTGCCTCAGGCGGTGCCATGGCAGAGCTTGTACTTCTTGCCACTTCCGCACCAGCACGGGGCGTTGCGGCCGATCTTCTCGTGCGGCGCCTTCACCGTCGGGACGAGGGTCTGGTCGTCCACGTCCTGCCCCTGTTGTGGGCGAGCCGCCCGACCGCCGCCGTTCGAGCCCTGCGGCACCGTCTCGGCAAGTGCGAGCTCGGGCATGGGGGCGGCGATCGCGAGCTGCGAGGCCAGGTCGAGCGTACCGGCGACCGGGTCGTCGGCGGCCTCGTAGACCGCACGCGAGTAGTCGGGCTCGGTCGCCTGGTTGACGATCGCCTCGACGTGGAGCACGTAGCGGAGGTAGTCGTCGTCGATCGCCTCGATGAGCTTCTCGAACATCGAGTAGCCCTCTCGCTGCCACG
>DAHUYG010000020.1 GCA_027315315.1 Acidimicrobiaceae bacterium | reverse complement strand
GACCTCTATGAGCTGGTGACCGAGCGGACGGGCAAAAGCCTCATCATCACGGCCAACCGATCAGCCTCTGACTGGTACTCGCTCTTCCCGAATCCGGTCGTCGCCGAGTCGATCCTCGACCGTGTCGTCAATGTGGCCCACCACATCCACATGGAAGGAAAGTCCTATCGGCCCAACAAGCGGCCCGGTGCGCCGAGCAAGGAAAAGGGATCATGACCGAGCACCCCACGAACATTTGCGCCGCACCGGGTTGTGACAACCGACTGCCCCCTCGAAGCGGACGGGGACGACCGGCCCTCTACTGCTCGCCGCAGTGTCGACCTGCAGCACGCGGACGCAGCGGCGTGCACGTCGTCGTCGAAGTCGACCATGAACCCACCCCCGACGAGGAGCGACCTGTCGGACGAATCTGGCTGGTCCGTCTACGCCGGGGCGACCAAGCCGTCGTCATCGCCGCAGAGCTCGGTCGGCCCTCGGCCGACCACCTGGCGGGCCAACTCAACAGCCTCCTCGCCACGCGTCGCAGATCGAAGGGAGCCCCCATCAACTAAATTGTGTTCCGGAGCCCGGTGGGGAATTGCGTGAACTTCCGGCTGGGGAATTACGGCAACGTCCACAGCTGCTGGCTCGTCTCGTTGTCCTCGCTCTCGGCCAGCAGCCGCGCCAAGAGCTCCGATGCTTTTCCCTGGGCCTCCAGGGCCTTGGGGTGCCGGTCGAGCTTGTCCTCCAGGCGCCCGATCTTCTTCCTTGCCTTCTCGAGCTCCCGCTCGGTGTCGGAACGCTTCTTGCGGTGCCTTGGGGCCAGGCCCGAAATCGCCCCGGTGTCACGGGCCCGGCGTCACTCGACGACGTGGCTCGAGTACAGGCCCTCCCGGCGCAGCAGCGCACCCTTGGCGCCCGAATCGGTCAGCGACTCGTACTCCTCCAAAATGGCGAGCTTGTACTGGGCGCTGAACCGCCGCCGGGCGGTCTGGCCGCAGGATCGCCGTTGGGCACTCCGCCATCATGGGCGTGCGCGGTGAGCGATGCAGTGGTCATGGTCATGGTTCTACGTGGTCCCGTCTCGCCCTGGTGGGATTGTGGGCTTCTGCAGGTGTCTCACATCAGCCTGACAGACAGGGGAACGGGAGCTGTTGCCTCGAGAGCTCTCCTCACCGCGGCATCGCGGCACGGTTCGAGGGTGGAGATCGCCCAAGCAATCGGGCGGGAGCTCCGACAGAGCGGACCCGGTCGATCTGCCGGCGGTGTTGCACCCGACCCGAGCGCTTGGGCACAAGGTCAAACTCGACCGCCACAACCTCCGGGGGATCCGGGAGCGGCGCTGTTCGCCATGCGCGGCCTTGAGGGAGATTTCCGCGGTCGGCAAGACGTGAGGCGTTGGTCCGAGGCCGTCGCTGAGGCGCTCGATCTGGAGGGCCCGGCGACGCCCGCGAAGCGGGTTGATCGGGTCGGGACGGCCGCGGTCCCGGCCGGCGCGAATGCAAGATCGTTCGACCGATGAGCTCGCTCGGGCTCGGTCGCAGAGACGAACCGGGGCTCTGTGGTCCCCGATCCCCTCGACAGCCGTCCCCGCCGTCGCGCCATCGGCGCCCTCGCCCAGCTTCGTTTCGGCCAGGGGGTAGCGTCGAGGGGCGCACGCCGGTTGGAGCGTGGGCCCCCGCCCCGGTAGCTCAGGGGATAGAGCAGCGGTTTCCTAAACCGCGTGTCGCAGGTTCGATTCCTGCCCGGGGCGCCGATCGGGTGTTTTGGATCGGGTGATCTGTCCCGTTTTAGCAACACCTGATCTGCAACCTAGTAACGGCTGATCCATGACGCAGTATCGGCTGATCCTTGACACCCGGCCCTGCCTGGCCTGCGACTCTTGCGAGCGCAAGGAGGTGGGCCGAGTGCTCGTGGAGCTCAGCAATGCGGAACAGCGGTATGACGCATTGCCGGCCGTCATCCGAGACAGCCTGGCGAATAGGTGAGGGCGGCCCTGGCCCATGGGTCGGCCGCCAGAGCATCGAGTCGCTTCGGAAATGATCGGGATGGACTGCGGCTCCAATACAGCCGCTCGCGAAAATTGCGCGCCCATGAACGGCCCCCATGCGTGCTGGAGGGCTGGGAATCGACGACGTCGCGGTCGCGCAGTAGGGGCGAGTCGGTCACAGCCTCTGCGTAGCGCGCGTCGAAGTGAAGGTGCGGTTTGTCCGATCCGGAGAAGATCTCGATGACGACGTACAAGTCGTTCGAGGCGGTTTGCCTCGCTGGCCGGACGACGAATCCCTCGAAAGAGACCGGCCCGCTCGCTTCCACCGTTCTTGCGAGCGTGGTCTCGCTGGTCCAGGAGCACGGGGACGAACTCGGGTCCAGTGCGAAAGTACGCACACGTCGCACACGCCGACTCCATTCGGCAATCGAGCTCGACCGGGCGAGTGCACATGCCGATCCCGAGCATGGGGGCGTGGGACTTCTGAAGAACCCGGGTCATAGCGGCGGTCTCAATCTCGGCGGGGGCGGGCTCGGTCTATGCCTATATCTCGACGATGCGAACGTGCGGGTCGAGGATGCGGAGATCAGCTGGATCGCAGGTGATGACGGCTTGGTTGCGTCGGCGTGCGTTGAGCACCACGCTCGCGTCGATGGGGTCGGGAGTACCTCGCCGTCCACAGAGAATGCCGGCGGCCTTGGCGTTCAGTTCGTCGAGGGCCGGAACAGTGACGTTGGCTAGGTGCAGCGTCCGTGCGAGGCGGGCTTGGCGCGGGCCCGACCGCCATGCCTGAGCCAACGGGCCGGCGGGGATGTCGATGGGAAGCCCAGCAGCGTGCGCTTCGTCGAGGAGGGCCTGCATCTTCCGATCTGCCCGCTCGATGGCGATCGGGGCTCCAGTATCGAGCGTGACCCCCGGCATCAGTCGAGGCCTAGAGCTCGTCGCGCCCAGCGGCGGTCTTCATCGGAAGGTCCACCCGTTTCAGCAGCCATCTCGGCGAGGAGTGCCGCCAGTTCCTCATAGTCCTGCCGTTCGGCCAGCGTGGATGCGATGTATCCAGAAATCGAGCTGGCGCGGCCCTCACTGACCGCCCGCCGCGCGGTTGCCAGTACTTCATCGGGAAGGCTGATGGCGATCTTCGTGGTCATACCGCAATCATACCAGGGGTCGCACCGGCGACTGGCGCGCGCAATCAGGTCAGAATCGAATGAACCTGACCCATATCGTCATCTCCGCGTACCTGGCGACATGCCCCCGACCGCCGCTCGTGAGGCTCGACCACGGCGGTCCCTTGACGTCCTCGACCTCCGGCTCGCAGCGATGACGCTGCCCAGGGGTGACGCCCGCCATCTGCTCGCTCGTGTCATTCGATTTTCGAGCCACTCCGGTCTGCTGCCCAGAGATGCACACGCTGAATTCGTTGCCTCGCTTGCGCTCCAACGGTGTCGAGCCGCAGCCGGCAGTGACTGCTGGCTGCGGCCAGAAGCTCCTGGATTCTGGTGGGCGAATCGGTAGAACCTCGCTGCCACGACCGGCCGCTCCCCCGGTTGACTATCTCGCTCGAGAGCCGATCGGTCCAACGCCGCGATTACACGCCTCATATGGTCCGAATTCCCCGAGGCTCCTCCGTGTGGCGGAATGCTGGATCGAGAACCCGTCCTCACGAGTAGCTCACACACTTTTGTCAAGGTATTCGCATGGCGCCGTTGATAAGCAAGTGGTTGAGCGGCACGATCCGGCCGCCCTGGAGTCTGCGGGCGATGCTCGTAGCCGTCGCGCTCGCAGGGATCAGCATGGTGTTCGGCGCCTGTACCTTCTCGCCAGCTTCCTCCAGAGGCTCGTCCTCCACGAGTCCGAGGAGTTCCTCCGGAGGTGCCGCACTGGCACCCACGAAGGCTCTGCTGACCGGGCTTCTCGACATGGGGGTCCAATCCGCATATCAGCGAGATGTCCCCTTCCCCACAGTCGATCTCAGCACCATCACCCCCTATGCCGGTGCGTTTGGAGGCATCGTCGTCAACGAGAACTGGCTGCAGCTCGAGCCGTCCCCCGGCAAGGAGGTCTGGACCGACCTCGACTCCTCACTCACCGCCGTCCGCCAGTGGAATGCCACCCATCCCACGACTCCGCTCGGGGTCAAGCTCCGAATCTTCGGAGGCTACGCGGCGCAGTCTTGGGCGAAGACGCTGGGCGGTCCACCAATCACAATCGTCACCAAGGGTGTCCCGCGCACCTACGGCCGGTGGTGGACCACGCCCTATGGGGCGGCTTGGTCGAGGTTCCAGTACGCCCTGGCCGCCCGATATGACTCGGATCCTCTCGTGCGCGCCGTCAGCGTGGGCTCTTGTGCCACCCTGACCGGTGAGCCGTTCGTCATCAATCTCTCGCCTCCGGCCGTGCGGGTCATGGAAAGTGCTGGGTGGACCCCTCAGGCCCAGCAGCACTGCCTCGATGACGCGCTCGCTGACTACTCGGGGTGGCGGCACACGCCGGTCACCTTCGCCTTCAATCCGTATCGCACGATCACCAATGGTCATGCGGTGCTCGACCAAAGCGTGACCGACGAGGTCATGACCGCCTGTGCCGACTCCCGGCGCAACGGCGGACCTGACTGCGTCTTGGGCAACAACGCCTTGTCGGACTCCTCCACAACGGGCCGCCCGGCGGCCATCTATACCCAGATCGACTCCCTGTGGCAGTCAACTCCTGGCCATGTGTCGGTCTACTTCCAGACCGTTGGCGCCGGTGTCGACTGCACTGCACTCAACATCGCCATCGCGCACCATGCCACCGCGGTCGAGTTGTGGCCGCCCAACCTGGGCTACCGGGGCTTCGCAGCGATTTCGACGACCGACCTAGATGCTTGGGACAACGCGCTTCGTAACGCGCAACCACTCGTCTGTACCCCGTGACAGGAGCAACCAGTGACGACGCTCGGGTGTGGCCGATGGTTGCACGGGCTCCGAAATGTCTTGGTACCGAGGTCCACCGGGCTCGGGTGCCACCTGCGGCACGAGCCGGGGCCGGCCACTCCGAACGCCGGTTCCGCGCGCTGGACGGCCGCGTGGCTTCGGGGCTGCGTAGCGAGCAGCCCTTAGGCTAAGGATTGGCCATGGAGTCGACCCGCCCCGCCCTCCCCGCTGGGATCATCACGAAGGACAGTCCGCACTCCTTCGAGGCCACCGTCAGCCAGCTGACCGAACTGATCACCGATCGGGGAATGAAGGTCTTTGCGGTCATTGACCAGTCCGCTGAGGCCCGCAGCGCAGGGCTGGACCTGCGGCCCACCACCCTCGTCCTGTTCGGGAATCCAGCCGCAGGGACTCCGGTGATGGCGGCTGCGCCGCTCTCGGCTCTCGACCTGCCCCTCAAGGTGCTCGTCTGGGCCGATGGCGATCGATGCCAGGTGTCCTACGTCGCCCCGGGGGCCCTTTCGGCTCGCTACTCCCTCGAGGATGGGCTCGCGGCCAACCTTGCCGGGATCGGGCCGCTGACCGATGCGCTCGTCACACCATGAGTGCTCAGGCCAGCTGCGTCCTCGGCATCGAGGCGAGCCTTCCGTCGCGGCGTAGCTCCACCACGGCCGGAACCGGGTCCGGGTCCGAGAACAGACCCTCGTCCGCGTAGTCCGCCGGGCGCCCGGTCGGATCCACGACCCACCAAGAGGCCTCGAGCGCGATCCCGTTGGGATCGGTGAAGTACACCGAGCGCAGGAACCCGTGATCGACCACGTCGGTGACCTCGGAGCCGGCCGCCTTCAGCCGGCCGCGAAGCGCGAGCAGTGCGTCTTCGTCGGGCAGGTTGAACGACACGTGGTCGAACTGGATCGCCCGGGCGTCGGGGACGCCGGCGGGTTTGGCAAACGACTCGACCGGGTGGTTCGTGTACTCGAAGAAGGCGATGGTGTTCTCGGCGCCGAGCTCGAAGAAGTAGTGCCGGAAGTGACCCGGTGCGGCGAGGTCGGCGACGAGCCGCGCTCCAAGCACCCCGTGGTAGAAGCGCACCGTCGCGTCCATATCGTTGGTGACGAGCGCGAGGTGGTTGATGCCGCGCCACCTCGGAGCCTCCTCGTTGGCGTCGTGCGTCGCGTCGGTCTCCATGTTCGAGAGCCTACCGGGGGCCCCCAGGATCGGTCCCCGGTCCCCGGCGGCCGAGCTGGGTGGCCAGGCAGGCCTCGAGGGTGGGGCGCCGGAAGCGGTGGCCGAGCTCCTCGAGACGACGGGGCGCGACCCGCTGGCTCGCGAGGGCCAGCTCCCGGGCCCCCTCGGAGCCGAGAAGGAGTCTCGGCCCGAGGGCCGGCACCGGCACCACGGCCGGCCGGCGGAGCACCCGCCCGAGCGTCTCCGCGTAGTCGGAGCTCGTCACCGGATGGGGCGCCACTGCGTTGAGCGGACCCGATACCCGACCATCGACGATCGCCCGGTAGCAGATGTCGGTGACGTCGTCGACGTCGATCCACGACAGCCACGCCGAACCGTCGCCGAGTCGGCCACCGAGTCCGGCTCGATAGAGCGGGAGCTGGAGGCGGAGCGGGCCACCGCGCGGGGATTGGACGATGCCCGTGCGCACGTGCACGACCCGCACCCCGGCGTCCTGCGCCGGGGCGGTGGCGGCCTCCCAGTCGGTGACGAGCCGCGCCAGGAAGTCGGTGCCGGGCTCGCTCGACTCGTCGAGCAGCTCGTCCCCGCGCTCGGCGCCGTAACGGCCGATCGCCGAGGCGCTCACGAGCACGCGAGGACCTCCCTCGAGCCCGGCGATGCACTCCGACAGCCGGGTCGTCGGGCCGACCCGGCTCTCGCGAATCCGGCGCTTGTGCTCGTCGGTGAAGCGCCCCCCGATCGACTCGCCGGCCAGGTGTACCACGGCGTCGACGTCCGCGAACGTCGATGGCGCCGGTGCCGCCGGGTCCCAGTGCCGCTCGTCGGGGGAGGAGGGCGCTCGGCGCACGAGCCGGATGACCCGATGGCCCCCCGTGGTGAGGAGGGACCCGAGCGCGGTGCCGATGAGTCCGCTCGCCCCGGTCATCGCCACGGTGAGGGGCTCCGGGGCGAGGGCCGCCATCTCGCGGTGGACGGCCAGGTCGGCCGCGAGCTGTTCGTGGCGATAGGTGAAGGTCGGGCGGAGCACCCCGGCGGGGACCGGCGTGCTCACGACGTCGGTGACCCGCGTCGCCTCGTCCTCCTCCTCGAAGCGGTGTTCGTGGCGCCACGGGAGCGGCAGCGAGACCAGGCGGTCGACGAAACGGTGGGGTGGTTCGTACCCGGAGTGCTCTGCGACCCAGCGCAGCCCCATCGGCAGCCGAAGGACGGCGCGCCCGCCGTCGAGGGAGGAGGCCTCTTGGAGGACCGAGATGGGTTGCCACGGCGGGAGGAGCCGCCGGATGGCCCCCGGGCGCTCGTGCCAGGCGAAGACCTCGGAGATCGGCGCCGCCACCACGCTCGTCTGCTCGATGGCCACGGTCCCAGCCTTACCCGTGCGCGGCATTGACGCCTATTCGTTTCAATGTAATGATGTAATCATGGTATTTGACCCAATGAACTGGCCCCGCGGACGGCGGGGCGGCCGGATGGGCCCGGGGCCCTGGGGTCCGGGCGGACCCCGGCGCGGCCGAGGCCGGCGCGCCGAGGAGCGTCCGACCGGCGAGCAGCGGGCCCGGATCACCGCGTGGGTGCTCGGGCGGCTGCCGAGCGGGTGGTTCATCGAGGCTCCCCAGGTCTCGATCGATGCCGACGAGATCCTGATCGTCGGGCGGCTGGGGGCGGTCGAGCTGCCGGCGGGAGCCTCCGCCGAGGACCGGGCGACCGCCGAGTCGGCCCGCATCGGCGGACATCGCGAGGACACGAGAGACCAGCGGGTCCGCATCGCCCAGGAGGCCGAGCAGGAGTTCAACAAGGTCGTCTCGTGGGGCGCCCGCTGCGGCGACTCGCTCGAGGTCTTCACCTCGGCGAGCGTGCCGGTCATGACCCGCCTGCGGATGCCCGAGCGCCACGTGCTCGACACGCTCATCGATGCCGGGGTGGCCAGGAGCCGGAGCGATGCGCTCGGGTGGTGCGTCCGGCTCGTGGCCAAGAACGAGGAGACCTGGATCTCCGAGCTGCGCGAGGCGTTCGCGCACGTCGAGGACGTCCGGGCCAAGGGGCCGTCGCCCGAGGGCTGACCGCTGCAGCCCGTCGTGGGCTCGGGCACACTGGTCGCGTCGCGACAAAGGAGGCCCGATGGCGCATTACCACGAGGTCCTAGACGAGCTGCGGGCTCCGTACCGAGAGCTCCAGGAGTCCGTTCCCGGCGTGGTGTCGGGGTACACCGAGATGCACCGAGCCGCCATGGGCGAGGGGGAGCTCTCGGCCAAGGTGAAGGAGCTGATCGCGCTGGCGATCGCGATCACCAGGGAGTGCGACGGCTGCGTCGCCAGCCACGCCCGGGGTGCCGCCCGTCGCGGCGCCACAGCCGCCGAGGTCGCCGAGATGGTGGGCGTGGCCGTGCTCATGAACGGCGGCCCGGCGACCGTCTGGGGACCCCGGGCCCTGAGCGCCTTCCACGAGTTCGCCGATGGGTGAGCCGCGCGGCCCGATGCCGAGCCACGGCACAATGGAGGTCGCGGCCCACCCCGATGCCGCAGAGGAGCGTGGACCGGTGGACGAGGCGACCAACCCGGCTGAGCAGGCACCCCTGGACGAGGCGGCGCGCGCCAAGCGCCTCGGGGAGCTCCAGGCCCTCATCGATCTGATGCGCCCGGCCGTCCAGTCCGACGGCGGCGACCTGATCCTCGTAGGCGCCGACGTGGAGACGGGCGTGGTCGAGGTCCAGCTGGCCGGAGCGTGCAGCTCGTGCGCGATCAGCTCGGCCACCCTGCAGGGCGGCGTCGAGCGGATCCTGCGGGACCGCCTCGAGTGGGTGACCGAGGTGATCGGCGACCTCGACGAGTCGATGGACGACTACGAGAGCGCCGCCCTCGGGCGCGGCGCCTACGTGCCCCGCTTCTAGGCGGCCAGCACGCCGGGGTCGATGGCCCCGTAGCGGATCAACGGCTCGAAGTGGTCGAGCACCACCCGGTCCTCGACGAGCAGGCCGCGCAGCGGCGCGTCGGCGAGCCTCCGCCGCACGAACCGCCCGGCGACCGCCGCCTTCCTGCCATCGGCCTCGCGCTCGAGCGACCACGCCGCCTCCTCCAAGAGGAGCGCCGCCTCGGCGGTGTCGGCGAGCAGCTCGGCCATGCGGCGCGATTTGAGGAGCGCCTCGTCCTCCGGGGCACCGGCGAGGACGTCGATCGCTCCCCAGGCCTCGCGACGGGTCCTCGCCACGACATCGAGGGCACCGGCGAGCACCCGATGGCCCGACGCCGCCTCGAGCGCCCGGTCGATCCTGTTGCCGAGCGCGAGGTGGGCCCCTTCGCCCCGGATCGAGCGCCGCACGTCGATGGCGAGGATGTTCTCGGTCCCCTCCCAGATCGTGTGGCACTGCGCGTCGCGTAGCTGGCGGGCGATCGGCCAGTCGTGCATGTAGCCGTTGCCGCCGAACACCTCGAGGGCGTCGGATGCCGCCCGCAGCGCGACCCTCGTCGCCCGCATCTTGGCCAGCGGGATCAGGATCCGGCGGACGAGCCTCGCCTCTTCGAGGTCGGTGGCGCCTCGCATGGCCCCGGCGCACTCGAAGGTGATCGACAGGCCCGCCTCCAGGTCGACGAGGAGGTCGACGAGCGTCTCTCGAACGAGCGGGTAGCGGTCGATGCGCTGGCCCCACTGGGTCCGCCGGGCGGCATAGATCGCGGCCTCGAGGAAGGAGCGCCGGTGGATGCCGAGCCCCATGAGCGCCACCCCGAAGCGGCTCGAGTTCACCATCTCCATCATCCGGTTGATGCCCCGTCCGTCGCGCGCCGCCGACTCGCCGGGGGCCTCGTCGCGGCCCCCGGCGAGCCAGGCGCGGGCGCCCTCGAGGGTGACCTCGCCGGTCGGCACGCCGACGGTGCCGAGCTTGGGCTTCAGCCGCTTGATGCGGAAGCCGTTGGGCGAGCCGTCCTCCTGGCGGCTCGGGACGATGAAGGTGGCGAGCCCGCGCGTCCCCTCGGGGGCCCCCTCGGGCCTGGCCAGCACGATGAAGACGTCGGCGTCGACGTTCGAGCAGAAGTGCTTGTCCCCGAAGAGGAGCCACTCGCCGCCGTCGGGGACGGCCCGGGTGGTGTTGGCGCCGACGTCGCTCCCGCCCTGGCGCTCGCTGAGGAACATCCCACCCTCCCACGCCACGTCGGGGTCGAGGCTGTGCAGCCGGGTGAGGTAGAGGTCGCGGATCGATTCGGGGGCGTGGCGCTCGACGATGTCGGCGGCGCCGCTCGTCATCCCGAGCGCGCAGTAGGCGGCGGTCTCGCACTGGCTGAGCAGATAGGAGCGAGCCGCGGTCACGACCGCCGGGACGCTGCGCCCTGCGTGGGCCTCCAGCCCGACGAACCCGGTGCGCACGAGATCGGCCTTGTTGGCGACCCAGGCCGGGTGGTGCTGGACCTCGCCCACGTCGTAGCCCCACCGGTCGTAGCGGTTGAGCATCGGCCCGTGCGCGTCGGTCACCTCGGCGCGCGCTGCGAGGGTCTTGCCGACGAGCTCCCCGTACTCGGCGACGTGCTCCTCGGCGAACTTCCGGACCTCGTCCTCGGGCAGGTAGCGGTCGAGCAGAAAGCCCAGGTTGGGATCGAGCGCGTACCAGTCCAGCCCGATCGCCTGGTCGTATTCGGCGTAGTCGGCGAGCATCCGCTCACGCTACAGGGGGAGCGCGGCCGCCCCTAACCCAACCGGATCGCCTTCACGAGGAGCAGGAGCGCCGCCAGCACCAGGTAGACCCGCAGCGCGTACATGCCGATCAACCGGCCGCGCGACCACTTGGGCCGGTTGAGCAGGCTCAACTGGGGCATGCGCCAGTGCTCCCGGTTGACCCGGTCCCCCGGGGTGCGCGTGGCGGCGTGCCGCCCCTTGGTCAGCACCCACACCAGACCGCCGAGGTAGGTGACGCCGAGGATCGCGCCGAGCACGAGCGCGAGGTTCCGGACGTCGATCGAAGAGAACACGGTCGTGACCATGAGGACCAGCGACATCATGAGCAGCACCGAGACGATCACGAAGGCCACCACGTTGAGCCACAGGCGGTTGACCCAGGGGCCGAGGACCTCCCGGTCGTTGCAGAGCAGCAGGAGGAACACCGTCGCGCTCGGCAGGAGCACCCCGGCGAGCGCCTGCACGGCGGTCGTGATCACACCCAGGGGTGCGCCGGGGATGAGCACGATGGCGGCGGCGAGGACGACGATGCCGGTGAAGGTGCCGTAGAAGAACTTGGCGTCGCGCCAGCCCCGGTGCAGCGAGTGGCGCGTGCCGAAGACGTCGCCGAACGCGTAGGAAGTGGAAAGCGTCACCGACGCCGCACCGATGATCGATGCGTTCAGCAGGATCACCGCGAAGAGGACCCCGGCCGTGTGGCTGACGTAGTGGCCGAGCCCCCGGGCGACCCCCCCGGCGTCGGTGAAGTGCCCGGCGAGCGAGGTGTGGGAGAAGGCCGCGGCGCTGATGGCGATCAGGAGCGCGGCCGCGAAGACGGTGACGAGCGAGCCGAGGACGGTGTCGGTGCGTTCGTAGTTGATCCAGCGAGGGGTGATGCGCTTGTCGATGATGTTCGACTGCTGGAAGAACAACTGCCACGGAGCGACGGTGGTGCCCACGATGGCGATGATCAGGAGCACCGAGGTCGAGTTGAACCCGCCCTGCACGCCCGGCACCACCAACCCGTGCCAGAACGGCGCGGCCGATGGGTGCCGATAGACGGCGAGGGGGATCACCAAGAAGTTGGCGACGATGAACACGAACATGAACCGCTCCCAGCGCCGGAAGCTGCCGGTGGCGGTCATCGCGATCAGGGCCACCCCGGCGATGGGCACCGAGATGTACTTGCTCACCCCGAGGTAGCCGAGGGCGAGTGACACGCCGATGAACTCGGTGGCGATGGTGAGGAAGTTCAAGATGAACAGGTCGCCGACCGAGAAGGCACCCCAGAAGCGGCCGAAGCGTTCGTTGATGAGCCGGGCATGTCCGACGCCGGTCACCGCCCCGAGGCGGACCACCATCTCCTGGTTGACCACCAGCACCGGGATGAGCAGCGGCAGGGTCCAGAGGAGGCTGAGGCCGAAGTTCTGCCCGGCCTGCGCGTAGGTCGAGACGCCGCCGGCGTCGTTGTCCCCGATCATCACGACCAGGCCGGGGCCGATGATCGCGAGCAACACCAGCAGCCGCGCGCCCCAGGTCCGGCGCTCGGACTGGTCGTGCTGGCGGATCGTGCCGAAGGCGCCCTGGATGTCTCCGAGGTGGGCCTCGTCGAGGACTGCGGCCGGGCGTTCGTCGCCGGGCGCGGTCGGACGGTCGTCATCGCGGACGGACTCTGTCAATGCTCACCTCCTCACGCGTTGACGGGCACGACTCGACGCGCACGCCCCTCGCGTTCAGACGGAGGTGGGCCGCGTCACCTCCGTCTGAACGCGACGACCGGGCGCGTCGCCGGTCTTGGGACCCGATCTCGTGTTCTCAGCGCTCGCTCCCTCTACAAAACCTTCAGGCCTCGGCGGCGGCGGGTCCGTAGTCCCGGCGCCAACCGGAGGGCAACAGCAGCTCCAGCACGTCGTCGACGGTGACGACGCCGAGCACGTCACGATGCTCCTGGTCGAGGACCGGAGCGACCGTGAGATTGTAATCCGACATCTTTCGGACGACGGCGTCGAGATCCCAGTCCGCGTGCACGTGGGCGACGCCCTCCTTGGCGACCGAGCCGATCGGCGCTCCGGGGTCGGCGCGCAGCAGGGCAAGCAACGGGGCCACGCCCGCCACCACCCCCTCCTCGTTGCGAACGAAGACCACGCCCAACGCCTCGTCTGGCGCGGTGCTCTGACGGAGCGCATCGAGCGCGTCGGCGACCGTGGCGGTGCTCGCCAGGACGAGGAGGTCCGGCGACATCAGGCCACCGGCGGTCTCGGGGTTGTAGTTGAGCAGCGAGCGGATCTTGGCCTGGAGCGGCGCCGCGAGGAGGTTCAGGATCGGGAGCCGGCGCTCCTGGTCGAGCTCCATGATGAGGTCGGCCGCGTCGTCGGGCGCCATGCCGGCGAGCACGCGGGCCGCCTGCGCGTCCGAGCGGTTCTCCAGGAACTCGACTTGGTGCTCGGGGTCGAGCTCCTCGAAGACGTCGGCCTCGAGCTCCCGGTTCGCCCCGACGGCCTCGATGATCTCCTCGCCCTCCTCGTGGGAGGCCGCCTCGACCAGGTCGGCGATCTGCGCCGGGTGCAGCCGGGCCAGCTTGCGGTAGGGGATGCGGAGCCGGGCGGTCGGGACGTGCGAGACGAAGGGCTCGATGGCCGAGAAGTCGATCACCGAACCACGGTCCCGGCGCCGCCAGCGCGCCGGCAATAGGCGCGGGAGGATCGCGCCGGTCGCCGGGTCGACGCCGATCACCTCCCAGGTCCCACCGATCAGCGCGAGCTCGATCTCCTTGGCCCGGATCAGGCGCCCACCGACCAGGTTGATCAGGTGGCGGGGGAGGAGGTCCCGGGCCAACAGCAGCTCGCGGGGCCGGCGCTCGAAGCGCCGGAGGTCCAGGCTCTCGCCGACCAGGCGAACCGACGACTCACCCAGTCCCGCCAGGCGGTCGATCGGCACGAAGAGGTCGCGATCGCCGATCTGCACCACGGCGCCGACGATCGGGGGATGCGGGCTCTCGCCGACCCGCACGACGAGGTCCTCGATCTTGCCCAAGCGCTCCCCGGTGCCGCTCACGAGCGGTCGCCGGACGACCGACGAGAGATGGACGGCCTCGGGGGTCGGGGGGTGCGGGGCCGATGGGGCCGTCGGGACGGTGCTCATGCTCATTTCGATCGTGGGTAGCGTACCGCCGCCATTCGAACGAACCGGAACCTCTCGGTGGACGGGCGATGGCAGCACGTGACGCCTGGGTGAGGACGCTCGCGCCCTCGAGGGCGGGCATCATCGGAGCACCCGGTCGAGGATTCCGCTTGCGCAGGCGCCCCTCGGGCGGGGAGGCTCTGCGCCATGGTCGGGCCGGTCGGGGCGCTTCGGGGATGAAGGGCCCCCGCCAGGTCTGGCGTGAGACGACGGCGTCGTGGGCCCGCAGCCAGGAGATCTCGGTGCCCGAGCGCATCGCGCCCAGGCCCCCCGGACCCGGCGGGCTGCGGATCGCGTTCCTCATCTACCGGGGCAATCCCCACTGCGGGGGCCAGGGTGTCTACACCCGGCACCTCACCAGGGAGCTGGTGGCGCTCGGCCACTCGGTCGAGGTCTTCGCCGGCCAGCCCTGGCCCGAGCTCGACGAGGGCGTCGGCTTCACCCCGGTCCCGGGCCTCGACCTGTACCGGGACCCCGACCCGTTCCGGGTGCCCCACCCCCGCGAGTTCCGGGACCCGGCGGCGGTCGCCGAGTTCGCGATCATGCTCTCGGCGGGCTTCGGCGAGCCGCTCGCGTTCTCTAGGCGGATCCGCAAGGTCCTCGCGACTCGCCCCGGGGAGTTCGACCTCGTGCACGACAACCAGTGCCTGGGCTCGGGGATGCTCGGGCTCATTAGGGACGGGTGGCCGCTCCTCACCACGCTGCACCACCCGATCACCGTCGACCGCCAGCTCGCGCTCGACCACACGACCAGCGCCTGGCAGCGCTTCACGACCAACCGCTGGTTCGGGTTCCTGCGCATGCAGGTGCGCGTGGCCCGGCGCCTGCCGGCCGTCCTCACGGTCTCCGAGTCGTCCCGGCGCGACATCTCGGCCCAGCTGGGCGTCCGGCCCGAGCGGGTGAGCGTGGTGCCCGTCGGCGTCGACCACAACGTCTTCGAGCCGATCGACGGGGTGGTCCCGGTGCCCGGCCGCCTCATGGTCACCTCGTCGAGCGACGTGCCGCTCAAGGGTCTGGTCCCGTTGCTCGAGGCGGTCGCCAAGCTGCGGACCGAGCGCGAGGTGGAGCTCGTCGTCATCGGCCGACCGCGGGCCGGCGGCCGGGTCGACAAGGCCATCAAGCGGCTCGCGCTCGAGGACACCGTCCGCTGCGTGAGCGGGATCAGCGACCGGGAGCTCGCCGTCCTCTACGGCGAGGCGGAGGTCGCGATCGTCCCCTCGCTCTACGAGGGGTTCTCGCTGCCGGCGGTGGAGGCCATGGCCTGCGGCGTGCCGGTGGTCGCCACGACCGGAGGGGCGCTGCCCGAGGTGGTGGGTGCCGACGGCGAGACGGCGCTCGTGGTGCCCCCCGACGACCCCAGCGCCCTCGCCGCCGCCATCGCCCGCCTCCTCGACGATCCCGAGCTGCGCGTGCGCCTCGGGGCGGCCGGCCGCCAGCGCGTCCTCACCCGCTTCACCTGGGGCGTGACCGCAGAGGGCACCGCCCGGTGCTACCAGGCGATGCTCGCCGGGCGGCCGCTCCCCGGGGCGCCCGACCCCAGCGCCGTGCCGTGCTGACGGCGAACTTCGACCGACTCGGGGTTGCCCGGGGCGAGCGCGTTTTGGATCTCGGCTGCGGCTTCGGGCGGCACGCGTTCGAGGCGGTGCGGCGCGGGGCGCGCGTCGTGGCCCTCGACGCCGGGATGGGCGAGGTGGTGCAGGTGCGCGCCGTCCTCGCCGCGATGGTCGATGCCGGCGAGGTCTCGGTGGAGGGGGTCAGCGCAGGCGTCGTGCCGGGCGACGCCCTGCGGCTGCCGTTCGACGACGGGGCCTTCGACCGGATCGTCGCCTCCGAGGTGCTCGAGCACATCGCCGACGATGCGACCGCCATGGCCGAGCTCGCCCGGGTGCTGCGCCCGGGCGGCACCATGGCAGTGACGGTGCCCCGCTGCGGGCCCGAGGTCCTGAACTGGCTGCTCTCGGACGCCTATCACGACGTGCCCGGGGGGCACATCCGCATCTATCGCCGAAGCGAGCTCCGCCGACGCCTCGAGGCGGCCGGCCTCCGGGCGACCGGGGGGCACCACACCCACGGGCTGCACTCGCCCTACTGGTGGCTCCGTTGCCTGGTGGGGCCGTCCAACGACACGAACCGGGCCGTCGCCGCCTACCACCGGCTCTTGGTGTGGGACATCGAGCGCCGCCCCCTCCTCACCCGGGTGCTCGAGGGGCTGCTCTCGCCGATCATCGGCAAGAGCCTCGTGCTCTACGTGGAGAAGCCGGCCGCCGCGCATTCGGCGCCCAGCGCGCTGCGAGCGATCCCCGAGATGAGCGCGGCATGACCGACCGGTCCCTCTTCGTCGCCGTCCCCGAGGTCGAGGGCGTGCTCAGCACGTCCGACGTGCTGGCGAGCGCCCACTCGATCGCCGAGGTCCAGCGGGAAGACGGCATGATCCCTTGGTTCGAGGGTGGCCACTGCGACCCGTGGAACCACGTCGAGGCGGCGATGGCCCTCTCGGTCTGCGGCCTGCACGCCGAGGCCGAGGCGGCCTTCGGCTGGCTGGCCGACCGCCAGCACCCCGACGGCAGCTGGTTCAACTACTACCTGGCCGAGGGGGTGAAGGACGCCCGGCTCGACACCAACGTGTGTGCCTATGTGGCGACCGGGCTGCTCCACCGCTACCGGGTGACGGGCGAGCTCGACGACCTCGCCCGCTACTGGCCCATGGCCGAGGCGGCCATCGACTTCGTCCTGCGCTGGCAGCGACCCGACGGCTCGATCCTGTGGTCGCTCGACTCCTCGGGGCGCCGCGAGAGCTACGCGCTCTTGACCGGGTCCTCGTCGATCTACCACGCCCTGCGTTGCGCGGTCGCGATCGCCGAGCTGCTCGGCAAGGAGCGCCCCGAGTGGGAGCTCGCCGCGGGCCGCCTCGGTCACGCCGTGGCCCACCATGGCGGCTCCTTCGCCCCGAAGGACGACTACGCGATGGACTGGTACTACCCGGTGCTCTCGGGGGCCCTCGCCTTCGACGCCGCCCACCACCGCATCGTGAGCGGCTGGGACCGCTATGTGCTGAAGGGCCGGGGCGTGCGCTGCGTGTCCAGCCAGGACTGGGTGACCGCTGCGGAGACAGCCGAGACCGTGCTCGCCCTCGACGCGCTCGGCCTCAACCAGGTCGCCCGGCAGCTGTTCGTCGACGCGCAGGGCCTGCGCCTCGCCGACGGCTCGTACTGGACGGGCATGGCCTACCCCGCCGAGCAGACCTTCCCGGCCGCCGAGCGCACGACCTACACCGCGGCGGCGATCATCCTGGCCGCCGACGCGCTCTGCGGGGCCACCCCGGCGTCGGGTCTCTTCCGCGGCGAGGGGTTGCCCGCACCCCTCGACCTGCCCGAGTCGAGCTGCTCATGGAGCATCGGCGACTGCTCGGCCCGCCGCCGACCGGCCTGAGCCGCGGCGCTCAGTCGGGGCGCACCCGGCGCAACACCCGAAGGCTCCCGGTCTCGCCGTCCTCGGCCCACGCGCCGGATCCGACCGCGTCGCACCACAGCTCGTAGGGGGGGCGGCCGCCGTCGCGCGGGTCGGGGAACACGTCGTGGATGGCGAGCCAGCCGCCGACCGTCACGTGGGGAGCCCATCCCCGGTAGTCGGCCCACGCCGGCTCCTCGCCGTGGCCGCCGTCGATGAAGCAGAAGGCGAGGGGGGTCCCCCACAGCGCCGCGATCGTCGGCGAGTCGCCGACGAGCCCGACGACGACGCGCTCGAGTCGGCCGGCGGCGACGCTGCGGCGCCAGTGGGGGAGGGTGTCGATCCGCCCGTCGTCGGAGTCGACGAGGTCGGCGTCGTGGTGCTCCCAGCCCGCCTGGTTCTCCTCGGAGCCCCGGTGGTGGTCGACGCTGAAGAGCACGGCACCGGTCGCCTCGGCCGCCGCCCCGAGGTAGATGGTCGACTTGCCGCACCACGCGCCGATCTCGACGAAGACCGGCGGCCGCCCCCCGCCGAAGGCCCGGCCGGCCCGGTCGGCCGCCTCGAGGAGCGCCGCTCCCTCGTCGTCGGGCATGAAGCCGCGCGTGGCCCGGGCGAGGGCGGTCAGCTCGTGTCGTCGTCCAGGGTCGTCCATGGTCCTCATCCCACCAGGGTGTACACGCTGTAGGCGCAGAAGCCGAGCAGCGCCACCCCGCCGATGCGCCTGATCGTCGAGAGCGAGAGCACCCGCAGGAGGGCCCGGCCCGAGAACACCCCGAGGGCGCCGACGAGCGCGAGGGCGACGAAGCCTCCCACGAAGACCGAGACCGGGGACTTGTAGCGGGCCTCGAGGTTGACCAAGAGGAGCTGGGTGATGTCGCCGATCTCGCCCACCAAAATGACCCCAAAGGCGCCCCACCCGACCCGCCACGCCGGGATCGAGGGGGACGTCTCCTCGCCCTGCGCCGCCCGCTCGCCGCGCGCTCGCTCGCTGCGCTCGGGCACCACGAGGAGGTAGAGGGCGCCCAGGCCGAAGAGCACGGCGACGACCGTCTCGAGGGCCCGGTGCGGCAGGAGCTGGACGAGGCGCCCGGCGGCGACCGCGATCGCGACGTGCACGGCGAAGGCCCCCGTCGCGCCGACCCACACGGGCCATGGGCGCCCGCGGCTACCCATGACGACGTTGGCGATCATCGTCTTGTCCGGCAGCTCGGCGACGGCCACGAGACCGAACACCGTGGCCGCCACGGCGAAGTTCACGGACCCGCCCTCGACACGGGCCGGGCTAGCTCTCCGGTCGAACGGCGCGCTCGAGGCTCTGGGCGAGCCCCTCGCGCTCGCGCTCGCAGAACGCCACGTTGATCCAGAGGCGCTCGATGGCCTGCTCGACGCTGCGCTGCCCGGAGCGCAGCGGGTGGGCGCCCAGGAACTCGGTCACCCGGCGGGCGACCGAGCGGTCCGCGCACATGGTGCGGATGCCCTGGAGCATCCGGGAGTGGCTGTTGAGGGGGAACCGATCGAGCGCCTCGTCCCAGCGTTCGGTCAACTTCTCGAAGACGGTCGGACCGACGACCCGGTTGGTGAGCAGACCGATGATGAGATAGGGCGCGTCCTGGGTCCGCACCTCGCCGAGGGCGAGCTCGAGGGTCCGGGTGCCGAGCTCGACATCGGGGAACGACGCCAGCGCGCCGAGATAGCGCTGCTCTTGTTGGGGGGTCGTCGCCGACTGGTAGCGGGCGTAGAAGGCCTCGTAGTCGCCGGGCCGGAGCTGGTCGGCGACCACCGCCAGCACGGCCGCCTCGAGGTTCGCGTCGAGCGCAGCGCCGCCCCCGAGGGCGGCGCCGAAGCGCGACGCCGCTTCGGCGCGCACATTCTCGTCGCCCCCGACGATCCCGAGCGTGGAGACGAGAACCGAACGCAGGCTCGGGATGCGCTCGCCCTCGCCGGGCCGGGGCTCCCAGCCGAGCGACGCGAGCCGGCGCCCGAGCAGCGACCGGGTGGCGGCGGCCAGGGTCTCGCGCGAGCCCTCGTCGGCGGCGCGCTCGACGAGGGCCAGCGCCCCGGCGACCGCCGCAAAGGTCGCCGGCTCGTCGTCCTCCCCGAGGGCGGCCGCGAGCTCGAGGAACCGCCCGAGCGGGGCCCGTCCCGCGAGCACCAGCGCCCACGTGTCGGCGAAGAGGTTGGCGCGCTCGAGGGGGCTGAGCGAGGGGAGGTCGGCCGCGATCGCACCCAGGTGCTCGCCGTAGTCGACCCGATAGACCCCCCAGCCCCCGGCGTTCACGACGACGGGGTCCTCGATCGCCGGGAGGGGGGCCGAGGGCCCGTCCAAGAGCAGCGTGGCGCCCGGCCCCCCGCCGAGGGGGCGGGCGATCACCGGGACCGACCAGCGCGCACCGATGGCGCTCGCCTCCCCCTCGGCCCCGTACACGAAGGGCGACTGGGTGAGCTGGTCTCCCTCTCGGGCGATCACCGGGTGCCCGCCCTGGAGGATCCACGAGTCCATGACCGCGCGGACCGGCTGGCCCGAGACCGCCTCGAGGGCATCCCACAGGTCGCCGGTGACGGTGTTGGAGTAGGCGTGGGTGGCGAGATACCGACGGACCCCGTCGCGAAAGACCTCCGCGCCCAGGTACTGCTCGAGCATGCGCAGGACGCTTCCGCCCTTCTGGTAGGTGAGCACGTCGAACATGCCGTCGGCCTCCTCGGGGGAGCCGACCGGGTACTCGATAGGGCGGGTGCTGTGCAGGCCGTCCACCGCGAGCGCTGCCTCGCGCTCGAGGCCGAAGCTGACCCAGCGCTCCCAGCTGGGCCGGAAGGCGTCGACGCAGAGGACCTCCATGAAGGTCGCGAAGGCCTCGTTCAGCCAGATGCCCTCCCACCACCGCATGGTGACGAGGTCGCCGAACCACATGTGGGCGAGCTCGTGGGCGACCACGTCGGCCACCCGCTCGAGGTCGGTCCGCGCCGCCGAGGTGCGATCGACCAGGAGCGCGGTCTCGCGGAACGTCACGCATCCGAGGTTCTCCATGGCGCCGAACGCGAAGTCCGGGATGGCGACGAGGTCGAGCTTCTCGGCCGGGTAGGGGATCGCGAAGTAGTCGGCGAAGAACCCGAGCGCGTGCTCGGCGATCTCGAGAGCGAAGTCGGCGAGGTGCGCCTTGCCCGGCACGTGCACCACGCGGACCGGCACCCCGCCCACCTCCAGTGGTTCGGTCGCCTCGAGCGGCCCGACGATGAGCGCGACGAGGTACGACGACATCACCATGGTGGGAGCGAAGCGCACCGCCTTGCGGCCCGGGCCGGCCTCGGTCTCGGCCACGACCGGCGAGTTGGAGTAGGCGACGAGGTGGTCGTCGATCACGAGGGTGATCTCGAACACCGCCTTGCGGTCGGGCTCGTCGAAGCAGGGGAACGCCCGCCGGGCGTCGGTGGACTCCATCTGGGTGGTGGCGATGGTCCGGGTGACCCCCGACTGGTCCACGAAGGTGCTGCGGTAGAAGCCGCGCAGCTTGTCGTTGAGCACGCCGGAGAAGGCGCAACGGAGGACGGCTTGCCCCGGATCGACCGGTCGCGGCAGCCCGAAGGTGGCGCGCTCGGCCTCCTCGTCAAGGCCGACCGTTGCGCGCAGCGACTCGCCGCCCTCGAGGTCGAGGCGGGCGTCGGTGATCGCGAGCTCGGCGGCATTCAAGACGATCTCGTCGAGCCCGTCGCACACCTCGAGCCTGATGGCGGCCGTGCCGGTGAAGCGTGCCTCGTCCAGGTCGACGTCGATGCGCAGGTCGTAGTGCTTCGCGACGACCGACCTCGGGAGCCGGTACGCGGCGTCGGGCGCGTCTGCGCCAGCGGCTGGGGCTGGTGAGGGCATGCCGGGAGGCTATCGCCCGGTGTGCCCGGTGGGCTCCGGCGACACGCCAGAAACGGTCGGGCCCGGGCCGGGCGGATCGCCCCCGCGCACTACCCTGGCGCCCGTGCCAGCGCCCGACGCTCGACCCGACGCGAGCGGCGAGGCGCCCCTCGGCGGAGCGGAGTTCGACGTCGTCGGCATCGGGAACGCGCTGGTCGACGTCATCGTGCAGGCGACCGACAGCGAGCTCGATGCCCTCGAGCTCCCAAAGGGTTCGATGTCGTTGATCGACCTCGCCCGGGCGGAGTCGCTGCACGCCTCCCTCGACGCCTCAAGGGAGATCTCGGGGGGCTCGGCCGCCAACACCCTGGCCGGCGTGGCCTCGCTCGGCGGACGGGCCGCGTTCGTCGGCGCGGTGGCCGAGGACCGGCTCGGCGAGGTCTTCGCGAGGGAGATCCGGGCGACCGGCGTCGACTTCGAGCCGCTGGGCGCGGCGAGCGGGGGGACCGAGGCGATCGGGACGGGGCGCTGCGTGGTCCTCGTGACCGACGACGCCCAGCGCACCATGGCGACCTATCTCGGGGCCGCCGCCCGCCTCGATCCCGACCACGTTCCGCTCGAGCTGATGGCTCGCACGGCGATCGTCTACCTCGAGGGCTATCTGTGGGACCTGCCGCCGGCGATCGAGGCCATGCGCCGCGCGATCGCCGCGACCCACGAGGCCGACGGCCTGGTGGCGCTCTCGCTCTCGGACCCGTTCTGCGTGGAGCGCCACCAGCAGGACTTCCTCGACCTCTTGCACGGCGAGCTCGACGTCCTCCGCGGGAACGAGGAGGAGCTCGTGGCGCTCTTCGGCGTGGGCCACTTCGACGCGGCGGTCGCCGCCGCCGACGAGACCGGCGTGCTGGTCGCGGCGACCCGGGGGGCCCGGGGCTCGGTGGTGACGACGCCCCACGGCCCGGTCGAGGTCGCCGCCGAGCCGGTGGATCGGGTGGTCGACACCACCGGTGCCGGCGATCTCTACGCGGCGGGCTTTCTCTACGGGCTCACCCACGGCTCGGACCCCACCCGTTCCGCCCGCCTGGGTGGACTGTGCGCCGCGGAGGTGATCTCGCACTACGGGGCACGCCCCGAGGTCGAGCTGCGCACGCTCGCCGAGCGGGCCGAGCTGCTCTGATGGCGAAGGAGGGGCCGCTCGGAGCGTCGTTAGGATCGAGCCGTGCGCGATCGGTGGCTCTCTCGGCGTGCGATCACCCTGCACGTCGCGGTCGTCCTCTGGGTGCCCGGATGCCTCTTCGCCGGGTGGTGGCAGGTCACCCGGGCCCTCGACGGCAACGGGCTGAGCTACCTCTACTCGGTCGAGTGGCCGGTCTTCGCCATCGTCGGGGTGTGGATGTGGTGGTCGCTACTGCACACCGATCCCGACTCCGTCGGCGCCCGGGCCCAGCGCCGCCTGCAGGCGGCCCGGGTCGCGGCGGGCGTGGCACCCCGGGCACCGGTCCGTCACCTCGAGGAGGAGGACGAGGAGCTCGCTGCCTACAACGACCACCTGGCCCACCTGGTCGCCGAGGGCCGCGCCAAGACCTGGCGGGGCCGGTGAGGGGCGCGAGGTGAGCGGCGCCATCCTCCGCTACCGGATCATGGCCTACGTCGTCGGCGTCGGGCTGATCATCCTCGTGTGCGTCGGGGTGCCGCTGCAGTACGCGGCCAACTCGCCCGGCGTGGTGCGGGTGGTCGGGCCGATCCACGGCGCGCTCTACATCGTCTACCTGTTGGCGGCGGCCGACCTCGCCCGCCGGGCCCGCTTCGGGCTGCTCCAGATGGGCGCGATGGTCTGCGCCGGCTTCGTCCCGGTGGTGGCGTTCCTCGTCGAGCGCCAGGTGGTGCACCGCCTGGCAGCCGAGGCCCGAGCGGAGCCCGATCCGACGGTGGACCGCTAGGCGCTACTCGGCGTCCTTCTCGTCGGGGGGGAGGAACGAGAGCGGGAGGTCGGCCATCTGGACGAGCACCGACGCGACCCACCTCGTGAGCGCGTCGATCACCGGGGCGATGCTCGAGGGGTCCTCCAGGTGGCGCTCCTCGAAGCGGATCGACCCCTCGTAGGTCGCCTCGACGGCCCAGCGGACCGGGCCCCCCTCGCCCTCCTCTAAGACCTGCTCGACGGTCGCCGCGGTCCGGACCAACGCCACGGCGCCGAGGTGCGGGCTCTCGGGCCCGAGCACGGTGAGGACCTTCTCGAAGCTCGGGTCCCCCGAGAGCCGCTGGATCCGCAGGGCGACCTCGACGATCACCTCGGGCAGCTCGCTCGGCGTCTCGCCGATGGACCAGCTCCGGTAGGCGGTCTGGCTCCAGGTCGGCCAGTCGATCGACAGGTCCGCCCGCACCCGGGGCGGCTGCTCCTCGCCCGGGAGGCTGTAGGAGGTCTCAAAGGAGATGTCGCCCAAGAAGACGTCGACCTGGAAGCGCTCCTCCACGGCCTGGCGCTCGAGCAGGGCCTGGTCGAAGGACCGGTGGATCGCGTCGATGACGTCGATGAGCAGGTGATCGATCACGGGGGACCAAAGCTACCCGTCCGCCGCTCGACGAGAGCCGGGCTCGGTACGATGCGCCGATGCCCGAAGCGAACCCGTGGCTCGAACGACGCGTGCTCGCGTACGCGCACCAGGGCGGGGCGTGGTCCTGGCCCTCCTCCACTCTGTTCGCGATGCGCAGCGCCGTCGCGGCCGGGGCCCATGCGATCGAGCTCGACGTGCACGCGACCAAGGACGGTCGGATCGTCGTCTGCCACGACGAGACCGTCGACCGCACGACCAACGGCACCGGCGCCATCGCCTCGCTCACCTTCGAGGAGGTGAAGGCCCTCGACTCGGCGTACTGGTTCATCCCGGGCGCCGACGTGACGCCGGGGCGCCCCGAGTCCGACTACCCCTACCGCGGGCGGGCCGCGACCGATCTCGAGTTCCGGATCGCATCGCTCGACGAGGTGCTCGAGGCCTTCCCCGGGACCATCTTGAACCTCGACATCAAGCAGTCGGCCCCGGCCGTCGCGCCCTATGAGCAGGCGGTGGCCGAGTTGCTGGCGCGCTATGGAAGAAGCGACGACGTGATCGTGACCTCGTTCAACGACCTCACGACCGAGGCGTTCTCCCGTCTTGCCCCCGAGGTCCCCACATCGGCCGGCACCGCGGGGACGGCCGCGTTCTTCCATGCGGTGCGCCACGGGGAGGAGCCCCCGCCCGCCAACTACGTGGCGTTCCAGGTGCCCGAGTCCTACGGGGACATCACGATCGTCGACTCGGAGTTCGTCGAGGCCGCCCACCGGCACGGCATCGCCGTGCACGTCTGGACGGTGAACGACATCGAGGCGATGGAGCGCCTGGTCGACCTCGGGGTCGACGGGATCATCTCGGACCTCCCGCCCGAGCTGATGGGGGTGCTACGGGAGAAGGATCGCTCCTGGCAGGGGCGCTAGCCCCCGTCGCTCATCCCCGGCCCGCGTTGGGCCGCTTGCCGTGGTTGGCCTTGTTCTTCTTGCGCAGCTTGCGCTTGACGGTGCGCTTCGACATGGGCCAGTGAGCCTATCGGACCTGCGGCGAGCGCCATGTAGCGTCGGGCACCAATGGAACGACTCGGGCTCGTCGGGCTGGCCAATGCGGGGAAGTCCTCCCTCTTCAACGCCCTGACGGGGGGCCATGCCGCAGTCGCCTCGCACCCGTTCTCCACCACCGAGACCTCCGTCGGGGTGGCGCCCCTTCCCGACCACCGGCTCGACGCGCTGGCCGAGCTCAGCCACTCGGCGAAGGTCGTCCGGGCCGGAGTGGAGTTCGTGGACATCGCGGGCCTGGTCGCCGGGGCGTCGACGGGCGAGGGCATGGGCAACCGGTTCCTCGGCGGCATCCGCGAGGTCGACGCCCTCGTGCTCGTCCTTCGGGCGTTCAAGGACGACGCCGTGGCCGGCGCCGACGATCCCCTCGGGTCCCTCGAGACCCTCGAGCTCGAGCTCGTGCTCGCGGATGTGGCTTCCCTCGAGACCCAGTCCGAGAAGCGGCGCAAGCAGGCGCGCCTCAAGGGCGACGCCGCGCTCGGCGCCGAGGCGGACGCGATCGACGCCGCGATGGAGGTGCTCCAGTCCGGGGTGCCCCTCTTCCGCTCGGCGCTCGACTCCTCGATCCGGGCCGGCCTGCACAACTCCTTCCTCCTCACCGACAAGCCCGTCCTCGCGGTCGTGAACCTGGGGGAGGGCCAGCTCGAGGAGGCCGAGTCGCTCGTCGCCCCGGTGGCCGCCCATCTCGGGGGCGCCGGCGAGGCGCTCGGGGTCTGCGTCCAGCTCGAGGCGGAGGCGGCGCAGCTCGAGCCGGCCGAGCGGGGGGAGCTGATGGAGGGCCTCGGGCTCGGCCAGGGGGTCGTGCCCCGCGTGGCGAGAGCGGCGTTCGACCTGCTCGGCCTCCGGACCTTCTTCACGACCGGGGACAAGGAATCGCGCGCATGGATCTTCCGGGCCGGCGCGCTCGCTCCGGAGTGCGCAGGGGTCATCCACTCGGATCTCCAGCGCGGCTTCATCCGGGCCGAGGTGATCCACTGGGACGAGCTCTTGGACCTCGGGGGGTGGAACGCCGCCAAGTCGGCGGGGAAGCTGCGGGTCGAGGGAAAGGACTATCCCGTCCAAGACGGCGACGTCCTCGAGATCCGGTTCAACGTGTAGGCGGGTCCCGACACGTGCAGAGGGGCTGGCTGCTTCGCGACGGCCAGGTGCTGGCGGCGGCCGACCTGGCGGACACCTTCTACGACCGGACGCGGGGCCTCGTCGCCCGGCGCGACTTCGACGGCGCGATGTTCCTCCCGCGCACCCGTTCGATCCACTCCTTCGGGGTGCCCTTCGCGCTGGACGTCGCGTACCTGAACCGGGACAACCGGGTCATCGCCCTCGTGCGGCTGGCGCGCCGGCGGGTCTCGATGCCCCGCCTCGGGGCCGTGCACGCGCTCGAGGCGCGCGCCGGGTCCTTCGACCGCTGGGGCCTGCGGGAGGGGGACTGCGTCGAGTTCCGTCCGACGCCATGAGTGGCCCCCCGGGGGTGCTCGTCCTCGTGGCCACCCCGATCGGCAACCTGGGCGACCTCTCGCCCCGGGCGCGCGACGTGCTGGCGGCGGCCGACGTCGTGTGCTGTGAGGACACGAGACGCACCCGTGCCCTGCTCTCCGCCTGCGGACTGCCCTCGAACCCGGCCCGGCTCGTCTCCCTGCACGGGCACAACGAGGCGGCGCGGGTCCAAGAGGTGCTGGGCTGGGTGCGGGCCGGCAAGACCGTGGCCGTCGTGAGCGATGCCGGCACGCCCACGGTCTCTGACCCGGGCCGGCGGCTCGTGACGGCGGCCGGCGCTGAGGGCCTGGTTGTCACCGCGGTGCCCGGGCCGTCGGCGGTGCTCGCGGCGCTCAGCCTCAGCGGCCTCGACACCGAGCGGTTCTGCGTCGAGGGGTTCGTCCCTCGGCGGGGCACCGAGCGCCGCCGGCTCTTCGAGCGCCTCGCCGTCGAGCGGCGCACGGCCGTGCTGCTCGAGGCGCCCGGGCGGGTCGGCGCCCTGCTGGCCGAGCTGCACGCGACCTGCGGGGACCGGGAGGTCGCCGTGTGCCGCGAGCTGACGAAGCTCCACGAGGAGGTCTGGCGGGGCACCCTCGGCGCGGCGGCCGAGGAGTTCTCCGCCCGCGAGGTGCGGGGCGAGGTGGTGGTGGTCCTGGCCGGTGCGGTCCCGAGCGCGCCGGGCGACGACGTGGTGGTGGGGGCGGTCCGGGCCCGCCTCGAGGCCGGGGACAGCCCCCGGACGGCCGCCGACTCGGTGGCCGCTGCGCTCGGGGTGCCCCGCCGGAGGGCCTATGCCGAGGCGCTCGCGCAACGCGACGCTGGGCGGAGCGCCCGAGCTTAAGGGGGCCCTTCGGGTCACCGATAACGTGGAGCGATGGGTCGCTTCTTCATCACGACTCCGATCTATTACGCGAACGACGCGCCCCACGTGGGGCACGCGTACACGACCGTCAACGCCGACGCGATCGCCCGCTGGCACCGCCTGTCGGGCGACGACGTCTTCTTCTTGACCGGGACCGACGAGCACGGGGCCAAGGTGGCCGAGTCGGCCGCCGAGCACGGCATGGAGCCCGCCGCCTGGACCGAGACCACCTCTGCCCGCTACAAGGCGGCATGGGAGGGCCTCGGCATCGCGTACGACGACTTCATCCGGACGAGCGAGCCGCGCCACTACCGCTCCGTCCAGGCCTTCCTCCAGCGCGTCTATGACAACGGCTTCATCGAGAAGGGCCTCTACCAGGGTCTCTACTGCGTGCGGTGCGAGGACTACTACACCGAAGAGCAGCTGGTCGGCGGCAACTGCCCGGTGCACGCGACGCCGGTCTCCTTCATGGAGGAAGAGAACTACTTCTTCAAGCTCGACGCGTTCGGCGACCGGCTGCTCGAGTGGTACGAGGAGCATCCCGAGGCGGTGCGACCGGCCACGAAGCGCAACGAGGCGCTCGGGTTCATCAAGGGCGGCCTGCAGCCGATCTCGATCACGAGGACCTCGATGCGCTGGGGGGTGCCGGTCCCCTGGGACGACGCGCACGTCTTCTACGTCTGGTACGACGCGCTCATCAACTACGCCACCGCCATCGGCTATGGGGCCGACGAGCGTCGCTTCGCCGAGTGGTGGCCGAGCGTGCACCATCTCCTCGGCAAGGAGATCCTGCGGTTCCACTGCGTCTGGTGGCCGGCGATGTGCATGGCGGCGGGCATCGACCCGCCGGCCAACCTCTTCGTGCACGGCTGGCTCCTCTTCGGCGGCGAGAAGCTCTCCAAGACGATGCTCCAGCGCCTGGCCCGGGCGGCCGAGGACGTCGCCATCACCGACGTCGCACCGCACGTGTTGACCGACGACTTCGGCGTCGACCCCGTCCGCTACCACCTGTTGCGGGCCCCGCTCGGGAGCGACAGCGACTTCTCCTACGAGGGCATCGTGGCCCGTTACAACGCGGACCTGGCCAACAACCTCGGGAACCTGGTGGCCCGGGTGGCGACCGTCGTCGGCTCCAAGTGCGGGGGGACCGGGCCCGCAGCGGACCCGGCCAGCCCCCTCGCCGCCCTCGCCGGCGAGGTGCTGGATGAGGCCCGGGACGCGTGGGAGCGCTTCGCTCCCAACGACGCACTCGTGGCGACCTGGCGCCTCATCGGCGGCGCGAACTCGCTCCTCGAGTCGACCGAGCCCTGGAAGATGGAGCCCGGGCCGGCGCTCGACGCGGTGCTCGGCAGCGCGCTCGAGGCGTTGCGCATCGTCGCGCTCCTGGCCAGCCCGGCGATGCCCGCGACGTGCGCGGAGATCTGGCGCCGCATCGGGATGCGCGGCCGCCCCGAGGAGTGCCGCGTGCCCCAGGATGCGCGCTGGGGCGGGTACCCCGGAGGTCTCCCGGTGTCCAAGGGCGACGCGCTCTTCCCGCGCCGGAGGGACTGAGGTGGCCGACCGGGCGGCGTGGTTCGACTCGCATTGCCACGTCCAGGAGTTCTACGAGCCGGACCCCTCGGTGCTGCTCCGGGCGGCCGAGGAGGGCATCGCCGGGGTCGTGTGCATCGGGACCGAGGCCGGCTCCTCGGAGCAGGCCCTGGCGCTCGCCGGTGACCCCCCGGCGGGCGGCCCGGCGGTCTATGCCACCGTCGGGCTCCACCCCCACGAGGCGTCCCGGGGGATCGAGGAGGTCGCTGCGCTGCTCGACGCGGCGATGGCCTCGGGGCACCGGCCGGTCGGGGTGGGGGAGTGCGGGCTGGACTACTTCTACGAGCACTCGCCCCGAGCGGCCCAGAGGAGCGTCTTCGCTGCGCAGATCGCGTTGGCCAAGCGCCACGATCTCGCGCTCGTGATCCACGCGCGGGACGCGTGGGACGAGCTCTTCGACATCCTCCACGCCGAGGGCGTCCCGGAGCGCACCGTGCTGCACTGCTTCACGGGCGGCCCCGCCGAGGCGCGGCGCTGCCTCGACGCGGGGATGTACGTCTCGTTCAGCGGCATCGTCACCTTCAAGAACGCCGCCGACGTGCGCGAGGCGGCGACCATGTGCCCGCTCGACTCGATGCTGATCGAGACCGACAGCCCGTTCCTCGCGCCGGCGCCCCACCGCGGGTCGCGCAACGAGCCGCGCTACGTCCCGCTCGTCGGCGCGTGCATCGCGCAGCTGAAGGGCGTCGACCAAGACGCCGTCGCGGCGTCGACCCACGACGCGGCGCGCCGCGCGTTCAAGCTCGAGTCGCCCTGACCCGGCGCCCCGACGGGCCGCCTGACCAGGACCGATCGCATTTGCGGGGCCCCGGCTCGGTTCCTAGTATCCCCTCATCCCGCCGCCGGTCCCCTGGTCGGCGTGGGTGTCATGTCCCCGGAGAAGGGCGGAGGTCTGAGGACACAAAGCACCGGGGGGAGGCGCGTGCTCGTGGGCTCGATCCTGAGCCTGGGGCTGCTGGGTGTGCCTCTCCTGCTACTGGGCACTGGGGCGACGCTGAGCGCCGCTCCCCGGGGCGCAGGCGGTGGTCGGGCTGCTGCGGCCTCCTTGGCGCGCGCCCAGAGTGGCTTCATCGGGAGCACGAAACTGGCCTTCCAGGCCCCGGCGCCGACCACGCCGCTGACCACCGGGGCCCAGGTCACGACCACCACCGCTGCGCCGGCGCCGAGCACGACGACGACCGTGGCGCCGGCTCCGACCACCACCACGGCCGCCGCCGCCGCCGCCGGCGCTGACACGGCCACGGGCATCGCGACCTGGTACGCAGAGGCGCCCTCCGGGCGCTGTGCGAGCCCCTGGCTGGCGAAGGGGACCACGCTCACTGTGCGCGACCTCGCGACCGGCGTGACGATCACCTGCCTGGTCGACGACCGAGAGGCGGACAACCCGGGCCGCGTCGTGGACCTCTCGCCCTCGGGCTTCGAGGCCATGGCCCCCTTGAGCCAAGGCGTCATCCAGGTCACCGTGTCCTGGTGAACCTGTCGCGCTCGGACGTCCAGCGCCTGCTGGCCGAGCATCAGATCCGGCCGGCAAAGTCCCTCGGGCAGCACTTCGTCGCCGATCCCAACACCGTCGAGCGGATCGCCCGCCTGGCGCGCGTGGGGCCGGGCGACCTCGTGGTCGAGGTCGGTGCCGGGCTCGGGTCCCTCACCGTCGCCCTGGTCGCGACCGGCGCCCGGGTCCTGGCGATCGAGGTCGACCGGCGCCTGGCGGAGGTCCTCAGGTACAGCCTCGGACCCGAGGCCGAGGTGCTCGAGGCCGACGCCGTCCGGCTCGACTGGGGATCCCTGCTCGGCGAGCGCAGCGGCCCGGCGGTCCTGGTCGCGAACCTGCCCTACAACGTGGCCACCCCCATCGTCGTGCGGGCGCTCGAGGATGCCCCGGGCCTCTCCCGGATGCTCGTGATGGTCCAGCGGGAGGTGGGCGAGCGCTGGGTGGCCGGCCCCGGGGACCCCGCCTACGGGGCGGTCTCGGTCAAGGTCGCCTACTGGACCACGGCCTCGATCGTCGGGCGGGTGCCCCCCACGGTGTTCGTCCCCCGCCCGAAGGTCGACTCGGTGCTCGTCGAGCTCGTGCGACGGGCGGTCCCGGCGGTGGACTCGGGCGCCGTCGAGTACCGCAGGTTCGAGACCGTGGTGCGGGCCGGGTTCGGGCACCGCCGCAAGATGCTGCGCCGCTCACTGGCCGGCGTGGTCGAGCCGGCGGCCTTCGAGCGGGCCGGGGTGGCGCCGAGCGCCCGGGCCGAGGAGCTGAGCGTCGAGCAGTGGGGGGCGCTCGCGAGGATCCCGGCGTGAGCGGGCCCGTGGTGGTGCGTGCACCGGCCAAGCTGACGCTCTCGCTGCGGGTGACCGGGACCCGGCCCGACGGCTTCCACCAGCTCGACGCCGAGATGGTCTCGATCGACCTGGCCGATGAGCTGCGCATCGATCCAGACGGCGACGGGCTCGAGGTCGTCGACCTGAGCGGCGGGGCCGCCATCGACGCCGGCCCGAGCAACCTCGTGGCGAGGGCGCTGGCCGCGATCGGGCGCTCCGCCTCGGTCCGGCTGACCAAGCGGGTGCCGGCCGGCGGCGGGTTGGGCGGCGGCTCCTCGGACGCCGGCGCCGTCCTGCGCTGGGCGGGCTGTGGCGACCTCACGCTCGCGGCGCGCCTCGGGGCCGACGTGCCATTCTGCGTGCGCGGGGGGCGGGCCCGGGTCCAAGGGATCGGTGAGCGGGTCGAGGTGCTGGCCGACGAGCGGCGCAGCTTCGTCCTGCTGGTCCCCCCGCTCGCGGTGGACACCGCGGCGGTCTACCGGGCCTACGACCGCCTGGCCGAGGGCGGTGCGCACCGCGAGGCCCTCGGCAACGACCTCACCGAGCCTGCGCTCGTGGTCGAGCCCGAGCTCGCCCGCTGGCGGGACCACCTGGGCGCGCTGAGCAGTCGAGAGCCCCGGCTGGCCGGGAGCGGGGCGAGCTGGTTCGTGGAGGGCACCCCCGAGGAGCTGGGGATCTCCGGGCCGCGACCGGTCGAGGTGGGCGGGAGGGTCGGGAGGCTCGTCCCGGTCCTGAGCGTGGGCCCCGAGTTCGGGGACCCCCGGCCGGCCGATTAGGGCGCTACTTGCCGGCCCTGCGCTGCCAGCGGGTCGCCTTCAGCATCTTCTTGTGCTTCTTCTTGCGCATCCGCTTGCGGCGCTTCTTGATCAGGGAACCCATGCCGGGGGGCAGGCTAGCAGGACCCGCCGAGGCCCCTTCCAGCCTGGGGCGGAGGGACGCCAGGGGTAGGGGTGGGTGTGCCCCTACCCCTGGCGTGCACGGGTCGCTGAGGGTGAGGCGACCCAGACCGAGGAGCGGCCGCCGGAGGGCTCGCCCCGGGGGGGTGGGGAGCCCTCCTGTACTTGCACCGGGATGACCGCCAGTGGCCGGGTGGCGCGCCCGACCAGCTGGGCGGAGACTGACCCGACGATCTCCACGATGCGATCCGCTCCGGCCCCGAGGGCCCGCAGCGCGGTGCGGCGGACGTGTGCAACGCGTCCTCGGGCCCGGTGAGTGTGGATGGATCGGTTGGCGAACAACTGCCCCTCCTCGGTCTCCGTCATCCTCTCCCCGGGCCCTAAGACGACGGCCAACCGCAGTTAAGAAATGCCGAAGAACGAGCGACGAGGGGGTGGCTTGTCAACCCGCCATTGCCCATCACTTGGCGCCGGGATCGGGGCGCACTCGATCTTCTCGCTGTTCGCTCAGGGACCGCCGCCGTAGGATCTCATCTGTGCCGCGCGGCCAGGACAGCCCCTCCCCAGAGGAACGCGACGAGCGGGTGAAGCTCGGCCCACCGCCTGACGAGGCCATTCGCCCCGCTGCGGAAAGCAGCCCGCAGGACGAAGAAGACGAAGAGATCGCGGAGTGGGAAAACGAGGGCGGTGCCACTGAGGATGGGCCTCAGGAAGGCGGCTCAAGGGCCTGAGCAGTTCTGGTCTGCCATTCGCAGATCTGACAGGTCCGCACCGTCCAGACCCGACGATCTGGCGGAACCGCAGCGATGGTTCTGGCCTTTCTCCTAAGGCTTAAGCCAGAACTCCTCGGCCCCCCCAGGCCAGGGTGGGCCCCTGGCAGCGCGGTACCCACGACCCGCTTGGGTTCGTCGGGCCGCACATCGCCGAAGCACGAGCGACGTGCCGCTTGGCGAGCACCGCCCGCCAGCACGCGAGCATTGGCCGATGGACATCCGCCGCTGTACCGAGGCCGACCACTCGGCCGTGGTCTCGCTCTCCATCCGGGCCTGGGCCCCGGTCTTCTCGTCGCTGGCCGACGTGCTCGGACCCGAGATCTTTCCCAGGCTCCATCCTGACTGGAGAACCGATCAGCGACGGACCGTCGAGGCGGCGCTGAACTCCAGTGCGCTCCAGTCCTGGGTGGCCGAGGAGGACGAAGAGGTGGTCGGCTTCGTGGCCATCTCCGTGGACCACGAGCGGCTGTTGGGCGAGGTGTACATGATCGCGGTGGATTCCGGCGCACAACGCCGGGGGGTCGGACTCGCGCTCACCGAGTTCGCATTGGACGAGCTCACGAAGGCGAAGATGCGCGTCGCCATGATCGAGACGGGAGGGGATCCCGGGCACGCCCCGGCTCGCCGGACCTACGAGCGCGCCGGCCTCGTCGCGCTCCCCGTCGTCCGGTACTTCAAGGCGCTCTGAGGATCGCGGTCACGGCTCCTCGCTAGCGTGCGACGGTGGCCACCCGGACACCGGCCCGCGTCGAGCTCGAGCGCGATGGGTCCTCCCTCGTCGTGCGGTGGGACCTGAGGGGCGAGGATCACGTCGAGATCGGCATCGGGCCGACCCCCGGGCCCGGCACCCACGCGCCCGCCGGCCGGGTGCCGGTGGCCCTTGGGACCGCCCGCCTGGAGGATCCGGGCCCGGGACGCCACTACGTGTCGCTCACGCACCGGGACGGCACCGTCGTCGTGGCCGAGCGCAGGCTCCCCTTCGACGGCCTCATCAACTTCCGGGACATCGGTGGGTACGACACCGAGGGCGGCGGCCGCACCCGGTGGGGGCTCCTGTTTCGCTCCGACAGCCTCCACTACCTGAGCGCCGAGGGGCTGGCGGCCTTCGATGCCCTCGGGGTCGAGACCATCTTCGACCTGCGCAGGGACGACGAGCGCGACCAGGGCCCCGGGCCCCGGCCCTTCGTCCCCATGACGTTTCCGGGCGGTCGCATCGACGACGCCGACCCCTCGACGCTGAGCGACCGACGATCCGGCGAACGCTGGCTGCTCGAGGACTACCTCGCCATGCTGGCCCGGGCCGGCGGGGTAATCGGCGCCCTCTGCCGTCGGCTCGCCGATCCGGCCGTCGGGCCGGCGGTGGTCCACTGCTGGGGTGGCAAGGACCGCACCGGCCTCACCATCGCCGTTCTGCTCCGGGCGCTCGGCGTGCCGCGCGAGACCGTGCTCGACGACTACGCGCTCAGCGCCTCCTACACGCCGCCCGAGCGGTTGGCCAAGGTCGTCGCGCTCTTCGGGACCCAGGGCATCCCGGCACCCGCCGCCGAGGGCATGCTCTCGAGCCCGAGGTGGGTCATGGCCGAGGTCCTGGACGTCTTGGAGCGCGACCATGCCGGTGCCGAGTCGTTCCTCGTCCAGGAAGGCTCGATGAGCGCCGAGGCGATCGGGCTGCTCCGGTCGCGCCTCGTCGAGGGCGCGGCGGTGCACTGAGCCCTACGCGGGTCCGATCGCCTGGGCGATGGCGCGGCCGAACAGCGCGGCGCCGTAGAGGGTGAAGTGGGTCCCATTCGGCGTGCGCACCTGGACGGGGACGCCGCCCGGGCCGGGGAGGTACTCGGTGTAGCGGCCCGTCCCTCCGGTGAGCGCCGGGGTCACGTCGATCGTGAGCGGGTGCCCCGAGGCGGTGTTCGGGGCGTGCAGGCGCTCGTAGATGCGGTCGAGGGTCACGATGGCCGCCTCGTTCACCGGGTTGGAGACCGGCGGCCCGAGCACCCAGTAGACCCGGGCACCCCGCGAGCTCAAGATGTCCTCGAGCTGCTGGGCGACCGCCGCCCACTGCGCGTAGAACTCCGGCGAGTGCGCTGCGACGCCCGGCCGTGTGCCGAGGAACCCGTAGTCGCCGATGAACTCGACCACCACGACGCTCGGGTCGTCCTGCGCCACGAGGGCGCGGGCGTGGGCCGGCCAGTCGACCTCGGTGTCGAGGAGCCCGCTGCCCGAGAGCGTGGCCGGGCGGAGGTCGTAGCCGAGGAGATCGAAGTATGGGCCGATCAGGGGCGCCGAGATGGCGCTCAGGGAGTCACCCATCAACACGACGGTCTGTCGCTGCGAACCGAGCGCCGCGAGCGGCGTCGCAACCGCCGCCGCCAGCGCGACGAGGAGGGCGGCCCCCCACCGGACGCGGCGCCCCGAGCGCGCCGCGGGCCCGGCGGGTGACGGGGATGCCTCCACCTTGTGCGATCCGGGGTCGGCCGGACTAGGCCCGGCGCTGGCCGGTCGCGTCGTGCACCGCGCCGTTGAGGCGGGCGTGCACCGCGTCGGGCTCGTCGAGATCGGCCGCTGGGTCCGAGGGGGCGGCCGCCTCGGGAAGGTGCAGCGTCACGATCGCCCCGCCGTCGTCGGCGTTCTGGGCCCTGACCGACCCGCCCTCCTCGTTGGCCACCTGGGCGACGATGGCGAGGCCGAGCCCCGATCCGGGCAGGGCGCGGGCCGCCCGGGCCCGGTAGAAGCGGTCGAAGACGTGGGGGAGGTCCTCGGGGTCGATCCCCGGCCCGCGATCGCGCACCGCGACGTCGCCGGCCCGGCACAGCACGTCGACGACGCCGTCGTCGGGGCTCCACTTGAGCGCGTTGTCGAGGAGATTGCCGACGGCGCGGCTGATCCGGTTTCGCCGCCCGGTCACCCAGACCTCTTCGAGCTGGGTCCGGAATGTGACCCCGCGCCGGCGTCCGTGGGAGGCCGCGAGCTCGACCACATCCTCGATCAGCCGGTCGAGGCGGAGGGTGGCCCGCTCCTCTTGGGCCTGGTCGCCGCGAGCGAGCTCGGCCAGGTCGGCCACGAGGTTGGTCAGCTCCTGCATCTGGGTGAGGACGTCGGACACGAGCACCTCACGCTCGCCCTCGGGGAGCTCGTCGACGCGCCGGACGATCTCGAGGTTCGTCCGCAGGCTGGTGAGCGGGGTGCGCAGCTCGTGGGATGCGTCGACCACGAGCTGTTGCTGGGCCACCCGGGAGGACTCGAGGGCGGCGAGGAGGCGGTTGAAGGCGCGACGCAGCCGCCCGAGCTCGTCGGGTCCCCCCTCCTCGAGGCGCTCGGAGACGTTGGTCGTCCGCGCCAGGTCCTCGATCGACGCGGTCAGCTCGTTGAGCGGGCCGATGGCCGCACGCGAGATAAACCACCCGAGCAAGATGGTGATGGTGAGCGCGGCGAGGGCGACGAAGAACAGCCCGAGCCCGAGCCCCCCGAGCTGGTCGTTGACGCCCGTCAAGGGCTCGCCGACCTGCAGCGCACCGGTGATCTGGGTCGCGAACCCGTCGATCCGCATGAGGCCCTGGTAGGGGGTCACGTACTCGCGCCACTGCTGGCCGTTCACGCGGACGTCGGTGGTGTAGGAGCGGGCGCGCCCGGCGGCCACGGCGCGCACCGAGGGGTCGACCGGGAGAGTGGGGGAGCTCGGCGGGGCGAGCGGTGTGTAGAACTGCACGTAGGGGGAGCGGATCTCATAGACGAGCCCGTTGGCCTCGACCGTCGGCGCGCCGGGGATCTGCCCGACGTCGCTCACCGCGGAGCGCAGCACGTCGTCGACCGAGTTGATGAGCGAGTTGCGCGACGCCAGGTACGCCCCGAGCGAGGCGGCGAGGATGGCGAAGATGCCGACGACGACCGACGCCAGCACCATGCGCGAGCGAAACGTCATGGCTCGCGCAGCACGTAACCGACGCCTCGCACGGTGTGGACGTAGCGGCGTTCCCCGCCCTCCTCGGTCTTGCGCCGCAGATAGCCGACGTAGACGGCGAGGGAGTTGGTGCCCGAGTCGAAGTCGTATCCCCAGACGCGTTCGAGGATCACCTCGCGGGTGAGCACCTGGCGGGGATGGCGCAAGAAGAGCTCGAGGAGGTCGAATTCGATCCGGGTCAAGGAGAAGTTCCGGCCCCCCCGGCGTGCCTCACGGGTGCCGAGGTCGAGCTCGAGGTCTCCGAAGCGGAGGAGCTCGCCCTCCTCGCCGCTCCGACGCCGGAGCAGGGCCCGGAGCCGCGCCAGGAGCTCAGCCAGGGCGAAGGGCTTCACCAGGTAGTCGTCGGCCCCGGCGTCGAGGCCCTGGACCCGGTCGTTCACGGCGTCACGGGCCGTCAGCATGAGGACCGGGGTGTCGTCGCCCGCGGCGCGCATGCGCCTGCAGACCTCGATCCCGTCGATGTCGGGCAGCCCGAGGTCGAGCACGACGGCGTCGGGGGGAGCGAGCGCCAGCGACTCGAGGCCGCGGCCCCCGTCGGCGGCCGTCCGCACCTCGTAGCCCTCGAGGCGCAGCGCGCGCTCAAGCGATGCGCTCACGGCCGGGTCGTCGTCGATCACGAGGATCTTCATGGGGGCGCCGCCTCTTTGCTCGGCCCGTGCAGCGCGGCCAAGGGATCCTCCGATTCGAGGGCGCTGCCTGCGCCTTTGGAGCTTACCGGGCCGTCCTAAGGCCCCCGTAAGGAATCGCGCCGGCCTCCGCCCGACGGCCCGCGAGCCCCGGCTGTGCTACGTCTGAGTGACCCTTGGCGGGTAGTTCAATCGGCAGAACGCCGGACTTTGGATCCGGAGGTTGGAGGTTCGATCCCTCCCCCGCCAGCCGAGCGCCGGCGCCGCCGGTCTCATGGGCGGCACGGTGCATCCGGACCCGGGCGTGGTGCGGGGGGTTCGCCCGCACCTATCGTCGACCATGGCCCCGATGACCAAGCGAGGCGGTCGATGAGCGAGCCGGCGGTCCTCCGTGCGCTGCTCGACGCGCTCCCCGCGGGCAGCGTGCTGAGCGACCCCGACCAGATGGAGGGCTACCGCTATGACCGCGCGATGACGGTGCGGCCAGGCATGCCCGTCGCCGTCGTGCGGGCCGCCTCAACCGCCGAGGTGCAGGCGACCCTCAGGATCGCGTCGCGGTTCTCGACCCCGGTCGTCCCCCGGGGGGCCGGCACGGGACTGTCGGGGGGCTCCTCGGCGGTCGACGGCTGCATCACCCTCTCGACCGAGCGCATGCGCGCGGTCAGCGTCGATGCGCCGGCCATGGTGGCGACGGTGCAACCCGGTGCGCTCAACGCCGAGGTGAAGGCCGAGGCCCGGCGCTTCGGGCTGTGGTATCCGCCCGACCCCTCCTCCTTCGAGATCTGCTCGATCGGCGGGAACCTCGCGACCAACGCCGGCGGCCTGTGCTGCGTGCGCTACGGGGTGACCACCGACTACGTGCTCGGTCTCGAGGTCGTGCTGGCCGACGGGCGGGCGCTGCGTCTCGGTGGCGCGACCATCAAGGACGTCGCCGGCTACGACCTGAAGCGGCTCTTCGTCGGCTCGGAGGGCACCCTCGGGGTGATCACCGAGGCGACACTCCGGCTCCGCCCGCTCGGTCCGCTGCCCTCCACCATCGCAGCGACCTTCGCCGACGTCGTGGACTGCGGGCGCGCGGTGGCCCGCATCATGGCGACCTCGCGTCCGGCCGCCCTCGAGCTCATGGACGCCGCCGCGATCGCGGCCGTCGAGCGGGTGCGGCCCATGGGCTTCGAGGCCGGCGTGGGGTCGCTCTTGATCGGCCAGTGCCCGGTCGACACCACCGAGGGCGCCCGGTTGGCGGCGGCCTGCGAGGAGTGCGACGCGACCTACGTCGCGCTGACCGACGACCCCGCCGAGGGGGAGCTGCTCATGGGGGCCCGGCGCATGGCCATCCCGTGCGTGGAGAGGCTCGGCACCGTCCTGATCGAGGACATCGGGGTGCCGATCCCGCGGATCCCGGCCCTGGTCGGCGCGGTGGCCGAGGTGGCCGAGCGGACCGACACCATGATCCCGGTCATCGGGCACGCTGGCGACGGCAACTTCCACCCGCTCGTGACCTTCGACCCCCACGACACCTCGGCCCGGGCGCGCGCCGAGGTGGCCTTCGACCGGATCATCGAGGTGGCCCTCGAGATGGGGGGCACCATCACGGGCGAACACGGCGTCGGGAGCCTGAAGGCGCGGCACCTCCCCGGACAGCTGGGGGCCGACGTTCTCGAACTGACGGGCACCATCAAGCGGGCGCTCGATCCCGGGGGGATCCTGAACCCCGGGAAGTGGGTCTGAGCGCCTAGGCCTCGGCCGCGAGCTCGGCGCCGCAGCGGTGGTCGCCGGTCACGAGGTGACGCCAGTCGGGACGGTCGGGGCCGCCGAAGAAGACGATGTCGTACCCGCAGTAGCGGCACTGCGCGATGACCTGGTCTCGACGGCCCCAGGTCTGGAACGTCTGGGTCCCCGGCTCTGCGTATGTTCCCGACACGGCCAAAGACTGTAAACGAGCAGGCCACAAGGTGACAAACGCCGGGCCGGGGCCCATGCTCACCAGCGCTTCGGGGGACCGTTGGCGTCGAGCTCGGCGAGGTAGCGGTTGTAGGCGGCCATCTCCTCGTCGACGTCGGGCTCCGGCGAGGGGCCGCTGCCCGCCGGGTCGATCTCGGCCGCGGCGGGGGCCGGGGAGACGCTCCTGGCCGGCAGCTGCTCGTGCACGAGCCTCCACCACATGTAGGCCCCGTAGCCGGCGAAGAACGGCCACTCGAAGACGTACGCCCAGCTCAGGTCGTTCCCCGAGAGCGCCCGATGGACCTGCCAGTCGCACAGGGCGGCGCAGGCCGGGACGAGGATGAGCAGGGCCGCGTGGTAGCCCATCGCCCGCCGGGAGCACCACCGGGATGCCACGTCCCTCGACGCTACCGCCCGCCGGCCGCCCCGACCCCGGCGCCCGGCCGGCGGACCCTGTGCGCAATTCCGGCGGTGCGGGGGAAGAATGAACCATGACCGTGAGAGGACCACTGCACGCCATCGTCCTCGCTGCCGGCGAGGGCACCCGGATGCGCTCGGAGCGTCCGAAGCCGCTCCACCGACTCTGCGGGCGGCCGATGGTCCTCCACGTCCTCGATGCGCTGGCCGAGCTCGAGCTCGACCGCGTCGTGGTGGTCGTGGGCCACGGCGCGGCGTGGGTGACCAAGACCCTCGCCGACGCGGCGCCGGGGAACCTGCGCATCGTGTTCGTCGAGCAGTCGGTCCCGCGCGGCACCGGTGACGCGACCGCCGTCGCGCTGAATGGGCTCCCCGAGGACGACGAGGATGCCGACGTCGTGGTGCTCCCGGGCGACACGCCGCTCCTCCGGCCGGCGACCCTCGCCGCACTCGTGCGCCGCCACCGCTCGACCGACGCCGCGGCCACGCTCCTCACCGCCGTGCTCGAGCACCCCGGCGGTTATGGCCGGGTGCTGCGCTCGGGCGACGACCAGGTCGTGCGGGTGGTCGAGGACTCCGACGCCACCCCCGAAGAGCGCGCCGTCGACGAGGTCAACACGTCCATCTACTGCTTCCGCCGGGCCCTGCTCGCGCCGGCCCTGCGGCGCCTCAGCCCGGCCAACGCCCAGGGCGAGTACTACCTGACCGACGTCGTCGAGGTGCTCTCGGGGGCCGGCTACCAGGTGCGATCCATGGTCGTCGAGGACCCGGTCGAGACGGCGGGGGTGAACGACCGAGCCCAGCTGGCCTTCGCGGAGGCCGAGCTCCGGGACCGCATCAACGAGCGCTGGATGCGCCGGGGGGTCACGATGTGGGACCCCGAGCGCACCTACATCGACACGACCGTCGAGCTCGCCCCCGACGTCGCGCTGTGGCCCGGGGTCGTCCTGCGGGGGAACTGCGTGCTCGGCAACGGGGTCGAGATCGGGCCCGAGACGACCCTCATCGACACCGAGGTGGGGGAGTGGAGCGAGATTCGCTATTCGCTGTGCGAGGGCGCCCGCATCGGCTCGGGCGCGCATGTCGGTCCCTTCGCCGCGCTCGGCCCCGGTGCGGTCGTGGAGGACGGCGGGCGCCTCGGGCCCTTCGAGGTGCGCCCGACGGGCTAGACGCCGTTGCCTGACGGTCGCGCTCCTGTGCGAGCTCCGGGCGCAGCTTCGGCCACGGGTCCAGCCGACGCGCTCGAAACCTCGGAGTCCAGATTCAACTGAGCCACCACCGGCTCGGGAAGGATTGCTGAGGGCTTGGTAGCGTTGCGCCCGTGGAGGTCATCCCGAAGCGCAAGCTCGAGCTCCTGTCCGGTCGCGCCAACCGCCCGCTGGCCGAGGCGATCGCAGCGCACCTCGGGGTGAGGCTCGGGGAGCCCAACCTGCGCGAGTTCGCCAACGGCGAGATCCACTGCCGCTACGACACCTCGATCCGCGGCAGCGACGTGTTCATCATCCAGACCCACTGCCGGCCGGTGAACGACACGCTGATGGAGCAGCTGATCATGATCGACGCGGCCAAGCGGGCGTCGGCCAAGACGATCACCGCCATTTGCCCGGCCTACGGGTACGCCCGCCAGGACCGCAAGTCGACCGGCCGCGAGCCCATCACCGCCAAGCTGGTGGCCGACCTCCTCCAGGCGTCGGGCGCCGAACGGGTGATCAGCGTCGACCTGCACTCGGGGCAGATCCAGGGGTTCTTCGACGTCCCCTTCGACCACCTGCGGGCCACCCCGGTGCTCGAGGAGTACCTGCACAGCAGGGTGGACGGCGAGATCGTCGTGGTGGCCCCCGACTCGGGTCGGGTCAAGGTCGCCGAGGGCTATGCCCAGCACCTGAACGCCGACCTCGCCCTCGTCCACAAGCGGCGGCCCAAGGGCACCTACAACCAGGTGGAGGTCCGCCACGTGGTCGGGGAGGTCGAGGGGCGCCACTGCGTGATCATCGACGACATGATCGACACCGCCAGCACCATCTGCGCCGCCGCCGAGCGCCTGGCCGACGCAGGGGCCGGGGACATCTGGGCGATGGCGACCCACGGCGTGTTCTCGGACCCGGCGGTCGAGCGCCTCCAGAAGTCGCCCATCTCCCGGGTCGTGGTGACCGACACCCTCCCGGTGCCCGATGACCTGCGCTTCGAGAAGCTCGAGGTGCTCTCGGTGGCCAAGATCATCGCCGACGCCATCGACGCCGTGTTCGAGGAGACCTCGGTCTCGGAGATCTTCGGCGGAGCCAACCAGGTCTGAGGCCGGTCCCGTCGTCCCCAGACACGGGATAGCCTGGACGCGATCTTCGGAGGGACCCGTCCGCTCGCACATGTTGTGCCGGGCCGTCCCCCACACCTGCGTCGAGGAGAGTTGCCATGCCCGAGATCGTCCTTGAGGCCCAGGTCGGCCGCGCCACCGGGTCACGCGAGTCGCGGCGCCTGCGGCGCGAGGGCCTGGTGCCCGGGACCGTCTATGGGCACGGTACCGAGCCGGTCTCGGTCGCGCTGAACGCGAGGGAGCTGCGCAGCGCCCTGTCGGGGGCGGCGGGCTCCAACGCGCTGCTCTCGCTGCGCGCCGGGTCCCAGACCTACCTGACCCTCGCCCGGGAGCTCCAGCGGCACCCGGTCAAGGGGAGCGTCACCCACGTCGACTTCGTCATCGTGCGCCGCGACGAGGTGATCTCCGCCGAGGTCCCGATCAACCTGGTGGGCGAGGCGATCGAGGTCGGCCACGGCGACGGCATGGTCGAGCAGCAGCTCTTCGCCCTGCCGGTCCGGGCGCTGCCGATGGACATCCCCAACTCCGTCGAGCTCGACATCAGCGAACTGACCATCGGCGCGTCGCTGCGCGTCGCCGACATTGGGCTCCCGAGCGCGGTGAGCGTCGACGTCGACCCCGACACGACCGTCGTCGTCGGCCTGCCGCCACGCGTCGAGGCCGCTGCGGGCGAGGGTGAGGGCGGAGCCGAGGGCGAGGCGGCGCCGTCCGCCGAGGGCGCGGCGTTTGCCGAGGGCGCCTCCGCCGGCTCCGACGCCGAGGGGTAGTAGCCCCCTGCGGCGGCTCCTCGTCGGGAGGCGGTCCGAGGACGGCGCCGGCCGCCGAGGCACCCCGGCCGATCTGCTCGTCGTCGGCCTCGGGAACCCGGGGACCGAGTTCGCGGGCACGCGTCACAACGTCGGTGCCGACGCGGTCGAGGTGCTCGCCCGCCGACACGGCTCGGGACGGCTGCGTCCGATGAAGGGCCAGCGATCGAGCGTCGAAGAGGTGCGCATCGGAGCGCTGCGGGTCGTGCTCGCAGTGCCCGGCACCTACATGAACGAGTCGGGGAACGCCCTCGCGCCCCTCGTGCGCCGCTTCGGGGTGGAGGACCCCGAGCGCATCGTGATCGTCCACGACGAGCTCGACCTCGCGCCCGGGTCGATCCAGGTGAAGCTGGGCGGCGGGCTGGCCGGCCACAACGGGCTCCGTTCGATCGAGGCCCACCTGCACACGACCGCCTTCGCCAGGGTGCGGATCGGGATTGGCAAGCCACGGGGCGAGGGCGCCGACCACGTGCTGCGGCGCCCGTCACGGCGCGAGCGCGAGGGGCTCGACGTCGCGATCGAGCTCGCCGCCGATGCCGTCGAGGCGATCGCGACGGCGGGGATCACCGCCGCCATGAACCGGTTCAACACCAAGCCGGCCCCGGCCTGATCGCCCGGTGACGACGATCGAGACGGACCGCCCGTCTGCCCCGCTGCACGCCCTCGCGCCGCTGCTGCGCGCGCATCCTGCGCTTGTCGAGGTGCTCGGTCGATCGAATGCCACGCTGGCCGTCGCGCACCCGGTCCGGGCCTACGCGCTGGCCGGGCTCGCACACCTCTCGGAGCTCTCGCCCATCGTCGTCGTGACGCCAACCCTGGCCGACGCCGAGCGACTGGTCGACGACCTTCGCGTGTTTCTCGACCCGCCGACCGTGGCCCTCTTCGCGCCGTGGGAGACCCTGCCCCTCGAGCGGGTCAGCCCCGACACCCACACGATGGGTCTCCGCCTCGAGGTCCTCTGGCGGCTGTTCGGCGACGAGCCGGTGCCCGGGGACCCGGGCCTGCGCGTCGTCGTGGCGCCGGTGCGCTCGGCCCTGCAGCGCCTCGGCGACTGGCGGGAGGCCGCCCGGCCCCTCGTCGTGCGGCGGGGTGGGCGCCTCGAGCAGTCCGAGCTGATCGCGCACCTCGTCGGCCACGGCTATCGCCGCGAGCACCAGGTGGAGCACCGAGGGGAGGTCGCGGTGCGCGGCGGCATCGTCGACGTCTTCCCCTCGACCGCCGAGAACCCCGTCCGCATCGACCTGTGGGGGGACGAGGTCGACCGGCTCACGATCTTCGACGTGGGCGACCAGCGCTCGACCGACGACCTCGAGTCGGTGGTCGTGTACGGCTGCCGAGAGATGCTGCCGACCGAGGCACTGCGCGCCCGGGCCGAGGCGCTCGCCTCGGGGGCGGTGTTCAGCCGGGGCCAGTGGGAGCGTCTCGCCGCCGGCGAGGTCTTCGACGGGATGGAGGCCTGGCTCCCGTGGTTGGTCGAGGACGAGCGGCTGCTCGCCGACCACCTGGGCGAGGGCTCGCTCGTCGTCTTGAGCGAGCCGCGACGACTGCGCGACCGAGCCCTCGAGGTCTACGACGAGGAGGGGGCGCTGACCGAGACGCTCGCCTCGACCTGGGGAGAGGACCGCCATGACGAGGAGCTGCCCCGACTGCACCTCGCCTTCGACAGGCTCCTCGCACGCTCGGGTGCCTCAGTGCTGGCCATGCCGGCCCTGGCCGAGAGCCCCGAGGTGCCGGTCATCTCGGCCGGCCACCTGGCGCCGGTGGCTGGGGACGCCACCCGAATGGCCGAGCAGTTGGTCTCGCTCTCGGGGCAGGGGCGCTCGGTGACGCTCTGCGCGTCGAACCCGCTGGCCGCGGCCCGGTTCTCGGACCTGCTGGCGGGGGAGGGCGTGAGCGCCCGCGTGGCCGCCGAGGCGGTGAGCGCACCGGGCATCTCGATCGTGATCGCGCCGCTGTCGGAGGGCTTCGTGCTCGATCAGCCCGCGGTGGCGGTGCTCGGCGAGGCCGACCTCACCGGCCGGCGGACCCCCCACCGCCGCCCCCGCCCGCGGGCGCGCCCGACCGACGGCTTCTTCGACGACTTGGCACCGGGCAGCTACGTCGTGCACCGCCAGCATGGCGTGGCCCGATACGCGGGGGTGACGACCCGTACGGTCGCCGGCGCCACACGCGACTACCTCCTCTTGGAGTTCCGGGGGAGCGACCGCCTCTACCTGCCGGTCGACCAGATCGAGGCGCTCACCCCGTACTCGGGGGGCGAGACCCCGACGCTCTCCAAGATGGGCGGGGCCGACTGGCAGCGCACGCGCGCCCGTGCCCGGGCGGCGGCCGGTGAGATCGCCCAGGAGAAGCTGCACGGCAACCAGTAGACTGGAACCAGCGCGCGGATCGCTCAGGCCGCGCATGCAAATTCGAGCACTTTTCTTTTGGCCTGCGTCTGGTGCTTAGATGAGCACCAGCCAGGCCATTTACGCAGGGTGGATGAAGATTTCCGACAGCGTGATGGAGGAGCAGGCGCGGCAGGCCGCTGAAGAGGCGGCTCTTGCGGCGCTGGTGGAGCAGTACTCCGGCACGCTTTACCGGGTGGCGTTTTCTGTGCTGCGCAATCCCTCCGATGCCGAGGATGCGG